>JAHHHO010000061.1 GCA_019359315.1 Myxacorys californica WJT36-NPBG1
TAAGGACTCAGAACTCGTCAAACGCTACAGTCACTATCCAGCAATTCTAGACTTCTTCGAAAATCAGAAGCCTCACCCGGTCGTGCTCCGTCCTGCTATTCCTCAATATGCCGAAGCAACTTGCATCTTACAAAAATATCTCCATACTACTCTGACTCAAAAGAAGCTAGATATTGGAGAGCAAATGCGAAAGGCGGCTGAAGATACTAGGCGTTTGCTCAATCCGATCGATGGCAAACCGAATACCAATGGCAAACCGAATCGGGTGGATTGTTCTAATGATCGTTAGCAAACATCTATCAATCAAGGACAGCTCTTTCGATAGTTCTCATTGCTCATGTAGCGCTCCCACTCCTTCTGTGTAAGGTTATCCGTGATGTGTTCACACGCTTTAGAACGCAAATCTTCTAATTGCCAGAACCATACCTTTGCTGTTGTGTCATCACTAGCTGTTGCAATCTGTTGATCATCTTGAGGCTTGAAGGCGACGGCCTTTACCTGCTTTGCATGGTCTAAGCGCGCAACTTCCTGACCACTAGATCTCTCCCATACCCTTGCTGTTCGGTCATCACTTGCTGTGGCAAGGAACTCATCATTAGAACTAAAGGTAATAGCATTGACTTTTCCTTCGTGGTTCAATGGTATACCTTTCCCTTTCTCTTCCTCACAACGCTCTACATTCCAGACACGTCCCTTACTATCTGAGCTTCCTGTCGCTAGATATTTTTCATTATGGCTGAACGCGATCGCAACAACACCCCCCTCATGTTGCAGCGTCGCACATTGTTGCCCGTTTTTCTGAAATACTTTTGCCTTATTATCATCACTCGCCGTCGCAATGAAGTTACCCTGTGAACTAAAAGTCACTGCATTGATTTTATTATCATGATTCCACTGTTCTAAGGGTCGCTTTTGTTCTAAGGGTCGTTTTGGTGCCACATCCCATAATGTCGCTGTATTATCAGCTCCCGCTACTACCAGTTGTGAGCCATCAGGACTCAACGCGATCGCTTCAACAGAACTAGAACTCTCCCAGGAAAACTGCTGAACTTGACGACTAGCCTCCAGCAAAGCTTTGGGATTACGGGTAAACTGATGATCATCGGGTACTCTCCAAACCTGTACTACATTATCACTAGCAGTGGCAAAGAACTTGTTATCTTGGCTCAAGGTAATAATAAACTTATTCACACTTTTGTTCTGGTTTATATCCACAGTAGCAGTGTCCCCACTGTTAGTTTTCCAGAACTGTACTGTCATGTTTTTATTAGAGAAATCAGAACTCGCGATCACTCTAAAGCGTCCATCTGGGCTGATTGCGATTCCTTCGGAGTTGCGCTTTGCACTAATTTCAGTTTCAGCCTCTTTACATTCTAGTTTCTGACCATTCGTTGCTTCACAAACTCTCAAGATGCGCTCCTCCTTGGATTCATCTAAACTTGCAGTGACAATCCGATCGCCTTGGGGATTAAATGTCACAGCGGTCACAGGGCTATTGTGTTCTAGGCGAATCAGCGTTGCATTATCCTTGATTTTCCACAAGCGGGCTTTATTATCCAAGCTCGCAGTGGCAATCAGTGTCTCGTTTTCTAAACTTGGATTGAAGGCGACAGCACTCACAAAGTCTTTATGAGGAATGTAAGCGATCGGTTTGCCACTCGCGATGTCCCAGACTCTCACCATCTTGTCCGTACTTGCAGTAACAATCCATTTGCTGTTATGGCTCAGCGATACAGCCGTTACCGCCTGCTCATGCCCTAATGTTATGAGTGGACGATCGCCTCCAACTTTCCACACGGCTGCTGTCTTATCCAAGCTAGCAGTTGCCACATACTCTCCATCAGGACTGAATGCAACATCGAGAATCGCACCTTTATGCTTATTCAGCAATTGTCCTACAGGTTGTCCGCTTGCTGTATTCCAAACTTGAGCAGTCCCATCAGCACTTGCTGTCACAATCGACTCTCCATCGGGACTGAAGCTCAAAGCGTTCACGCTATTGCCTCGGTTTAGAGATGAGATTAGTCTGCCGCTTGTTATCTCCCAAATCTTAGCTGTAATCTGATCTTCACCCGTTTTATTTAGACTAACGGTATCGACAGTCGCAGCAGCAATGAACTTACTATCAGGACTTAATGCGATCGCATTGACATAGAGCGGGAGCTTTAAGCGTCTAATCAATTTCCAGCTTCTAGTTTCTCGTATTTCAATGCTGTCATTGCTCGCGTTACGAAGCGGTTCCCCCTGCGGGGTAAACGCGATCAATTTCGCGTCATTATCAGAACTGAAAGCAACAGCATTCGCTTTACCAATATTATTTAGATGGCTAATTTCTTTGCTAGTTGATACATCCCATACCTTTGCTATACCATCCAGACTAGTAGACACCAGTTGTTCCCCGGTGCGGTTAAAGGCAATTGTTTTCACATCATCAGGATGTTCCACGGTTTTGAGCAGACGGGGCAGAACATCTAATCGATGATACAGAACCTGCATTGCCTCTGGGGAGAAACGTCCTTGGTTTTGGAATTTCTGCATTGCTTCCAGCGACAGTAATACACTAATGCGGGGATGACTAGACACTTGAGCTTCGTTCACTAGCTGATCGGCTTGCAATCGCTCAGTTTGTTGTTTTGCCTCCTGCAATCTGCTCCCAACAAACCCCAGGCTAAGTACCAGAACGATCAGCAGCGCAAGGTAAATGAACCGTCGAGTTAATTGCCGAGTTAACCGCTGGATCTTTCGCCGATTCAGTTTGTTAGCGCTGGCAGCCAAAAACCGTTGATCCTCATTGCTGAGATGTTTGTCTTTTGCCCATTCCATTGCTTCTTGGAAGGTCGATTCATTTAAAAGCCATGAATCATCCTGACAACCAGAGGCGAACCAGTTTCCCAAAGCATCACCATAGAGACGGCGCTTTTTAGCTAGCTCTTCAGCGACCCAAGTTGAGTTGAAAACCTCGCCATAAATCCGGTTCTGGATTCTTAGCTGATGGTGTTGCTCTACTACTAATCCAGACAGACACAATTTCAATTGCTCTGCACTGTGATCAGCAGCAACGGCCTGATTGCGTTGAATTTGCTGATACAATCCGAGCAGGAAACAGGCTTGCTGATCGTTGACCAAAAGGCGATCGCGGATATGGCTGAAATGACCTTTTTCATCGTGAAATTTCCAGTTTTGAATCATCCGCGATCGCACAAGCTTCTCAACCCACTCCGCCTCCTCACCTGTTGGAATAAATTGTTGACTCGCCTGGATCAGCGCACAAAGCCTTTGGGTTAGAAAAGGCTGTCCACTCGTCCACCTCAACACCTGCTTCAAGACTGCTTCAGGATCAGCAACTTGACCAATTAACCCCCTTGCTAAAGGTTTGGCTTCTTCAAGCCCGAACCCCGTAAGTTGAATCGCTTGACCAATGTTAAAGGGAGTGGATTTCTTGTCTTGGATCAAATCCGAAGGAGTTGCGACCCCCAGCAAGACAAAGGTGAGTCGATCATACTCTGGCTGATCTGCACGGCGATTATAACAAGCTCGAATCAATGCAAAAAAATCATCAACTCGAAACTGTAAACTCAGAACACTATCAATTTCATCAATGAATAAGACAATCCTCCCAGGTACGACTGGCAATAATACCTCTTCAATGAAATTGCTTAGTCGTCTAACTGGAGAAAGCGCTTTGCGTTCAGTCCACCAAGCTAGACTAATCCCCAGATCGAACTGTTTTACGAGTTCATCGAACGTATCTGCATACCACTGTTCCGGTTGATCCTTGGTGTTACGAACTGAAAAATCAAGCACCCCACAAAAAGTTCCGATTGCTTCTAGTCGGCTTTCCATTCGCACTCGCAAACTAGATTTCCCGGTTTGTCGAGAGTTGAACACGTAGCAAAACTCGCCAGCCGTTAGTGCTTTATACAGATCGTGATCTGCTTGTCGCGTGACATAACTGCTAGCATCAGAAAACAGGGTTCCACCGACAACATAGTGATAAGTAGGGTGATGAGTCATACCTCTGGTGATTTGAGAGAGTGCAAAAGTTAATCCTATAGACGATCTCGAAAATACTGGCGGTATAACTCACAAGACGGCACTTCACCTCTTTCCTCTACTTCGACCAATCCCATACTGTATAGCTGAAAAACATAGGCGGGTTCAACTCGGATGGGAGTCGCTGAGTTCACGATATCCTTGAAAGCAACGGCTAAATTTGAATTCTGCCGAAGCGTACTCAAAAGCTCTCCTAAGTAATTATGGTAAGGACCTACTTCTGTGGCTGCACTTTGCAAAAATTGCTCTAACGTCGTCTCTGGGTGCAACGTCAGGTAGTCGAGCGCTGCATGAATCAGGTAAGGATTTCCTCCAATTAAAGCCATGACTTGTTCAACCTGCTCCGCCTGCCAGTGCAAGTTATACTGCTGAACTAATTGTTGCACCTCCTTCAGATAAAAATTTCGCAAAGAAAATTCTTCTCCAACATTTGCTAGTGGCGAGTAATTAATGTCAAGCGCACCATAGATATTTGTAGAGTGTACGATTACCAAGCGGAGATTACGCCAAGTATCACCACGAACTCTCCTTGCTCCGTCATACCAACCCCTGAGAAGTTTACAGAAGTCATCCGCAACTTCGCGCTCTTCAAAAACTAGGTCAACATCATCTAAAACAAGGACTAGAGGCATATTGATGCCTGCCAATAGATAAGTCTGGAAATAATTCGTGCAGTTGCTATTGTTACCTAGATCATCCTGCCATCTTTCGTCCAGTTGGTTGGGCAATTCTAAGCTATTGCCAACACTAATACAAAACCACCTCAAGAATGTCTGTAAGTCTGTAAGAACGGCATGATCGGCATCACAGAAGCTCAAGGTCACAGACTGATACTGGTCTTGTTTCTCTTTCACCTGGTGCAACAGTTGTTCGACAAACCAGGTTTTGCCGGCTCGATGGGGTGCTTTGACCCGAACCAAAGCGCCTGGTTCCGAAGAGATCATCTCATAACATTTAGATTCAAGCGGTGAGCGTTTAACGTAAAAGTCTGAAGGTCGCTGACTTCGCCTGGATTCAATGATGTCGGCTAGTTCCAACCCAAGAAATCGAGCGATCGCGTCAGCAGAAGTTCTTCTCACCCTGATACCTCTCAGTAACCTCTTCAAGGTGTCGATGCCTATCCCCGCCTGGATTGCCAAATCTTCTCTCGTGTAGGTCTGTTCCCAATTTTCTTCTCTCCGTTGCTGCCGCTCTTGCCAAATTCTGTCGCGAACACTGTCACGGACAAGTCTGATGCCTTGTAGAGTTGCTTGAACACTATCGGTTTCGCGATTTGTAGTCATCATCAGCACCAATGTTTCAGATTGTGGCTGCCTCATATTACACATCTAGATACGCTCCTACAAGAGCAGATGGGCAAACTTAACTGCACCTTGACTGCACCTTTTGATAAGCACTTATGTCAGTTTCACGACTTCCAATAGAATCGCCTCATCTGCTTATGCCCACGAGATACGCAACGAGTGCTTAGGAAGCCTGTTCAGCCAATGTCGCTGTCATTGAGTAGTCAGCTAATGGCGATCGCTGCCTAACACCGCCTCTGAGGATGACGGGGTCAAGTAGGTCTTTAGAACTTGCTCAACGTACATCTCTGGCTCTTGAAAATTGAGCGAAAAATCCCAGCTTGATTCCAGAACGAATACTTTATTCTATTCTTCAGAATCAACTTATCATTGTTATTCTCTTGTATTCGTTATTTCATCGGTTTTTTCTATTGTATTGGCTGTATCGCAAATTTAGGTTATGTCGCAAAAACTTCTTAAGAGCAAACTATCTGTGTCGTCTGCATTCCCTTAAGCAACAACTCCAAAATTGCTTCAATAAACTTGGCTTGAGGAACACAATCCCCTTGTTCAATCCCTTTCACTTGTCCTTTTCTAATCATATTCATCGCTTCAATCCCACTGGAGGTTCTTCTGGCGCTGTTAAACGACTGGAAGCCCATCATTGGTTTCACGATTCGCTTGATGTTTCGATGATCCTGCTCAATCATGTTGTTCATGTACTTACTCTGCCGTAATTCGGTCTCTGCTGCTAGGGTTTCATCTCGTTTCAAGGCTTCGACTGCCACCCGATAGACAGCATTTTTATCGACTGTAATCATCCGTGGTGCTCCAGTGTGTTTTGCCTTCAGCACGTTGCGAGAAAACCGCGCCGCTGCCTTCCCGTCCCGCTTTGCACTGGGCGTAAAAGTCCAACGTGTTGCCTGCTGAGTCTACAGCACTATCAAGATATTTCCAGACTCCTTTGACTTGGATGTACGTCTCCTCGACTCGCCACGAATCGTTCGTCGGGTTCAGATAAGAACGAACTCGTTTGTCTAGTTCTGGGGCGTAGCTCAACACCCATCGGTGAATCGTGGAATGAGTTCGCTTCGCGAAGCTCCGTAGGACGCCACTTCTACCCCTCGCTCCGCCATCATCTCCTCTAGGTCCCGGTAGCTCAACGGGTAGCGACAATACCACCGCACATTTAGCATGATGATGTCGGGCAAGACGTGTCTCCACTTAAACAGAGATTGGAACGTCATTTAGATTAGGGTCAGAGGAAATTAAGCTTCCTCACCCTACCATTTTTGCGACACAACCTACTTTAGGGCCTTATTGTGTCATTGGACGAAAATAACACCTGCAGCAAGTTGAATGAGTTTGAGTTCTGTATTGCGGCGATCAGCGATCTCCCGCTTCTTTGTTTCTAATTCTCGATTGACCTTTTTGAGCAATCCTTCTGTTGCAGGCAGCATTCGGAGCCTGCCTGATTGCTGAAACTGCTGGATGCGGTCTTCGAGTTGTTGGCGGCGGCGATCGGCATAGTTTTCGGCACTGCGTTCTTGAACGCTGCAACGATTGTTATTCTCGGCATCAAATTCCTTCGATGCTTGTTCAAAAGCCTCTTCTAAAGCAGCATCACAATCGCTGCAAAGTGCCAGAATTTGATCTATGTCCTCCAATAAATTGGCGGCATTGAGTTTTGCTTTACCCTGGCGGGCGACTCGATAAACAAAGCGTTCTGATTGCTCATCTGACAATAATTGTTCATTCGAGCAGTGAGCGACTTTGTAAGCAAGACGGCTCTCAGAGCGCAACCCTTGAAATAACCAACGCTGAATCACGTACACATAGTGTCCTGGAGCGGCCCCAAGGTCTGCCTGCCTACACTCAATTGCTGCAATGGGATGGAGTTTGTGAGCATCAGTTTCGTACCTGTGTCTGATCCACTGAATGAGCGGGTGAGTGGGGTCAAGCAACTCGATCGGTTTCCCTTTGTCTGCTTTGCTAGTTGCTTCGCGAGGATCAAATAGACACAGAGCGGACGAGCGATGTAAGCGGGTTGGTGTTGCAAGTCGATGTTGTTTGAGAAACTGTTCTAAATCAAGTTTGGCATCTTCGGTCAGCCTAATCTCAAAGACCGCTTCTTGATGAGGGATAGGTTTGATGGTGGTTCCCAAATAATAACGGGCAAAATAGTCTTCAACAAAGGAGTATAGTTCTTCTGACGTGACCCACCTGCCTTGGTCGCGGCTTTTAGTCACGGAGTTGAGAATTTGATCAGAGAACGCCATTAAGTTGATGGCTTCTTGTTCGAGTCGCTCTTGTTCAACGCCTTGTTTGAGAAGTGCACTTGCAGTTTCGTCAGCGCGTTGGAGGCGTTCGGCGTCGGTAAGTTCGGGTTCAAAGAGGGTGACGAGAAGTTTTTCGGTCGCGTCTCCGAGAATGTTTTCTAAATCGCCAATGCTTTCCTGAAACACATTGATGCGTTGATACAAGCGATCGAGAATGCGTTCTTCAATGGTATCGACCAAACTGAAATTGATAATCGAGATGCGCTCAGCTTTTTGTCCTAAGCGATCGAGCCGTCCAATTCGTTGTTCGACGCGCATGGGGTTCCAGGGCAGGTCGTAGTTGATCAAAAAACGACAAAATTGCAGGTCAATCCCCTCGCTGCCCACTTCTGACGATAGAAGAATGGATGCTTTGCCTTGTTCAAATTGCTGAATTAACTCCCATTTACGATCGCCCATTCCACCCAAAATCAAACTAGTCTGAATGCCATCAGCTTGTAAACGGCGTTGTAGATAGTGGAGTGTGCCACGAAAGTAAGCGAACAGTACAAACTTTTCATTTGGATTTTTCTTGAGTTCGTGCCGTAAAAACTCAACTAGGGTGTGATACTTGGTGTCTTGGGCTTCGAGCTGCTTGTAGTCAATGTCCTCTAATTGCAAGATAGGATCAGGGAACTCTTGCATCTCAGACTGAATCTCTGCTGATATGCCCAAATCCTCCCAAAACAACTCATCCTCTTGCATCTCATCGAGAATGCCCTGCTCTGACCAAGACTGCAGCGCAGCGACAAGACAGCTTGCCATTTGTCGCTGACGCGCAATCAATCGAAAGAGCGGCACCCCTTGCTTACCTTTGCTCTGTTTACGAATCGTTTGAGTGACAGACTCGTAGATCTGTTTCTCTAAGGCACAGAAAGGAACAGTTAATGTCTGTGGGTCACGTTTCACTCGATTGGGAATCACATCGCGTTTGCGGCTGCGGCTGAGGTATTGGCTCACCAGTGATGCGCTTTCTAGCTTGTAACCCAGTCTAACTTGGGTTTCTGCGTCGATCGTCTCTGGTGTTTCCAACATTTGTTGAATATGCTGTAGCACAGAGTTTTCTCGAAAGTAGTCGGATTGAAGGGCACGATCGAGGTTACGTTTTGCTGTTGAGAAGTCGGGGGGATGATTCCACAACGATCGCAACGCATGAATTAACGGGGTGTTTGCCTCCTGCATTTGATGAAAGATGGTTTCGTCAAAAAAGTCTTCTGGACTAATAATTTTCAGCAGTTGGTATAAATTCGAGCTTTGAGTTTGAATAGGCGTTGCTGTCAGCAGCAGCAAATGACGAGCCGCATCTCTCACTAACTGCCCCATGCGATGAGTCGCCGTAGATGGGTTCCGCAGATAATGCGCTTCGTCAATGATCACTAAGTCAAACAAACCCACTTCATCGACGACTGGATTGTGATCTAATAATCTCGCAAGTTCCGCTCTTGCTCCCGAATTGATTTCGTCTTCCCAATTGGCACTCGGACGAATGCCTTCTAAACTGGCGATGCACACAAAGGGATGCTGGTATTGACTGTGCAAGACGTGTTTGACTTCTTGTAAAAGCTCTTGAGCACTCGTCAGTTTGGAAACTATGTTAAATCGTTGTTGCAAATCATCTTGCCATTTTTCTCTCAAAATCGCCGGACAGATGATGAGTAGACGACGGGCATCGGCTCTAGCTTGCAGTTCTTTCCAGACATACATTGCCTCGATCGTTTTACCCAATCCAACTTCATCGGCAACCAACAAACGCCCGACCGGAGACTCTAAAAACTTCAGCACAGGTTTAAATTGATGCGGATAGAAGTCAGTTTTGCTCGACTCCATGCTGTAGAAAATGTTGGTTAATTGCCCCTTCAGTTTCTCGAATGTGAGAATTCTTCGCAGGTCATCGGCTCCACTAAATTTTCCCTGTTCTAACAAGTTAAACAGTCCTTCTGGTTCTCCGCAAAGTTCCAGGAGGTTGTAGGGTTTATAGGACTTCTCATTCGGTGAAAACTGGACTTGCACTAATAGCCGTGTTCCAGAGGCACGCGTTCTTCCGGTCGTGATGCCCCGATGTGCTGGATTGGCTTTGACTCGCACTTCTTGCCCTGCGATCGCGGGATTCCAAATGGTGTCGCTCACGTTACGCACCTCTCATATCTTCGTATCTAGGAGGTCTACCCATTGGGTCTTCTGTCTTGGAAAGGGCTGGTTTGGTCTGTTCCATCGTGCTAGGAAGTCGGATTTCTGGCTGCTCGCCCTCTGGAATGGACAATCCGTAAGCCACGGCAAATCGATGGAACTCGTGGTGCTCAACACCATTGGTTTCTAGATCCTTGGGCATGGGAAGTGATCCCACTTTATATTCTGGAATACCGGATTGCGCGTGTTGAAAATCTTGGTGTGTGGACTTGATTGCTCGCTCATAAAACAAGGTTTGTCCGCCACCTCCACCAATCAAAATATCGAGGGTTGTCTTGGAACCGTGCACCAATCTAAAACCATGCTCACCATATCTTGAACTCCCGTCTCGAATCACTTTGGCAACTAACCGCTGAATTTCTTTGCGAGCCGTGCTGGTTTGAAAGTGATCGGAATAGCGGGTCGAGTTGCCGCATACCGTATCTTTGACATCAAGTTCTGCAATCCCTAGCTCCTGTGCCAGCCGTTGAGAAAATGCAGTCACTCCCAAAGGGTTAACCTTGCCAGAGAAGAAATCAACTTTCTTCTCACCTTCATCGTTCCAGTAGCGGAAAGAACTACCGTCTAGCGTTCCGTCTCCAACATCAAAGAGAACATAAAATCCTTCATCGACTTCACGGGAGTTAATCAGTGCCCACACTTCAGCCGCAATTTCTGGGACTGCGCGGCAATCGGTTGTTGTTTCTTTCAGGGTTTCTCTAAGTATTTCGAGGCGATCGTGCAAGGTTTGCATCGTCATCGGCTCAGTTAAAGGCTCATTGCTCAACAACCATCCGAGAGAAAGGGCTTTCTCAAACCGCACAATCGCTTTAGAATCGCAATATTCAACAGGAACGCCAACATTAGCAGACCAATCAATTTTCTGATTAATAATTAATTCTGGTTTGTTGAGACGAATCCAAGCTTGAGCGCGAGTAATGACACGACTTAAATAGTAAGCACAAAGATTCTCAACGGTTTTAGCGTCACTTACTCCAGGTAAGGTTTCAAGCTGCCAGCTTCCCGCACCTTGGGGAAGATCAAACTCCGCCAAGCGCATCTTGATGAATTCCACCGTGGTCTGCACTTGGTCTTCATGGCGCTGCCATTCAGAAGCAGTTAAACCAGTGATCAACGTGCCATCGGATAGAATTCCGATCTTCGTGGGCAGCAAAGCTTCTTTTAGATGAGTAAGGTCATCGGTAAACGTGACGATCTCCGATCGATCGTTGACCATATCTCGAAAACAAACTTTCGTGAAACTGGTGCCAAAATCGATTCCCAGATTCAGCGCCAAAACCTGTAAATTATCTGGTTCCTCCTCGTTAGGAACATCAGGAACTTGAGGCTTAATTTCGGCTTCTAAGTCCGTTGTTAAATCTGTAATTTCTGGCTCTCTTAAAATCTGCAGTGGTTCGATTTCTTCGGAAACCTGCGGAGCAATGGCAGGCAACCGATTCTCAATGTCAAGTTCAGTCAATTCATCCGATTGAAGCGACTCAACCGCAGCCAGCCGTTTTTGAAGTTGAGCGATTTGTTCTTCAAATCTGAGGAGCGCCTGTTGCAGCGCTTCCAACCCATCAAGAGTAGGAGTTGTTGAAGTGTTTTGACGAACTGCCTGAATTTCTTGAGACAGCCGTTCTCGTATTTGAGAGATTTGCGCTTCTAGCTCTGCCTGACTCGCTGCTTGATGTTGCCGTTCCTGAACCAAACTGAGCTGTGCGTTTAGTTGAGAGAATTGCGTCTGCAATTCGGTTTGATTCGTCGCGATCGCGGTTTGACTCTGCTGAAATGCTGTAAGTTGTTGTTGCAGTTGAGAAAGCTGTGATCTTAGCTCAGTTTGATTCGTGGTTTCATCAGTTTGACGTTGTCTAAGTGTTGTCAGTTGATCGTTTAATTGAACGACTCGCTGTACAATCTGCTCGATCGGATTCGTCAGACTTTGAGCAGGTTGCGAGGCTTCAGTAGCGAAGGTTTCCTGCACCTGGGCGATTTGCGCTTCTAATGCTGTCTGACTCGTCGCTGCATGAGCCTGATGCTGCTGAATTGATGCCAACTGTGCGTTTAGTTGGGAGAACCGCGTTTGCAATTCAGCTAGATTTGTTGTGGTTGCAGTTTGCCCTTGCTGAAACGCTGTAAATTGCTCATGGAGTTGAGAAAGCTGCGATCTCACCTCAGCTTGATCCGTCGTTCTATCGTGTTGACGTTGCTCAATTACCGTGAGTTGTTCCTGAATTTGAGCCACTCGCTGCATCAAATCCGTGTAATTTGGAATAGACAGCCCTAGAATTCGTTGATCGAGGTGAGCGATCACCCCATTAAGCCGCTGTTCTGTCTGCCGTTCAAAGCGCTGCCGATTTACTAAGTTGAGACACAACGATAGAGATATCGGAGCCGCTGCATATACTACCTGTTGTGACAGAGCTGAAACAACAACGCCCACGACCGAAGCTGCTGTTGAGGTATATTCAGCTACTTGCAGTAACTGCGATCGCTGGGTTCGTCGAGAGGGAAATTGATTGCTCATGCGGCTGATTTTTAACGGAATGATTGAGTACAATAGACCCTCTCATCCTGTCACATCTGCCTCAGATTGTCAGAGCAGTTCATAGGCTAATTCACTAATTTTTACCAAAGGTGTCGAAGTTCTACGAGTATGTCCTCGATCTAGACTTCTAACCCTCTTTTGTTACTTTGATGAGAGAGAAGCAGAGGGGTGATGGCTAAGCTGCTTGTGCAGTCGGAAGTGCAGCGAAGTGAAAGGTGTCCATTAGATCCATCAACTTCAAAAATGCTCTTCTGAGTCCAGGAACGTGGAAAACCTGTAGCCACGGCTCCAACCAACCCCAACAACAATAGGGTTGCAGCAATAATCTCAAGTTATTCAACGCACTTTTCCAGGTTTTTCCCAACTCCCAATGAGGATGCTGACTGAACGGTAAGTTCTGCGGTGTTGTGTTTTCTGAGTTTCCAGCATTAAGTTTCTGTCGTCTTTTGAACTGCTCCGCCTGGCAACTAACCAACAGGTAAGCACTCAAAACAATTTCCCACCAGCGTTCGATACTCTTGTAGTCTGTTAGTCGGTAATTGTGCCATCCGAGTTGGTGCTTGACTTGCTGAAATCCATACTCAATCCAAGTCCTCAAGGTGTAACGTCTGCCAACATCTAACTGAATTTCTCCTTCTAAGTTGGTCATAATTTGCCAAGTATCGGTTTGATTGGGGTCTTCAGTCCTGCCCTTCGTGATTTGGTAGTAGCGAATGGCTCGTCGCCTGCCAAAAATAATTTCGCGGATGTAGCGGTGTTCCGTGGGACGTTCTACCAACGGTTGCTCGTATGGCATCCAGTCCTCACAATAAACCTGTTGTCCTGACGGCAACCATACGGCGTGATTGCTGCGAATCGCAACAATGTAAGAGAGCTTCAGCTTGTAAAGAACCTCTAGCATTGTGCCACTCTCGCCGTACAAGCTATCTGCTAGCACTAACTCAATCACAAATCCGAATGCTTGTAGCTCAGCAATAATCTCTGCCGCTAATTGAGGTTTTGTTTTGTACTCATCCCCCGGTTTCAGTCGAGCCTTCGGTTTGAAGATTCTGAACAACAACGGGTAAGTGATGTCATCAACCACAGCGTAAGCATTAACAGAAACAATGCCATTCTCTGTCTGTCCTAAATTGCCAATGTATTGCTTCGCCACATAATCCGTGGCTTTCCCCTTCTTAGCATCCCCAGTTTCATCAATACACAAAATGATCGCTCTCGCCCCAATGATCGCTCTGACGATTTCTAACCGCTTTTGCCGCACCCGCTCAATCTCCCAACTTCCATCCCGCAAAAAGTGGTGCAAACTTTGTCCGTCTTTAAGTCCTACTATCTTCGCGATCTCGGGCAGCGATTTGCGAGGCATCGAGCTGAGAATGCCAACGTGCAGAAATTTGAACGACTCGAAGTTCCGCACATCGTCAAATAAGGATTGATACTGAGTACAGTAGTCATCAATAAAGCCAACCGTGGCAACTGGAGCGCGTGAATGATTCATCCCTCTAAGTAGCACTCGTTATTCTCAGCTTACTTAACTCTCATCAAAGTAACAAAAGAGGGATGGACAGGCACCGGAATTGATCTCAAAACGAACACCCCAACACCCAAGCAAATTCGAGCGGCAGTACAGAAAGTTTTAGCATCACCTGACTATAAACAGAACGCACAACGGTTTCAAGAAGAAATTAAGTTGTACGATTCCGCAGTACGAGCAGCAACACTACTGGAAACGCTGGCAACCACGAAGCAACCGATTCTAAGAAAGTCAGAAGCTGCGTAGGAGGAACTGTGAGCGTATCAACCCCAAAAGGTTCAGCCAGCGCCGCCATCATCGACAAACTGAACGATGTCATTCAAGGAGTCGCTCAATCTGCTAGAGTCCACTACCTCGATTGCCGCCATGCCACAGAGCCCTCCTGGTATGACGATATGCATCCTGATCGAGATGGTTTCCTAGCATTGGCCGTTAAGTTTGAAGAAGCGATGAATCGCCTATAGCGACGCTTCCATCCCACTCCCTAACCTACGCCCCAAAGCTTCCACTCTCCCCCTCATCGTTCCAAATCAATTATGGGTTATCGTTTTGGCTCATTTCTTGGCACTAAGATGACCTCATGCTCCCTGCGCGATCGCGTCTTCTCCTCTTCAAACTGACCACCACTGCCGTTCTCGCCTTGACCGTGACCGGAATTGGTAGGAGTGCGATCGTTGACATGGGTGAACTAGCTCATTTCAATTGCCGTTCTCAAACCAGTCGCGTGCTCTGTGAACTGACCCATGAACCCCTGATCGGTAACTTACAAACGCTGCATGCTGCCAAAACTGACCTCATCAGAACGCGTGTGCAGTCGAAAAACGATGTGATAGGACGACCGATTTCCCGATTGGTCTTGGTCACAGGGTCACAAGGAGAACTCCCGTTGACGCACAATTGGTCAAGGAGTGCAAATGGTCAACTGTTTGCGCAGCGCGATCAAATCGATCGTTTCCTCAACACGTCCCAGTCCGAAACACTAAATGTCAGAACTTATCGTCCTGGTCAACTCTGGGTAGTTCTAGGGGGATTGGGAATCATCAGCATTGTCGGCATTAGGTTATGGTTGCCGAAGCCTCGGCGTCCAGGAAAGTAGTTTATCGATCCGACTTTCGATCAAAGCAATCTCATCTTCTAGCTGCTGCTCACTCACCCTCAATTCCTCCATCGAATTTCTCTAAACCGCTCCGGATTCAGCGTTGTTTACCTCACCGTGTGCTAAATGTTTTTGTGCCTCAAATAATCCTGAATCAACCGCGTATCATAGCCCCCATTCGCTAACCAATACCCGCATGAGTGCCGTAGCATGTGAGCATGAATCTCTATTCCCAATCTAGCCGCTTTGACAATGCGTTCCACAATACGCGAAATTCCCGTCGCTTTGTCTGCTCGACCTGGAACAGTGACAGGAATCAGAAACGATCGCTGTCGTTCATTTACAAAAATCTGAGCGACATCACGCTGTTGAATCTTTAGAATGGCGTCTCGTTCATCATGTTCTAGGGGATGAACCCCAGATTGGCTTCCCTTGACTCGTCGAATGTAAATATTGTTTTGGCTCAGGTCTACATCCCGCCATTCCAGCATCGCCGCTTCGACGGCTCGTAATCCATGACAAAACATCATGAGGATAAGGGCGTAGTCTCGATCGGGATAACGGCTATGCTCCTTGGCAGCTTCTAGCAAAGCATCCACCTCACTCGGCAGTAGGTGTTCTCGACTCCGAAGTTTTTGATTGGGGAGCCGGCGCGGTTCCTACGGAGTTGCGCGAAGCGCTAATCGTCCCCTATCAGGCACACGTTTTTGCTTTACCAGACCGAGATTCTAACTAATCATAAAACAGTTTTTTTATGATTAGTTTAGAGTCTGGAACCTGCATTGTCTCGTGGGCCAAAATAATCAACTTATTTTTGAGTACTTTATTGAGAACGAACCCCACCTTGCTGCAATTGCTCCGTAAAGGTCAACTCCGTTAGCTCAGCTATCGATCCTTCGGAGCTTGCAAAGCAATTGCGACTGCTTCTCTCCGACTGGGAACCCTAGCTTCAATTGGTTAACTCAGTTTTCAGCGTCAACATTTCAGGAGGTCTGATCAATGCCAAAACGAAATCAGTTTGTCGTCCCTCATCCTGAAGGGTGGGCAGTCAAGAAAGAGAACAGCAAGCGTGTCACTGCAATTTTCGAGACTCAAGGAGAAGCGATTGGATATGAGCGAGGACTCACAATCATTCAACATTGTGAGCTAGTAATCTACGACCGGAAGGGAGAAGTTCGCAAACGCTGCAATTATAAAGATCCTCGGCATGAGAAGGCTTACCGCCACGCTAACTATCTGAAAGCGCTTGCAGCCTTGAATCGTCAACGAGAATCATCACATCTTTCAGAGAACGCATTGGATAACTAAAAGCATTATGGGCAATGGTCAGAAGCCGATGGTTGGGGCTAGGGTTCCCCATGTTTGGAAGGATCAGATTGAGGGCATTTGCCAAGAGACGGGTAAGAGTGAGAGTGAAGTGGTGCAGGAAGCGTTGCCTTCGGCTAGGCATAGCCACCGCTCAGTATTTGGGTCGCACTGACCTCGATTCGGTTAAGTCCTTAATGAAGCGAGTTGCAACGTTAGAGCGGCAGTTGAAGAAATTGTCTCAGTTGGCGATGAGTTGATAGCAATGGCAAAAATAGACTTTTCAGCACAGATTGAGTATTTGCTATTCACTGGCGCAATTAGGGGTGAGGCTATTTTCCGACTGCATAGCTTGTTAAAGTCCTATGAGCAAGGAACGGTCAGCGCTGAGGAGATGCAGGAAGCGATCAATGACTTCAATCCAGATTTGTATGTAGAACTGCCACCAGATGAAATGTAGAGGCAATTATGGCTCAAATGCTTCCCGAATTTATCCAGGCAAAAGCCAGTCAAGGGGAGAAAAAGCTCTTTGCTGTACTGCGCGATCGCTTACCCGACGATTTCATTGTTTGGTATGAGCCACAAGTGAAAGGGCTGCATCCTGACTTTATCGTTCTAGGTCCAAATTTCGGGCTGTTGGTCATTGAGGTCAAAGGATGGTTCGTAAATCAAATTGAGGAAGCGAACAACAATTTCTTTCGCATTAGGCAGACAAAGAACGGAGCTACCTATTCTGAGAGCCAGCAGTCGCCTCTAAAGCAGGGAAAAGGCTACATCGACGCAGCAATGGATAATCTCAAAGGTGAAGCAATCCTGGCTCACCACAGCGGCAACTTCCAAGGAAAGCTCGTTTTTCCGGCGGGTTTCGGTGCAATGATGTCTAACATCACGACAAGTCAGGCTCACAACTCTAACATCTACAAGCTTTTAGAGCAGCCCCAATTGGTGAGCGAGTCTTGGCAAGACTTCAACAACTTCCCCTAGAACAAAAATGGGATTCTGTTTTAGTCGATGAGGCTCACACCTTCTCGCCAGATTGGTTTCTCTGCTGTGTCGCGGCATTGAAAGACCCACAGGATGGCGATCTGTTAGTTGTTTCAAATGGTAGTCAGAGCCTCTATAAGCGTCGGAAATTTACCTGGAAATCAGTCGGCATCAAAGCAACAGGTCAGCGGTCTAAGAAGCTGCATCAGAATTACCGCAACACTCAAGAGATTTTGACGGCAGCTTGGAGCGTGGTAAAGCCTGTGGGTGGAGATGTGATGGTAGAGGATGACATTACGTTTCCGATCGTAGAACCAGAGGCCGCTTTACGAAAGGGAGCTAAACCAATGCTGCATCTGTCAGGATCAAAATGCGAGGCAGTTGAGGCGTTGGTCAAACAGGTGCGATCGCTATCCCAGTCAGGGTATGCACCAGGAGAGATTGCAATCCTGTACCGATGGTATCGAGAGAAGGATCAAGCTCTATTTGATGGGATGCTAAAGCAACTAGATGATTTAGGTTTAAGAAGTTACTGGATTACTGAAAATGATGATGCTAAACGAAACTATAACGTAGCAGAGCCTGGAATACGAGTAGTCACGTCGCTATCATCTCTAGGGTTAGAATTCAAAGCCGTTCTGTTGCTTTGGGTAGAACAATTCTCAGATTGCTGTAACTCTGATAGAGAAGAAGCGTCACTGGCTCGACGACAGCTTTATGTAGCAATGACTCGCGCTCAAGACGAATTGCATCTATTTGGCTCAGGGGGTACAAAAATTCTGAAGGAGTTACAGCAAAGTCAAAGTTTCGAGATTATAGAGGAATCGGCAGTTGTGAAAGAGCTTGCCTTACTTTAGATCTGGAGCAGAGATGATGAGTTATTTAGACGAGGCTTTCTCTTCGCAGTGCGATCTCTGCTCCTACAACACTCGCAACCCTCACCTGCCATGCACCATTCACCCATGCAAAATTGTGGATGCTCAATGCTCCGACTTTAAAGCTGATACGTCGCTGCCAGTAGAACAACAGTGGGAGCCAGAAGGAGCTTCGTATTATGACGGCGAACTCGTGATCGATCCTATTCAACGGTGGACGAGAGAGCAGAAACTCGCGCTGCTAGATTGGCATCCAATGTTTACGGGGCGCTGTCCTAATTGTGAGCGATCGCTGATGCAAACTCATCCTGCACGAGTTCATTGGGATTGTCAGGAATGCGGATGGAAGGATGATTCAGTTTGAGGATCTAGGGGAAAGTTTGTTTCTGGAAGTGGTATCGAATTGTCCTCTCTATCAAAGTTGTAAAGATTATTAATGTCCTCTCTTGTGTTCTTCATACAATCGACATCGATTAGATAAGCACCAAATGTAAAGCCGCCTTGCGCTTCTCAGTTCTAGTTTCAACGATTGTTAAAAACTCTACATTAGTAATTGGAATCGTTATTCTAGAAATAAAACTCGTTCCTAATGTATGAATAGCGAAGCACAAGTTAAAAGAATTCTCATCCTGACAGCCAATCCAAAAGGAACGAACAAGCTTCGCTTGGATGAAGAGGCTCGTGATATCCAAGAAGGATTGCGACGGGCAAAGGAACGTGATCGCTTCGAGATTCAGTCTGTATGGGCCGTTCGTTCAAGGGACATTCGTCGAGCGCTCCTAGACTTTAAGCCTCATATTGTTCACTTTTCTGGACATGGAGCGGCAGATGCAGGATTAGCATTTGAGAATGAGTTGGGACAAGTTCATCTAATCGCGTCAGAGGCGTTAGCAGGACTGTTCAAACTCTTTGCTAGTCATGTCGAGTGCGTCGTTTTAAACGCTTGCTATTCAGACATTCAAGCGAGTGCTATCGTTGAACACATTGATTTTGTAGTTGGAATGAATCAAGCCATTGGTGATAAAGCTGCAATTGAATTTTCAATCGGTTTTTATGATGCTTTAATGGCTGGATTTGGGGTTGAAGTGGCTTATGAGTTTGGGTGTAATGCGATTCATTTAGCAGGAATTCAGGAACATTTAACGCCTATGCTACAGAAGAAAGACAACTGCATCCCAATGGATAGGGGGGATGCAAATCCTAAACATCCAAGCCCTGAAAAAGGTTCTGTCACTCGCACGATTACCATTCAATCACCTTCTAAAATAGTCTATGAATTTGTTTTAAGTGGAAACATCAACGAGTTCGATAAGCAGCGCCTAGAGGCGATTGTCGCCCATCTTCAGCAGATCACAGGAGACGTCAATCTAACACTTCTTAGAGTGGAAGATGGTAGTGTAAAACTAATCTTTGAAGGCTCTGAAGAGGGATTTAAGCGAATTCAAGAATTAATTGAGGAGGGTCGGCTTACTGAGATATTAGGTGCTCAGATTCAAGCAGTACAAGAACAGCAACCACTTAGAACAGCCGAGTATCGTCGTTCTCTAATTCTCGACCCTATACCTTCATCGACAAGTAATTCAGTACTATGCTGTTACGTAAATGGGACTAGCCAAATTCAAATAGCCCGCATCACTAACGTTCAGAATTGGTATTTCGAGCGAGTAGTATTCCCAGGTCAACGCTTGATTTTTGAGGCAGTTCCTGAAGCTATTCTCGAAATTCATACTGGTACGATGGCAAGCGCAATTCTATCAGACACGATTCCTTGCACAGATTTATCACTAACCGCAGTAGACGAACTCGACAAATATTCCAGCGATCAATTAGCTCGTCCTTTTATTGAAGAGGAACGAAGTATATAAATCTTTTTGTGTCAACTTACAATCCGTTATTAGCTCCAAAACGTTGCCGCAAGTTAGTTATAGCCATTTTTAGCAATCAATGGTAATCGATTTTCCTAGATAAGCCTAGCTTCTAAGCTCTCAAAAACTTTGAACAAGGTTACAGGTCGAAAGGTCACACAAACAGAAATACAAATCCTCTGTAATACAACTGTTTAAGTGACTATCTCTTGTCATTTTGCATCTTCCTCCACTCCCAAGGCTTCACCACAGTAGTGCGACCCCATACTCCAACCCGCTTCTCTCGTGAGATCGCTTCCCCTCGCTCAATTGCCTCTCGATTCACGCATCTATCAGAGTAGCGGCTGTAGTGATAAGCCAGTCCTGCCGTAGTCATCTCCCCATTCACAAACGTTTCTTCTTCGCTGTTAGGCTTTTGCACAACCACTTCCGCTACCGTACGCCCATAGCGGTCTTTCTCGATCGGCACGACGATTACCTCGCTTCCAGCATTGCCTACGAGCGATCGCAGTTTCTCAGTTGCCTCTTTGCCTAACGGCTGACCCGCTTTACTCCCATGAGCCACTTCTGGCGCATCAATCCCGCAGAGCCGCAGCTTTTCTTTCTTCCCCCTAGAACTGACCGTGAGCGTATCGCCATCTGCCACGCTCACCACTTGAGATCGCTTTGAAGAGGGCATCGCGCCTGTAGGATTCATTGCTACCAGAGCAGCATCTGCATCCTCATAATCAGGACGTGCAGCCGCTTCTGAGGCTTGGTACTTGCTCCAGGCAAAGAACCCAACGCCTGCAATGGCAACGACAGGAAGCAGGTTCACAAAAGCTTTAACCGATCTCCGTAGTTTCATCGTTTTCTCTCTGGGGCATTGGTGAATATAGATTTCAGGATTCCCAATGAGGGAAGGTTAACCTAACCCATGATTTCTATGAAATTCAAACAGCTTGGTGCAATTGCCACACTCGGATTCGTCCCCACTAGGGGCGCATCAATGACGAGACTGACAGTTGCCGTGTTGGAGGTGCCGGTGCCGTCGCTCAGGGTGTAGGTGAAGGAATCGTTGCCGTTGGCGTTGGGATTGGGAGTGTAGGTGCCGTCTGCGTTAAGGGTGAGTTGGCCATTAGTGCGGGCGATCGCACTGCCCACGCTCGCCGCACTGCCATTAACGCTGGCGAACGTCAGGGGGTTGTTATCGGAGTCGCTGTCGTTGGTGATCACGTTGCCAGTGAGCAGGGTGCCTTCCGTGCCGGTGAGACTGTCGTTGGTAGCAACGGGTGGGCTGTTGGGTGGTGGGACAGCTTCAAAGGCACCGATATGACCACAGCCCCTTGGGACAAGCGATGGCCGCGTTGGTCAGTCGTGAGATTGGTGTTGCCCGCATTGACGGCAGGGTTACCGGCGACGAGGGCGAGGGTTTGAGTGGAACTGCCATTGTTAGCTAAGGTGGTCTCAAGAATCTGGTTCAAGCCTACAGTAGGTGTGGTAGATCCCAAGAACTGAGAAAGGTTATCGCTAACACCGCTATAACCAATCAGATTGTTGCTGCCTGTACTGTTGAAGCCGAGGTCGGCAACTTCCCTGCCAGCTGGGGTACTGTTCCCGGTTCTGTCGCAAGAAGTGGTTAGTGGTAAGGTAGTCAAGCCCAAACTCACCTGATACCTCTGCGATGTCTACTCCTGCCCTGTTCAAATAGCGACACTTTTTGCCGGAAATCATCCTGCCCAACGTCCGATGGTACTGCCGTTGCTCCTTGAGCTACCGGAATTGAGAAGAGATGATGGCTGAGAGGGGAATGGAGGGTGACCACTCAACCATCAACCACTGGGTGTTGAGCTACGCTCTTGAGTTGGACAAACGGATTCGCGCACGTATCCGTGTAGCGAAGCTATCGCACTTAAAGCCAACTAATGATTCGTGGCGAGTTGACGAAACGTACATCCAAGTCAAAGGTGAATGGAAATATTTGTATCGAGCTGTCGATTCTGAAGGCAATACTTGGGACTTCATGCCCAGTGCCAAACGAGATGGCAAAGCGGCGGCACGTTTCTTTCGTAAAAGGTTGAAAGCCAGTCATCTCACTAAACCACGCGTGAGTCGCTGCACGAGCTTCGAAGAACTCAACGTTGACAAAAATGCGGCTTATTCAGTGGCTATTGAAGCCCTGAAGAACGACCAAACATTGATAGAGACCGAACTAAGGCAAGTGAAGTCCTTAAACAATGGGATTGAACCGGATCACCGAAATATCAAGCGAATTGTCAAACCGATGATGGGGTTCAAGTCGTTCAATACCGCCAGACAAACGTTGAGGGGACTTAAGGCGATGAACATGATTCGTCAAGGACAGCTTCAAGGGGTTGAAAAAGGAGATGTGCAAGCACAGATAGAATTCGTGTCTCAAATCTTCGAACTTGGTGCTTAATTGAATCTAGAGTAGGTCAATTGTTTGTGCCGCAATAGTTCTTGCGACAGAACCGTATTTTGTCCGGCTAGTTCGTACAGGACATGTCTAAACAGCTCAAAACTAAACATTCATCAAAAACGGGCAGCCAAATTTCAATTCTCAATCAATAATTTATGGAATACTCCTTAAACAGACTTACCGAAGACTCATGGATGGTTTTAGCTCCCCTACTCTCTGAAAGACTTCCAGGGCGCGTCGAGCGGGTTGCGACAACTGGCAATCTTTACATTAAATCTTTGATACCTCTTTCCTGTAAGGATGGCTCTTCAGCAAATATCTTCTTTGCCTTTCAGGAGAATGTGAAAGGTATACAGGGTCTTCTTCGTCCAGGAGACGTTGTGACGTTCCTGTGGAGTGAACCTGGACAAAGAAGATATATACGGTCTAAAAACGAGTATGGCGAACCTCAGGCTATCGAAGTAGAAGCATCCAGAGAATCGGAAATAAATCAGATTATCAAGGATTTTCAGGAACGCCTTAGTACTGAATTGAGGCAGGAGCTAGAAAGATGGAAAATAGAACTTCAGACGCAACAGGACAAGCTTGATCAATTGATTGCAGAGCGAATCAAAGATAAAGTTGAGGAAATCAACAAACAGAAAGTAGAGCTACAAGAACAAACAGCAAAAGTTCAACAGCAAGAAGCCAAGCTGAAGTCTGACTTTGAAGAACAAGAAGCACAACTGCTAGCAGAATTAGAGCAGAAACAACAATCCATTGCCTTGTGGGAACAATCCGTTAAATCCTTTGCAGACTCAATAGAAGGGGCTAAGACCGAAATCAACCATCTTCGGAAGGCTATTGAACCCTATCGCCTCGCAGTACCTCTGATCGTTGAAAAGCAACCTTCTCAACCGTCTGAAGTTTCACCTTTGCCCCAGAATCTAGCCGAAAATTGGGGTTCAATGCTAGCAGCCGCAGGGCTTGTACTCCCTCAAAACATTGCAACCAGCTATTTGCTATCTCTGGTGAGTGCTTTTTATTCAGGCAGCATTGTTCTGCTCAACGGTCCTGTCGGAGTTGGCAAAACCAGTATCATCAAAAACTCAGCAAAGATACTAGGCGGAATCAGTAAAGTCATTCCTGTCCGTCCTGCATGGCTCGATCCCTCTGATTTGCTTGGCTTCTTTGACCCCCTGAGCGAAACATTTCGCCCCTCTCCCTTCCTGACCGCACTCAAAGATGCTAAAACCCAAAGCGATCGCCTTTGCCTGGTTTGTCTTGACGAACTCAACCTTGCCAGAATTGAGAACTATGGTGCCGATCTGCTCTCTTCTTTAGAATATTCTTGGTCAAGACAAAAGGAGCAATCTTTCAGCAGCGATTATGAACAACAGGGATTGCTGCTCTACTCCCCCAGCATTGAAACCCAGTTATGGGAGGAAGCCAAATTTTTACACGAACTGACCGATCGCACGCACGAACAAACCCAAAGATTAAGGCATATCCAAACGCTTCTCAAAGATTATCCTTCAACATTCACCCTCTCTCCCAGTCTGGTTTTACTGGGAACGTTGAATTCGGATGAAACAACCTATGATCTGAGTCCTAAAGTCATCGATCGCTCCTACGTCATTACCTATCCTCCTGCCAATCTAACTAAGACGAGTGCAGCAGCAGACATTAATTCAGCTACAACAGCAATTCTGTCAATACCAGCACTACAACAGGCGATCGCATCAGCAGAGGAATTTAATCAAAAGTCCAACGAGTGGCAATTGATTTTGAGGTGGAATCAGCAGTATCTCTCTGCATTAGGGATTCCTCTAGGACATCGAGCCAGCAGAGATTACCAAATATTTCATACCGTTGCCACTACTTTAGGGCTGTCCAGTCGAGATTGCTTGGGACATTTCATTTTCACCAAATTACTTCCCAGAATATCGTTCTTCAAAAACGATATAACAAGCGAGCTTTTTAATCGATGGCTTCTGGAACTCGAACAAACCTACAAGCCCTATGATCCTGGAGCCGTTCTACCTCAATTGAACAAGCAAATGCAGGATAAGAGATGGACAAACGTTCGCTACTGGACAAAAGCATGAGCTACCCAAGCATTCGCTTTGTTGACGTTAATGGTACGCCATTCAATCCAGATGAAGACGGCCTTACGCACGTTCGGCAGTTTGGAGGTGCTTGGTATGTAGAACTCGATCGTGCTTGGCAAGGTGAGGTGGCACTCGATGGCACACCACCCATATTACTCATTCAAGTCCCCAATACAAATCGCTGGGAGCTACCACCCGGAAGAGAAAGAGTCGAAATTATTCGGCGATCGGGTGAAGTTACCGTCGTTTTAATAGATAGCACTGGCAAGGTTGCGCGAGATACGGCAACAACTCTGCATATTTATCCTGCCAACATTAGTGAGTGGCAAATTGACCGCATGGTATCTGATATTGGAGTTCTGGCACTCTCTACCGCCTGGTGTGTGCGGCGATTAGTTCCAGTACCAATGGGTGAAGGTTTTGGCGCAGAAGGATTAGGACAACAGTGGATTGCAGGGAATGGAATGATAGCAACTGCTACCGCACTGCTTGAATTAGCAGCCGTTGTACAAGACAACTGGTCAGCCATCCAGAAAAGACCACTGAAGAGTTTCGTCACCGAGGTAGGCCCAGTAGGCATCGGAAAAGCCAACCTATCACCACAGCTTCTAATCAAATCAAAGGTAGAACCTGGCAAACGAAGAGTTTTAGGAATGACTCGGATAGAATCAACCCAGTGCATGGAAAATGAATTTCTTTGCTACATTCTTGATGTTTATTTGCTGGATTTAGCAAGCGGACTCATCACTAGCCTTGAATCACTCAGCTTGATCAATATTGAGGATGACCTGATTCCTGCCAAACCTCGTAGAAAGGATGAGGAGTTTCAAGAGTTTATAGAAGCATCTAAACAAAGAATTCAAACGTTTCGGCTGCGACAAGAAGAATTAAAGAAGCAAATTAATTGCAAAATTTTACAACTCCAATCTTGTGTTCAGTGGGCAACTCAATCGAGAAGCTCCAATTTCTTGGTAGATATAAAAACCCCGGATGAGCCAGTTTTTAATTCACTTCGTCTGATAGCGTCACCAAATTATGGTCCGATTTTTGAAAAGTATTCAAACTCTAAAGGAGATATTCTTGAACCCATCCAAAAAGTTCTCTATCTTCTTGAGCATATTTATCGAGGAGAGATTCAACCAACTTGGGAGATTTATGAAACCTGGTGTGTCGTAAAGCTATATAGCGCATTCATTTTATACGCGAATATGCAGCCATTGGATGAGAGGCAAACTTTATTTGAAAGTATAGAGGTTGAGCCTAATGGAACATTGAAGCTACCCAGAAATACTCCCTTCTCATTAAGAGGAAAGCTAAGCAATGGACAGTTTTACACAATTCACTTAATTTACGAAGCTCAATTAACTACAGCTGATGGTCAATTAAGAACTCCAGACATCATTATCCGGTTCTCAATTAATGAGGAAACTAATAACTACTGTTTTGATGCTAAATACCGCAATTACGACCAACAAGGAGACGGTCGATTAATTGAGGATGTAATAGATATTGCAAGAGACAGATATTTAGAGGAACTACCTCTTGCCTGCGCTTTCATTCTTCATACAGATCCTAAGAGAGATTATTGGGGAGAGGTTCCCTTTCACCGATTAGTACTAGAAGAATTTGATGTAGAGATGAACGAATTAGAGTATCCGGGTCATCAGTATGGGGCAATTGTCTTAGTGCCAGGAAATGATGACGATCGCCAAGTTAGACGAATTCTGCGACTTCTGTTTCAATATCATAACAGCGAACTTTGCACAGCATGCCTATCTTGTGGGCAACAACTCGAATGGGGGAATGATGTTCACTCAAGTTGGAAACCCGATCGTATTTCGGAAGAAGAGTTAATCGGAAGAGTCGTCTACCGCGAAGGACGGGCTGGTAACGGAACAGGATTATACTGTTCCTGCCCTCAATGTGGAAGCTTCTGGGTTATTCAAAGTTGCTATGGGGAACATCATCATCTCCTCAAATTCAAAGACTGCTTTCACCGTAATTCAGACCATCCAGAGTTCCAAGGTAAGTGGATGTATATTTGCCCTGATTGTGGTAGTGATCCATCGTTGGCTGAATTGAGAGCGACAGCCCAACAAGCAGCAACTAATCTTGATTTTTGATATTCAAAGTTATAACTGGGTACTGAGATATCTGTAAGATTCTGGGATCACTAGAACTGGGCAAATCTGTAAACAGCCAGGGCTATGCAATCTCCAACAGAATTAACTTATTCACTTCGCCATATCTCTATTCGCGTCCCCTGGCACGACAGGGAGTGGAACGGCACAGTTTGCAATGCTCCACGGCTCAATGGAGCTTGCTTAAAGTTGCAGAATATAGCGACTAAAAGAGATGACTTGGCTGAGGATTCTGTTTCAGGCCAATCCATCAAGGATTTAGCTCCATCCCAATACCCCTGTTGCATTTCCGAGCGGGGAACCTTCATGGCACCGTTCGAGTTCATACGAGAGGCACGCCATCCCTATGTCGAAACTTCATCAAAAACGCATGGTCACTTTGCCCCGACCCCAATGCGATATCCCTCCTACGCAGCAGCGGCCCTTCCCTTTCTCTGGATGCGTACTGATGCAGTAGAGCAGCATTTGAAGCAGTTTGATATTAATTACGACCTAAACCGAGAACCCAAACTTCCCTTTAAGTCGGGTTGGGTACAGGAGCATCGTAATCAACGTGCTTTACTCGACTGTTTTTTCGAGCAGGTACATCCAGAGGAATCCCTCTGCTTCTTCTACACCAAACAAGTTCCCTTTGTTGAAGATACAGGACGAGTTCGCATTATTGTTGGGGTGGGACGAGTAAAACACATTGGCGAAGCAGTAGAGTACAAATACAACCAACCGGGCGACCTGCGTTCTATTTTGTGGGAGCGCATGGTTCAGCATTCCATTCGACCCGATTTTAAGGATGGTTTTTTGCTTCCTTACCATCAAGCTCTTGAACTCGCTGAGCAAAATCCAGATTTTAACCCAGAAGAAATTGCTGCCTTTGCACCTAGCGATCGCATCGATGAGTTTTCCTATGCCACAGAGCATGTTACCCATGATGGGGCGATCGCAGCCCTACTAGCCTGTGCAGTCTCCTTGCAAAAATCCATTCAATATCATATCCCAGGTCCTTGGGAGCAATGTCTTCAATGGATTGATGCTCGTCTGAGCGAATTGTGGAAAATGCGGGGTCCTTGTCCTGGCTTAGGAGCTGCTTTAAGTGCTTTCGGAATCGAACTGGGAACTTTCGTCGCCAGAAATATTGCAGCCCAACTTGGGGATAACGAAGATCCTTGGGGACTTGTTGATCAAGTTTTCCAAAATCCTAAAGCTCACCTTTCTCCCCAACTAGCATCACAAATTAACAAGATGCTCAAGGAAACATGGGAAAAACTCTCCGATGAACGGTGTACTTTTCTCAAACTACTCAGCCGTTTTGAAATTACCCCTGAACAGGCATCCATGCTCTTTGTACCCCAGGTACGACAACAGCAAGGAGTTCATTACTCGGATAAAGATTTTCTAGAAAACCCCTATCTAATTTACGAAGCGACCCTTCACACTCACTGCCCAATCAGTGTTTGGACCGTCGATCGAGGAGTGTTTCCTGACCCAGCAATCCGCTCAAAACATCCTCTGCCCAATCCTTCAAAAATTGATGGTGGCACTGACCAGCGCCGTATCCGAGCACTAACGGTTGAAATCTTGGAGCAAGCAGCGAGTGATGGGAATACCCTGTTGCCTCAAGATGATGTCATTCTCAAAATTCGTGAGTTGCCTCTACAGCCACCTTGTGAAATTACTCCTGACATGATGACTGTGGCAGAGGGGTTCTTCCCTAAGACAATTGAACTAAAAGAATTGCACAATGGCGATCGCGCCTACCAACTCACTCGCTTATCGGAAATGGGAAACCTGATCCGCTCTCGGATCAATAAACGCATCAAAGGCAACCGCCATCAAATTAACGTCAACTGGAGATCGCTCCTCGATCAACATCTCTGCCAGGCATTAGAAACCATTAGTGATCCAAAAGCACGCCAGGAGGAAGAACAAGCACGGAAAGAAAAAGCAGCCGCCTTAAAAGAGCTAGCCGAATCTCGCTTTTCAATCTTGATTGGGCAAGCAGGAACTGGAAAAACTACGCTTCTTTCAGTGCTTTGCAATCAGAGAGACATTGCTGCAGGTGAAGTTCTACTGCTAGCCCCCACTGGCAAAGCCAGTGTTCGCATGGAAACGTCAACCAAGATCAAGGCTTATACCTTGGCTCAGTTTCTCAACGGGTGCGATCGCTATGATCCTGGAACTTGTCGATACAAGCTATCCGAACAACCGCCATTAGATACTGCTCGAACAGTAATTGTAGACGAAGCCTCTATGCTAACGGAGGAAATGTTAGCAGCGTTGCTCAGTGCTCTCAAAGCGGGTGTTGATCGGCTGATTCTCGTGGGAGATCCTCGACAACTTCCTCCGATTGGTCCCGGACGCCCCTTTGTTGACATTGCTACCCGTCTTGCGCCAGAAAATATAGAGACTACCTTTCCTCGTATCGGTTCTGGTTATGCAGAACTTACTGTATTCCGCCGCCAAATTGGAAAATCGAGGGAAGACCTACAACTGGCAGAATGGTTTAGTGGTCGCGCTTTAGCACCTGCTGAGGATGATGTTTTCAATATTATTGCTAAAGCAGATGTCTCAAAATATGTCCGATTTGAGTCTTGGGAGAAACCAGAAGACTTCAGTGCAAAGTTGCTTGAGATTTTGAAGGATGAATTGAAGCTTGAGAACTTGGAAGATGCTCAAGGTTTCGATATTTCTCTTGGTGGCAACGCCTCAAATGGTTTCGTTTACTTCAATAAAGGTAATGCTGAAGCTGTAGAAGCCTGGCAAATTCTTTCCCCCGTTCGAGATCAATCCCACGGTGTCACCGCAATTAATCGTCTTATTCACAAAACCTTCAAATCCAAAATCGTTGAAAAAGCTCGGCACCCATTTCATCGAAAAACAGTGAAGCCCGTGGGGACTGAGGAAATCGTTTATGGGGACAAAGTAATCAACATATTCAACCATCGTCGGAATGGAAAAAACGTTTACCCATCTGAAGGTGCGCGTGGTTATATCGCAAATGGTGAAATCGGTGTTGTTTGTGGGCAACTTAAAACTCGGAACAGCCCGTACAAAGGCTTGCCCTGGGAGCTTGAAGTTGAATTTTCTTCCCAACCTAATTTCCAATACAAATTTCGCGATCGTGATTTTAGCGACGAGTCTGAGGCAAGTCTAGAGCTAGCTTATGCCTTGACCGTCCACAAATCACAAGGAAGTGAATTTGGGCTAGTGCTACTGATATTGCCAAATCCATGTCGCCTTCTTTCAAGAGAGCTTCTCTACACAGCTTTGACTCGTCAGCGCGATCGAATCGTAATTTTGCACCAAGGCAACCGTTCCAGCATCAAAAAGTACTCATCAGATGCCCTATCTGACACTGCACGACGGTTGACCAATTTATTTACCAATCCCTACCTGGTAGAAGTTTTCATTCCTGTTGCAGCCAGTTCGGGTAAAGCTCAACGAGTCGAAAAACGATTCCTTGAGAAGAATCTGATCCATCGAACACTTCGAGGAGAAGCTGTTCGCTCCAAATCGGAAGTCGTCATTGCTGATCGACTAGCATCGCACAACATTGATTACTCATATGAAAAAGCACTAACTATGGGAGGACTCACGAGATTTCCAGATTTCACAATAGAAGATGCAGATTCTGGAATCACATATTTCTGGGAGCACTGTGGGTTGTTACATAAACCTGATTATGAAGCACGATGGCAGGCTAAGCTGGCATGGTATCGTAGCAACGACATTCTTCCATACAGCCAAGGAGGCGGTAGCCGAGGAACCTTAATCATCACTAGGGATCAGGAAAATGGAGGCATTTCATCCCAAGAAATTGAGCAAATTATTAAACAGATTATCTTGCAGGTGGATTAGGGAAAAGTTCAATTTAACCAGCAGCTAGTAGTAACTCAGCAACTATTCCCAAAGCTCAACGTAACCTGCTTTCAGAAGTTTCATTGTGGTGGAGGTGGAAACGGTATTATCAACTTAATCGGAAATATTTAAAATAAATTAAGTACAGTAATCCCGCAATCGCTAGGTTTGCTCAATTTACGCAGCCGTTTTCAGACAAGTGATTTCTCGCCAATCTTGAAAGCGTTGGCGAAGTTGTTGTCGGACACGCTTCGCGTGAGCCGAATCGGTTGGTGAGAATTCTCGACTCGATTGTTCAATCCCTTGTGGTGTTGATGATCCACGTTCCTCAAGACTTGTTTCTTTGCCGCTTCGTAACTCTTGAGTTTATCGGTGACAATCACCTGTGGCACGAAGCCTTGTTTTTTCTGCAGTTTGCGAAAGAACCGCTTTGCCGCATCTGTATCTCGATACCGTTGCAACAGGACATCCAGCACATTCCCCTCCGCATCCACCGCTCGCCACAAATAATATTGCTATCCCTTGATCGTCACCATCACTTCATCAAGATGCCATTTGTCCCCGATGTAAGGGCGTTTACGCCGCAGCCCATTCGCGTATGGCTGTCCGAATGGCAGGGCTGTTTCATTGTCATTAGGAGATATCTGAAAGCCTCAAGCCCGCGTTTGTGAGGTTCAAAAAATTCAAGAACGCTGGACGAGAGAATCGAGTATGAAAATTTCCATTTTCACAATGAAACAGCCCTGCTGTCCGAATGGTCGTGTTCTAGCGATTATCTTAAATGTCAAGTCACTGTTTTAAGGCAGTGAATGCAACCGAGAGTAGTAGTGCTCAATCATCAGGCACTACTCAAGTGCTTCAGTTCAATGCAGCTTCGACTCAAGCAGTGGCAGGGGTAGGGGGCCGTACTTGCCCATCGCGCACAATTGCATTCAGCCAGACCAGCAGTTTTCGGGCACATGCCATT
>JAHHHO010000062.1 GCA_019359315.1 Myxacorys californica WJT36-NPBG1
GCAAACATCATCTCGCCATTCACCACAAACGCACCTATCGTCAATCAAAAGCCAACGAAGTGTGGTATTTGTTGACCAGCTTTGTAGGCGCAGACAAAGCGCTGTTTCATTACGACTTCAGGTTCTGTATTGAACCGATGTTTCGCGACCTGAAATCAGGCGGCTACAACCTCGAAGACTGTCACGCCTGTAAGCACCGCTTCACAGCCTTGCTGGTTCTGATTGCGATTGCTTATTCCATCTCCACTGTTCGGGGTCAGCGCATTCGTACTAAGCAAGTGCAGTATTACGTCGATTAGCGCAAAGCGCAACTCCGAAGGAACCGCATCAAAGAACCGAAACGTACTCAAAACCGTCACAGTCATTTTTGGCTCGGACTGTATGGAAGTTTGTGGATTAGCAGCCTCAATCTTTGGTCATCCTTAGCGACCCAACTGATGGCGCTCAAACCGCAAAAACGCTCCTTTTTTCAACGAGGTCTCAACGCTATCTCTCTCATACAGTCTACGTTATAGCTTCGTTGTCACCCCCTGAACTCAGCGAGACCGAGTATGCGGTAGAAATTGCAGCGCATTGAGATCAAACAGTGCAACGTTCATGATCTGGATGATTCGTTCAGATAGCAATGGCAATCCGGTTTTTCCAATAGCGATTCCACTAGAGCGTTAAGGCTCGTTGCTGCGAGTAATCCGCCGCCTAGTGTGCCTTCGATCGTGATGTAGGGAACCCCAGACCGCATTAATTTTCGTTTAGCCGCTGGGGCATGACTAAACCCGATTGGCATTCCAATGATTAAGGCTGGCTGAATCATGCCTTCTTCTATGGCATCGCAAGCTGCCAGCAAAATTGAAGGCGCATAACCAATGACTAAAATGCAGTTTTTTGGCAGATGGCTCACTCGATGCTGAAGTGCCTGACTGTACCAAAATTCTTGCTCTGCTTCGGTTGCACTGTGAAGATGTGGGTTGGCGATTAGGGTTTCAACGCTGCATCCTAGATGGGCCAGCCGCGTGTGATCTAGCGTGGCATTTACCATCGCTGTATCAACCAGGATCGGACAACCCACTTGCAGAGCATGACGAGCCGCCGCGATCGCATTTTGTTCCGGTTTCCGGCTCAAGCGCACAAACGACACCAAACTCACATCTCCGCAGGCAAGCACAAGCTGGGAGAGTAGATCAATTTCAATCTCAGAGCGAGTTTCTGGAGGAGATGTGCCGTAAACACTCAAGTCAGGCAATAGCCGTTGCAGCGATTCTTGAAACGCCTCTGGGTGTGCATGAACCTGAGCGTCCAAACCACTCCAGAGCTGATCTAACCCGTTTAGATTCACTTGGGCTTCGACTTCTAGTTGCTTGAGTTGTGAAAGGGCTTCAGCCTGAATCATTTGGCAGGGACGATCGCGTCCTAACAGCCCTTCAAGTGCCGATGCTGTCTGCCGCAAGTGAGCGATCTGCTGCATCACGGTGCGATATTGCTGCTGCAACTGCGCCATCAATGCTTCTTGCTCAAGTTCGGGTTCTACCTCCAACAGCTTGTGAATGTGGGACAACTGAAACCCTTGCTGCTTCAGTGCTACAATCCGCTTGAGCCGCTGCACATCCTGGTCAGAGTAGAGGCGATAGTTACCGGACGATCGCGTCGGTTGAGGCATTAATCCCAACTGGTGATAATGCCGCACCATACGAGGCGTGACTCGTTCGACTCCATCGTCGCCTAAAGACTCGCCAACGGCATCGGTTAATTCTTTAATCGTTAGGTTTTGACCCATAGATTAGCAGTAGGGCGGTAGACACCTTGACATTAACACTAATGTCAAGGTTTAGCGTGAAAGAGTCGTCTAGATGACTACTCATGTTTAACTCAATCCAGTTGCCTCAAACTCGCTTAGTGGCATTCAGCCAGGCAAAAAGCGATGTTTTGGCGGCGATCGTCTGTGGGGTGCTGGTGTTTTTGGGCTGGTGGGCACTGCATTTGGCATGGGTAGGCACCGCGCTATTCCTCCTCGTGGCTGCCTATGTCGTGGGTGGGTATGAAAGTGCCCACGAAGGGTTGACGACCCTGTTTCAAGAGAAGGAACTGGATGTAGACCTGCTGATGATTGTAGCGGCATTAGGAGCCGCAGGATTGGGACTGTGGCGACGAGAATATTTTCTGATCATTGATGGCGCAGTGCTAATTTTAATTTTTGCAATTAGTGGCGCATTAGAGAACTATGCGATGCAGCGCACCGATCGCAGTATTCGCAGTTTGATGAGTCTCGCTCCCGACACTGCCAGAGTTTTGCGATCGCACGGGGAAGACGAGGTCGCGATCGCCCATCTGGAAATCGGAGACACAATTCTGGTGAAACCGGGAGAACTCATTCCTACTGATAGCGTAATTGTCGATGGCTACAGCACGATTAATCAGGCGGCAATTACTGGAGAGTCGGTTCCGATCGAGAAAACTGTGGGAGACGAAGTTTTTGCAGGAACGCTCAACGGCAATGGTGCATTAAAACTGCGAGTCCATCAACTGCCGGAAAGCAGCCTACTTCAGCGGGTGATTCGCCTGGTGGAACAGGCGCAAACTGAGAAGCCCCCCTCGCAGCAGTTTATTGAGCGGTTTGAGCGGGGCTATGCCAAAGTTATTGTGCTGATGGGCGTTCTGTTAGCTCTGTTGCCGCCCGTTTTGTGGCACTGGAGTTGGGAAACAACGATTTACCGAGCGTTGATCTTCCTGGTCGTGGCTTCCCCTTGTGCGCTGATGGCGGCAATCATGCCGACTCTGCTCTCCGGCATTGCTAATGGAGCCAGACAGGGAATTCTGTTTAAGAACGGAGCGCAATTAGAGCTGATCGGACGAATCAGCGCGATCGCCTTTGACAAAACAGGCACCCTTACCACCGGACAGCCAGAGGTTTGCGCTGTCATTCCTGCCACCGGGTACTCAGAAACCGAGGTGTTGCGAGTTGCAGCCGCGCTAGAGTCTTCCTCGGAGCATCCGATCGGGCAAGCCGTTTGTCGTGCAGCCTACCCTTTGTCTTCTCCAACCGCAATGGCTGTTCAGTCCTATCCAGGGCAAGGCATCACCGGGCAGGTGGATCACCAATCTGTAGTGGTAGGTCAATTAGCCTTTGTGCAGCCGCTAGTGACGGATTGGGATGACGCCCTGCGATCGCAGGCCACTGCCCTACAGGAACTTGGCAAGACTATCGTTTGGGTCGTTCGAGCCCATCAGGTGATTGGGATGATTGCCATTGCCGATCAGGTGAGATCGGAGGCAGCAATAGCGATCGCTCAATTGAAGAAGCTGGGCATTGAACACCTGATTATGCTCACCGGAGACAATCAGGAAACCGCGCAGAGTGTTGCACATGCAGTTGGCATCACGGAAGTTCACGCTGAATTGCTGCCAGAAGATAAACTTCACCTGATCCGAAAACTGCAACAGCGATACGGCTCAGTGGCAATGGTGGGCGATGGCATTAACGATGCCCCCGCGTTAGCTCAGGCAACAGTTGGAATTGCAATGGGTGCGGCAGGCAGCGATGTCGCTTTGGAAACGGCAGATATTGTACTAATGACCGATCGCTTGACCAAAATTGCTGCCGCTGTGCGGTTAGGACGGCGATCGCATCTCGTTGTCAAACAAAATATTGCCTTTGCCCTCGGATTCATCGTGCTGTTGCTGGTCGCCAACTTTGCAGGAGAGATGTCGCTACCGCTGGGCGTGATTGGACATGAAGGTTCCACTGTTCTAGTCACCTTAAGTGGCTTGCGTCTTTTAAGATCTTGAACTTGGGCTCGATCTCGCCGCCAGAACCGACTAGAATGATAATGATTTTCATTATCTAAACCGACCTATGATTGCTTCTGAACTGCAAGACAGTGTTCCTGTAACCCTGCTGACAGGCTACCTGGGCGCAGGCAAAACTACCTTGCTCAATCGCATCCTCACTCACGAACATGGCAAAAAGGTCGCTGTCATCGTCAACGAATTTGGTGACGTGGGAATTGATCACCAATTGATCATCAACGCCGACGAAGAAATCTTTGAAATGAATAACGGCTGCATCTGCTGCACCGTGCGAGGCGACCTGATTCGCATCATCGGTAATCTGATGATGCGGCGCGATAAGTTTGACCATTTAGTGATTGAAACTACCGGACTGGCTGATCCGGCTCCGGTGATTCAAACCTTTTTCATGGATGAGGATGTACAGGCGCAAACCAATCTCGATTCAGTTGTTACCGTCGTGGATGCCAAACACATTTGGCAGCACTGGGAGGCAGAGGAGGCACAGGAACAGATTGCCTTTGCCGATGTGGTGTTGCTGAACAAAACCGATCTGGTCACTCCAGCCGATCTAGATGACCTGGAGCGGCGGATTCGGGGCATGAATGCACTCACCAAAATCTACCGCACTCGCAACTCTGAACTGGAGATGAATGCCCTACTGGGGATTGGTGCCTTTGACCTGAATTGGGCGCTGGAAATCGACCCAGAGTTTTTGAACGAAACCGCGCATGAGCATGATGAGACGGTTGGTTCAGTGGCGATCGTCGAATTTGGTGACCTGGACGGCAACAAGCTTAACGAGTGGCTCGGCAATCTGCTGCAAACTCAGGGGCCCGATATTTTCCGCATGAAAGGCATTCTGAGCCTTGCCGGTGAAGATCAGCGGTTTGTATTTCAAGGCGTTCACATGCTGTTTGATGGCAGAGCCGATCGCCCCTGGAAACCAGAAGAAACCCGCAAAAACAAACTGGTCTTTATTGGTCGCAACTTGGATGAAGCTCAACTCAGAGAGGATTTTCGGGCATGTCTAGTCTAAAAACAACAGGTCTGAAGGCAAAGAAGAAAAGTGAATTTGCGTTGCACTCGCAAGGAAGACTGTCAGATTATGTCACAGCGATCGCTTACTCCCCTGATGGCAAAACCTTAGCCGCTAGTTCTGGGGCTGGCGAGGTGGTTTTGTATCATGGCGTAGGGACGCTACAGGTAATGTCTTTACAAAAGGTGATTGGACGATCGGTAGACTGTCTTGCCTTCTCCCAAGACGGGCAATTTCTTGCAGCGGGAGGGCAGAACGAACAAGTGAACATTTGGCGGATGCACTCAGAAGTGCCTGAATTGATTGCTACTTTGGGAAATTCTGCTGCCTGGGTCGATCGCTTGGCGTGGAGTCCAACTCAGAATCTACTGGCATTCAGTCTGGGAAAATATGTACAGGTGTGGGATGCAGGATCAGTCAATATTGCGGCCACTCTGAATTTCGATACCTCTTCTGCCCTAGATATCACCTGGCATCCCGATGGCAAACGCTTGAGTGTGAGCGGCTATCAAGGCGTGAAGATCTGGACAGCAGACGATTGGAATGATGACCCCTATTTGCTGACGATACCTTCAGCAAGTGTGGCGATCGCTTGGTCGCCCGATGGTAAATACATTGCGTCTGGCAATCTCGATCGCACCATCACTGTGCTGAAATGGGAAAACCCTCATCCTTGGGTGATGCGAGGTTTTCCGGGTAAAATCCGTCAGCTAAACTGGTCAAATGTCTTCACCAAAGCAGGAGCACCGCTACTTGCCTCTTCTAGTGTTGAGGGGATTGTAATTTGGGAGAAACAGGAAGACGAGACTCTGGGCTGGGAAGGTCGTGTTCTGGCAGGACATGAAGCAACAATACAGTCCATCCAGTTCCAACCCGACAGCTTTTTACTGGCTTCAGCATCAGCAGACGGTTCGGTCTGTTTGTGGCAAAAAGCAAAGCGTCAAATTCAAGTTCTCAATGGTGCGCCCAGTGGATTTTCCTGCCTGTCTTGGCATCCTCAAGGGCATCAATTGGCAGCGGGTGGACAAAATGGTGAACTACTTATTTGGTCCACAGGCCTGCGGGGGCAAGGCTTTGGCGGCAATGTTTGAACGTGTAGAAATAAGGGAAAATCAGGCAGGTGGTCTTCACTCATAGACGTTGAGTTCTTAATCTCACCCTCTATTCCCTACACAAATGCCGATGTCTTGCTTGAGCATCTGCCCAGGATGTCGGAAACTCGCTACCCAGAACCACATCTTCAATCGCGGCACGGACTTGCCGAGCGCAAACATTTACATCCACCTGTCCAATCCCCGTTGCTAAGCCCGGAAACGCAATAGTTTGAACCACATCTGAAATCTTCTCCCCTGCCAGCGAGCCGGACTCAAACCTACCGTGTTTGACTAGCAACAGAACGGCGTGGGCGGCTAAATAGGGATTGACTGAATCTCGTAGAACCATTGGAACGCGCATCGTTGGGGCCGCAATCAAATATGGAATTGCGGAATGATCGGTCTCGACAATCTCAGCCATACCAACTAGCAGTTCTCCATGATGCTTCGTTTGAATCAGCTTCTGCAAGCGCTCTTGAACATGCCACCCGACGCGATCGCTATACCTTGCATCGATTCCACCATCCATAAAACCAAAGCTATTGGCAGGGCTCACCACCGCATCACACTGGACATCCAGAATCGAACCACGATGCACAGAAACATCCTCTAAATCTTGGCAAAACTGGTTCCATGCCTCAACCAACTCTTGCCCAACTGCTGTCAGTACAATTTTCATGACGACGGTTAAGACGGATTGACAAAGTCGACTTTCTCGTAAAGATCTGCGATCGCAATCTTCAAATCAAACGACTTCAGCACCAGTTCAGAATCTTGCTCATCGTATTGATCAATCGTCCAGCGCTTATGTCCTGTTTTAAAGAATTGATGGATTGCAATTTGATTCTGATCAATCAAAATGTATTCCTGAAGTGTTGGAACCGATTGATATAGTGTGAATTTTCCATTTCGATCAAAGTCTTCTGTTGAATCAGATAAAACTTCAATAATCACTTGAGGATTCGTAATCGTATCTTGACGATCGTTATAGTAGTCTGGTTGTCCAGCAACGACCATAACATCTGGATACCTAAATTTTCGCTCAGTTGGTATCCATAGCCGCACGTCTGCAATAAACACACGGAAATTTTGCCTTCTTAATCCGAGGCTTAATGCGATGTAACTGTTACCAGAAATTTGGTTGTGATTGGTTGTTCCATCCGTCATTGGCGTAATTTTTCCATTGTCATATTCGCTCCGAAACTCTGCGTTTCTTTCTAGCTCTAAATACTCTTCGAGTGTGTAGTGGCGCTGCTCTTGAGCGGGGATAGCTTGGGAAGTCATTGAAATCTTCTCCACATCATGTAGGCATTTTAACAACCAAAAAAAGAGTGCCTACCAAACACCTTGAACGGTTCAAGATCTCTAGCAGGCACACAGATTGTTTCGAGAAGAAACAAATTTATTTAGAACAAACCGAGGGTCAACCCTTGGCTAACCGGGAAGGTTGCGCCAATTCCGAGCCACATTGTAACAGCCGTTCCAAACAGGAACAAAGCCATTGCAACCGGACGACGGAAGGGGTTTTGGAACTTGTTCACGTTCTCGATAAACGGAACCACAATCAAACCTAGCGGCACAGAACCCATCAGCACCACACCCAGCAACTTGTTCGGAACAAGACGCAGAATGTTGAACACAGGGTACAGATACCACTCAGGCAGAATTTCAAGCGGAGTCGCAAATGGATTTGCAGGCTCACCGATCATCGCAGGATCGAGAACTGCCAAACCGACGCAAAGCGCGATCGTGCCCAAAATTACGACCGGGAAAATGTAGAGCAGGTCGTTAGGCCAAGCAGGTTCACCATAATAATTGTGACCCATGCCTTTTGCCAACTTAGCTCTCAACTGTGGATCACTTAGATCCGGCTTCTTAACGGTTGCCATTCGTAAAGGCTCTCCTTAAAGGTCAGAAGTCAGCAGGGGAAAACAGCAAGCAATCTATAGAGTAGAACTAAACAGAAAATTCTTGAACCTGTAAAGCGACGGATATTGTCACGTTTTACAATGGACCAGAAATACCTTGCTTCCGAATCATCAAGAAATGCGCCAGCATAAACACGGCGATTAGCCATGGCAACACAAAGGTGTGTGCGCTGTAGTAGCGAGTTAGAGTCGATTGACCGACGCTTGCACCACCTCTAAGCAAATCTGCAATCAGCGTACCTACAACCGGAATCGCTTCGGGCACACCCGACACAATTTTGACTGCCCAGTAGCCAACTTGATCCCAAGGCAATGAGTAGCCCGTCACGCCAAAGGAAACGGTGATCACCGCCAGGATCACGCCCGTTACCCAGGTCAGCTCACGAGGCTTTTTGAAGCCCCCCGTCAGGTAGACCCGGAAGGTGTGCAGAATCATCATCAGCACCATCATGCTGGCAGACCATTTGTGAACCGAGCGAATCAGCCATCCGAAGTTGACATCATTCATGATGTACTGAACGGAGGTGAATGCTTCTGCCACAGTGGGTCTGTAGTAGAAGGTCATCGCAAATCCAGTGGCGAACTGGATCAGAAAGCAAGTTAGCGTAATTCCGCCCAGGCAGTAAAAAATATTGACGTGAGGCGGCACGTACTTGCTGGTTACGTCTTCCGAGAGCGCTTGAATTTCAAGGCGCTCGTCAAACCAGTCGTACACATTTGCCATAAAGCAAGCGTTCCTAAAAATGATTGCTGTTCATAAAAAATGTAACACAAGAGTAACGATGATTACACCTTGGAAAGAGGCAATTGGACAGGAATTGAGGCGTTTGGGACTTGTTTTCAAGACATTTGTTAAGCTTAATACTTTGTTAAGAAATCTTTCCTTTGCTCCAAGGTTTGAAAGCTTTATAAAATTTTGTCAAAGTAAGACAGACTACACTGTATAACCGTTTCACGCTACGATCGCTGACTATGAGAAAACGCTCTTCTTGGTTCCGCTCGCTCATAATTGGGGTTCTGTCGGTGGCAATCGCATTTGGCGTCGTGTCTCCAGCCCATGCCCTGACTGAGAATCAAAAGCTTTTGAACGAAGCTTGGCGAGTCATCGATCGCGCTTACGTCGATTCAACCTTCAACCACAGCAATTGGTGGGGGATACGGGAGAAATATCTGAAGCAGCCATTGCCGGATCGAGAAGCGACCTATGCGGCGATCGCGCAAATGGTCGCGGTGTTAGACGATCCGTTTACGCGGTTGCTAAAGCCCGATCAGTATCGGAGCCTGCAAACAACGACTTCTGGAGAGCTGACCGGCGTTGGCTTGCAGATTGCGCTTGACCTAGAGACAAAGCTGCTCAAAGTGATTTCCCCGATTGAAGGCTCACCAGCAGCGAAGTCTGGCATTCAAGCGGCAGATATTATCTTAAAGATTGATGGCGTTTCGACGCAGGGCTTAAGCCTCGATGAAGCCGCAGAGCGAATGCGGGGCAAGATTGGCAGTCAGGTGACGCTGACCGTAGCGCGAACAGGACAGGCGGAGCAAGACTTGGTGTTACGCCGCGATCGCATTGCTGTCAATCCGGTCATGGCAGAACTCCGCCCTCAAACGAACGGAAAAAAGGTGGGATACCTGAAGCTGAGCCAGTTTAACGCCAATGCAACGATGGAAGTCGCTCATGCGATCGCAAAGCTAGAAAGCCAAGGTGCAGATTCTTACATTCTCGATTTGCGAAATAATCCAGGTGGCTTGCTGAACGCAGGTGTTGAGATTGCGCGGCTTTGGCTTAACGATGGCACGATCGTTTACACCGTTAATCGTCAAGGAACGATTGGCAGCTTTGAAGCGCTGGGCGGCGCGTTAACCGACGATCCGCTGGTGGTGTTGGTCAATCAAGGCACCGCTAGTGCCAGCGAAATTCTGGCAGGCGCACTGCACGACAATAAGCGCGCCGCCATTGTTGGCGAAAAAACCTTTGGCAAAGGCTTAATTCAATCGCTGTTTGATCTCTCTGATGGTGCAGGATTAGCGGTTACGGTCGCGAAGTACGAAACGCCAAATCACACGGACATCAACAAACTAGGCATTCAGCCCGATCGCATCGTGGCCCTCGACCAAGCCATTAGCCTCGATCAAATTGGCACGGCGGCCGATAATCAGTATCAAGCGGCGGTTGAGACTGTCACCTCAGATTCTCTCGTCGCCGGAAACACGTGAGGGCTGAACTGTGGGATTTGAGCGGGTGTATCACGATCCGTTGCATGGTGCGATCGCGCTCAACAGCAACGACCCAACCGAAGCGCTGTTAATTAAACTGATTGATACTCCTGCCTTTCAACGCTTGCGACGAATCCGGCAGCTCGGTCCTGCCAGTCTCACCTTTCACGGTGCGGAAGGATCGCGGTTTACCCATTCGATTGGGGTAATGGCGGTGGCGCGGCGAGCCTTCGATCGCATCCTTCGGGACTATCCGCAACTGCTGCCTCATCGTCCGATCGTGCTATGTGCGGCGATGCTTCATGACATTGGGCATGGCCCATTTAGCCATACGGCAGAAGAAATTTTTGGCAGCGATCATGAGATGTGGTCACGGCAGATTCTGGCCCACTCTGCTCCGATTCGGCAGTTGTTGGATCAGTTCTCGCCAAGTCTGCTGGGTCAAATCGAGCAGGTTTATGCCAAAAAATATCCTTTGCCGATCGTCTGGCAGTTGATTTCGAGTCAGTTAGACTGCGATCGCTTGGATTATTTGATGCGCGATAGCTACTTCACAGGCGCATCTTACGGCAAGATTGACCTCGATCGAATTCTGATGGCGCTGCGATACGATCTGGTCAGCCAACAGCTTGTCGTGGCTCAGAAAGGCATCGCCGCGATCGAGCATTATTTAGTCGTCCGCTATTTCATGTACGCTCAGGTCTACAACCATCACAAAAACATTGCAGCGACGTGGGTATTGTCGAAAGTCTTTGAACGGGCGAGACAGCTATTTCAAATTGGAACGTTGATGGCGGATGAGAATGTTAGCGCTTGGTTAAGTCACGATTCTCCTTCCTTAGAGCAATATTTGGCGACCGATGACGGGGTGTTTGTCTATCATCTTCAACGCTGGCAATATCATGACGATCCGATCCTGTCTGATCTGTGTCGTCGATTTTTGGATCGCGATTTACTGAAAGCGCTAGAGGTGACGCATTTAGATGAGTGCGATCGCGCCACCCTGCTAGAAAAAGCGCATCACTGGCTGACTCAAGCTGGACTTGATGCTAACTATTACGCAGGTTTAAGAGTTGCGGTGAGTCGCGGCTACACGCTCTATCACAAAGGCATTAACATTCAAACAACCAAAGGACTGCGAGAAATTAATGAGCTATCGCCGCTCGTGCAAACTCTATCGCAACCGACGCAGCGAGTTTGGTTAATTTATCCGCGTGAAATTGAATTTCAGTTAAAGCACAATGAATGATGGAAATGCAGTTCTCCTTATCGTTGTCGCATCGACATCGCTGGCATCAAATCAGGTAACAGATGTGGCGAACGCCTCCGGCAACCCTTCCCAAGGAATGAATACCCTCGGCTAGTTGAAGATCTGCTGAAACTGGAACTCACAAAACGTTTGATCCCTTTTTAACTACCCTCGATTCACAACATTCATGACTTTGCCTGCTGGTTCTCACTTGCCGCCGCTGCTACAAACTCTCGCGATCGTAGCTCAGCCCCTAAAATTTCTCGACGCTTGCGCTGCTCAACACGGCGATACCTTCACGCTTCGAGTCCTCGGCATCAACTCACCCCCTGTTGTTTTCTTTAGCAATCCTCAATCGATTCAATCGATTTTTACAACCCTGTCCGACTCGTTTGAGTTTGGTCAAGTCACCCACATTTTTCGTCCGCTGGTCGGAAATCAATCGCTGATCATGCAAGCCGGAGCGCAGCATCAGCGGCAGCGTCAATTGCTCATGCCTGCCCTGCACCGAGAACAGCTTTATAGTCAGGGAAATTTGATTTGTCAGCTAACCCGATCGCGAATTGAGCAGTGGCAAACCGGAGCGTCAATCTTTATTCGCCAGGAGATGGCGGAGATTTCGCTTCAGGTCATTTTGCAAGTTGTCTTTGGACTTGTGCCAGGAGAACGCTACGAACGGCTTCGAGTGCTACTGAGTCAATTGCTAGAAGCGATTACGTCGCCCTTGTATTCAACGCAATTCTTTTTTCCAGTGCTTCAGCAGAACTTAGGAAAACAGAGTCCTTGGGGCGATTTTCTCCATCGACAGAAGGAAATCGACTCGTTGATTTTTGCCGAAATTGCAGAGCGACGATTAGCTTCGCCAAGCTCCGAAGGATCGCAAGATCTCAGCCAGCGAACGGACATTCTATCGGTGCTAATGATGGCCCGCGACGAGCAAGGCGAGGCGATGGGCGACCAAGAGCTTCGGGATCAACTCATGACGTTGCTGCTGCTAGGCCACGAAACAACAGCCTCAGGGCTGACATGGGCGTTCTATTGGATTCATCGTCATCCAGAGTGTTTGGCACGGTTAGCGCGTGAATTAGAGGCAATGGGAGACACGCCCGATCCAGTGGCTCTATCTCAGTTACCGTACTTAAACGCCGTTTGCAAAGAAGCATTACGCGTTTACCCGATCGCGCTGATTGCTCAGCCGCGCAAAGTGAAACATGCGATCGCGCTGGAGGGGTATGAGTACGAACCCGGAAGCGTTCTTGTTCCCTGCATTTACCTCGCCCATCGCAGAGCCAAGACCTACAAAAATCCAGATCAGTTTCAGCCAGAACGATTCTTAGAGCAGAAGTTCTCACCTTACGAATTTTTTCCGTTTGGCGGCGGCAATCGGAGTTGTATTGGGATGGCGCTGTCACTATTTGAGATGAAACTAGTATTGGCAACTGTTTTATCTTGTTACGAATTGCAAACAAATTATGACCGTCCTGTGCGTCCTAGTCGGCGCGGTATAACATTTGTGCCGCCTGACCAATTCCGGCTTTCGGTGAGTCGTAAAAAATCTTCTCGTGTGCTGGTTTAGTCAACGGAAATCACCGAGTCGATTAAGATCAGCTAATAGTCTAAGTGCGGTCTTTTTGATTTCGCTCTGCGAAGCTCTTTCGGGCTTCGTCGAGCCAATCGCAGATTGCTTTTGCGATCGTCCAGATCTCGGTGTGATTCCTACAGGGTCTCACCTTGCATCGATCGCAGGTTCATTAAAGCTAACCTTTAGATTTGTTTGCTCATGACAGCTATTCAGTATCAACTCGATCAACGTCCTACTTATAAAGACCTATATCAGTTTTTACTTACCTGCAAAGAGTCCATTTCTGATCTTCAAGAGCGACGCATCGCTAGTATTTCTCTAGCAATTGAGCCAGTTGATCTATTAGCTGTTTTACATTCTGTTGTTAAACCCACTCAGCGCCACTTTTATTTTGAAAAAAGCGGCCATCAAGAAGCAATTTTAGCGTTTGATGTTGCCTTACAATTAGAAACAGAAGGTCGTCATCGTTTTGCTGAGGCGAAAGAGTTTATTCAAACCGCATTAGCAAAAACAACTCTGTTTGGAGACCTAAATGCCCCTTTTGCTGGGGCACATTTTTTCTGTAATTTCTCGTTCTTTGATACGAGCAGAGAAGCTGCGTTTGCCGCCGCATCGGTCTTTCTACCCGCTTGGCAAATTGTCCGCTCTAGCTCCTTGTCGAGTCACGAGTGGCTTTGCCAGACTCCGCAAGAGTTCACACGGAGTTTAGAGGAGCGCTACACGGTTGTTGCAAACGTCGTTATTGATGCTGATTTTGATGTTGAAGCAACTGTTGATCGGGTATGGCAAACGCTGCAAAAAATTCAAGCCGTTAAATACGAAGTGGTGAATTTGAGCGATGCTAATAAAACATTTTTTCAACAGAAATTTGTAGCCCCGCCCGAACAATTTACAACCTCTGTTGCTGCTGCATTAGATCTGATTCGAGCTAAGCAGTTTCACAAAGTAGTTTTAGCTCATGCACTGGACATCTTTTCTCCACTGCCGCTCAATTTAGTGGCTTCGCTGCATCATCTTCAAAAGTTGTATTCAAACTGCTATATTTTCTCATCCAGTAACGGAAGAGGCTCAACCTTTATCGGGGCGAGTCCTGAGCGGCTGGTCGGCATTTCTCAAATTCTCTCGGAGCGTACCCTGACTACCGATGCTCTCGCTGGGTCAGCCCCGCGTGGCAAAACCTCCGCAGAAGATGCTCAATTTGCCAACCATTTGCTCAACAGTCGGAAAGAAATTCATGAGCATCAGGTCGTCATCGATTCGATTATGCAGCATTTAAGCACGCTAGGATTATCCCCTCAGCTTGCCCCGGCTCGACTGCTACAGCTATCTAATATTCAGCACTTGCAAACTCCGATTCGGGCAAGCGTTCCTTCTAGCGTCCATTTGCTAGATGTGGTGGCAGAACTGCATCCAACTCCTGCGGTAGCGGGTGCGCCGAGACTGGAGGCCTGTGAGCAAATTCGCCGATTTGAAGCCTTTGAGCGATCGCTCTATGCCGCTCCGATCGGTTGGGTCGATCATCAGGGAAATGGTGAGTTTGCGGTTGGCATTCGCTCTGCCTTAATTCAAGGCCGTCAAGCGCGATTGTTTGCAGGCGCAGGAATTGTGGCAGGCTCAAATCCTGAGAAGGAACTGGCAGAGGTGCAGCTAAAGTTGCAGGCGTTGCTTCAGGCGATTAGCGCATAGCGAACTTCCTAGAAACCGCGTAGAGGTAAGAGCAAACCGACTACCGTAGAAGAGCAGTACTCGCTTATTCTGATTTCATGCCGCTGGATTTTCGCAATACTAATACGCTCTGGGCATCTATTCTGACTGAGACGTTAGCACGGCTTGGTCTGAAGACGGCGGTGATTTGTCCGGGTTCGCGATCCGCACCGCTCGCGATCGCGTTTGCTCGCCATCCCAACATCAACGCAATTCCGGTTTTAGATGAACGCTCCGCCTCGTTTTTTGCGTTAGGAATTACCAAGCGCACGGGTCAGCCTGTGGCACTGATTTGCACCTCTGGCACCGCTGCGGCAAACTTTTATCCTGCTGTGATCGAAGCGCGAGAAAGCCGAGTGCCGCTTTTGGTATTAACAGCGGATCGTCCACCTGAACTCCGCAACTGCAATGCCGGACAAGCGATCGACCAGCAAAAAATATTTGGGTCGTATGCTAGTTACGCTGAAGTCGCGTTGCCGTCGTTGGAACTGTCGATGTTGGCCTATTGGCGGCAAACGATTGTGCAGGCATGGGAGCGATCGCGCTATCCCGTTGCTGGGGTGGTGCATTTGAATCTACCGTTTCGCGATCCATTACCGCCCATTCAACAGGACGGAATGAGCGAAATCGCCGATCAGTTTCCACACGACTTTTTTGATCACGTCCGCTCGGTCGATGATTTGGTGGGAGAAGCAAAACCGTTGGCATGGAGTGTGCCAGATGCTGGACGTCGGGGAATCATCATTGCTGGGGTTGCTCAACCCAAGGATGCAGAGCGATATTGCGCTGCGATCGCGCACCTATCAAAAGCGCTAGGAATGCCTGTCCTAGCTGAAGGATTATCCCCGGTACGAAATCATGCCCGCCTTCAGCCCTATCTGATTTCAACCTACGACGCGATTCTGAGAAACGCCAATTTTGCCGAAAAATTAGCGCCAGAGGTTGTGATTCGGATTGGAGAAATGCCAACTAGCAAAGAACTGCGGCAATGGTTAGCGGTGCATCAGCCAAAACAGTATGTGATAGATCCGGGGGGCGATCGCAACCTCGATCCGCTCCACGGCAAAACGATTCACATTCCAATATCTGTCGAACACGTCACTCTTCCAGAAGCAGGCTTAGGTGATTCTCAGTATCTCGACGTTTGGTTAACGGCTGAATCCAACACGCGACACACCATTGATCAGACCTTGGCAGCCGAAGTCAGCCTGTTTGAGGGAAAAGCGGCGTGGCTGCTGTCGCAGCATCTTCCCAGACATACTCCACTATTTGTCTCGAACAGCATGCCCGTGCGCGATGTCGAATTTTTTTGGCAACCGAGCGATCGCGCTATTCAACCGTTTTTCAATCGCGGCGCGAATGGCATTGATGGCACGCTTTCGACAGCGTTAGGAATCGCTTATGAGCAGAGCGCCGTGTTATTGACGGGAGATCTGGCGCTATTGCACGATACGAACGGATTTTTGCTCCAATTAGCGCAGGGCGTAACATCGCAGAAATCACACCTCACCATCATTTTGATCAACAACAACGGCGGCGGCATTTTCAATATGTTGCCAATTTCCCAATTTGATCCGCCGTTTGAAGCATTTTTCGCCACGCCTCAAAACATAGACTTCGCCAAACTCTGCCAGACTTATGAGGTGCAGTATGAATGCATCCAGACGTGGGAGCAGTTCACCCAGCGACTGAATCCTTTACCAACAGAAGGAATTCGCCTTTTAGAACTCAAAACCGATCGTTACCTTGATGCCCAATGGCGCAAAAATAATCTAGGCACATTCGCAACCCTTTGACTCATGACCTCTGACTGGCACATCGCTAAAACCTACGAAGACATTCTTTATCACAAAACCGACGGAATCGCCAAAATTACGATCAACCGACCCCACAAGCGCAACGCCTTCCGCCCCAAAACGATCGTAGAACTATACGACGCCTTTGCGAATGCCCGTGAAGACAGCCGTGTTGGCGTTGTCTTGCTAACCGGAGCTGGGCCTCACACCGACGGCAAATACGCCTTCTGCTCTGGAGGCGATCAAAGTGTCCGGGGTCACGCAGGATACATAGATGATGAAGGCGTACCGCGTCTAAACGTGCTGGATTTACAGCGCTTAATTCGCTCCATGCCAAAAGTGGTGATTGCCTTGGTCGCAGGCTATGCGATCGGCGGTGGGAACGTTCTGCAAGTGCTGTGTGATCTAACGATCGCGGCTGAAAACGCCATCTTTGGTCAGACCGGACCTAAAGTTGGCAGCTTTGATGGAGGATTTGGAGCAAGCTATATGGCTCGGATTGTCGGGCAAAAGAAAGCGCGAGAAATTTGGTATCTCTGCCGCCAATACACCGCCGCTCAAGCGTTAGAGATGGGACTTATTAACTGCGTCGTTCCGATCGAGCAGCTTGAAGCAGAAGGCCTCATTTGGGCAAATGAAATTCTAGAGAAAAGCCCGATCGCGATTCGTTGTCTCAAGGCCGCATTTAACGCAGACTGCGACGGACAAGCCGGACTACAAGAACTAGCAGGCAACGCGACTATGCTCTACTACATGAGTGAAGAAGGATCGGAGGGCAAGCAAGCGTTTCTAGAAAAACGCCCGCCCAATTTTCGCAAATACCCTTGGCTGCCTTAAAAAATCGCGCCGTGATCACGGCGCGAAAGCTATATCCCTGTAGGAAGTGGCATCAATGGCATTGCATCAAGCGCGATCTCAGAATGCTGCTCAAGCTAGGAATTACTAACTACAGCAACGTCTGCTGCTTCCAGAAGAGTAGGCACCGGAGATTGCAGTACCTCCAACCGTTCTTGTTGCCACATTGGAAGTCCGTCAAATTCCCATGCAGGTTCAAAAACGGGTGCGGCAATCGCGCAAGCTTTCCACCGCCCCTGAACCGGCACATCTAGTTGAGAACAATGTCCTCCGCGTCTACCTTGCGGAAGGTAGTGCCGACAATGGCGACAAGCTGAGGTGAAGAAGTCAGAACGTTGCATAGTTTAGAGGATTTTTAACGGAATTTGACTGATTAAAAACAAGACTCATGACTTAAGCCGCAACTCAGAGAGCGTGCCGCTTAAGTAGCTGTGAGGAAAAAACAATTTTCTTGACATGTTGAAACAATTTTCAACTTACTTTCTTGCTTCAGACTTAAAGCAGTATTCCCACGATCTATTCTGCCTTCTATTTTTTATGTCATCGCTTCATCAAACAACTTAAATGTGTTGTTATATAACGGTTCTAAGGTTTTAGACGCAGCAAACTGATTTTAGATTCTTTTTAGAATTACATTGCAGTGGCTATTTATTTAACTCGATTTTTTTAAATTGAACGAAATTATAGGAATTTTGCCTCAAACTGGTCAGGGATCAAGTTAAACACTAGACGTTTATACATTCCTGTCAACTCAATGTTTTAGAAATAAATAAGGTTTCTAACTGTAATTATTCCTGCAGGGTATGCTAAGTTTCAATTTGTCTTGATACGTAAGTATGCTCTTCTAAACCTCCACAAACTTCTGATGAAAGTTAGATACAAATACCCTTAGAATGACGGTTTACAGATATCAAAAGATATGTATATTACTGCTTCTGCGCCGAGCAGAGTGAACAGACTCCCCAGCGTTCTAGTTCTCCGAATGGGGTTGGACACTGGCATTGAGGACACACTGGCAAGTGCTGGCTACGTTGTTGAATGCGGGTCAGCCATTGGTCAAAGGCAGTTTCTGGAGTGAGACACAGTTGGGAAGCTTGAGAAGACGTCGCTGCTTTACCATTCCCTTTGGCAAGACTCGCATCTGAGCACCGACAAGGATGATTAGTCCACACAGTTGTTGGATCAGCAGAGGTAGATAGTAAGGGCTGCTGATGCCATTGAACTGTGGAAAACCGAATCTCTTCTAGCGGATCTGCCAAGCGATCGTTTAGTTTCTGTAGAATCTTGGGCCGCTCGAATACAAGAGTTTGCGTCCATACCGGACTAGAAACGGCGACTTGTAGAACATTTCGCTGAACTGAAAGCGGACGAGCTTGCGCTGCGATCGCGTCCCCAACACACGCTGTCCAACTCGCTAAGATTTGCTCGAACTGCTGCTGTTCTTGGCTTTGAGGTAATTCAAAAGATTGGAGAAGCTGTTGAATCTCTAACATAAATCCTCACTCGTGGCCTGTCGTCTGTCAGAGGTAAATTCTACGATCGCTGCGTGGTAAGTTAAGTAACTCCTACGAAATGTTGCTGTACTACCCATGTTTCTGTACTAATAGTTTTCCCGTACTAGCACGGTTGCGGCTTATCTATTCTGGTGTAGAAGCGATTCAAGCGCGAATAAACTGCTTCATTTCTTAAAGTCTGAACTACACTAAATACGCAAACTATCTGGTAAAAATTCGTAATTTACATCTAGTCAATTACGAACTCCGAATGGCGAATTATCTGGAGTGCTACATGCGTCACGATGCGTCGAGTGAGTCTATCCATCCTAAACTACAGCGGGCCCTGGACTGCTTAGATATTCGATTAGATGATGAATTAACTCGATATCGACGGCAACGAGTACCCCAACGTGGGACCGTACAAGTGGGACACTCCCTTTCATCGATCATTGCTCCTCCAAAACAAAAGCAGATTAAAGCAGCAATGCTTTCACTTGGAGCCGCTAGTTCTCCTCAACTAGTCGGCGCTCATTCCGTCTCCAAAGCATTTTCTCAAGATCAAGGTGTTGAGGATTTGAATGTAAATGCTTCCGAGTCCTCGACAGAACTTGCGCGGCTTGCCCTCGATCTAGATTTAGATTCCGGGGCAGAACATGGTGCGTTGTCTCCCTCAGAGACGACCCAAGAACCCGATCCAGATCTAGACGATCCTTCGGAGCTTCGCAGAGCGAATCGCGCTGATCTAACCGAAACTAACGCTCCTCCTGAGGATTACTTAGAATCTTCTGAAGAATTGCTTCAAAGCCTATCGCGAGAAGAGTCTCAAGTTGAAGTGGAACGCAGTTTTCTAGAAAGCTTGGTAACACCGCTTGGTGTTGGCTCCATGCTGGTGCTGTTGCTCTCTAGCGCCATGTTTGGATATGTGATTATGAATCCCGCTAGTCTGCGAAATATCGGCAGCATTTTTGCTAAGCGTGAGACTCCTGCTATTCGTCAAACAACGACCAATCCTGTCGGGGAAAGCGACGTTCCAGTGGGTGTACCCTTGGATTCTCAAGAATTTGTGAACTTGGGACTCGACAATCTCGCGACGTTAAAGAGCGCACCCCGGGGAAACGTTCCGATTAGCGCGGGGCGCAACTCCGTAGGAACCGCTAGCCAATCTACTTTGCAACCCTCTGCTTCTTCAAAGACACAGCAACCCGGCTCAAACGAGCAGTCGAATGGTGGCGCTGTCGTCTCTCCTCCGGCACCTAGCTTTTCAGGAGGAACTGCCTCATCCACAGGAGCAACAGCTAGTAGTGCCGCACCGCCTAGTCGTTCTCAATCTGCTCCTGCCAGAAGCTACTCCTCAGGAACCTCATCGAGTTATGCGAACCGCTATAGTGCCTCTTCTTCGAGCGGTGGATCAAGCTACTCTGGGCAGCGACCCTCCCTACAATCGCAACGCAGCTACAGTCCTGCCCCTGCCAGAAGTCACAATCCTGCCCCTGCTAGAAGCTATAGTCCGCTGCCGCCGATCAGAAGCTATAGTCCTCCCGTTCGAGCTAAAGTTTACTCTCCGCCTGTTCAAGCTGCTCCAACCGTTGTCAGTCGAACTTCAAATGAAAATCACCCTTATAAAGTGGAAATTCCGTTTACTGGCGATCGCTCTTTAGATGCGGCTCGCAAGGTTGCTCCTGATGCTTACCTGCGTCCTGACGGCAAGATTCAACTTGGTGCGGCTAAGAATCAAGTGGAAGCTCAACAAAAAGCTCAAGCCTTGCAAAACCAAGGAATTTCAGCAGATATCAATCAGCGGTAGAGCGATTAGAAATGAGGGATGAGGGATGAGAAGTGAAATGTAAGGATGGAAGAATGACCGTGCTTACTTCATCCCTCATCCCTCACTCTTTCCAAACCCATTCATCTAAATTTGACAGACCAGTAGAACCATCAACGGAAGACAAAGCGTTGACTCTGCTAAAAAAATTGTTGCTAGTTCACTCTTGCAAGAGGTTTTGTATCCTACGGTAGTATTGAGGAAAATCGGCAAGCGGGGACAGGAGATGGGATCTAGAGAAAAATTGCTTTGATCAGCATCTTTTCTTGACGTCTCACTCTCTACACCCCATACCCCACCTACCGGAGATCTGCTATGGGACTGTTTGATCGAATCTGGCGTGCCATTCGTGCAAATATCAACGATTTCATCGGACAGATGGAAGATCCAGAAAAAATTCTGGAGCAAGCGGTGTTGGATATGCAGGATGAGTTGATTCAGCTTCGTCAAGCGGTGGCACACGCGATCGCAACTCAAAAACGCACTGAACGCCAGGCGTCACAAGCTCGCTCCACGTCTGACGAGTGGTATCGTCGTGCGCAACTTGCCCTGCAAAAAGGAGATGAAGCTCTCGCACGAGAAGCTTTAACTCGCCGCAAATCGTATTTAGACACAGCCGAAGCGATGGAAGCGCAACTCGGTCAGCAGTCGGAAGTGGTCACTGGGCTGAAGCAAAACATGATGAAACTGGAGAGCAAAATTCAGGAAGCGAAAACGAAAAAAGATCTCTACATTGCCCGTGCCCGCTCTGCCAAAGCCTCGGTTCAGATTCAAGAAATGCTGGGTCGCGTGGGAACGGGTAGCGCCATGAATGCATTTGAGCGGATGGAAGATAAAGTATTGCAGCTTGAGGCAAATTCAGAAGCGATCGCAGAACTGGGCAGCACCGATCTTGAAAAACGGATTGAAGCGCTCGGTGAAACGGATGAAATTGATGCCGAACTCGCTGCTATGAAGACTCAACTGTTAGCGGGTGGTCAATCTTCTCAACTGCCACCCGGTCAATAGTCAAACCCGTTCTAAAACTTGAATGTCTTTTTTGAGTTTCACAGACTTATTGCTATCTCTGCCTAATCCTAGCGATCACTCCTGTTCTTTCAAATTGAAAAACCAAGCTTCGGAATCTCGAACAATTTTTGAGCGCTCATCGTTATAAAGAGACAAAATTTATTACATCTTTTTTGTGTTGACGTACTTAACGTTAGGAGATGAGAACTGATCAAAGCCAAAGCTTGATAAGTTCTCATCTCTAGTTTTTATCTTTTCTCTCTCAGCACCATCCCTCCTGATTAGCTTGGCGCTTTGTCTGAATGTTGCCTAAGTGTTTCTTTACCGTGTCGATGGTAATGAACAGTCGCGCCGCAATTTCCTTGCGAGACAAGTTGCAACGGCGCAAAAACCATACTTCCGCCTCACGAGGCGTCAAGCCAAACATCCTCGACTCAGAAAACACAAGGCTTTGAAGAGACTGTTGCTGATCTTCGAGTCGAACCAGCAGACAGGGTTGCTCGAACTCGTCGAGCGTGAGCCACTGAGCGCGAGTTCGATAGGTTTGGCCCTCTGGAGTCGTCAGTTCTGATTCGATCACCAATGGGCGATCGCCATAGAGATCTCGGCTTTCAATTAGCGCTTTACAGGAACGCCAGACCTCCGCAGGAAGATGATTAGCTTCGGCATTGAGCTTCTGACAGATTTCTGCGGCACACGAGTTTGCGTACATCAGGTCGCCGTCAACATTAATCATCAGAATGCCATCGACTAAACCTTCTAGTACAGATAACAGAAACCGATTCGCGATTTGTGAGAAGTTCAGGTTCGTCATTGTTTTGGGGCGAATGAACGGCAGTTATTGACTTACTACGGTTGAGCAAACCGTATTATGCAGGGGGAGGAGAATGGAAAGTGAAGGATGTAGACTGGGAAGTCCTGGCTCCATAACCTATTGCCTTTCTCGACCGCCTGTATTCAAGACAATAAAACAAACAGGTCTAGTAGGTCTGTGGGAAAAAGTTAGGACTTGCAGCAACACAAACGTTATAAAACGTTAGTTGTGAATCCTTAGGGTTTGTTCCACAATGAAAATAGCTCCGTAATTTCCCTGAGGCGGGTTGAAATTCATACCATTTGAAGCGACCAGCGCCCAATCACGTAAGAACCCACAGGTTCAGATGAAGGCTCTGGAATCTAAATCGCTCCTTCAATCAATCTGGGTAGGGTGCAATCAACTATGAATATCGATGAAGCACTAAGGGTGCTAGACAGCATTTTGGAACGAGAGCGATTGACCGACCTGCAAGAAACGGTCTTTCGTCTGGCGTGTGAAGGGCAAACGTACGAACAAATGGCCATCACCAAAGGCTACGATCCGGACTATGTGAAGCTAGTCGGATCTCAACTTTGGCAGACACTCTCAGAACACGTTGGGCAGCGAGTGACCAAGAGTAACTTTCGAGTTGTCCTCAGACAGTGGGCGTCGAGTCGAGTCATAGATGAAGACAACAACCTTCTAACCATTGCTTCGCAGTCTCTGCCGCCTAACGGCGTTCCCCATTCTCCCCATCCCGCTCCTCACTATGACTGGGGTGAAGTGATCGATGTTTCCAGCTTTTGCGGACGCTCCTATGAGCTTGCAGAATTGCAACGCTGGATCATCCAAGATGGGTGCCGCTTAGTGACCATCCTAGGGATGGGCGGCATTGGTAAAACGGTGCTTTCTGTAAAGTTGGCAACAGCACTACAAGACCAGTTTGAGCAGGTGATCTGGCGATCGCTGCGAGACGCCCCTCCGATTGAGAACATTCTGGCTGACGTGATTCAATTTCTCTCAAGGCAGCAGGAAACCGAACTCCCCGAAACCGTGGACGGTAAGATTGGGCGGTTAATGCACTACCTGCGATCGTCGCGCTGCCTCCTGATTCTAGATAACGCCGAATCTATTCTAGGGAGCGGTGAGCAGACCGGACAGTACCCGATCGGGTATGAAGCTTACGGAGCCTTGTTCCGCCGAATCGGTGAAACGGTGCATCAAAGCTGTTTAGTGATCACTAGTCGAGAAAAGCCGCGAGAAGTCGCTGCGCTTGAAGGAGACACCATTCGTTCTTTCCGGCTGACAGGACTCGCTGCGTCTGATGTTCATCAACTACTGAAGCCCAAATCCCTCACCGCCACTGAGCAAACGTTTGAAAATTTGACCGATCTTTATACTGGGAATCCCTTAGCGCTGAAGATCGCGGCTGCCACAATTCAAGAATTGTTTGATGGGAATGTGGCTGAGTTTTTGAACCAAGAAACCTCTGTGTTTGGCGATATTTCTCAACTGTTAGACGAACAGTTTGATCGGCTCTCTGATTTAGAGAAGCAGATGATGTATTGGATCGCAATCAACCGGAATGGCGTGTCGATCGCGGAACTGGCAGACGACATTGTTCCTCCGGTACCAAAACGCCAATTACTAGAAGCGCTAGCATCTTTAGCCCGCAGACCGTTAGTTGAAAAACGTGGAGCCAATTTCACGCAACAGCCCGTGGTCATGGAGTATGTGATTGATCAACTGATCAGCCAGATTTATAAGGAAATTCTGACGGGTGAATTCAATCTGTTCATGACCCACGCGCTGATGAAAGCGAGTGCAGAAGACTACATTCGAGAAAGTCAGAGCCGGATGATTGTGCAACCTTTGCTGGATCGGCTCACGGCTCCGTCTCATTGTCATGGTGATTTTGAGGACAAGCTGCGGCAAGTGCTGCGATCGCTGCGGCAAGAATTTGGCTGCGCTCCTGGTTATGGAGCCGGAAACGTTCTCAATCTCTTGTGTTGTGCCAAGGTTGATCTGACCGGATACGACTTTTCCGAGTTAGCCGTTTGGCAAGCCTATCTTCAAGGTGCAACGCTGCATCACGTCAATTTCACCAACGCCAGCTTACATAAATCGTTATTCTCAGATACCTTGGGCAACGTCTGGTCAGTTGCCTACAGCCCTGATGGAACCCTACTGGCAGCCAGCGATACGGCGGGAGAGGTGCATCTCTGGAGCGTTGCCGACGGACAGAAGCGAGTCACGCTGCAAGGACATCGGCATTGGGTGTGCGACATTTCGTTTAGTGCCGATGGCAAGACCTTGGCGAGTGCCAGTGCCGATACGTTTGTCAAACTGTGGGATGTGGCAACAGGAGCCTGCCTACACACTTTGCAGGGGCACCTTGAATGGGTGATTGCCGTGGCGTTTAGTCCAGTTCAATCCCTTGTGGCCAGCAGTAGCGCCGATCGCACGATTCGCCTCTGGGATGCTCGCACGGGAAAATGCGTTCAGATTTTGAGTGGACATCAACACTGGATCTGCGCGATCGCGTTTAGCCCCGATGGTCAGACTCTCGTGAGCGGCAGTGACGATCGCACGATCAAACGCTGGGACATCTCGACCGGAGAATGCATCCAAACGTTAGAAGGGCACAGTAGTGCCGTTCGGGGCGTCGTGTTTCATCCATCTGGTGAGATGCTGGCAAGTGCGAGTGAAGACGAAACGGTAAAACTGTGGAACCTTGTCACTGAAGATGTGACAACTTTATCAGGACATATCGGCGAAGTGCGGGACGTGACCTTTAGTCCCGACGGTCAACTGCTCGCCAGCGCCAGTTATGACGAAACCGTGAAATTGTGGGATTGGCGAACTGAGCGATGCGTCAAGACGTTGCACCAGCATCGTGCTCCCGTGCGATCGGTGGCGTTTAGTCCGTGTGGAGTGTGGATGGCAAGTGGTAGTGCTGACCAGTCAGTTCGAGTGTGGAGCCGTTCTGGAGACTGCCGCAAAACCTTGCAAGGCTACACTAATTTCGTTTTGTCGGTGGCGTTTAGTCCACATCATAGCTTGCTTGCTAGCACGAGCACCGATAACACGGTTAACCTGTGGGATACCGTCTCTGGTCAATGTCTCAACACAGTGCAAGCCCACACCAACTGGGTCTGGTCAGTTGTGTTTAGTCCCGATGGTCAGCGCATCGCCAGCAGCAGTCTAGATCACACCGTTCATCTCTGGACACTAGAAGGCGAAGATCCGACTAAAGTTTTGCGTGGACATACCAATTGGGTACTGTCAGTGGCGTTTAGTCCAGATGGGCAAATCTTGGCCAGCGGCAGTTTTGATCAGACCATTCGGCTCTGGACGTTGAGTGGTGAATGCTGTCGAATTATCACAGCCCAAAGCCGAATTTGGTCGATCGCCTACAGCCCCGATGGAGCGCTATTAGCGAGTGGAGACGAAGATTGCACGATTCAACTGTGGAATCCAGACACCGGACAATGTTTGCAGACGCTAAAAGATCACGATCGCAGAGTGACCTCTATTGACTTTAGTCCCGATGGACAGACCCTAGTCAGTGCCAGCGAGGATCACACCTTGAAACTGTGGGATGTGAAAACAGGACAGTGTTTAAAGACATTTCAAGATGGCGATCGCTTATCGTCTGTGGTGTTCTGCGCTGATGGACGCACCTTTATTAGTAGCGGCATCGAACACACAGTCAAACTCTGGGATGTGAACACGGGAGCGGTGCAGGTATTAGACGGACACCGCGATCGCGTTTGGTCAGTAGCGTGCAGCTCTGACGGCGGCGTTGTGGCAAGCGGCAGTGAAGACGAAACAATCCGATTGTGGGATCGGCAGACCGGGGAGTGTCTGCAAGTGCTGCACAAGCCTCGACCTTATGATGGCATGATCATTTCAGGAGTCGATGGCATTACAGACGCACAGAAGGTAACGTTGAAGGTGTTGGGTGCGATTAGCGCAGAGCGCAACTCCGAAGGAAACGATTAGCAACACTTGATCAGCCAATGGTTCTGGCGCAGTATCCTATAACATTCCAGCCGTTTTTAAGGAGTGACCCTATGAGCCTAAAAGACACCATTACAGAAGGCATCAAAGCGGCGATGAAGGCTCAGGACAAAACCCGTCTAGAAACGCTTCGCAGCATTAAGAAGGTTCTATTAGAAAAAGAAGTGAGCGTCCGTCCTTCTGGTCAGATGGAGTTGAATGAGACTCAGGAACTGGAAGTGCTCTCTCAAGTCGCAAAACAGCGGCGCGACTCGATTGAGCAATATAAAGCTGCAAAACGAGACGATTTAGCACAGCAAGAAGCCCAAGAGTTAGCGATCGTAGAAGAATTTTTGCCGCAACAACTCTCAGACGATGAAGTTGCTCAAGTAATCGACCAGATCATCGCTGAAGTGGGAGCCTCGTCTGCTAAAGACATGGGCAAAGTGATGAGTTCTGCAATGCAGCAGCTAAAAGGTAAAGCAGACGGAAAGAAAGTGCAGGCATTCGTAAAGGCAAAATTGGCAGGTTAACTGACGAGCAATTTTGCCAAAACGACTTCATTCTTAACTTCGTTGGCAGCGGGTTTTGTAGCAGATGTAGCAGATGAGTAGTTCAAAAAATCCGCTGCTTGCAGAACGCGGCCAAGAGCGTCTGCTACATCTGCTCATTATCACCAATTCTAAACCTGTGGACTCAACAGAATCAGTTGTTGCGCTTGTAAATCACGTACTTTTTCTAACGGCAGCGGAGCCTCTTTCAAAAGCTCTTGCACCGTCCGTTGCTGATCTTGATTTGCATCGCAGGCCCGGATAAATTGAAACTCCTCTTCTGACAGCTTAACGAATTGATAATCATAGTTAAACAAGGAGCGACCTTCCCAGCCATCCATACATGGACTGCGTTCAGGAATTGCATTCAAAAGCGCTTGATCAGAGGACCAGTCCAAGAGAGGCAGTTCGCCACGAGCGAGGAAGAATTCGTAATGCGTGACCGATTCGGGGTCAAGCAGTTCGATCAAACGATGGATCTGACGATCGCTGAGTTCTTTGGCTCGCTCCATCAGTTCTGGATTCTTGCCAAGCAAGCGTTCTGGCTGCCACAAGCGCGGGTTAGAGAAGCCGAGAAACTTTAAACCTGATGCATCGATCAGCTCAAATAGCGTGTCGATGGTGTAATCAATCTCCTGCGGATGAACGTACATATCGGCAAAGCACTCATCGCGCTGATTCTCCATTGCCCAACGCTCTCGCTCTCGCCGGACGAGCCGATTGTTTTTTGGCAGCGTCGCGAAAATTTGACGACCCACCGAGACGCCATCCCGATAGTCACCCTTGCGCTCTCCTTGCAGCAGCGCGATCGCTTTTTGCATTAACTGAATTTCCTGGCGTCCCAATTCTGCATAGACGAAAATGTGCAAAATTCCACCGGGCGCAAGTTTAGTTGCCAGCGACTGAATGCCACGAATCGGATCGGGTAAGTGATGCAATACACCAACACAGTTAATCAGGTCAAACTGACCTGGAAGCTGATCCGCATCGTAGAGACTCAGATTGTGAAACTCAACGCGATCTGCCCCCGATCGCTGACACCGTTCTCTCGCGACTGCCAAGGTTCCAGGACTGAGATCGATGCCAACGACCGTTGCAGAAGGATTGAGGTGAACCAAATACTCGGTTCCAACCCCTGTTCCACATCCTGCATCAAGAATCCGAATATTTTGTCGCTCTGGCTTTTGTCCGGTGCAAAAGTTGTAGGCAGCCGTCCAATTCCAGCGCCAATTGTAACCTGGAGGTGGTTCATCTAGCAGTGGCTCTGGCGGGAATGGATAGGTATTGTAGAGTTCTGCGACAGCAGCGCTAATGCTTTGAGAATCTGACATGACACACAGGGTTGACGGCGGGTGTGATCTAGTGTCGCACTGGTTGGGTATTTCTGTCTGCTAGCGCGGAGCATGAGGAAACCCACAAATGTTTACGGACGGTTTCTACGCATTTCGGAAAACCAGTAGGGTTTGTCAAAATAGGTGCAGTAGGCTGAATATATTGGGCTGCAAATCGAACACTATGGAAAACAACAATTGGCTAACTCAGCTAGTCATGCTCGGCATTGGGACGACGTCTCTAATGGCAGAAAAGCTGAAGGAAGTGAGCGATCAGTGGGTGAGGGACGGCAAGCTAAATCCCGATCAGGCAAAGGGCTTTGTCGATGATTTGATGAAGCAAATGAAGACTGAGCAGGGCGGCTTTGAGGTGCAAATGCAGCGTCAATTGCGGAATGTGTTGATGGATTTGGGTGTTCCTCGTCAAGCGGAAATGGATGAGTTGCGCGGACGGCTCGATCGCTTGGAGCGTCAGATGCGAGATTTAGAGAATAAGCTTTGGAAGTAGGAATCAGGGCTGAAGGTTGGGGTTCGGTGGCACAATGAGAAAGCACATTTCAGGAGATCTATTGTGAGAGAAATTCTGATCAGTTTGGGCCTGATGCTAGCGTGTTGTGCGGTGATTGTTGTGGCGCAGCTTACTAATCGTACTGAAGCCATTGCATCTCCCCTCCCCACAACCGAACCTGCAACCATCGTTGCTCAAGCCGCCGATTTGAAGCCAGTGAGTGCCCCTACCAACAGTACTGAGGAGAAAAAAACTGTGACAACCGATTCTGGACTGCAATACACCGACCTAGTAGAAGGAACAGGCGCTTCGCCGAAATCGGGTCAGAAGGTGACGGTTCACTACACGGGAACCTTGGAAGATGGAACGAAGTTTGACAGTTCTCGCGATCGCGGTCAGCCGTTTGATTTTAAGATCGGAGTGGGTCAGGTCATCAAGGGCTGGGACGAAGGCGTTAGCACAATGAAGGTAGGTGGTCGTCGTCAATTGATTATTCCGCCAGAACTAGGATATGGCAGCCGGGGAATTGGTCCGATTCCGCCGAATGCAACCCTAATTTTCGATGTGGAATTGTTGAAAATCAGTTAACGGATCGATTCGATGTGACGATAGAACGCATTATGTAACGACGAAACGCAATATAAAACAGGTAGAGACGCGATTAATCGCGTCTCTACCTGTTTTTGGGTAAACGCGCTAATTCTAATAACCACCCGGCGTTTCATACACGCGCCCCTTCCACGCGCCGCCGTTACCTTGCCAGTGTTTCACCGCAGAATCAATTGTCATCAACGTATAGAGAACTGCGATCGCAGGCAAACAAAAACCAAACCCGATCGAACAGCCATAAAATCGAATGATTGGAAGATAACTTACCGTCATTAGCGCGTAATTCAACATCCCGACCAACACTAAAGTTATATTGCTATCGATCACGCCGACAATAATACTAATAATTGGAACAAGATAAACGAGCGTCATTCCCGATACCGCTCCGAGCAACAGCCAAGGCGAATAATTTAACTGTGTATAGGCAGTCCGAACCACCATGCTCCAAATCGTATTTAAGGAATCGTAAGGACGCAAACTTTTAGTGGCAGACGTCAAGCCAAGCCAAATTCTACGAGAGCCACTAGATTTAATTTCATGAGCCAGCGCACAATCATCGATCAATGCGTGGCGAATCGCTTCGACTCCGCCAATCCGAACTAACGCTTCGCGGCGAATCAGGCTACAACCACCCGCTGCCGCGGCGATCGCAGAGTTGGGGTCGTTTGACCAACGAAACGGATATAACTTTGCAAAAAAGAAGACAAACGCCGGAATTAATAATTTTTCCCAAAAGCTTTCACACCGCAAGCGCACCATTAACGAGACCAACTCGCGATCGTCATTCACGGCTTTAGCAACCAGCTTGCTTACGTTGGTCGGATCGTGTTCTATATCGGCATCGGTTAGCAAGATATAATCGGGCTTTAACGCCATCGCCTGCTCAATACCTTGTTCGAGTGCCCAAAGTTTGCCTGTCCAGCCGCTCGGCAATGGGGCAGCCGCGATCACGTGTAGCTGATCCAATTTACCAAGCGCTTTCGCGGTTGCTCTAGCCGCTTCAGCCGTGCCATCTGTGCTGTGATCATCTACCAGAAAAACGTTGAGAGAACCAGGATAGCGTTGTGTCAGCAGCGATCGCACCGTCACCGAAATCAGATCCGCTTCATCTCGTGCAGGAATCACCACACAAACAGAGGACGCAAAATCAGCAGTTTCTGCTTTGGGATTGTGCCCATTCATCGAGTCCTCTTGAAGCTGCTGGTCTGTACGCCAAAACTGACCCCGCAACCCCAGCAGATAGACCCAAATCAGTAGAGACAGAGCAGCTAAACCTAGTTCATACATAGCGAAACACAACTTTTTAGAAAATGCCTGAATACTCTAGTTTGAGGCATTCTCAATCACCATGACACAGCTTGTCACATTCTATGGGGAACAAGCTATGGAGGGCGTTGCTGAATGAGAAGATGAATTAGCATGGAATCGGCACATCTCGAAATTTGAGGTAGTGCAAGAGTAATCGAATTGAGTGCCTGAGCATCTCAACCGATTTCGAGTAGCACAAGGTTTTGC
>JAHHHO010000063.1 GCA_019359315.1 Myxacorys californica WJT36-NPBG1
ATAGAATGAGGGCAACATTATTGTAGTCAATGAGGTGGAACAAACTGAATCACCTCATCTTTTCTGTATTCATGGCTGCTATCCGGCATCTGCTATGATTTCCAAGCTCACTGTCACCCCCTGAACTTAATCACGATTCTTAAAAGCAAGCTGGATCTGCACAGCTTTTTGTTTGGCGATATCTTATCGGTTACAGGTGCTGATGTGATTCGAACACTAGCGATCGCGATCGTGGTGTTGTTTGTCGTGTTTGTCTTTTATCGTGAACTCTTGTTCTACACCTTTGATCCCTTAGCTGCTCAAGCAATGGGATTGCCCATCACCTGGATTCAAGTAGGGTTAAATGCAGCAATCACCTTAGCCATCCTTGCCAGTATGCAAGCTGTTGGTGTGGTGCTGGTTGTGGCGCTGCTGATTGGGCCTGCCATCACTGCCTATTTATTGGTCAAAGAGCTGTACCGCATGATGCTTTTGGGCGCGGCTCTCAGTGTGCTTGCTAGCATCAGCGGTTTGTACGTTAGCTACTACTGGAATATACCCTCTGGAGCGGCGATCGTTCTGGTCGTTTGTCTGTTGTTTCTATTGGCACTGTTGTTCAGCCCCTCTCAAGGGATTTTGACGCGACCCAAGGCAACCAATCGCTCTGCCCAGCGCTTGTTCAAACAACTGCGGCAGAATTAATCTAGCGGTTCATCTGCCTTCCCCAATAGAAGTTTCGCTTGTTGAACTATCTTCAGCAGTTTTTTGAAACTCAATCAGGAACTTCCAAGTCTTACAAGCTTGAAATCGTACCAAATGGCATTGTGTTTGTGTACTGCAATGAGGGTCGCAGTACAGCCTCTCTAGGTTACTTGAGAAATACTCAAGCGCTCACTTGCGCTTCACAGTAGTTTTTTTAGCGTTGCGGAAGCGAGAAGACCCCGCCTCCGCAGTTCCTACGAGGTGCGATTAGCACTATGTCCTTCGGAGCTTGCGCCTTTGGCGCTAGGCGCACCACTCATCTATCCCATTCCAGGAATTAATCCGCCGCTTAACCGCTTCAGCGCACGAGTGGCGACATCTGCATAGCGCAACTCACCGCACATAATTTTGCCCAATCGATCGGTTGCAGTCGGACGCTTCACGCCCACTTTATAACCAATTCCCGGTACACGGTAGAACACGCCTGCTAAGCGCTGCGCCCACGCCATATCACTCCCCCATTCCTGCTGAATCGTGGTGGTGTAGGTGGCCAGCGCGTTCGCATTGCCAGCCAATGCTTGATCGATGGCTTCGGCTGCCTTCATGCCAGTAAACATCGATGGGCGAATCCCTTCAGCCGTCATTGGGTCTACGATCGCAGCACTCTCTCCAGCCAATAGCGCATTCCGGGTGTGCAGTGTTTCATCACCATCCCAAAACGCGATCGGATGCTGATAAATTTGAGCGCCCGCCGTGTTGATTCTGGCTTCTGCGGCATAGTCAAGCAGGGCGGCCTTGAGATCTACGCCATCTCCGCCACGAAATGTTGCTGTTCCTGCGGAGAAGCCATCCGCTTTGGGAAGACTCCAGACAAAGCCATTTTTGACCATACCAAAATCAAACTGCGCTGCGCCGCTATCTGCATTAGGCACTTCCATCACGGCCCCCATACGGGTTTTGCGCTCCTTAAAGCCCAGCCACTTTGCCATCGGACCTTTCGCCCCATCCGCTGCAATCAGGTAGCGGGCTTCTAAGGTTCCTTCAGTGGTGTTGACTTGCCAATGGTCGCCCTTAAACTCGATGCCTGTAACGGCAGTATTGTCGCGCAGTTCTGCACCAAGTTGCTGAGCTTGTTTGATCAAGAAGTGATCAAATTCATCACGTCGCACCATCCACATTGGCTCTGGTGTGTTGAGCGTTGCATTAACCGGATCGCCCAGTTTCCAGGTGTAGCGAATTGTGTTGACTTTGCGAGAGATCACAGGACTGAAATCGCAATCAAACCATTGCGCGATCGCAGGGGACACTCCACCACTACATGCTTTATATCGGGGAAGAGCATCCTTTTCTAGGACTAACACTGAGCGTCCCCGCTTAGCGAGGTGGTAAGCAGCAGTTCCTCCGGCGGGCCCGGCTCCGACAACGATACAGTCAAACATGCTGAGACTTCACTCCTAACGACATCAACTTCTCAACTAGCTCATTCAGAGGCTTACACCCCTAATCCGAATGATTCAGAAATTCCTTCCTTATCTAAATCTAAGCTGTTTACTTCAACGAACTTAGATTACCTCAGGCAATGTAACGTGTTTTATACCGTTTGACACTAATTGTTTTTCTTACGTGAATTTTCTACACAATTCATGTTTGTGATTTAGGACGAAAATACAGGCTAAAACGCCTCAGATTCTGAAATTTCCTGTGTTTTTAGAATGGTAGCGTTTTTAGAATCTTAATAATGAGTGTCTATTTTTGTAGAAGTGATCGCCTAACAAACTGTGGCAAGCCAAGCATTAGACCTGGAGTTTAGCCGTGGAGTGAGTCTAAAATACATCTGCAAATATTTTTTTAGCCCATTAACCGTAGTGTCATCTTCAGTACAAGATTCTGATGAGTACAAAGTTTTGATGTAGCAGCAGTATAGCTTCATCGAATTCTTACATTGATTCAGATTTTAGTGATCTGAGTTAGCTCATGACTTTGCCCTCGATTAGCTCTGCTCGGCTTCAATCTGTACAGCATTTTCTACTTCTCGTTCTTCTCTAGCCAAGCCCGCATTTTACCCGGATTCAACAATCCGTAAGGGTCAACTTTCTGTTTGAATTGAAGTTGAGCCATATCTACTGTTTTCATACCGCCATCTTCAATCAGATAGGTGTGCGGATTAAAGATATAAGCCCCTTTAGATTCGTGATATTTGATAATCTCATTTAGGCGTTCTTCTGTAGAATAGCGAACTAACTGAAGCGATGCAGGACGGGCAGTTCCGCCATAGCGCAAAAACTCTAAATGCATCATAATTTCATTTCCAAAATGATGATACATGTGCTCAATTAGTTCTAGGTTCTTATCGTTTGGAAACAAAGTCTGCAAGTAAGTAATCGTTGGATCAACGCTGCGAGCATGAAGCGTCGTATGATTCCAAGAATATTCTGCAAGCATTACTCCTCGACTCGCATCTTGAGCACTCTTTTGATAGGTAATCGTGCCATTAAAGTCTTTCACATATTCATTCAATGGCTCTAAACATGTTTCGGAAACCATCAATAAAGCGCAATGGGTTCCTGTCGGAATATAGCTCTTTAGCGCCGCAAAATAGTTTGGAATTGGATCAGGGCAAATACAGACCAATTTTTTGAGCATTCCATCAGCATCACTTAGCGCTTGACCAAATCGTGCAGCGCTCATGAAATCAGGAAAGGTCGCAATGATTTCTGTCCAAGGATATGCGGGGGCTAAGGGAATTTCTAATTCGGTAATAATGCCATTTGTGCCATAGGCGTGCGCCACTTTGTAAACGTCATCGCCGCGCAGTTCAATCACACGCGGCTGATCTTCCATCGTGACGACTCGAACTGCTAAAAAATTGCCGCGATCGCGCAGTTGTCCGTACATCACTGAGCCAATTCCGCCACTGCCACCGCCGATAAATCCCCCAATCGTAGCGGTTCGATACGTCGAGGGAGCCATACGAATTTCCCAGCCGATTTCTCGCGTCTGTTTGTCGATCGCGGCTAACTTTGCTCCGGGTTCCACACACGCTAGACCCGGTTTCATCCACTTCACGGCGGCCATTCGGGTCATATCTAAAATGACGCCCCCTTCGAGCGGAATGCACTGCCCGTAGTTTCCGGTTCCTGCGCCTCGCACGGTCAGCGGAATCTTGTATTTCACACAAGCCTGAGCCACACGGAGCACTTCCGCTTCGTTCGCTGGACGAATTACAACATCGCCCACTTTGTCTTTCAGTTGTGGCGTTAGGACTGGGCTGAAGTGATAGTAGTCCTGCGATAGCTTGGCGACTTGGCTTGGTTCAGTGATGAGGTCGAGTCCGTTGAGGTCGCTCAGAAGTGCGTCTAGATGGGTGGCTGAAGTCATGATGCTGGCGAAGCCTTTCTATAATCTAAACTATAGGATTATTCGGGCAGAAAACTTGAATCTAGGATTTCGATCGTTGAGTAAGGGCAAGTCAAAGGAAAGGTTTCAGGTGACAAACTTGTTTGGATTGCGGCTTGCTCGATCGCGTCTGTATAGCTCTCAGGAATGATCTCTTCTAAAAATGACTGTAAGCTGGGCGAGTCCTTCAATACTTTTCGGATTCGTCTGCGATGTTCGGCAATGCTGCTTTGCCAACTGGTACTTCTTTTTTCGGACTGGTAGTGCCACTTTAATAAATGAATCAAGAGAATTGTGAGATTGCTCTCAAACCCTCGACGCTCACTACGCCCCGTATCTTCGACTTCCTCAATCAGGTTGTCCCAATCGATACTGGTGTAATCGCGATCTTTTAGGTTTTTGGCTGTTGTTTCAATCCATTTCAAATAATCTGTTTCGTACAGATTGGTTTGTAGATTTATATTCATGACAAACAACTCCTAAAACTACTTCACGAATAGATCATCTAACTCAGCATAATCGGGTAATGCGGTTTCGATCGCCTTGCCATCTCTTAGAACGATTCGATCGTGCTGCGATCGCGACAATAGTTCACTGTAGTTTCGCGCCTTGAATATAATCAAGTCCGCAGGCAGGCCAACTCCAATTCGTCCCACATCTGGTAATCCCATCAGATCGGCTGGAGTTGACGTAATGGCATTCACCCAGTCTCCATAGGGATGATCGAGTTGAGCAATGCGAACGGACATGTTAAAAACTTCAAACGCATCATGATCACCAAATGCGAAAAATGGATCACGGCAGTTGTCCGATGCGATCGCAACGGGAACTTTAGCCGCTTTAAGTTCGTGCAATAAAGTCACGCCTCGCCAACGAGGAGTTTGCTTTGGCAGCCGTCCTTGCAGATATAGATTACACATTGGCAAACTTACCACTCCAATTCCAGCTTTTCTAACTAGTTGAATTGTCTTATTAGCTTCAGTATTTTCTTGAACCGATAGACTACAGCAATGTCCGCAAACGACTTTACTTTTATATTGATGACGCAGAACGGCTTGAGCAATGTATCGTAGCGTCATTGAATTTGGATCATTTGTTTCATCGCTGTGAAAGTCAAGATGAAGCTTGCGCTCTTTCGCTAATGCAAACACTCGATATAATTGTTGGTCAATGTCAGGATTCATGTAAACAACACCGCCTAAGATGCCGTTGGATTGAGCGACTAAATCTGCTAATGCTTCACCTTCAGGTGCAAGAAAATAGTCTAACGGAACGAGCGAAACGGCTTGGAGAATCATGCGATCGCGCCACTGCTCTCTCAAGTCTCGAAACACGCTGAAACTCATCTCGCCTTGTTTACCAAACGAATCAATGTGGGTGCGAATCGCTTTTGTGCCATGTACATAACTACACTTCAATCCAAATTCCATACGGCGATACACATCTTCAGCAGTCCACTTTTTAGCGTCGGATTTTGCGGCGATCAAAGCGCTATCGAATGTACCATCTGGGTTCGGCGTTCGAGTCCAACTGTGTCCTTTGTCTAAATGAGTGTGCAAATCCACAAAACAGGCCCACACCATCCGACCTTTGAGATCTAACGAGGGGTGAGTATAGGTATCGTAAGTTCCGGCAGACAAAATTGTTGAAATCGCCCCGTCTACAATTTCTAAATCGACCAACAGCAAGCCATCATTCGCGGCTTTGCGGCTTGTCCATTTATTGCCGCTCATAATCAGAGACGCTGGAACGTGAGCATTACGGAGCCAATAGTGATTTGAGTCGAAGATCATGGGATGCAGACAGCTTAAAGGTCTATTTTCAGCGATCGCAGGAACTTTGCGTGGCGTACCCTAATCGGTTCCTGCGAAATTGCGCTGTCAATGAGGCAACAAGCCTGTAGACATCATAGATGACCAATAACAAATGACCAACCTAAACAAAAAGCTGGCGACTTCCTTTCAGAAATCACCAGCTTTTTAAGATTTAGAACTCAATCGCTAGAACTCTAGCGACTGGCTGCTCACTACTTCGACTCGGTGAAGTCAGCGTCAATCACATCATCGCCACTTGGAGCTGCGCCACCATCAGGAGCCGCGCCTGCATCAGGTCCAGCAGCGTCACCACCGCTTGATTGCTGATACAGATTGGTCGTGATGCCGTAGAGGGCTTGTTGCAAATCGGTGGTGAGCGTCTTGATCCGATCGAAATCTTCTGATGCGATCGCTTCGCGCAGATCTTTCACCAATCCATCCACCTTGGTCTTGTCGTCTGCCGGAACCTTATCGCCAAGCTCACTCATCTGCTTCTCAGCTTGGTAGGCTAGCGAGTCAGCCTGGTTCTTGAGGTCGATGCGCTCACGCCGCTCTTTGTCGGTCGATGCGTTTTGTTCTGCATCGCGCACCATCCGCTCAACATCATCCTTGGGTAGCGTCGAAGCACCCGTAATGCTGATCGACTGCTCTTTGCCAGTGCCCTTATCCTTCGCCGAGACGGTCAAGATGCCGTTTGCGTCGATGTCAAAAGTCACTTCAATCTGAGGAACGCCACGTGGAGCCGGAGGAATGCCGTCTAGACGGAAGGTTCCAAGGCTCTTGTTGTCGTTCGACATCTCGCGCTCACCTTGCAGCACGTGAATTTCCACGTTGCTCTGTCCATCTACTGCTGTCGAGAACACTTCAGATTTCTTGGTCGGAATCGTGGTGTTGCGAGGAATAATCTTGGTCATCACGCCGCCCAAAGTTTCAACACCGAGAGAGAGCGGAGACACATCTAGCAACAGAATGTCTTTGACTTCGCCAGCCAAGACGCCCGCTTGGATTGCTGCACCAACAGCAACGACTTCATCTGGGTTCACAGTCTGGTTGGGAGCTTTGCCAAGGACGCGCTTCACAACATCTTGTACTGCTGGCATCCGAGTCGAACCACCAACAAGAACCACTTCGTCAATCTTGCTCTTGTCGAGCTTAGAATCGCGGAGAGCGGCTTCAACAGGAATGCGGCAGCGATCGAAGAGATCGGCACACAACTCCTCAAACTTGCCGCGTGTTAGCGTTGTGTCGAGGTGCTTCGGACCGTCTTGCGTTGCGGTGATAAACGGCAAGTTGATCTCAGCTTGAGTGACGCTGGAAAGCTCCATTTTTGCCTTCTCAGCGGCTTCAGTTAGACGCTGTAGGGCTTGCTTGTCTTTCCGCAAGTCAATGCCTTCTGCCTTCTGAAACTCAGCCGCTAGGTAATCTACGATCTTCTTGTCGAAGTCGTCACCACCCAAGTGAGTGTCACCAGAGGTCGCCAACACTTCAAACACACCATCGCCCACTTCGAGGATGGATACGTCAAACGTACCACCACCCAAGTCAAAGACGAGGATCGTTTCGTTGCTCTTCTTGTCGAGACCGTAGGCTAGCGATGCAGCCGTCGGCTCGTTGATAATCCGCAGGACTTCAACACCCGCGATCTTTCCAGCGTCTTTCGTCGCTTGACGCTGCGAGTCGTTGAAGTAAGCCGGAACCGTAATCACGGCTTGGGTAACGGTTTCGCCCAAGTACTTGCTGGCATCTTCAACCAGCTTGCGAAGTACTTGCGAGGAGATTTCTTCGGGAGCAAACTGCTTACCCGCCGCAGGACAGTCAAGCTTGACGTTACCGCCTGCATTAATCACTTTGTAAGAAACTTCGGTGGCTTCATGCGTCACTTCATCAAATCGACGACCAATAAAGCGTTTTACCGAATAGAACGTGTTTTCAGGGTTCATCACGGCTTGGCGCTTAGCAATTTGACCGACCAAGCGATCGCCGTTTTTTGCAAATGCCACAACCGAGGGGGTCGTGCGGAACCCTTCTGCGTTAGCAATGACAGTGGGCTTGCCACCCTCCATGACTGCAACACACGAGTTTGTCGTACCTAAATCAATTCCAACAACCTTTGCCATATCTGTGCTTTGGCTCCATCAAATCAGCGAGTTAACTTTGGGGATTGGCGAGTCGTGCCAGAAGCAGGAGGGCGGCGCGGACTCAAACGGGTTTGCGAAAGAGTAAAACCTAATTGCCTGAAGCAACACAAATCCCCCTCCTTATATACTGTTCAGGTTCGGCACTTCCATGAAGGGGTATTTACCGAACCTATCTTGGTGGGGTGAGAGGGGGGCGTAAGGGGAAGAAAGGGCTGAAACAGCCTCTCTATCTAGCTTATCAGCCCAATCGACCCCGCTTCGGAAGCTTAGCTCTGCCAAGCGTCACCTGTCGTTTCGGTAGTCACGTCTGCGGTTTCTACAGAATTGCGCTCTGTGCTAATTGCTTCAGGTTGAGCCGTTTCAGCAGGAGCGATAGCTTCAGGAGCGACATCGCCTAGCAAGTTCACTCTCACAACCGAGGGCTTGACCGCTTGCAGCCGGGGCAGGGTCAGAGTCAAGATGCCATCTTTGAACTCAGCTTTGACCTGCTCGTTCTGTACGGGAGCAGGAAGCGGAATCACGCGCTGGAAAGTACCATAGCGGAACTCCGAGCGGAAGTAGCCGTTATTTTCGGTCTTCTCGAATTTGTGTTCACCGGAGATGGAAACTGCCTTCTGACCGACTTGGACATCGAGATCTTTGGCATCGATTCCAGGAAGTTGAGCGCGGAGAGTGAACTCAGTGTCTGTACTCGCGAGTTCAACTGCCGGAGACCAATGCTCAGACTTAAGCAGCGCTTCGCGAGTCGGCACTAGGTCTTCAAACATGCGGTCAAATTGACGCCGAGCAGCTTCCATTTCTTGCCAAGGTTGCCAACGGAGAGTCATCATTACAGTCACCTTTTAGAGTCATTTAAAGAGAGGGTAGAAGACAGGAGGTTGTTCATCTCAGTGGTGTGAATCAACTGCCTTGTCTGTATGTATCTACTGTATAGGGGGAGCGCGCTCGCGGCATTGAGGCAAACCGTAACAGGGCTGTTGTGGTTCCCGATAGCTGAAAATTTGAACGATGTTGGGTTTACCGTATAGATATGATTACGCTTCGTGCTGTAACTCGTGCTGTAAGTATGGTTGGCGTCTTTGATTAACCTAAAAAGACTTTGCCTTCAAGAAATCTTTGATTCAAAACAGAGCGTTGCCAATCATAACCTCTTGCTTGAGTCCTAATCTTTCCATCTCAATATCTATTTCAATCGGTTCTAGCGCTTTTGACACGAATCACACTGTCCGCAGTGGAACGCTTTGGCTTCTGCCTCAAACCCAAAGGCAGAGAGCAGAAATTGCCAGCGGCAACCTTTTGTCGTGAGATAGGTTCGCATGGGTTGTGCAGAGTTTAAGGTTGCGTTGTTCTTCGTATTTCGAGTCACATTGATTTTGTAATGAAAGGGATCGCTCCAGGTGAGGTTGCCGCTACTGTGCAGCAGAGACAGCGCGATGGCACCCTCTTTAAACTGTTTGGAAACATCTGCTACTGATCCCTCAGTTGGAATTTTTTGAGCCAGTTGTTGAGCCGATTGGATCTGCGATCGCGCTTGACGCTGAAAGAAGTCCCAACGCTTTTTGTCGTCTGGATCAAGCCAATTGCTCGCTAGGGTAAGCGCGATCGCCTGTTTGCCATCTCGTCCAGCCCGTCCAATTTCCTGCACATATTCGCTGAGCAGCAACGGCGCGTGATAATGCACAATCCATCGCAAGTCGGGCTTGTCTATCCCCATTCCGAAAGCGTTTGTGCACACTACAAACTGCAATTTGCCACTGAGCCAATCGTGTTCAATTTGGCGGCGATTCGCACCAGAGGCGCAAGTTTTGGAGGAAGCGATCCAAGGGAGCTTGGCAGAGCCAATCGCTCCAAGTCCAGCATGGTAGGCAGCCGTCCGGTAGCCTTGCTGCTGCAATTGAGCGGCTAGGGCTTCGCTGTCGCTCCGTGTCCGAACGTAGACTAATCCAGGTTGCTGACCTTGAGCCTGGATGAACTGAAATAAGCGCTGGCGGCGTCCTCTTGGGGTTGAAACTGACTGGACGTTGAGCGATAGATTAGAGCGGTAGGGACTGAGGCGGAACAGATTAGGGGCGTCGAGGCGGAGGACTCGTTGAATGGTTTGTTGCGTGATCGGATCGGCGGTGGCGGTAAAGGCTGCGATCGCGATGCGAGTTCCGGGCGGTTTGTGTTGCAACAGTGCAGGACGAACGGCTCCTAATCGGTAGTAGGCAGGGCGAAAGGTTTCTCCCCACTGAGCAAGGCAGTGCGCCTCGTCTACCATTAAGCCGTTGATTTTGAGGTTAGGGGCACAGAGCCGCTGCCACACAGAAGCGCTCAACAAGGTTTCAGGAGATAAATACAGCAGGCGAAGTTGCTGTGTTTCTAGTGCCCATAGCACTTTCTTGCGGTCTGCGTTTGGCATCTCGCTATGCAGAAGTGCGGCGGGCAAGCGTCGCCGTTTCAGGTCTTGAACCTGATTTTCCATCAATGCAACGAGGGGCGAGACGATTAGAGTGAGTCCCGATTGCATTAGTGCTGGAAGTTGGAAGCAAATTGATTTACCGCCCCCCGTTGGCAGAATGATTAAGGCATCTTGTCCAGTTAACAGCGTTTGAATAATTTCGCCCTGCGGGAATCGGAAGTCGGAGTAGCCCCAAATCTGCTGAAGGAGCAATTTCATCGAAGCTTGTATCTCTGATGCTGGTTGCGGCTGGACGAACGGGGGCTGAGAAGAATCCATGCTTGGGAGAAAATACGCTTTCTGTAGAATACCCGCACAGAAGCTTGGCTCTGAGCTTGAGTTAAGATTTTGCCTCAGTTTCCATGACAGATTGGGCTTTTTAGATACGGAGTGAGGATTTGTCTCAAATTCTCTTCAGGGCGGGATAGAATCGACGCGATCGCGCTCTTTGCGAGATTCCAGTTTCAAAAAACTCCCCCGCAATTAGCCTGTAGCTAGAGCCTTTGCAAATTAATCTGCAATGAGGAAGGGGCGGAAGAGGTGAACGGCTCCTTTTTCGACACCTTTCAGGTAAAAAGCCTGGAGTTTCGGGTTGCGAAGGCGAAAGACCGGGTTCTGAACCTGGAGTTCCGAGCAAAAAGCCTGAAGTTCCGCCTTCTGAGCCTGGAAGACCAGGTTCCGAGCCTGGAGTTCCGAGCAAAAAGCCTGAAGTTCCACCTTCTGGACTTGGAACATCGAGTTCCGAGCCTCATCTTTCAAGTAAAGAACCTGGAACTTGAGGATCTGAGGTCAAAGCTTTTAGATTGGTACCAAAGCTTTGCAATTGATTCGCCAAGCTTCAAAGCATTGAACCGTTCCACGAGTAATGTTAGGAAGAATCTCATGAGGCATTACAAGCTCTTTGAGGATGTGATCGTGACAACATGAGTAAAAACTGTCTAAGACATGCAAAGGTTTTAATTTCTACAACAAAACAGACCGTGAAAAGTCCAACGCTCTGTTAGTCTATTTTGAGTAAGAGAAAAGTCGGCGCAAGCAACTCGTAATACCATCCTCTACGCCGCAACCAACACATTGAATAATTCTCTGAACATTACTATAAACATCAAGAAAATCTGTTTTTTAGAATGTCCCCAACACGGGACAAGGAGCTAATCTTTGACCCAACATCTAGACAATTGGGGACTCAACCAAAGAAATTTACCACCCAAATAGCGAGCTTCTGAACCGTTTACCTGCCAATCTAAGAGCCATTCCCTCAGATTAAAATTGGCAACAAGCTTGGAAAGTAGGAAAGCGAGTATTTACGCTAAGCTGTATTGCTGATAGGACTTACGCAACCCCCGAAAGCTTTGTGCAAATCCTGGCTAACCAGGAAATTATCCCCCTTTTTCTTATGCCCAACGTCTTTGAGCTTCGCTATCAAAACCGGATCTTCCAAATTCTTCTCGCTGGCTCTCTGCTTATTACTAGTGGTTGCGCCAACGATCGCAACCCAACCGCCGCAACCGTTAATCCTGCTGAGAGCGCCGTTAATAAAACTGTCTTGCCTCCCGTACCACAAAGCCCGCTTGCCGCCCCGATCGGCACGCCCGATCCTCAAACCTCGGAGACCGTCAAGCAATACTTGAGTAAGTTAGCAGCGCAGGGCTATTCGGGACAAGATCAGGGCGTCTGGATGCAATCGGGTAGCACCTTACTGGCGAATCACCAAGGTACGACTCCACTCTCAGCCGCATCTCTCACAAAAGTCGCAACCTCGCTCGCAGCACTGCAAACCTTTGGGGTGGATCATCGGTTTGAAACGCTAATTGGCACAAACGGCAGCGTTGAGAATGGCATTGTCAAAGGTGATCTCATTGTCGTTGGTAATAACGACCCATTTTTCGTATGGGAAGAAGCGATCGCAGTTGGCAATCTTCTAAACCAAATGCAGATCAAGCAAGTTACTGGCAAGCTAATCGTCGTCGGTCGCTTCTTTATGAACTTCGAGGTCGATCCGGCTCAATCCGGGGCATTGCTGAAGCAAAGCTTAGACTCTAGAACGTGGTCAGGGGAAGTCGCAGAGCAATATCAAACCCTGCCTGCTGGAACGGCGAAACCTACAGTTGCGATCGCAGGTAATGTCCAGGTGGCATCCACTCCTCCAGACAGCTTCAGGCCCCTGCTAAAGCACCAGTCCCTACCAGTTGCAGAACTGCTCAAGAAAATGAACCGCTACAGCAATAACTTAATGGCGGAGATCATTGCAAGTTCGGTCGGGGGCGCAAAAGTTGTGTCCTATAAAGCTGCCCAAGCGGCTGGTGTTCCCCAAGCCGAAGTTGCATTGGTCAACGGCTCAGGCTTAGCCGTCGAAAACCGAATTTCTCCTCGTGCAGTCTGCTCTATGTTTCTCGCGATCGAGCGGTATCTTGAGCCAAAACAGATGACGATCGCAGATATTTTTGCGGTCGTCGGACAAGATACCGGAATTCTTGAAACGCGCAACCTACCCGCGCAAACTGTGACAAAATCTGGCAGTTTAGACGCCGTAAGCGCCTTAGCAGGTGCGTTTCCAACCCGTCAAAAAGGCGTCGTTTGGTTTGTGGTGATGAACGGCGGAGGCTCAAATCTAGACGGCTTCCGCGCTGGACAAGAAACGCTGCTGCGATCGCTCGTTGGACAATGGGGAACGGCTCAAGCAACCCCCTCTGAACTAGTGGCGAATCGCGATCGCAGCACCCTGACCTCCATCATCGAACGGGTGAATTAGCAATCAGATCAGCAATCAATTGGTTAGTGATCTAATAATTAAGCTGGCAAAGTAGAGCATCGCAACACCGATGCTCAAAACCTTTAAGCGCCGGGAGATTGATCCATCAATTCTGACGTGACTTCATCAATGTTCTTGTTGAGGAAAACCGCGCTCTCATCCACTGCCCGAATCCAAGAAACGGGAAACCAGGAAGGTTCGCTTTGGGGAGCACCCTGCTTACTGTGCTTTGTAAATTTAACGTACTGATCGCCTTCTAACCCATCGACATTACCGATATGTACGTCCGATGCGCCATCTAGTCCTCCCCGTCCTTCGGCATAAACAGCAAGGTTCTCTTTAATTTTGGAAATATCCATCACAAACCTCTCAATTCAAATAGGTCACTAAATAGGTAAACGTACAAATTGCAGCACGTTCTAGAACCATCTACTGAAATGTGCTCAACGCAAAGCCTAGCTCTACACAGAAGCCCATCTCGATATTAGTTCAAGAGAAGCTTTCAGATTACGGGTTTGGCGATCGCAAGACATCATTCTCCAGACCGAACCTTAATGCCCACCTACGACTGATGAGAAGCTCTGCGGCTAGGGGTCTGAGCCTTTCATAGCTGTTTAGTATTTCTGTTTAGTGCCCTTTTGGAATTCAGTGAAACTAGGCTGAACATAAATTTGATCTGCAATTTGATTTGCATCGACAAATATGAAGCTAAACAAAGATAAAACTAAACCACTCAACGGAGCCAGCATGTCATCATAATCTGATAAACCATCAGGAAAAGCTGTTGTGACCTATGAAAGATGAGTCATACAGCATTTGAGACATCTGAATTCTAGGAGATGAGTGAATGAAATCGATTCTAAAGCAAAACCTTCTTAGCAGCCTGTGTAGTGCGAGTCTGAGCTTTGCGGTGCTTGTCGGATGCGCCCCATCCAATCCGCCTACTGCCGTTACCCCCGAAGCTACCCCGTCCCAACTTCCGCCGCCGCCGCCTCAAGCGGCTGTTAAAGCGGCTCCAAATAATGCGGCTCCAAATAATGCTCCAGCCGTTCAAGTGCCTACCAGTGCTTCTCCAGACTCATCTCCTGCCCAAGCTTCACCCAGCACCGATGGCAACCGTAATCGCGGTCAGATCACCTTCCCTGCTGGCAGTACCTCAACCAGCGTTGACGGAAATCTTGCCAGTAAAGCAATCGATCGCTATACCTTTGTGGCCTCTGCTGGGCAGAATGGCACAATTTCCGTCGAGTCCCCCAATCAAACGGTTCTGCTAACGCTGATCGATCCTCAAGGCAGCCCAATTCAGCGCTATCAGAGCGGTGCTTCTAGTTGGAGCGGCAAGCTAAATGACAATGGAACGTACATCATTGATGTTGTTGCTACGGGAGACGCATCGACTTATAAGTTAAACGTTTCTATTCAACCATAGTCAGTGCTGGTTGGATCTTCTGTATGAATGTGTTAGCAATCAGATTAGAGCGTTAGAACTCATGCAGAAGATCTGAAGATCTATAGTATTGCTACTCCTAAAAGTTGCATAAAAACGTTACTTTAGTACGAAACCGTATTTATCTGGTAAAGCATTCCTTCTCAGGCAGGATGCCCATCCCAGCCCAAAGGCATAGTGTTGAGTGTAGTTTGCTAAATTTACTAGTTAAATTCACTACAAAATTTGGAGATAGAACATGCGGATTGCCCAGATTGCCCCTTTATGGGAAAGCGTTCCACCCCCTGCGTATGGTGGAATTGAGCTTGTTGTTAGCTTGCTGACCGATGAATTGGTGCGGCGTGGGCATGATGTAACCCTCTTTGCATCGGGCGACTCGCAAACTTTAGCTCAGCTAGAATCTGTGCATCCTCATGCGCTGCGGCTTGACCCCAGCGTTAACGAGCATCCTATTTATGAGATGTTGCAGTTGGGGCGGCTCTACGATCGCGCTCAACAGTTTGATGTAATTCATTCTCATATTGGATGTGCGGCTTTACCGATGGCTAAGTTGGTTAAAACGCCGACCGTTCACACTCTCCATGGGGTGTTTACACCCGATAATGAAAAGCTCTTTACCTATGCGCGTGAGCAACCCTACATCAGCATTTCCAATACGCAGCGAGAGCCACGTTTGAACCTGAACTATGTGTCAACGGTCTATAACGGGATCGATTTAGCCTCTCACGAGTTCTATGCTGCGCCTTCTGATCCGCCCTATCTCGCCTTTTTAGGTCGTATTTCTCCAGAAAAAGGAACTCATTTAGCGATTGAGATTGCTCAGCGATCGGGATGGCACTTGAAGATGGCGGGTAAGGTCGATCGAGTCGATGTCGATTACTTTGAAGAGGCGATTCGCCCCCACATCGATGGCAAGCAAATTGAGTATTTAGGAGAGGCAAATCATGTCCAAAAGAATGCTTTGCTGGGGAACGCCGTCGCTACTCTCTTTCCGATCACTTGGCGCGAACCGTTTGGACTAGTCATGGTAGAGTCCATGGCCGTCGGAACACCAGTGATTGCGCTGAGACGAGGTTCAGCACCCGAACTGATCAAACACGGCGAAACAGGATTTTTGTGTGACAGCGTGGATGAGTGCGTTGCCGCTCTTGACAAGATTAATTCTATTCGTCGCAGAGCTTGTCGATCGCACGTTAATCAAAAGTTTGGTGTCGAGCAAATGGTAGATGGGTATGAAGCGGTCTATCGGGAAGCCGTGTCGAAGCGATTTGCGACAAACGGTCGGTTAGTGGGCGCAATCTAGCGGCAGACTGTCTCGTTTCTAGAAACGACGACTACACTAAAACACGGTGTGTCGTTAAGAAATAAAACCTGTGGAAGATACTTCAGCTAAAAGTGGGTCTGCTTGAGCAGAATTTGCGATTAACAGCGTGCTGCCACTGTTTAGGGCGATTGGCTCCACCAAGCTCCGAAGGATCGCGGGCAAGGTGACGCGCTACAACATTGCTAGGCTGAGCAAAATCGCTAGTAACCGCGTTGGGGATGAGGCACTGAATCCTCAACGCTCCAACGGGAGAAGTCTTGGTTCAGCAGGCGGGACGCGTTATCATCTGCGGCTCTACCTACGTTCAGGGCGCGGTACAAGCTAGCGATCCAAATGCCACGATTGATGTCATGGGAGCATTAATCATTCGTATTCCGCCGAATCCAATTCCTAACCCAGGCATTCGGACTCACAAACTCCAGCTAGGGCAAAATGTCGTTGCGTTATCTCAAGACGGGAATATGCAAGACTCAGGGTTTAGCTTTTCGGGCTGTACAACCCTGATGCTGCTCGCTGGAGCAAAGATCAGCTTGCGAGTGGGAATTTTTGCCGATAATTTGACCAAAGAGCAATTTTTGAAATGGCAGACGCGAGCAGATTCCGCCGCAGGTGGAGCAAATCTCTCAATTCATGAAACTCTGGGTGGCATGGTAATGTGCTTTGAAGTTTGCCTTAGAGAGGATGAACTCAGACGGGTCAAGGGGCTACCTCTTTAGGAGGACTGATCAGCAATTCAGATGCTTACAATGGAGCTAATGCTTGATCTTGCAACTTGATCTCACATTCGTATTGGCGTTAATCACATATTTAGCGTTAGTAATACAATAGACGAGTGAAGCAACACTGAATCTTGTATTTGACATGTTGAATCGCCTAAAAATTGGAACCAAAATTGGGGCAGGCTTTACCCTTGGCTTAGCAATCTTTGCCGCGATCGGGGTCGTTGCCTATCGAGGAACCAATCAATTCGTTGAGGCAAGACAGTGGGAAGAGAATACCCATGATGCACTGGACAATCTTAAGGACGTTTTGGCGCTAGTGCAAGATGCAGAGACAGGGCAACGAGGTTATCTTCTAACGGGTGATAAGCAGTATCTCCAGCCATACGAGAACGCTACCAAAGGGCTAGACCAGAAGCTCGAAGCAGTACGGCAGCTAACGCAAGATAATCCTAGTCAACAAGCCAGCCTTAATGCTCTAGAACCTTTAATTGCGACCCGAATGAAGGCGTTGCAGGCCGGAATTGAATTGCGGCAAACCAAAGGATTAGATGCATCGGTTCAATGGGTCCGCACGAATCTCGGCAAAAATGCGATGGAGGACATTCGCCGTACCATTGCAACAATGGAAGCTAGAGAGGGCCGTCTTCTTGTGCAACGCACTCAAAATGCTCAGTTAGCCGCTCGAAACACATTAGACAGCATTATTTATGGCATTCCAATTTCTTTGGGTCTGTTCATCGTTCTCGGCATTCTACTGACGCGCAACATTGCCAACCCGCTAGAGCGCATGTCTGATCTAACCAAAGCGGTTGCCGAGGGTGATCTGAACGCGAGTTTGCCAAAGAGCGATCGCGCCGATGAAATCGGGGTTCTCACTCGTAATTTCAACCGAATGATCGCGAATTTGCGGCAGACCACCTCACGTAACGAAGAGCAAACTTGGCTTAAGTCAAACATTGCTGAGTTAAGCCAACTTCTGCAAGGACAGCGACAGCTTGAAACGGTTGCCCGTTCTGTTTTATCTCAGCTTGTGCCATTGGTTAACGCCCAGCAGGGCGCGTTCTACGTTGTCGAGACTTTTGATGGCAAGCCAGTTTTACAATTGCGGGGTAGCTACGCCTACCAAGAGCGCAAACATTTAGGCAATCAGTTTCAGCTTGGGGAAGGCTTGGTCGGACAATGTGCGCTAGAGAAGCAGCGTATTTTGCTCACCGAAGTTCCGAGTGATTACATTCGGATTGGGTCTGGATTGGGTGAGGCAAAGCCGCTCAACATTGTGGTGCTGCCGATCGTATTTGAGCAGCAAGTCATTGCAGTGATGGAATTGGCATCATTTCATCAATTTAGCAACATTCACCTCCAATTGTTGGATCAAATGAGTGAAACAATTGGAGTGGTGCTGGCTGCGATCGCAGCAACTATGCGCCAGCAAGAACTCTTAGAAGAGGCTCAGTCGCTGACCGAAGAGCTGCAAGCTCAGCAAGAAGAGCTAGAAGAGAGCAATGACCAATTGCACACGCAAGCAAAAGCACTGCAAGTATCAGAAAAATTACTAAGGCAGCAACAGCAAGAATTAAAACGTTCCAATAACGAGTTACAGCAACTGAACGCAGAATTAGAAGAGAAAGCTGAATCGTTAGAAGCGCAAAAACGTGAAGTAGAACACAAAAATGATGAAATTGAGCAAGCAAGATTAGCACTGCAAGAGAAAGCAGACCAACTCGCTCTCTCCTCTAAATACAAGTCAGAATTTCTAGCGAATATGTCCCACGAGTTGCGGACACCGCTCAATAGCTTGCTGATTTTAGCGCGGCTGCTATCCGATAACGCAGAAGGTAACTTAAGCAGAAAACAAGTGGAATATAGCCAAACGATTCATGCGTCTGGACAAGATTTGTTGATGCTCATTAACGACATTCTCGACCTGGCAAAAATTGAATCAGGAACGCTTTCTATCAACATCGAAGCCCTCTCCTTTACCGAATTGCGAGATGGGTTGGAGCGTACCTTTCGACAGGTTGCTAACGAAAAAGGCTTGACCTTTGCGATCACATTAGACGAACAGTTGCCCCCCGCGATCGTAACCGATGCAAAACGATTGCAGCAAGTGTTGAAGAACCTATTGTCTAATGCATTCAAGTTTACTGAGCAAGGCAGCGTGACCTTACAAATTAGCAGTACTCAAAACTCAGTTGAGCAAGGCTATGACATGAGTAATGCGACGATTTTATTTGTCGTCAGCGATACGGGCATTGGAATTCCTGCCGACAAACAAAAGATTATATTTGAAGCCTTCCAGCAAGTAGACGGGACAACTAGCCGTCGCTATGGCGGAACTGGGTTGGGCTTATCGATTAGCCGCGAAATTGCGTCCTTGCTGGGCGGAGAACTGCGATTGGTCAGCCAACTAGGGCAAGGTAGCACGTTTACGCTGTCTCTCCCTCAGCTCTACCGAGACGACTTAGCACTCAACGTCCAACCAGAAGTCAGTGCTCGACAAGCGTTGAGCACTGAAGCGTCACCCGCAACCACGTATCGAGACGCTTCACTTGCCCGCTCTAACCTGCCTCAACCTTCCCAAGTCATTCAACCGCCATCCTACCCTGAACTTCCGGACGATCGCGACTTGATTCAACCGGGCGATTGCGTTCTGCTAATTATTGAAGATGATGTCAAATTTGCCAAAATTCTTCTAGACATGGCGCGGCAGCAGGGCTTTAAAGGATTAGTGGCGCTGCGAAGCCAAACCGGGTTAGCCTTAGCGCAACAGTTCGGACCCAATGCCATTCTGCTCGACATCCATCTTCCCGACGGCGACGGATGGATGGTGTTAGATCGGCTCAAACGCGATCCGAACAGTCGCCACATTCCAATTCACGTCCTCTCCAGTGATGACCAGCGTCAGCGCGGGTTGCAATCTGGTGCGATCGCGTATCTCCTTAAACCAATTTCGCCCGAAGCATTGTCGCAAGTACTAACCGATATCAAACACTTTATTGAACGCCGCGTTAGAAATTTACTAATTGTCGAAGATGACGTGGTACAAGCTCAAAGCATTATCGAATTGATTGGTAACGGAGATGTCAAGAGCACTGCTGTTCACACAGGAGCAGAAGCGATTGAAGCATTACAAACGTATCCGTTTGATTGTGTTGTAATAGATCTAGGCTTACCCGACATCAACGGGCTTGACTTGATTGAGCAGATTAAGCAGGAAGAGCGGTTAGCTGACCTACCGATTATTGTATACACGGGCAAAGAGCTAACCCGTCAAGAAGAAACACAACTCAAGCGACTCGCCGAAACCATTATTGTGAAAGATGTGCGATCGCCAGAACGGCTTTTAGATGAAACGTCCATTTTTCTCCATCGGGTGCAGTCAAACTTGCCGCAACCCAAGCGCCAAATGTTAGAGTCGCTCCGCCAAATTGATCCAGTTTTAGCCAACAAGAAAGTGCTAATTGTCGATGATGATGTCCGCAATATTTTCGCAATCACTAGCTTGCTCGAAGGCTACCAAATGCAGGTAGAGTATGCAGAAAACGGTCGCGATGGAATTGATGTTCTGCAAGCGCACCCAGACATCGACATTGTGCTGATGGACATCATGATGCCAGAAATGGATGGCTATGAAACGATGCAAACGATTCGCCAAGCCAATCAGTTTGCGACACTGCCGATCATTGCGCTAACGGCTAAAGCGATGCAGGGCGATCGCGAAAAATGCATTGAAGCGGGGGCCTCAGACTACATCATGAAACCTGTTGATTCTGAGCAGTTAATTTCTCTATTGCGGGTCTGGTTGTATCAATAGCAAATTCTATGTCTTCTGACCCCGCACCCTTAGAAGAAGTTGAAATTCATCTGCTGTTAGAAGGCATTTATCGCTATTACGGATATGACTTTCGCAACTATGCGCCGTCTTCTATTAAGCGGCGAATCACTGGCTTCTTAACGGCTGAAAATTTATCCACTGTCTCAGCCTTGCAAAATCGCGTTCTGCACGATCGAGAGTGTTTCGATCGGTTCGTTCGCAGCTTGACGGTAAATGTCACCTCCATGTTTCGCGATCCAAGCTTTTACCTTGCCTTCCGAAATCATGTCATTCCCATCTTGCGAACCTATCCCTTTATTCGCATTTGGCACGCAGGCTGCTCGACTGGAGAAGAAGTTTATTCAATGGCAATTTTATTGCAAGAGGAAGGACTCTACGATCGCTGTCGGCTTTACGGCACAGACGCCAATGAACAGGTACTGCAAACCGCGAAACAAGGAATGTACCCGTTGCGGATGATGAAAGCCTATACCCAACTTTATCTAAAGTCGGGGGGAGTGCGATCGTTTTCTGAATACTACACGGCAGCTTATGAAGAAGCCATCCTTAGGGCATCACTTAAAAGAAATATTGTGTTTGCACAACACAATTTGGTTACAGATGGTTCATTCAACGAATTCAACGTCATCTGCTGTCGCAATGTTTTAATTTACTTTAATCAAACCCTGCAAACGCGAGTTCACAATCTTTTCTACGACAGTCTATGCTCATTCGGAATTTTAGGATTAGGGCGACAAGAATCAATTAAGTTCACTGAGCATTCTGCTCGCTACCAAGAGTTATCGCCGCTAGATAAGCTCTATCGAAAAGTAGACTAACTTAGATTCGCTGCAACTATTTCAATACCCTTTCACTACCCTCACTAACCTGCTAGTGACTGACACCTTCACTGTCATATTTTGGACTTGTGCCAAATTAATCGCTTCAGGTCAATCAATGGAAGAATGTCTCTCCGCACTATGTGATGCGGTATCGAGACTAATCCAGAATAAACAGTGATTATCAGTGATTATTGATGACTGTCATATCTACCTTGGAACGCTACACATGTCTGTAGATAGAAGGATGCTCTACACTTGGTTTTTTTCTTCAATTAACGGTGTAATACCCTAGATTTGGACAGCTACTCCAATGCAAGAAACTCCGGTTACCCATCGGCATTCAGAACGCAAGATTACTCGAAAAAATCTGCTCTCCAGTCTACTCATAGGTTTTGTGCTTGGTATGGTTGCGGGAGCACCCATTGGCTGGTTTGTCCATCGCCTTTACGCGCAGCAGCGCACCGCACAAGTTTTGCTATGCCGACAGCAAAACTTTGGGTTGGCTGAAGCAGATCTACAGGCTCGCTGTGGCACACCTTACTAAGCTCGACTTTATCCATTCGAAATTAGAGGCATTTGCCGCGATGTCTGGATTGCAGACAGGCTCTCAAACTTTCTGAGGTGTCTACGGTTTAGCCGATATCTGGAAAAGTCTAGAGCCAAGTTGACACGCCAGAACCATTGCTGCTTCTGAGCTTCGGCATTTGGATAAAGTCGAGCTTAGCTGTTCGTAAATTACAATCTGATGATGCGCCCTGAGCTTGATTCATCTGGAATTGAGTAAACTAGAAGCATGAAATTCTAGAAATAAGGATTTTATGATATGGCATTTGCAGAAGTACTTCCTGCGGCGCGGCAGTTCTCCGCAGTAGAAAAGCTTAAACTAATTCGGATTCTAGTTGAGGCCTTGGAGACGACTGAAGACATTGCGCCATTGGAACCCTTCAAAACCTAGACTTACCCACTCCCTATAATTGCTTTGGGGCAGGTGCAGTGTTGATGGACGCCTTCAAGTAAGTCGGATGCGGATCAGTAATGATATATGCGACTCCAATATTTAACCACTAGTCCAGCCCAAAACGAGTTTGACAGTCTGCCAAGACTTCCGTTATTGCTGCATCGAGAAGATCAGAGAGTTGAAGCAATTGGGCTAGTAGTATAGCGGAGCTGCGGTTAATGTTTTACCCTACGAACTCAGTCTTCAGTTGAGTGGAACTTGGGACGCTTAGCGCAAAGCGCAACTCCGAAGGAACCGTCCGAATCGGAGAATTTCCACTAATTGAATTACTCTTTGCATGGGTGAAACGTCCAAACACACCGTTAATCTTGGGTCAGACAAACTTCTTTCTTGAATTTGATGTTTGCTTTTACCGTTCCAAAATGGAGTTTGAAGTTAAACTGAAATCATCGTAGTCAGCCAGCTAACCAGTCGATGAAGCGGCGATTCTGGTCTAAAAAGATGAAAAGAGCAGATATCCTGAAATACCTGCTCTTCTGCACCTAGCTCTAATCTCTAATCTTTAGGGTCTATTTCTACACGAAAGTTAGAGTTGAGTACTCCCAACTTGAACCTGCTGATCCACAACACGAACTGAAAACGTAGGCACACGAACTTCGGCGTTATCTAAACACTCTCCAGTAGCCAGATTAAAGTTTTGCTTATAAACCGGAGAAGCTACTTTAGGAATGCCATTGCGATCGCCCACAATTCCCCGTGACAAAACATAGGCGCTGCTGAACGGGTCGTAGTTCGCGATCGCATAAAGGTCTTCCTCTCCGACCCGAAAAATTGCGACTTGCTGGTCATTCACCAAAGCACAAACGCCTGTATTCGGCAGAATGTCATTCAAGGCACAAACAGTAATCCAACGCGTTGCAGTCGATTGATTGGTGATGGCTTGCATAATTTAGGAGAGATAACGTGTTTAAGAGAACGGTTCTAAAACAGGACACATCGCTTGAGATGCGCGACGATAGGTAGGGCCAAAGTTTAGGACTGACCAATCGTTAAGAGTTGCCGCTCATGCTCATAGGCGGGGCGCAACTGACCCCGTTCTTCTACCCGAATCACATTTGGATCGCGCTGATCTGAATTCACAAAGTGACGGAAGCGCTGTAGCTTTGTTGAATCGTTAATCGTGGCTTTCCATTCGCAATCGTAAGTCGCGACTTGATGCGCCATTTCCGCCTCAAGTTCTGCACAAATGCCCAACGAATCTTCAATGATGACTTGCTGCAAATACTCCATACCGCCCTCTAACTTGTTAAACCAAGTCGCAGTTCGTTCGAGACGATTCGCGGTGCGGATGTAGAACATGAGGAATCGATCGATATAGCGAATCAGGGTTTCCTTGTCTAAATCTGCTGCTAGTAGTTGGGCGTGTTGGGGCTTCATGCCGCCATTGCCGCAGATGTAAAGATTCCATCCTTTTTCGGTAGCAATGATGCCAAAATCTTTGCTTTGAGCTTCTGCACATTCACGAGTACAACCCGAAACCGCACTCTTGAGTTTATGCGGGGCGCGTAATCCTCGGTAACGTAACTCCAGCGCGATCGCGAGCGAGGTTGAATCCTGCACCCCAAAGCGACACCACGTACTGCCAACACACGATTTCACCGTTCGCAATGCTTTTCCGTAAGCGTGTCCCGACTCAAATCCTGCCTCGATCAACCGTGCCCAAATGTGGGGAAGCTGATCGACTCTTGCCCCAAACAAATCGATTCGCTGTCCGCCGGTAATTTTGGAGTACAAGTTGAATTCTTTGGCAACTTCGCCTAAGACGATCAGTTGATCGGGTGTAATTTCGCCGCCCGGAACACGAGGGACAACAGAATACGTGCCATCTCGCTGGATGTTAGCAAGAAAGGCATCGTTGGTATCTTGTAGCCCGACGTGAGGCGGATTCAGAATGCACTCGTTCCACACCGACGCTAAAATAGACGCTGCCGCAGGCTTACAAATCTCGCATCCTTTCCCTTGACCGTAGCGTTGCAGCAATTGATCGAAGGTATAAATCTGTTGCGATTCCTCTAGCGATGAGACAGATGATCGAACCAAGTGATATAACTCTTGGCGTGAGTAAGCAAAGTGTTGGCAGAGATGATTTTTAACTTCGATTCCGGCTTGCTTTAACTCTGCCTTAAACAAATCTGTGACTAACGGAACGCATCCACCGCATCCTGTTCCTGCTTTTGTGCATTGCTTAACGCTGGCTAAATCGGTTAACCCATTGTCGCGAATGGCATTACAAATATCGCTTTTGCTCACGTTGTTACAGGAGCAAATCTGTGCCGTATCGGGAAAATTCTCGACTCGCAGCAAGGCATTCTCACCTCCTGAACGGGGTGGCAAGAGCAGATCTTCTGGGTGTGGTGGTAGGGTCGTTTTGTTGTGCATCAGTTGTAGCAAACTGCCATACGCAGATGCATCACCAACCAGAATTCCACCCAGTAGCGTAGTTGCAGTTTCGTCTACAACCAGTTTTTTGTAGGTGCCTTGAATGGCATCGCTAATGGTCAGTTCTCTAGCGCCAGGCGTTTTGGCAAAGGCATCTCCAAAACTCGCAACGTCTACGCCTAATAGCTTGAGCTTGGTAGAAATATCGGCTCCATCAAAGCTGCTGTCCACTCCACAGATGTTGTCTGCCGCGACTCCTGCCATGACGTAGCCTGGATTGACTAAGCCATAAATCCGGTTCTGGTGAAGCGCACATTCTCCGATCGCATAAATATCTGGATCAGAGGTTTGACAGGATTCGTTAATCACGATACCACCGCGGTCGCCAATCATCAAATTACAGTCTCGCGCTAAGTCATCGCGAGGACGAATGCCCGCCGAAAATACAATCATATCGGTTTGCAATTCTGTGTCGTCAGCAAACGTCATCTTATGCACTCGACCGTTTTCACTCACAATCTTGGTCGTTGTTTTTTGCGTATGGACGCTAACCCCAATCGCTTCAATTTCACGTTTAAGAATGAGTCCGCCCGCGTCATCGACTTGAACCGGCATGAGACGTGGCATGAATTCGACAACATGCGTTTCGAGCCCTAAATTCTTCAGGGCGTTGGCGCATTCGAGCCCCAGTAAGCCGCCGCCAATCACGACACCAACCCGACACGTTTTTGCGTAGGCAGCGATCGCTTCGAGATCACAAATGGTGCGATAGACAAACGTTCCCTCGGCGTCTTTGCCCTCAATTGGAGGGACAAAGGGGTATGAACCCGTCGCTAGCACCAATTTGTCATAGCTAATAGTGATGCCGTTAGCCGAAGTGACACACTTGTGATCGCGATCAATCTTAATCGCGCGATCGCCCACATACATCTGCACCCCATTGTCCTGATAAAACCCAGGCTCAACTAGAGTTAAATCAGCTTCCGTTTTTCCATTAAAAAACCCACTGAGATTAACACGATCGTAAGCAATTCGCGGCTCCTCGCAAAAGGTGATTAAATTCCAATTCTGCGTCGCTCCTTTGGCGATCATTCGGTCTAGGAACTTGTGACCCACCATGCCGTTTCCGATCACAACCAAATTTTGCTTAGCCATATGAGAACTCTTTCCGCTACATTGCTTTGCTTGCTCCAGCCTAGAAGCTCACACAATTAGATTTGTAGTATTCACTACATATTGCTCTCAGTAATGGCAAAGCTGCATGATCCCCATCCGATCTATGCATCAATCAGTTTCAGTTCGCGTTTTAACTTGTTTAAGGTTGCGTTTAACGTTTTAAGTTTGAGTACGATTACAAGCGATATTCAACCCAACTCTGCGATCGCTGGTTAGGCTCCTTGCAAACAGGCTACAACGCCTATTCTCTACCAGTTATCATCCTCTTCGGCTTCGGCAGCACGAGGAACTGCTGGGGGAGGAATTGGATACGCCAGTCGCGGCGGCACTAACTCTAACTGCCGAGGAGATTTCTTCGCCGTATCGCCTCTACGCCGCCGCGAAACCCCTTCTTCATTAGTGTCTTCCGCCACCACTTCATACATCAGCGCTCGTTTGGCTGGGTCTTTGCCTTTACGTAAAATTCGTCCCAAACGCTGAATGTATTCGCGAGTTGAACCTGTACCCGATAATACGATCGCAACGCTGGCATCGGGCACGTCTACCCCTTCGTTTAAAACTCGTGAAGCAACCAGCGTTTTGTACTCGCCTTGCTTAAATTTTGTCAGAATCTCATGGCGCTCTTTCACCGGAGTTTGATGCGTGATCGCAGGAATGAGAAAGTCTTGAGAAATTCGATAAACAGTGGCGTTATCGTCAGTGAAGATCAGCGTGCGCTCCGGATAATGACGCCCTAATAATTCGCCTAAAACCCGCAGTTTGCCTTCCGTGCCAAACGCGATCGCTTTGGCTTCTCGGTGGGCTAACATCGCCTTTCGTCCCGCTTTCGACCTGGCACTTGCCGCTACAAATCGTTGCCAGCCTTGAGCGCTGCTGAGATACAGATTGGCTTCTTTTAAGAATGCGTTTCTGATGTGAATCAGTCGATCGTAGCGTTCACGTTCTTCAATCGATAGCGTTACTTTAATCTGTTCTACATCATGTTTTGCTAGCGCCGATCCAGATAACTCTTCTGCTGTTTTACGATAAACTTCTTCACCAATTAGAATTTTCAGATCTTCGTGTTTACCATCGGTTCGCTCTGGTGTTGCACTCAGTCCTAATCGATAAGGAGCGATCGCATACTCAGCAATGACCCGATTAAAGTCACTCGGCAAATGGTGACACTCATCAAACACGAGCAGTCCGTACTGATTGCCCAACGTTTCAGCATTAATCGCGGCACTATCGTAAGTCGCGACTAAAATAGGAGTGCGATCGCGCGATCCACCTCCCAACAATCCAATTTCTACATCGGGAAACGTGGTCACTAACTGCGCGTACCATTGATGCATCAAATCTAGCGTTGGAACCATAATTAGGGTGCTGCGCTTTGTGTCCTGCATCGCCAGTTGCGCCAGATACGTTTTTCCGGCAGCGGTTGGCAGCACCACTACGCCCGCTCGACCCGCATTCTTCCAAGCTTCCAAGGCTTCTTTTTGGTGAAGGTACGGCTCCATTGCCAAGGTGGAAACGAGATCAATTTCTTGAAATCCTTTCGCTTTGTCGGTTAACTCCGTCCCTTCTGCCCGTAATGCCAGCACCAACCGACGGTATTGATGAGCAGGGACGCGAAACTTTTCGATCCGATCGTCCCACGTTGCAAAATCCACCCAAATCTTGCCCTTGGGAGGTGGGTGGAGAATCAAAGTGCCGCGATCGTAGGTAATAGTTGGCGTTCGTGCCATCTAGTCCTCCGCATTTGGGTCGATACCTAAACCTCTTAAGCGTTCTGCAAGTCGTCCTGCTCTAGCTTCAGCTTGTTCAGCGCGCTGGCGTTCTTGTTCGGCACGTTCAAATCCAGTGGGAATGATTGCACCCGTACGATTGCACCATCGCAACCAGCGAGCGCGCTTTCCTTCAAACGTGCCATCCCACAGCGTTAAACCAATGCCAATTTCGTCAAACCAAGCATCAGATTTCTCCTGATACCGATTAGCACGCAGTTCAAATACAGTCAGGAGGTTTCCTCCAAGTTGCTCTAGTGGATCAAACACCGCATAATAAATGACACCCATTCGGGCATAGTTTGTTAGCTTACTGCCGAGTTCATTGCCTTCTTTGTTAGAAACAATCTCAATTGCGACATCGGGTGACTTACCAAACTCCCAGACAAAATAGGTGCGATTTTTCTTCTCACGCCAGTCTTGAGGAACCTCGACATCTAAGCTGAGAAATACATCGGGAACCAGGGGAGGCTGACGAACGGCATAAAACACACCGACGTTCGCGGCGACTAAGAACGATCGCGACTCAAAAACATCATTGCTGTAGAGCACTTCAGTCAGTAACCGCTGCTGCTTTTCGGAAATCAAATTATCCACGGGCGCAGCATCTTCGATCACCAGACGGCTGATATCTGGTGCGATGTTTGGGTCAGGAACGACACTTTGGGACATAAGTACGCTTGTTCCTTAAGCTCTATGTGTAATAGTAACGGCTATTGAGAACGAAAGGGTAGAAAAGCTAGATTTAGCTCGATTGTATTCAGTCAAGTTGATTTTTACTTATAGAAAAGTATCATTAAATCCGTTTTGAAAACAGGATGAGAAGCCAAGCCCAACAAGGCTTTTCTACTGTGTTGCTCGATTTTGTGTAGAACGCTTTTAACGCAATTTCACCGATCAGATTAACGCAATTTTGGGGAATACTGTGTCGCAGTTCTTCTTAGCACCTGTCTGAAGTTGGGTCAAAAGCTGTAGTTGTGGCAGAAGCCGTAGAGAAATTACCCATCTACTGCTTTATATAAAAACCTTTCAAAATATAACAATCTTTCAGGGGTTATTGCGTCTCAAGAAATCACCATGCTTAACCTCTTAAGAACCCTTCTAAGTTCAAGTCCCTTTATTCCCCATCGTCATTGTTACCTCTGGAAAACTGGACTGGTTTGGCTCAACCTTATCTCAGATGCTCTCATTGGGTTGTCCTACTACTGCATTCCTTTGCTTCTGGTTTACATCGTTCGCAAGCGAGGAGATTTGCCGTTTGACTGGTTATTTTTCCTGGTAGGCAGCTTTATTTTGGCATGCGGCACTGGGCACTTAATGGACATCTGGACCCTGTGGCATCCGACCTACTGGCTGTCAGGCACAATCAAAGCCTTGACAGCCACGGTTTCTGTAGCAACAGGAATCGCATTGGTTTCCTTAATTCCTAAAATATTAGCGCTGCCTAGCTCTGCCCAACTTGCAGAAGCAAATCAAAGACTTGAGCAACAAGCAACGGCGCGTCAGCAAGTTGAAATCGCGTTGCGTCAATCTCAACAAACCCTAGAATTAGTGATTGACACTTTTCCACAACGGGTGTTTTGGAAAGATCAAAATTTTCGTTACTTGGGCTGTAATCGGTTGTTTGCTCAAGATGCTGGGCTAGAGTCGCCAGAGCAAATTTTAGGGCGCGATGATTTTGACCTAAATTGGAAAGAACTGGCTCATCTCTATCGGGCTGACGATGAGTTTGTGCTGAGCCAGAGAGCCTCTAAAGTGAATTATGAAGAGCCACTGGTGTCACAAGATGGCACGGCGTGGGTGAGAACGACTAAAATACCGCTTCAAAATGATGCTGGAGACGTAATTGGGCTCTTCGGTTCGTATGAAGATATCAGCGATCGTAAGCAGGCAGAAATCGCGATTCAGCAAGCTAAAGAAGCTGCCGAAACAGCGCTTCAAAACTTTCGACAAGCTCAACATCACCTCATTCAATCTGAAAAGATGTCTAGCCTGGGCCAACTCGTGGCCGGTGTTGCCCATGAAATCAATAATCCTATAGTTTTATCTATGGAAATATTGTTCCAGCCGATCACTATGTTCAAGATTTATTTAGTCTTCTAGCCCTCTATCAACAGTACTATTCGCCCCCTATCGCTGAAATTCAACAGCGGCTAGACGAGATAGATATTGACTTTCTGAGCGAGGATTTGCCGAGACTCTTGGGTTCCATGCGGGCAGGAGCTGAGCGGATTCACCAAATTGTGTTGTCTTTACGCAATTTCTCGCGCCTAGACGAAACCGGAGTAAAAGCCGTCAACTTGCACGATGGAATCGAAAGTACGATCATCATTCTCACCCAGCGCCTTCAGGGTATCCGTATCGTCAGGCAGTATGGCGATTTGCCTAAGATCGAGTGCCAGCCAGCGCAACTCAATCAAGTGTTTATGAATCTGCTGATGAATGCGATCGAGGCTTTGGCTTCCCCGAATCTGCCGACTAAGGAAATTACCATTCACAGCGATCGTATCAACGAAACCGAGATTCAACTTCAAATCCGGGACAATGGATGTGGAATGATATAGCGCTACGCGAGTACGTTAGGACAATGCCTGAAGGCGGCATCGACACAATCACGAAAGTTTCCAAACTCATCCCAGCGTTGCCGCATCCAATGCTTCAACACCCACCAGCAAGGTTCAAT
>JAHHHO010000064.1 GCA_019359315.1 Myxacorys californica WJT36-NPBG1
GAGGACTGTAAATCACTCTCACTGGGCTGGCACTACAGATTCGCCAATCGCTGGCAGATGATGTGCCTGTGGCAATCCATAGATTAGAGCGATCGACCCGAACATCTGCGATCAATTGCCCGATCGCCACTGGTGTCGTGATAGGCTTGCCGTTCTGCACAGTTATAAGAGCACCACCATCACCACCATCACCACCACCATCGGCATGCATCACGAGCCATGCGCCAGCGTCATCATTGGGGACGATCGCCGTATCACCATCATCATCAATAACGCTTGTGGCGTCGTATTGATACCATCTTTTTTTTGATACAACAGTCCTGGCCAGCCCATTTACTCGACGATTCGCGGGAATGGCTCTTAAGTCAGCAACGGTGGCAACAGCATATCCAGTTTGCATCAGACGCCCACCCCATAAGTCGTATTCATGCCTGCAAGGTAGAGATCGTATGAGTACGGTTTGCCATCCTGCAACAGTCTTGGATCTGTCAAAACATCGAGCAATACAATGCGAGCGGGCACATAACGCAAATAGAACGTGCCTGCCCCGGTCGAAGTAATGTCGATCGCCGTCACGCCATCGGTTGAGATTTGAAAGCTATCAGTTGCAACACTCATCACTTTGTAAATGGTGTTAGCCGCAACGCCAGTCGGAAGGGTTGATCCACCCTGCACGCTAAAGATCACCTCATTGCCATTAATCAAACCGTGAGCCGTTGCTGTGATCACATTCGTGGCAGCATTCACGCTTGCATCAGTTAAGGTTTTGTTGGCGGTGGCGTGTCCATTCGCAATCAGAAACACGGTCTGAAATTGCAATGCTCCACCATCTGCCTCAAAATCACCCGTCACCAGCGGTGCATCATAGCGCTTGTTGCTGTTGCTGAAACTGCCAGGGTCAGAAAATAGGAGTTGCGATCGCGCGTAGCCATTTTGCTGCAACAGTTCTGCGGCAATGAAGTCTGCTCTGCTGCTCGCACGGGTTAATAGTGTGGTGTCTGCGAGGCAGAGGAAATACTTTGCCACGTCAGGCAGTGTTCCGCCGCCGAAGGGCAGCGCGAAGTGATAACTTACCCAGTCGTTATGAAAATATCGTGCCATCGCTCAACCTCATGGGATCGGGCTGAGAATTCCTACAAATAGGTAACGGTAACAGCGCAATGGAATTCTCACTTTTAGGACCACATTGAAAGGGCTAGAGCAGATTTCCCCACTGGGCTTGGGTCATCTCTTCCCATTGCGCTGTGCTCATCTCTTCCCAGTCGAGCGACCCCACTCCATCACTACTGAATCCCATCGCAAGTCTGCCCTGCTCTGGGTTCGAGATGCCCACAAAACTGAAGCCAAGTGCAGCCCCGGCTTTCATATCGGACTGAGGACGAAGTGTAAAGCCAAGTGTAAACTCGCCCACGTCCTCAATCGGAGTGAGGTCATACGTGCGATCGCGGCTCGTGAAACTGAAGCCAAGTGCAAACTCCCCTTCATTGGTTTGTTTATAAACAGGAGCAATGATTTCAGGATGATCCGCATCGACAAAGCCGAGCAACATGCCATCAAAACTGACCACACAACGGCGCTCTGCCATTGCGATCGCAAACCCATCCATTAAATAGGCTGCTGTGCCGTCAGATTCGGCCACGTCGCCTCGTGAGAGCGGAGCATAGGCAAACCAACCATCATTCAAATCCGTCGTAATTGCTGCGCCTTTGTAGCGTCCCCAGTAGATGTTGCCCCAGACTGAGGCGAGTCGACTGGCTTCGGCTTTGGCATTGGCAATGCCCCCACTCACCCCACCTGAGTCGACGACAGCAGAGAGATATTCAAAGCTCAACTCCTTCCGGCGCGGGCGGAAGGGCAGAGTTGCATCGACCGGGAACTTACCCTTCCCTGACACCGTAATGTCTTGAGTCGTGAACGGTGGGGAATAGGTATCCGGCGCGGGCGGCTGGGCTTGCCCAGAATTGGACGTGACGATGGTATTGCTGGCATCGACGAGCACCATCAAATTAGCCGAATCGTAGAAGAGCGATTGCTTAATCAGCTTCTCCCGCAGGGTATCAGTCAAGTCTGGATAGAGAATTGGAATCACCTTTAGCACCTGCGTTTCGCTCTGCCACTCGCCAAACGTCCGCTCTCGCCACGTCTGGATTTGTTGCTCAGCTTCGTGCATCGATCGCATGGAGCGATATTGTGTCACGTTGGCTGGTAAAGCTTTATAGCCAAAGTCAGCCGGAATCACCGTGCCGATGGCTTTATAAGTGCGGGTGGTGATTTTGGGTCCATTCCCCAGCTTCTCTAGCTCTGGGATATCCTGTGGGTCGTCATCCTCAAGGGCTGGGGTTGTCACTGCCGCAGGCGTTAGCTCATAGCGGTAAGTCACATGCGTTTCTTCGATCAGGACCAACGTGCCAAGCGCAAAATTCTGAACGAGTGCCTTCGGATAGGTCGATAAAATCTCCTTAAAGGTCGAATCGAACAGTCCATAAACCTGCGTGATGTGCTCTAGCAGCCGACCTTGATTGCCCTGGCTGCATTTACTCTCCCCGGCTTTGCCTGTGAGGGGTGCATTAACCTCATACTGAAAAGTTTCGATTCGATATTCTGAATTAATGAGAGCCGTCCGACCAAATGCAGGCACATCCCGCACGAAGTCAATTGGAATCACCAAGCCTTCAGGCTGTGCGGTCCAGGTTTGCACTGTGCGTCGCTTCTTGGCGCGATCGAACTGATCTAGCGTCCGAGTGCGCTTGGTAATAATTTCTGACGCAGAAGATGACCCCGCTAGTAATGCAGGTCCATACTCTTCGCTCTGGGTTTCGGTCGTGTCGCCCGTTTTGCGAACGATGGTCACCTTGCCGCGAATCAGCACCTCTTCTGAAGGTTGATCGCCTTCCAGCCGGGAATAGTCTGCCGAATCACTCGCCGCATTCAGGCTGAGGATGGGAGCCGATGGCTGGGCATTGATGCTGCTGGCTCTGACGAGTCCATTGCTATCGACCCAGAGAAAGTAGCCCGCTGCTGCTGCGATCGCACCTGCCTGCTGTAGATAGTTACCTTCTAGCAGCCGTGGGGAGGGGTGAGCCAGAGAACCGGGAACCGAATCGATGAGGCTTGGGCATCCCGACGCTGCTAGTAATCGATTGATAATTTCACCCCGCGCAGTGCTTGTGCCGAGGCAGATTCCCGATTTATCGCCCTTGCCCTCTTTGAAATTCATCAGGGCAAATATATCGCCCACTTGCAGCGTTAGCTTGCGAGTCTTCAAATCGAAACCACTATCGAGAATAAATAATCGCCCACCTCTCGGAGATGGGCGCAGTGTCCCAGAGCTATCAGCAATTTGAACGATGATCGCTTGACCCCGGCTCCAACGGCTATTCCTGCGATCGTCCAAACTCTCAAACCCAATTGGACGCCCTAAGACAATCTCGCCAGTGAATGTGACTAATCCAGATTGATCAAGCTTCGAGTCGCTGCCACGAAAACTGACGACCCCAGGCGTGCAGTCTAATCCGGCAATAACAATTTGATAATTGCGAATGCTCAAGTTAATCGTCATGCCACCACCCGATCAAGTTCTTTCAGCACAAACCGAGCGAGATAGCGGTATTGCAAGCTGCCAGTTTCTTCAGCTTTGGGTTCAAACATGCGAACGGCAAACACAGCAGGGTAGGCAATGCCGCCGCCAGCGATTGTGGTGATGGGTCCGGCTGCTTGTCTTGTGGGTGCGATCTCATCTTCAACGTAATGCTGGATTGTATCTGAAAGATAGATTCGAGAATCTTCCTGGTTGCGCCGATGTCGCTCTGCTCTAGCAAAAATTGCCCACAGCACTCGCCATTGCTCAACTCCGAGGTAGGTTTGAATTGTCCAAACAAACTTTGCCTCAAATAGCGAACCGTCGCTGATTGCGTTGCCGAACAAGCTGTATTCCGTGGTTCCGGTTTCGCCAAGGATTCGTTCATAGCCACCTTGGGCAAAGCGTGAAGACGTGCGATCGCCCAAGGCCAGTGAGAAGGCATCAATGCTAAGGGTCAAGGTTCTGGTCATAGGGCAACGCTCAAACTGCCCTATCTTTCCTACCCTCTAGGCTAGAATCTGCGCTGCGGTTCGTGTAGTCGGCGTAGTTGTCGATCTGGGTTTGGCTGTTGAACGTCAGGCTGCGGCATTGCCAAATCGGAAACTAGACGAAACAATACCGCCAAAGAGGTTTTCATCATGATAAACACAAGCGCTTGGATCGTTTTGGGCCGCGCCAACTGTGACCATCAACGGTAGTAAATGGTCTTCCTGTGGGTGAGCTAATCGTGCAGCAGGTGCTTTAGCCCAGTGGATAAGTTTATCAACTCGCTGTGTTGGCTCAGATTGCACCAGCGTCTGCTGAAGCCAATCATCAAATTGCTGTGATGCTTCTGCACCTTTTGACCCAAAATCCCTGAGATTGTGATAGCTCAATCCGCTACCAATAATGAGTACCCCTTCCTTCCGCAATGGAGCCAATGCTCGTCCTACTTCCAAATGAAGTTTTGGGTCATAACCTCGCTTGAGCGAAAGCTGAACGACAGGAATCTGTGCTTGCGGATACATAGGGTACATCACTGTAAAAGTCCCGTGGTCAAAGCCGCGGTTCGGGTCAAGACGGGCTGAATATCCAGCACCCTGAATCAGCGATTGGATGCGACTTGCCAATTCCGGTGAACCTGGGGCACTGTACTTAACTTCGTATGTATGCGCGGGAAATCCTGAATAATCGTAAATCATCGGAGGATTTGGACTCGCCGAAACAGTGAAGTCTTCTTCCTCCCAATGCCCGGAAACTACTAACACTGCCTTGGGTGCCACTCCTAATTGGCGAGGGATATCCTGTAACGAAGTTTCGAGGCGATCGAACATTTGACCAAAATGGTCTTTCATGTAGGGCCAGGGGCCGCCACCGTGAGAAACAAAGTAGGTCGGAAATTCAGGCATTATCATATCGAAGTTCTGTTTGATGGTATTGGCTACGAGGTCTATATAACTCACTATATCTGTGCACTATTAGTTCATCAATAGATAGAATATTGATGGATCATTTCCTATTAGTTGATATTGCTTGGGCAAAGTGGATACATTAGTGAGTATGCGGGTGTTTCGCAGAGTTGTAGAACTGAAAAGCTTTGTGGCTGCCGCCGATCGCATGGAAATGTCTGCTGCAATGGTTAGCAAACACGTTATGCACCTAGAGCAGCATTTAGGCGGTCGCTTGCTCAATCGCACTAGTCGGCATTTAAGTTTGACTGAAATCGGGAAAGTCTACTTTGAACAATGTTGCGAGATATTGGATAGCCTGGATGAAGTGGAAGCAACGGTCAGCCGAGCCACAATTGTACCGAGTGGGGTGCTAAAAATTAGTGCCCCAGTTTGGTTTGCCAATCGCACATTTACTAAGATACTTGCTAATTATCAGGCCCAGTTTGCCGCAGTCTCCTTGGACATTGACTTAAGTGGGCGAATGGTTAACGTAGTAGAAGAAGGGTTTGATGTGGTATTGAGAGTGACTCAATCTCCTCCTAGTAACCTGATTGCACATCCAATTGCACCTGTTCCATTTTGCATAGTAGGCTCTCCGTCATACCTTCGCAAAGCTGGATACCCTTTAAAACCGAAAGATTTATCGCAGCACGCAATGATTACTTATTCGTATTTGTCACTTTCAGAGGGTGAACTGCCCTTTGAAGGACTAACTGGGAAAGAAAGCGTTAAGATTGGGCCGTCGGTGCTGCGGACTAACAATGAAAATCTGATGCACAACGCGGTAATAGATGGGATGGGTCTGGCATTCTTACCAACTTGGCTGATTGAAGACGATATTGCTGCCGGGCATCTAGAGAGGGTAATGCTGGATTATCGCTTGCCAGCTAACATGCTTTATGCCATGTATACTAGCCGCAAATATCTTTCATCGAAAGTGCGAACCTTCGTTGATTTTATTGCTGAATGTAGCGAGCTAAAAAACTAACTCTTGAGAAGAGCAGTACAGCTATTGCAGTCAGGCGATCTGAGCGTTTTTGCTCATCTATCCATTCCCGTTAAAATCCAAGGCATAAACACAAGAGAAAGCTCTCGGAAACTTTCCTGCCCTCTCTTTGCTAACCTACTTTCCAACTGGGCTAACCTACTTTCCAACTGGCAAGAGTTGGTTTGGGAGGATTAAAGATTTCGTAGGCTGGAGCCTGCTGATTCATTCATAAACTTGGCGTAGTCACTCACGGGATCTTGAGTTGTGAAACTTAAGCTGCGTGGCGTGTTGGCCAGCTTTTCAATGCGATCGGTCATCTGCTTCAGCGCCCCGATTACATCGCCGCCGCTCGTTGCGGCTTTGTTCACTGCCGATGCCACGCCGATGGCATTTGGTCCTGATTTGAAGCTATCAAGTTTACTAGTCAAGTCAGCTACCTCACCAAACCCGCTCTTAGAAGCAATCAGGCTGAGGAATTCCTTCTCCCTGCCAGAGCTGAGGCTGAGCGCATTCAGTACCGCTTCTTTCTGCCCTTCCTGCCCACGGAACTCATTGCCCGCGATCGCTTGACTAAATGCACGACGGGCATTGTCGTAAGCGGTAATGTCGCCGCCCGAGAGAACCAGTCCTCCAGACGCGCCTAGCCCTCCACCCCCAGACGATCCCGCCCCTCCAACGCCTCCACCCCCAAATCCTTGAGCCAAAAGCTGATCTTTCAGTTGTGCCTGCTCGCGGTCTCTCGCACGTCCATTCTTCGCATTCTCCGCCTGTAATGCATCACGGGCAGTCTGTTGTTGCACTGACTGAGCTTGTTTCTCTTTAGCAATCCGCTCGTCGATCAGCGCGTTCTGCTCCTGATTAATGTTTATATTTTCACGAGCAAAACCTTGCGACTCCTGAGCAAAATTCAGATAGTCTTGCGCTGACGAAATTTCCTCTGCATTACCCGACTTCTTTGCTAAGCGCAATTCTTTCTGGGCGTCCAGAACGTTCTGTTTTGCAGCATTCTCAGCGACTTTTGCTTCGTTAAGTGCCTTTCTTGCGGAAACCTTCTCAAGCTGTAATTGAATCGCTAACGATTCCCGCTCAAGTTGTTGCTGAGCCTGCATGGCCGCTAACTTCTCCGCATCGGCTTCTCGTTCCAATGCCTGACGATTCTGGGTCAGAGTTAGTACATCGGTTGGCTGTGCTCCTGATACCCCACTGCCGCCAAGCTGCTGCTGTAGCACTGCTCTGAGGTTGGCTCCGGTATCTTTCGACTGGAGCGCTTTCACCCCGTCAATATTCTCGTTTGTGCGATCAATGCCAATTTTGAGCGTACTTTGACGGGCATCCGCGATCGCTTGGGTTAATTTGAGTTCTGACTCTAAAGCGGTTTTTCGGTTATTAAGAACTCGTGTTTCAGCCTCAGCATTTGCCTGAATGCCTTTGAGTTGAATCTGTGCATCCAGTTCAACAATCCTATCCCGTTGCGCTCTGGAGTTCTGGTCAATTTGCCGTTTGCGATCCTCCGCCTCCTTATCAGACAATACTTTGACCGTTTCCTGGGTGGCTTTAGGAGCCTCAATATCAAACCCCAAATCCTTGAAGAAGTTAAATTTCTGCTGCTCTCTGGAGTCAATTGGGCGATTCACCACTTGAGCGGTGTTGAGTCGTGTTACTTCAGCATCTTCCTTCTGAAGTTGGTCGAACCGTTGCTGTGCTGCATCCCGTTCTGCCGTTGCCGAAGCAATCTGGGTTTTGATGCCCACAAAGCCGCTGCTGTCGAGGCCACCTAACTTAAAGTTAATGCTGCGATCGCTGAGCTGAGCATCAATATTCGCATTCACCAGTTTCGACGTGCGCTCAAATTGCTCAATGATCTTACGATTCGTCGCCTCTCTCAGGGCAAGCTCTTGCTCTGCCTGACGTACAGACAAATCAGCCAGATTATTGCTGAAATCCTGACTACGCCTCTCGTATTCCTCCTTCTTAACAATGCCACGGGCAAACGCCGACTCTAATTCATCCAACTGAGATTGAGCGCTGGATTTCTGGGCGTTGGCCGTATTTAAGCCAATCTGCGCTTGGGCGATACCAGCATCCTCTTCGGAAATGGACTTGCCAATCTTCTGTCGAATCAGCCCCACCGTTGCAGCCGATTCCTGCTGTTTGATTTGAGCTTCACGTTTACGGGCAGAGCGCTCAATTTCAGCCAGTTTCGCGGCTTCGGCGGCTTTGACAGCAGCTACTTCGTTCTGAGCATTCTGCACCTCTTGATCACTGATACGATCGCCAATCTCACGCCGCTGTTTCTCGTATTCTTCAGCAGACAATGTGCCCGCTGCAAATGCTGCCTCAATTCCGTCGAGTTGTTGCTTGGTGCTGTCGAGTTCGGCTCTGCCCTTGGTGACTTGCAGGTTAGCACTTTCAGCACTAGCATCGGCTTCATAAATTGATCCAGTCTTTTGTTTTTCGAGCAATCCAATCTGGGCTGTGTTTGAGTCACGCTTAATCTGTGATTCTCGCTCACGATTCGCTTTCTCAATTTCGGCAAGTTTGGCTTGCTCTTCTGCCTTACGCACGGCAATGCGGGCGCTGGCTCCATCCTTCTCCAGTGCTGTTTGCTGATCTTGAGCTTTTTTATAGTTGATCAGGTTGTCGATAATGGGCTTGGCGTCACTATTAGCAGTCCCTTTGGCCAGCTCCAAATCTGCGATCGAGGAGTCAAGACTCGCAGTTCTGCCCGTTGAGCCAATCCCGGCAGTGGCGAGTTTATCCTTGATCTCTGGGTCTTGCAGCTTTTTGGCCAGCTCATCCAGAATCTGCTTATTGCCCTCAAACTCAGCACTGGCTTTATCCAGTTCACGGCGTGCCGACTGCACAGGAGCACTAATGCTGGCATTGGTATCACTGCCAAATTGCGCTAGTTGTTGTGTGAGGTCTTGCGTAACTCCTTTGTTAAACGCATTATCCGACTGGCGCTTGACTTCTTCCAACTTCGACGCCATTTCAGCAAAGGCTTTATTGAGATCTCGTGTCTTATCCGTCGTGATGCCAAGCTTACCCTGCAAGCGGTCTAGCTCATTTTGAGAATTCTGCAACCGCTGCAAATCGCCTTCAAGAATTGATTTTTGATCACCCGTGAGAGCTGGATTAGTGAGAGAATTTTTTGTGTTGTTGATTTGCGATGTAATCGCCGCCTGACGTTCAACGAATGGATCGATTAATTTCTTGCGTTCTGCCTGCTTAGTCTGGATTTGCTCATCGAGCGCTTTCAGTTCACCCTTGTCGGCATTGGGCGATGCTGCCAAGCGGTTTTTACGATTCTGGAGAGAACCGATTTCTTGATCTAGATTTTTGGCTTGCAGCAATGTATCAGTGTTAGTGCTGCGATCGAATGCTTGCCCGACGAGAGATTGGTTTTTCTCTCGAAAGCGATCGAACTCCAGAGATTCACTCTGCTGCTGCAACTCCTCAACCGTGGTGAAGCGTGCGAAATCCTTGTCTAGTCCAACAGTCTCATTAAACTTAGTATTGAGGGCGTTAGAAGCTTTGATCAGGTCATCTGTTTTAAACGAAAATCCCAATTGATCCAGCCCTGTTAGACCTAGGAAGCCAAAACTAAGATCAAAGCCCTTCGATGTGCTTTTTCCTGGCTTAGGTCCAACTTCGCTAACTTCGCCTCTCGCCCGTTTTGCAGCATCCTCAATCCGTTTGAGGCTGGCTTCACCCTGATCGGCAAAGTCTTTAAACTGCTTGCCCTTTTCACTGAGAGAAAATACTTCAGTGGTCGATCGCAATGTCTCCATTCCAGCCGTGATAAGGGCAAACCCGACCAGGAACTGAGGATTGAACAACGTTGTCGCCACTTTTGTGACTGCACCAGCCAGGGTGGTGAGTCCTGTAACGGCGAGTTTAGCTAATCCTGGAATCCCGACCAGTGACGTAACAAATTGACTCCCCAGAAGTAGAGCCGCCGTTCCGATCACTTTGACAAGCACATCTCCTCTCTCAGCAACGAGGTTCAGCGCTCCGGCCAGCCCGTTTGCGCCTATCTGAACAGCAGGCTGAAAAGCTGTACCGCTTGATTCTTGGAATTTCTGGAATGCGCTTTCCAATCGGAAGATGGAAGACTGAACATTCTTCGAGGCATTCGCTGCTGCCCCACCAAACTCAATATTTAACTGCTGGGCAAACTTGGGTAGAAAGTCCTTCGACGTAATCGATCCGGTTTGTAGTAACTTATTCAGCTCTTGTTCTGTGACTCCGATCGCACGGGCAGCCACGCCGAATGCACCTGCTAAACCTGCATCCCCGATTTGCCCTTTCAATTCTTCAGAGGACAAAACGCCCTTCGAGCTAATCTGCTGCAATGCCGTGAAGATGCGCCCTTGCTGATCACCATTCAAACCGAGCACGGTTGCGGCTGATCCAACCCCTGAAAAAATGTCTTGAGCTAATGCGCCACCTTCTGCACCTTTCAGCGATGCTCTCAGCTTGGCATAGCCATCTTGAGCCGTTTTAAGTGGAATGCCTAATCGTTCCGTTTCCTGACGAACAAAGGCAAGCTCTTTCGCCGCCTGCGCTGGACCTCCCGCCGCAAAGTTCAGCGCCGTCTTGAGGTTATCCAGTCGGATGCTGGCTTTTAGTGCGGCTCCACCAAACTCAAACACTAACGTTTTGAGGAACGATAAAGCTTGAAAGGCAAGGAACCCTTTCACAACACTGCCAAGCTGAGCACTTAAGCCAGGAAAAACGCGATCGGCGAGTGCGGCAAACGGTTTCTCAGCATTAAAGCCAGAACTGAAGAGGGCTTTAAGTGTTTTGAAATCGTTAATAATGCCGCCAAACTTGCCCTCAAACTTTGCGCCAGCCAGAGCGCCTGACAAGGATGCACCAAAGCCGCTCTTGGCACTGCCAACCGCTCGCCCTGCGATTTCTAGCGGGTTGAATGACTTACCTGCGCGAACCTCCTGAACACTCTGCCGCACAGAACCAAAGACGCGATCGCGACCAGAGATAAATGAATCCCTTGCCCCAGAAGCCACTTGTGCCAGCGTGTCACGCGGCGTCACTCGCTCACCTTGCTTGATGCGATCAACGAGTGAAGCGATAGGATTGCGAATGCTGCTGATCACGCCTGCGATCGCATCTTTAGCAACACCAGCCGGATTGACGATTGTGCGCTGGGCATCCCGTTGCAAATCTCTGCCAACAGACACGCCAGCATTTGCCGCGACGGTTGCACCAGCCGCATAGGTCGTGCCCAGATTGGTGAGACGTGGATCAATGCGACGGGTATCGAGCTGCTCGTTATACTTACCCGTGTCGAATCGGTTGAGGGTATTGATCACGCCTGCTTGCGATCTTCCAACTCCGAAGCCACGATTGAAAAACTCAGCTTCTTTCGTCAGTTCGGAAAATCTAGCTTTTAGGCTTGAGAAGAAGTCCTTTGTGCCCTGCACCCGCGATTGAATGCCGTCGAGCAGCAATGCGCCTGCTTTGCGCCCAATTTCCCCCACATCTTTGTAGAGCACCGGCGCAATCGGTTCGAGAATCGGTCGCGCGGCACGAGCCGCCGCAATACCCCCGGCAATCCCCGCTGCACCCAAACCCGCAACGCCCAACGGAGATGATGCGATCGCACCTGCACCCGCTCCTAATTGAGCCAAACTCGGCAGAGCGAATCCACCACCTTGAGAACCTAATCCTGCTAATGCAGGCAATGCACCAATGGCATAAAATCCGTTTGTTCCGGTCTTCTGCCCAACATCTGAGCCTTGGTTAAATGCCTTAACAACCTGATCGAGTTCTTGCTTCTGGGCGTCAGTCTGAGGATTTGCAGGTTTCTCGAATTTTCCAAACCGAGACTCAACAGCACTCAGTTGGTCTTTTACCTGCGGTCGTAGCCCGCCAGAACTGCGAATAAAGCCTTTGTAATTCGCCAGAACACCTGTGATGTTTTTGCCCAGTTTTCTGGCCAGGTCTTGTTCGATTTTGTCTTGCTCATCATCCAATGCTTTTAGCAGTGTTTGGAGCCGTTTTGCCTTCTCTGGACCTGTGGCAGATTTGGCTGCATCAAACTCAGCCCTGAATCGTTCCTTATTCGCCTTAACTTGAGCCTGAAATGCCTGCTTAGTGGGTTCAACACCTGCTTCTAATAATCCAGCTTTGGGAATTCGAGTGCCGATTCTGCTCTCATCAGAAACAGGCTCAGGAATGGTATTACGCTGACGTTGCTGCTGAGCAAATGCGGCTGGGTCTGCCTCGAATGCCCTGCGATCTGAAATGACTCTGGCACTATTGCGAGCACGTTTGCGAAATGATTGCTGTTTGCGTTCGTAGTCCTGCTGGGCTTTGTCTATTTCTGCATTAGCCGTTGCAATTTCTTTTTCTAGCGCTGCCTGCTTGCGTGCCAGATCACTTAAACTCTCGCGAACAGTGGCCACATCGCGATCGGTCTTAGCAGTAATTCCCTTATCGCTAAACAGCTTGGGAGATTGATAGAGGAAATTTTGCGTGTCCTGTTGAAAGGATTCTGACTTGAGGTAGGACGGTGCAAGGTGTCCGGCTCCGGTCGAGTCGGTGTAGAATTTTGAGTTCTTTGAAGCGAGACTAAATGGGCTTAATGGGTCTAGTGCTCCGATCGAGGCTTGGTTGTTCTCTGGGTTCGGGTTGAGAATTCCAAATTGAGGTGTACCAAACGATACTGCCCGTGAGGGCACATCTAATTTTTTGAGAATCTGCTGAGCATCTGAAGCTGCAAAGCCGCCTGCTGAGTGCCCAACTAAATCAATTTGCGAGCCAGGATTTCTGAGGTAGCGAGCATAGGCTTGCGCGGCAATCTCTTCAGCGTCCTTATTGCTGCCTACCAGCCCATTTTTGGCAGTATTGGTGATGGCATTCACCAGCCAGGGAATTGGTTGTTTTAGTGCATCAAATCTGACATCAGTATTTGTGTTTGCAACAGCAGTGACTTCACTCTGATTGAGGAATGGCTTGAGGGATTCGGCAAGCTGTTGTGAACCTTGGCCACCTTGCCCCGCATACCCTGCTGAAACAAACGCAAAGCGATCGCGATCGCTTTCCTTTAAGGTTGGCGCAATCTCTTCTGCTCTGGCCTTAACCCGCTCGGCTGAGGCTTGATAGCCCTCTTGATAGCGGCGGCGTGCCCCACCGATGATCGTGCCATCGTCGGCAGTGTCTTCGTAGAAGCTGATACCAGCCCCAACCACCTGCTTAAACTCTTGGCGATTGGCAACTGCCCCCGACTTTTCGGCAACGGTGCTCACTCGTGAAATGAGTCGACGGGCAGAAACTTCACCAATTTTTTCAAAGGTGAAGCCAAACTCGTTCTCTAGTTTCTTCTGAAAGCCACCCGCGAAGCTGGATGAAATCGAGACGCCAATCCCTTGCTGAAATCCAGAAATCACCTGCCGTGCAGGTCCAGTTGCAGCAGCGATGCCTTGTTTGAACAGTCCAGCCCCGGTCTTAAAGACAGCTTCAAAGTCGATTAGCCCAGTTTTGAACCCACCGACGATCGCATCTTTCATCAGTGGCAGAACTGCACCACCAATCGACTCAACAAAACCGCTATAGAGAGACGTTGCGGTGCTGGCAACTGGTCCCCGCTCTTGAGTTACAAATGATTTGGCAGAGACGGCACTAACAATCGAAGAAGTAGACTGTGCGATCGCACTGCGAATTTCAACAGAATCGACATTCAGCTTCGCGCTGGGGCTTTGCGGCAGAGTGTATCCACCTGTAGTGCTAGAAATGGGAGCCTGTGTTGCTGCTGGCGCAATTGCTCGATAAACGGGCTGCTGTGGAACGTTGATCCGAACCTGCTGCCCGTTCAGCGTGCGAATGTTGGCTTGCAATTGCTCAAGCTGTTGATTCAGGCGCTGAATCGATTGCTCACTTTTGGAGGTGTCGATCTCAATGGTGAGTTTGCGCCCAATCGTTAGATCTCGCAGTTGCGTTTGAAAATTACCCGTATTCTTAAGCTGAACATCAACCGCGATCGCAGGAAGCTTAAGGTCTTTCAGCTTACCTTTCAGCCCATCAATATCAGGGCAGATTTTAACGGGGATACAGTCCAGTTCTAGCCCTTTCAGTTGTTTCTTGAGGGATGCAGTGTTGAGCTTCACTTCAATTGGGGCAATACCCACGGTTTGAAGTTCTTGCAAGTCACGATTGAGCTTCTCTCGCCCAACAAGAACCACCTCGATCCCGATTGATCCAACAATTTCAGTCATGCTCTAGCCCAGAAAATCTGGGCTAGCGTTCCTATGAGTTAGAATTGCTGCAGTAATACAGGAAACCCCTACTCTCGCTAGGAGAGCAGGGGTTGTTTTCTAAGAGGACGCGAACTTCAATATGTCTAGCAAATGCTACCCGCACCGTACTGCCTACATCCCGTTGGGTGAGTAGCAGTATGTAAAGTTGATACAATTTCGTTAGAGCAGCTTGGATTCTAAGTTAGTCCCCTATGACTGAACCAATTGATACCGCAACTACTTCAGTTCTGCACACCCCAGCTTATGCAAGCTTCGACTTCAACACTGATAAATTGAAGCACTTCATTCAGTTCATGGGTCGCGGGTTTCAAGGAATTAGCCAAGAAGCTACCTTATCAAAGACTAGAAGCTTTTACTCTGCGCCTAATGATTTATTAGAGTTAAACGCAGAAGAGCTTAGCAGTAGAGCAAAGAAGATCAATTTGACACTAGACCAGCTAACAGAGATCGATCAAGAAATCTCAGATTATGCAGAGAAGTGGAATGCACATATCTCCGGGTTCAATGTGGGAGTCGAGTGGATGCCAGTGTTGATAGTTACCATTGTTGAAGCCTATCTCATGGATGTGCTTGTTTATGCTGCCAGCACTGATTCTATATTTATGGAAAAATCTGGAATGTCTTCTCCATATTCTGAAATGGCTAATGCTTCGTCGTTGGAAGAGTTACTTCAAGGTTTGAGATCTCAATGGGCAAGAAAATTCATCAATGATGGAGGTCCGAAATATTGGATTCATACCCTTACGAAGATGGGCGCTCGTGGGTATAGCTCAGAACTTACAGAAGAGATGGAGACTCTTTGGGGTATCAGGCATCTGATTGTACATTCGACTGGAATTGCCACGCCTGATTTTGTTCATCGGCATCCAGACTTTGGTGTGGCAGTTGGAGAGAGAATTCAAGTGAAGTGGAATCAGTTAGGTGGTTGGTGTAAGTCGGTTTATCACTTTGTTGACGTAACTGATGCCTACTTCGCACAACGTTGCAAGCTGAAATCTTCTGAAACGCAAAGCTAAGCTTTATCATCTGCTAGCGCCCTATGCCTTTTATGTCCCAAAACAGTGCAGCCTGCTGGTATAAACTGCTTTAGCCTCAGGAGCCGAATGATGAAAACGCAAGACTCTAACAACTATACCGAGAGCAATGGGGTACAATTTCAGGGTTTTGTGTCATTGTCAGTTCTGCCTGTTACACCTGCGCTCATATTTGAGCCAATTCGATTTCAAGTTGGACTAAGGATTAAGAACAATACGCCTACTCCTGTATGTATTAATCTCTTTAACACATTGAGTTGTACTATTCTTAGCGAAAATAATTCAGTTACTCCGTGCCACCACGTTTGCACGCAGCTTTGTCAAGCTTCTGAAAGAGATTTTTCCGCCATCCTACCAGGTGAGACATTGCTTCATCTCTACCCTGCACAACTCTCACTTTTTGTAGATGGGGGCACTGGGAGATGGATGACACGCTGGTGGAGACGTTTCTTGAAATTGGTCAATCCTCAACTTGCTTATCTATCGGTTCGTTGGGAGACTGAACGTACTCTAGGTTTATCTATTTTGCCAGGGGATGGGAAATTAGGTTGTGAGCTAGTCAAGCCTGGAGTTCATCAAATTTTGTTCACCTACCGCAATCAACGCTCATCTTCAGAATTTTATGACCGTGCCACTAAAACTACACGCGTCGTAGAGAATCTTTGGGTCGGTAGCGTGACCAATATTCCTCCCGTCCCGATCGATATTTCTCGATCGTCATGATGATCTGAATGCTAAATGCTCTGAAGCATAGGGTTATTGGTTTCCAGAAGACGTCGCCGAATCAGATGAAACTAAAGCTGTAATTAGGTGAGGGACGAAGATTTCTTGGAATATACTTAGGACGAGTTGGCGATGATACTTTACTTAGCTCAACTAGGCACTGTGTGGAAGCCAGCTGCGATTGAGGAAGTTATCCAAGCTGCTATGCCTGGTCAATTACCTTTTGAAATTTAGTACAGAACATTCCTTTTCCTATAGTAGAAAAGGAATGTTTCTTGGCTTAACGCGAATTGCTAATACATCCAGCGAATTGCGCCGTCGCCGTATTTAAACCCACCTCTACGCAAGTCGCAGTGCGTGAACCCGCGTCCACTGGCAACGCCATAGCCCAAACCACCACCCCAGTTTTCATCCAGGAAGGTTTCAAACTCAGCATCACGACCGTCCATCGTGTAGATATCGGCGGCTGAACCATAGATGTGTTGAGAGTTGACCACTCCCCCACAAGCTAAATTGATTTCATAGGGACGATACCAGGATGTGACCCCAATTGCGCTGCCCCATGCGTCTCTAACTTTGTCTAGTTCTACTGCCAGGTTCAAGATGGCAGCTTCTTCATCTGAACCCACCGCAGGGAGTCTGCGATCGTCGTTTTGAGTTACCTCTGCCACGGTGAAATGTTTGCTAACTGAAGCAGAGGGATTATTCCAATCAATAGGTTGAGTCATGGGATGCGATCAAGAACTGCGATCGCAACATTCCTACTTCAAAGCAAAAACCCCTACCCAATGGATAGAGGTTTTGCTGCAAGCCACTTCATTTGAGCAGAACAATTTTCGACTCTACAAGTGAGAATTCTGCATCCAACATCCAGCAATCGCCAGCAGGCACATCAACCGCAAACCACGTCTCACTATCCGGGTCTTTCACGTCCACAACACCCGCTGCACCGTCAACGATCGCGAATGGAGCCGTCACCTGCTGCCCTGAAATTCGAGGCAGCAATATCACAACGCCATCGCCAACCCAGATTCGTGGGCGAATGACTCGCCCATTTGCTCGACCGGATTCAAGCTTATCGATCGGGCAGAGAGGCACTGCCCACGCAGGCATGATGCCATCCCGCACACAACTAAAGAAGGCATCGCACGCCGCAGCAGGGATCGAGATATGCTCAGCAGCAGACTGGAAGTAATAAAAATCAGACGGTGATGCTGGCTCGCTGTCCTTGCCCCTGTTGGCATTGACAAACAAACTAGAGAGGGTAGCAATACCTAACTCATGCAGATGCAGTTCTTCATGATGCAGCTTGGCTCCCCACTCTAGCGCCTGAAAAATTAGGCTGATGGGCTGGAAGGCGAAGTTTCTGTGATTGAATCGCTCGTCGTGTCCCCAGTAGTGCTGGATTCGCCAGAAGATGCCGTCCCAGTCGGGTTCGGCGTCTCCTTCAAGGATTTTCCCAGCTCTTCATCTGTAGATGGTTCCTTGGTCGGTTCTGCGGTATTCCAGCCGTTTTTCTCTTTGTAAGCAAATGCTGCCACTTCACGGACCAGTTCATAGTCCAGAAGCTCTGGGTTCATCGTGTCTTCGAGTGTCCAGTTAGAGTCTAGACGGAAGATAATGATCGCCGCTGCATACACATAATTCTGGAAGGGCAGCGACTCTAGATAATTATTCGTGAGAGCTGTGATTTCTGCGTAATAGTCGCCATACCAAGCGGGTGTAACTAATTCGATGCCCTCGCCTGCAACTGAAACAAAATCACCATCGCTACCAAAGGAAACCGTGATGAGTTCGTTTCCTTCAACGGTTTCAATTTTGGTGATTTTGCCCTCTTTGCCGTCTACTGTCACGAGGTCATTTTGAATGAAGCCGCCGAATAGGTAAGCATTGATGCGATCGTTAACATAGGCAAAATGAGCGCCCGTCTCGCGGGAAATTCGCTTGGCCAGTGCCGCCAGTGCAAACTGATAGTTGTATAAATCTTGTTTTTTAATGAAGCCAAACTCAGCACGGGTAAGATTTTCGTACTTTTTAATCGGTAGAATTCCAATCTCTTCATTACCAACATCAACAACCTCGTACTGGCGTGAGGGTGCAACTTTAAAAGGAAGTGCCATTATCTGATTTCCTGCTCAACATCGCCCTAAGCATTCCCGCTAATCATCGTAGGAATCCCTAATATGACCGAGCAGCCTACTCGCTCAACTCCTCTAGGCTGCTCGGCTTTTTTATTAGGCGTAGCGCAGAATCGTTGGCGATCCATTTCCGCGAAATGTGGTCTGGAAACTGAGGATGCCATCTGACTTAAGATCTTTGCTAAAGTCAGTCACAATGCACGCACCCTTCAAGCCATCGCCCGTGGTGTAACCAACTGGCGCGGGATCGTACTGCCAAATCCAAATTTCGCGCTGCGAGGTTCCATGACTGGAGGCATAATAGACGCGACGATAGGCATCGTCATCAGCCAACAAATTCGCTGTCCAAGGAATTTCCCAGGAAGCCCCCGTGATCACACTGTCATCATATCCAAGCTCATCCTCAAACACCAAAGATTCTTGAGTCTTGTTGCTGAGTTTGGGGCTGGTCGACGTACCACCTAAGAGGCGTAACTTCGGAACATAGGTGGCTGTGCAAACCCCTGCAACCGTTGCCGCAGCAGGCTCGATTTGCAACACGGTAGCATCAGCTTTAGCATCTGCCGTGAGATAAACCTTGACCTTCGTGCCACCTGCATTGGCAAACTCTAGGGGAGTGCCGCCAGCAATACCCACACCACCCACAGCAGCGCCGAGGTTGATTGTGGTTGCGTTTGCGGTAATGCCAGCATTGCTGGTAGCGATACCGTTAATGGTAACGGGTTCGGTGCGATCGCCTAGTGGAAGCAGTGCAACATATACAAAAACTTTGTTGCCTGCTCCAACCTGGAACTTCTTAGGCATAAATACTTACTCCAAATCTGGATGTCAGACTCAGAATTCCTACCAACGGGAAATCTAATAATGTCCCTTATCGCAAAGCAACGTTATGGCGAACACTCTAAACATTCAGTTTTACAATCAGCTTCTAGCTTCCATGCTCAAGAGCGTGCAATCTCTTCGCGGGATTGTCGATCGCAAGGAAGCTGAGAAGGCAGAACTCAAGGTGCAACTCATCGAAGCACATGATTTGTTGACAACCAAAGACGCCACGATCGCGAATCTGAATGGGCAGATTGCTCAAATGCAAACGGGTCTAGAGTCAGAAGAGCAGGCTGCTCTTGTAGAACTAACTCAAGGTGTTGAGGCACTGAATGAGGAAATTTCTGCGATCGTTGCTCCAACTTCGACGGCTCCTGAAACACCTGCTGAAGAAGTACCTGTTGAAGCTGAGCCAGAAGCACCTGTTGAAGCAGTCGAAGAAGCCGAAGAAGTTGAAGGTTTCAGCGTCTAAAGCCAATCGTCGAATTCATCAACGTCTGGGATTTTGACTGACACTTGTTCCCTGACACCGCTGCCTTTCTCGACCTTCACGGTCACGGCGCGTGTGTTAGGGAATTTTCTTCTGAGCTTATCCTTTGCTGCTTCCAGAGTGTAATTGCCACCCCACTGAACCAGAAACACTTGCCACATCTTTGCAGCTCTCACAGCATCAAAGGTCGCTTTACCTTCATCAGAAATGGGATTACGACGAATAACAACTTCTAATCCTGTAACGGTGCGATCGCTGAGCACATCACCGCTATCCAGCACAATCACCGCTGGTGTGGTAACGCCACCTGTCAGGGCATAAGTGCCCACATCATCAACTAATAATTCTTGAATTTGGGTGCGGAGTTCTACAACATTCACAAGCGTGTTTCTATGGCTGCTATTTCATCCATTTTTCCCTGCAACTCTTGAAGCAGTTGCTTTCGGTAAATTGTTAGCAATCGATTGAGGCTTCCTCGGAAGCGATCGCGCTCTTCAGGGCTAAGAAATTCAAAGCTCACAACCTCACCAGACGGAGCACAGAGTTCATAGCGATACTTCTGATTACTCACGACAATCCTCGCTTCAACGCCTCGCCCATAATGCCTTCAAAATCGGTATTTCGTGCAGCCTCTTCAGTCCACGGACGCCCAGAAACGATTGAGCCGTTGCTGGTAACATGCCCGTCGTGAACAGCAGCTGCATGATCAACGTTGTAAGTAACTGTTGCAATATTTGGATCGCTAAAGTCAACAGCCTGCGAATCGCGCAGATCACCCAAATCAACAATGTCACGAGGGCTGGATGCGATCGAGCCGTTGCGTCGATGGGTAATACCGTCCCACTCCCAAATGGGCGATTCGATCGCCTTCTTACATTCATCCCCGTATGCTTCCACGGTTTCTTCAAACGCTTTAGCGATCGCGCCATCCAATTTTTTAAGGGCTGCTGCATTGAGTTTAAGTTTAAAGCTCACAGGAAAATCGGCTCCTCATCAATGTCGAGATAAATTTGCTGTGGGCTAATCACTCGCCCTGCTGAAGCTAGAAAGCCAGTTGTGATTGAATCTGCATCTTGGGTGATTAGTCCGTTTGAGCCTACAAATAACGGCTCTCCCGGCGTCCAATTCCAGCCAGAACTATTAATCACACCTTCTGACAACAGCACCACGGCTTGACCGGGATTCGTGGGAGCCTTGGTCATGCCGACGATCGCATAGGCATGGCTCAGAATGGATTGATCCGCATAAACCAACAATCCATCCACAACAGCAACAAGGCGATTAGACTCAAGTGCGATCGCAGATATTAAGCCACTATCTACTACAGGCACTGGCGTTGTCTCCTTAAGCGCAGTGAACGTGCCATAGATTTTGTCTCCCAACACATCGCGAATGCCCCACACATCTTGGGTGGGAATTCGCATTAAGAACTTTCCAACCTGGCCACCGACGATCGCATCTGCCTCGGCCAGAACTGGAATGGAAGCAGGCACATAAATCGGGTTTGTCATGCGCCCGCTCATCGCTTCAGATGGCGTTTGCACTCCCGGCGAGGCATCGATGCTCCGATTGCTCTGCACCCCATCTGGTTTGAGGTAGCATTCAATATCCAAATCCCCCAGAACAGAAATGACATTGCCCGTTGCTGGGTCTGTCACGGTCTGTCCTGTGGGGAGATGGAATGTCAGCTTCGCGTTAGTGGGAAACGGCGAGAGGCTCATGCGTTACCTTTTTTCAGCTCAGTAATGCGACGATTCAGCAGATTCACGATCGCTTTGCGCTGTTCTTTGGCAAGATAGCCTTCGAGCATCGGAATATCGAAGGTGGCTTCGATTACTTTCTGAGCATCTTCCTCAGAAAGTTTGTCTAAGCCGGATTCGACAGTGGTTTTCTTAGGGACAGTAGGCTTCTCTTCAATCACCTCGATCGCGCCCCATTCACTATGCTGAGCATAGTCAGGATGAGCTAACAGCTTCTTGACCTCATCCTCAGACCGATGATTCGTGCCTGGGTTGAGACGCAAGCGATCGTAGTACTGCTCCCCACGAAGAGGCGGATTCAGTTTCTCAGGACGGAATAGAACTAGCTTCACATTGAACTCTCCAAATTAATGGTTTACAACTGCGGAGATTTCAGGTCTCGACAACAGTAATGGCGTCTACAAAATCAACAACAAGTAATTACGATGCTTTGACGTAATCGATTGACCGCGCGGCTTTGGGGAAATTCCAAATCACAGGAGAGGTGCACGCATACATCGGTGTGATGTATTTAGCGTTGCGATACTCTTCAGGCAATGGCTTGGTCATTTCGATATGACGCTCTACAATCTCAGGATCGAGCGGGTAGAGCATCACGCGGTCTTTGTTGGTGCTGGCCGCTTGTACGCTATTGGCTTCGAGAGTAGCGCTTTTGAGTTCTGTGACCGGACGAATATCGGTCAAGCCCGTGTTTGCGAGAATATAACTCTTGATGTTGAGGTTTGCATCACCGACTCGCTTCTTCAGCAAAATGCCGTGTAGCTCAGGGGTGACAAGCCCCAGCGTGGGAGATTCGGTGAGTTCGGTGTTGCTTTCAATGGCAACAATTTCATCGATAAACCACTCGATCACATCGTCTGCCGTCGCCGTAGCTGGATTGAATGAACTGTTGTTGACGGGCACATCAGGGTTGTTCAAGAAGCCGGTGCAGTCGTATTTTGCCGCACCAAATGCCGCAATCTTGTTCATCTTCTCCGCGATCGCGCGACGAGCAGCAAATGCTTTCTTATCGCTCAATGGCACATTAGAAAATTGTGCTGCCTGCATCTGCCGAAACGTGAAATGGAAGCCAGAGAAGACTGCAATGATCTTGAACTGAACTTCTTCTGCACCCACATCTGCCAAGGGGATATCGAAGGCTTCATCTGCAACGATCGCGGCTTCACCGACCACTTCCATTTGCTCTTGAACCAGGGTTGCTGCTCCCGGTTGTAAGTCCGCCATTGTGGGCACAAGCGAGCCGTTCTCAAATTGCAGTTGACGGTAACGCTTCTCTAGAACGCCAGGAAGCTTCTGCTCTAGCCAGCGCTTCAGAATTGCGCCAGCGCTATCGGTACGAAATGTCGTCATGTCAAATTACCCCTTGATGACTTGCATCAGAACTAAACCGGGACCTGCTGCTTCGAGAAACTTCAAGCGTGGGGCAGCATCACACTTGGCAGTGTCCGCATCATTGCGATAGCGCCCAATTCGCTCATGAGCACCTGGTGCGCCGTTCAGCGTGTGGCGAAAATAAACGGTGTCTGTGGGCAGCACTGCTTCTTCGACATAGCCGTAGAACAGCCCTTCAACCGTGTAACCCATTGGACGTTTGGGTTCATAACCCAGGTCGCCATTGGCATCAACCGTTTTTTCGTTCTTTTCCCAAACGTCGGTTTTGGTTGAAATGCCCATGAATTGCTGCCCTGTGGCAGAAGGCAACGCGATCGCAACATCAGTTCCGGATGACCCTGTACCCCGAACAACCGTCCGTCCAAACGGAATAATGGCAGAGGTTGAGTTGTAGCCAGTTCGAGCTACCCAGTCTTCCATGCGGGCAACTTGTCCTTCATACCCACGTGCTAAATCGCCGTAATTGGTGATTCCCATTAGTCGTCACTTCCTTGCTTCCAAGCGGTTTCATAAGCGTTGGCTGCTTTTTTGCTGGCAGCATCGATCGCGTCGGTGTGAACGGTGTTTTGCGCGATCGTCACCAAGTCACGTAAGCTTTCAGAACTGTCAGTGCGAGCCGTTTTGTTCAGCGCAGGCGCGGTCAGCTCCCACATCGCTGCGATCGCATCCTCAGATTTGCCATCGAGCTTGATTTCTGGAAACTTCTTTGCGATCGCTAACTTGTGAATGTCAGCCACAGGTAGTTTGTAATCAGGCTGATAGTCGGCGTTGTCCACTCGCAGCAGCGGCAGAACAATGCTCCACGCATCCAGACGGGCAGAAACCTCTGTAGAGACTTGATCCGCGTCTAAACGGGTTTTCTCTGCTGCGTCTAATTTCTGCGTGAGCTGTGTTTTTTCAGCCGTTACGACTTCGAGCTTTGCCTCTGTGGTATCGGCGCGTTTGGTTGCTTCGGTTGCTTTAGCATCTGATTCTGCACTGTCAGTTTGCAGTTTCAGCACCGAATCCGCGAGTTTGTCGTTGTCAATGGAAAATACTTCTCCACCGATCGTGATTTGTCTCATAGCTTTCGTTGGTGTGGGCGGTTGAGGGTTGTCTGCGGGTTGATTGCTTTGCTCTGTTGTTCCCTCATCGGATTTAGCCCGACCCACAAACACGCTGACCTGACGATCGATTTCATCCAGATTCATCAATCGGTTAATCAAGGTTTCTGTACTCAGCAGCTTCTTGATGCGGGATTCGTCAAAGTCAGCATCATCGCGATCACTGCGAATGTGCAGCCAATACTCATCAGCCGAATCCACATGAAAGCCCACTTCTACCCCGGCTCTACCATGAGGGACACCAGCCACATGATTGCCTAAGCGCTCTACCTGATCGTATTTGCCATCACTTCTCAATCGGATGGGAGCATCGTAACCACAACTGGTTTGGTCAGTCCTACCAGAAATCACTTCCTCGATCATTTCCTCGTCGAGAACCGTTGAAACCAACCCGAGAAAGTCACCATCAATGATGGCGGTATGACCCGTCAGCCCACGTGCATGCTGACGAGCATTTTTAGGCGTCACCCGTCCTCCTGGCGGATGCAACAGGGTGATGGGCTTCATTTTGAAGCTGTCGATCGAGTCTTTGTTAAACAAAACCTCTGGCGTGACAACTTCAGTTCGCTCGGTTCCGTCCGTGTTGCGATATTGCAATTCGCCCACACGAGCGATTCGCATGTAAGCCCTGAGAAAGCCTTCGGGCGTAAATTGATGCTGTAAAATTCTGCCGCGATCGACGTGAAAAACCATTGTCAGCAGTGGGTTAAACTGCTCTTGGAATTCCTACCGAGCGCTTATTCGTTTGTCCCACTTTGTGATCGTTTAACGGCTAACGTCGCGGTTGAGCGGCGACAAGCAAAACCGAAACAAAGCGAAAAGGCTCTGGTTGCCGCTCCAACAATTTGTTCTGCCGCATTTCTTCGATAATCGCTCAACTTTAATCAGCCTTAAATTCGTTTCAACCGCTACTCCTCGAACGAAACTAACAGTTTACGAAGCAATAGGATGAGTGCTTCACGTTCTGGCGCTTCCAGAACGCTCAGAATTCGGTGTTCATTATCAACATGAGCTTCAACAGCTTCCTCAATCAGAGTAAAGCCCTCGTTTGTCAGCCGGATGAGCATGCCTCGTCGATCGCTTGGATCAGGAGTCCGCTTCACCAGGTCAGCTTGTTCTAAGCGATCAATACGATGCGTCATCGTCCCCGATGAAACCATAAGCGTGTTAAACAACTCGGTGGGTGACAGTTGGTACGGTTGACCAGAACGGCGGAGCGCCGCTAACACGTCAAACTCTCCAGCGGTTAAACCAAAGTCTGAAAACGTCTTTTGAATTGCTCGTTCTAAGTGCTTGGCTAACCGCCCCATTCGCCCAATGATGCCCATGGGTGACACATCTAAATCAGGACGTTCTCGCTGCCATTGCCCCAAAATCTGATCGACTGGATCAAGCTCCATCGTCCAATTCACTCATCTAAGTTTCTGAATACTAAATATCTTGACATCAAAATAACTCCTATAATAATCTTGGCATCAAGTATCTTAGTATCGAGATAAATAGAACGAGAGGTTCTAAAATGAATGGACGGACGATCTACCTGCTGGCGGCACTGGCTGGCGGCGCTATTCTACCTGTTCAAGTTGCGCTGAACACGCTGTTGCGACGCTATGTGGGTGAACCCATGCAGGTGACCTTTATTTCATACCTTGCCGGAACCTTAGCATCGCTCGCGATTTGCTTCGCTGCACGCTATCCCCTTCCCGCTTCGACTACGTTGGCTCAAACCTCTTGGTGGATGTGGGTTGGCGGCTGCTTAGGCACGTTGTATGTCTGGTCAACTATCTTCGCAACACCGAGGATCGGAGCCGCGCTGGCGCTAGCACTGACGATCGCCGGTCAGATGATTGCAGCCCTATTTCTGGATCACTACGGCGCGATTGGACTGGCGAAGTATCCAGCCAGTCCAACGCGAATTGCAGGAGCTGTACTGGTGGTTTTGGGCGTTTCGTTAGTTGCTTATGCAAAGCGATAAGTGACTTAGACTTGCAAACACTCAGCACAACCAGAAACTCTGCTTAAAGAGCGATAAATTAAGGCAATCGTTTTTAGCACAACTCACGCGGGTATCTCGCTCAAATACTCAGCTGTGCATCTACAGTTTGCACCACATTGGCAATTCTGCTTCGGCAATGGCAGAGACCCGATCGCAACCACTCCACGAGCTGCGTAACGAATGCAATCCGGGCATGATTCCGAGGCATGCAGACGCCTTCGCATGTAGCGATCGCCGTTGTCTTTTGAGTTTTGCTGCTCTGCCTGTGAGAAGCTGATGCCGGAAGCATTGGCATACAGTTTCAGGCGTTGCTCAAACTGGGCACGGGTCATCGTGCCTTTTGTTAGGTCTGTGGCGAATTGTCTAAGGTATTTGTACTGCGATCGCAACTCCCGACCTACGGCTAAATAATCTGCCGATGACATGCGATCGACTCCACCACGCCCCAAAATGGCTTGATTAATGTGCAGCGTCTTAATCGTCTTGGCAGTGGTTTCCTGCCAGGTTCGCAGGCTGATTTTGCCATCTGCCAGCAGCCCGCCCACCGTTTGCAAATCTGCTTTGACTGCCTCCACATATCCCTTCTGGAGATTGAGCATCGCCTCTCTGGGAACGAACTTGCCCGAATCACCGTAGCGATAGCGCTGCAATCGAGCATCCCAAGTAAAGTTCGGGGAATCTAGTCGAGTTGGCAACAGGTCACTAAGGTTAACCATCGAGCAGCCCCTTAAACTTGTCAGGAGCCGATCGCTTCCAATCGTTCAACGCAGCATCAATATCGGCTTGGTCAATATCTGCGATCGCATCATACTCACCTTCACTCAGCACCTCACCTTCAATCTTCAATGGCTCAGCAGCGTCGGTTTTGTACTGGTTGATATCAGAAATTGATATCTCACGAATTCCACCAAAGAACTCAGCAGGCATCACTTGTTTGTAAATTTGCTCTGCCTGCGCTGCCGCGTCAAAGCCCAGCATCAGCTTCTCTTCATCGAATTGCCCGTTGATGTGTTGCGCGATCGCATAAACTTTTTTGCTGGCAAAATTGCTGCCCAAATAGCAATCCACCGCCATGCCGTCCGCACCCTTCGTCTTCTGGATGTGCCCGTAGGCAACGGGCAACAGCCTCCCGTGACGCTGATCGAAGGGTAGATATTGCAGTCCTAACTTGAACCCGTGGAAATCAATGATCTTCTTTGTGGGCGTGCTGTCATCCGTGCGTAACGAATCCTGTTTCTGCCCGGGCTGCTTCTGCTGATTCGGTTGTTGAGGTTGAGATTGCTTTGCTTCCATCAACTTCTGGCTCGGTGTAACAGGCAACTCATTCGAGAGGATTTGTCGCTCGATCGAGTACTCGGAACCTCCCCACGCCCCTTGCCGGACTTCCTCTTGAGAAAGCGTCCCCATTGCGATCGACGGCGCATCAACTTCTCTAGTCTGCTTACCGCGTAACTCAACCTGTTCTTTCAAGTTCAGCTTCAGCACTGACCTATATTTGAGGCTCCATCCTTCCGGCACTCTGCCACCCGTGCAGCCATTCTGAGCTAAGAAACTAAGGCGAAAAAATTCGCTGACCTGTTCATCGATCGCTTCAGCCTGATAATCCTCAACACAGTCCGCCCATTCGTATTTGTCACCTTCAGAACTGTTGGAGAGCGCAGATTTTTGAGAGCTTCCCCACAGTTTGGTGGGGGGCATGGCGGCGGCGGCTGAGGTGTCATCTTTCATCGCCTCGATTAAGTCCTTCAACCCGCTAAAGTTGCGGCTGACATACTCGCCGTCTTCGTTCTCGCTATCCATCGCCAATCCACCCAGGGCAGATTTAGAGAGCAAAATTGCTTGGAAGCGCTTCAGAATATCGTCTTGCTTTCCTTGCAGAATCAGTTGTGCCAAGCCTTTAAGCTTGTAGATGAACACATCGTAATCCTGCACCATACGGACGCTGTATTCGATCGTCGTCAAATACTTGATGAATGACTGATAAAAGCTCAGCAGCACCGAGTCGTGATAGTGGCTGTTGTAGCTCAGCATGTCACCATAGAGCCGCTTACCCGGAAATCGCAGAACCCGCGATCGGTGAATCCGCCCAAACGTCATGCCGTTCCCTAGCCCTTGGTTCTGAGGCAACGCCAGACGGTAAAACTCTGGGTTTCCGGGTCGTCCTGTGTTGGTTTCTGGGGTGAGTTGATATCGAGTGACAACTTCTAGCCACGAAATCTGCCGAATGTTTTTCTCATTGATTGGCTGTTCTGGGGGCTGCCCGTCATCAATCCCCATCACAATGAAGCCGTCACCTTCGAGCCGTCCAAGGATGGCTGCCTCTCTCACGTCATCACGAAGCTTCAAATCGTTAGCATACTGAATTGCTTTAGCAGGGATGTTTTTGCGTCCTTTGCCGACGGTAATTTCCAGCCATGTTTTACTTGTGGCGGCTTTGGGGAGTAGGTCTACAACTTTCTCGCATAGCTTGACATTTCGATAGAGCGCGTGAAGTTCCGAGCGATCGAGCGGGACAACAATTGTGTTAATTCCTGTGTCGAGGAATTTGTCGCGCCCCGCTTGCCCCAGCCCAGTGTTACGGTTGCCAATGATCGAGCCAAAGGCATTGAGTAAAGCCCCATCATTCCGTACAAGGTCAATTGCCGTTGTTTCGTCACTCATTCCCAGAAGCTCAACGCGATTCTGGCTCAGAGTTCCTATCCTGCAATAACGCTCATTACAGGAGATCCACTCGTCGCATTCATTGAACCATCCAGGTCAGTCGTTGCCATAAACCCATTGGGCACATCAAGATCTAGTGCTAAGTCGATCGCGAGTTGTTCATCCATGAGGGAGTCGATCATCCCCACCAAACCACTGAATGTAACCCCATCGGCTTGCTTGATGCTGACATCCCTACGGTTCTGCTGCAAGGCTTTAGCTGATACGTAGTAGCTGCGGTAGATAATCGTCCCACTGGCAACCGTCACTCCTTCGATCGCAGTGTCCGCTTTCAGCTTGCCCGCCGACACCTTTAATTTTTGGCTCAGAATCACATCGCGATCGCTAATGCTCGTTAGCTCTTTCACAAACGCTAATGCTTCGGTTAAATCGGTATAAATTGACATCTAAATGGCTCCAATCCAGTCAGCAGTATTCGCTTTCCTAAACCCAATCACGATCGCATCTCCAGCATCAGGCGAACGGTGCAATCGTTTTCTCGTCTTCTCCTTATCCTCCATGCGAATTTTTCCCGTTGATGTGGTTTCGTAATACACTCCTGCTAAGTCTTCCATCGCTCGGTCTTCCAAATCTCCGAGGGGTGCGATCGCGACTTCTTGGAGCCGCATCGCTTCACGCAGCATCCAAAAGTCTTCTGCCTTGGCATTGAGATATTCAGCCGCATTCTCCGCTGCCTGTCCCCAATGCACACCGCCTGCTGAGAATCCTTGCTCAATCAGCGAATCGAGTGGACCCGATCCAAACCCGCCAGAGCGATCGACGGTGACCGTTCCCGGATGTTCTTTCAGCCCTTGAACTGCCAAGCCTACGGCGCGGCTAGAGTCCTTCATGTCGCCTTTGGTAGGCATTGCACGAATGCTATAAAGCACAGCGCCACGCCAGCGCGATAAACCGTGTTCATCCACGCCATCACCCACATCCAAGCCAAAGCGAGAATCGTGAGGTTCTGCTTGGGCGTCCCAGTAGGCAGGATTGGCGTCATATCGACGCCGCGCTGCAATAAAGTACGATCGCGGGATAACTGATTGAGCCGAGTCTTCAGGGAAGAAGCCCTCAACCCGTGATTGCCAGTAGGCAGAGCCTTCACCATACTTTGCTCTGGCTTCTTCAATCCACCCGATCGACACGGCACCCGGAATTTTGTCTTGAGGACACCACTCTGCCCATTGGGACGGGGGTAAAACCTCGCCCTCGTCATTGCAGATGACGGCTCTAACTTCTGGCTTGAGGCGATACACCCCTTCTGAATCCGGTTGATACGCCCAAGCCACGTTGGGATGGTCCCAAACTGGAATGCGGATGTGTTTGCGCTTGCAGGCTTTCTCAAACGATCCACCCGTTTCGATCGGGTTGCCAATTCTAAGAAATCGGTTGTTTGCACCGGTGGCACATGACGAAGCACCCTCGTCAATCTCATTGGAGATACCGCAGGCTTCGTCTTCGATGACGAGCAAATACTCGTGATGCACGCCTTGAAAGGCGTTGGAGTTCGTATCTGAGGCAGTGAAACCAAAGGCTCTCGCTTCTTCACTGACTCTGAGAAAGGTTTGTCCTCGTTCTCCTGGTAAGTTCTTTTTGCCGTGGGTCTTGCGAATTTCGCCCCACAGCAGTTCAATCACCTGACGTTTCGTGGGTGCCGTGGTGATGCATAATCCACCCA
>JAHHHO010000065.1 GCA_019359315.1 Myxacorys californica WJT36-NPBG1
TCACCAGGCGATCGTTCGAGGTCGGTCGTCGAGAATCAGGAGGCGACCCATGCTAGAAGCGCGGCGTTTACCACCAGACCTGTGACGGTCTACCTCCCTTAACTCTGAAGATACAAGACCTGTGGAATAAGGAATAATGGAGGAGTCGTTTTCAAGCCAAGATTCCTCAGATGGTTCTCGAACCCATTCTTTGCCCTAGCTGCGGCAGTGAAGATGTGGTCAAGCATGGTCAGTCGGAAGAAGGCAAACAACGCTATAAGTGTCGTCATCTGGAGTGTTCTCGGCGCACCTTTATCCGGCAGTATGCCTATCGGGGCTACCTACCCGAAGTAAAGCAGCAGATCGCAGACATGGCAACCAATGGGAGTGGCATCCGAGACACCGCACGGGTGCTGAGAATCAGTCCGACGACCGTGATTGAACAGCTCAAAAAAAAGCCCAAAACTGAAAGCGGTGAATGAAGCGCGTCTTGCCCAACTAGAGCCAACTCAAACCATCGTCAATATTTGTCAGTGGGAAGATACGGAAGCAGAACTAGATGAAATGTGGAGCTTTGTGGGTTCCAAGCGACATCAGCGCCCGTTGTGGCACGCAGTTGACCACAAGACCGGAGCAGTGTTGGCGTATGTGCTGGCAGAACACAAAGATGCTGCATTTCTCGAACTGAAAGTGCTACTTGAACCTTTCGGTATTACCCAGTTTTACACCGATGGTTGGGGAGCATATGAGCGGCATGTCGAACCCGTGCTTCACACCGTGGGCAAAGTGAATACTCAAAGGATTGAGCGCAAACATCTAACATTGCGAACTCGAATTAAGCGACTAGCTCGCAAAACCATTTGTTTTTCCAAGTCCGAGTGGTTGCATGATGTGGTCATCAGGCTGTTCATCAATCGATTTGAGTTTGGAGTATCTGTTTAGTTAACTTTCCACAGGTCTAGAACACGACCGGACTCGTTAGTCACTTCGATGCCGCGTTGGCTTCGCCATGCCATAGAAGTCAAAACGAAAGTCGAAATAGTGTCTGTGAGAGCATTCTCTCATTGTTAACGAACCAAAAGCACTTATGCCATCGAGTGTCAGCTACTATTCTCCCAATAAGCCAGGTCACCATGCAAGATGAGGCTGCTGATCTGCTGCATCACCTGTGTTGCCAAAGCTCGATTATGAATCAAGACACCCATCTCGATGTTGAGTGACATGGCATAGGCTGTCAGGTTGGCACTGGAAATGAAGAGGTGCTGCTGATCGCAAACAGCACACTTGGCATGAAGGGAGCCATATCGCCCCTGCTCATCCACAGGACGTTTTTTCTTGTGCCAGACATAGACCTGAGAGCGTTCTAAGATCTCAGCCCCAAAAGTGGCTGCCATACCAAAGGAGATTTTGCCGCTGCTAGCTTCAGGAGTCTCAGCAATAATGCGAACGTTGACCCCACGATCGATAGCAGCGATGAGTGCTTGAACAATCTCAGGGATATTGTAAATGGCAAAACTGACAATCAGTAGATCCTGCTGTGCAGCTCGAATCAGTTGCAATAAGGTTTGATCGGTGCGCCGTAGAGGCAGTGCTTCTGGATTGGGTCCTGTCCAAACCAGCTCAGCCGATAGCTCCTGTTGAAGTGTGTTTTGGCAGTGCGCGGCTGTTGCTAGGGCAGCCGCGATCGCGTTGCCATCCAATAAGGTTGTCTCGGCCTGCCACACATCAATCAAGTCACTGGTAAGCTGTCGCCATGATGCTCTTGGCAGCAAGGGCAAAAGTTTATGCTTTAACGTTGACGACTCACCGAAACTAACAGTCATGAGCACTCGCATCAGGACATCCAGGGTAGATGCTGGCACTTCTTGAGCGACCTGATGCAGATGTTCCAGCAGTTTTGCAGATAGGAGAACCAAGATCAAACCACCTGCTTAAAGAAGGCAAGGGACTCTAATTCAGTCTTGACTGTTGGAATCAGGAGCGTCCGATCAAGGTATTTATTGCCCCGTTCGCAGGACGTCTCTGGGCTGAAGAGGCAAGCATGGCAGGCAGCCCAATGCAAGGAGTTAAGAGATTGGAGCGGGCTATGCTCTGCGCAAAGGGGGTCAGAGGCACATAACCGCATCTGCTCTAATGCCTGGTCAAGATGGCGACCGAGGGTGGCCGGTTCCCCTAAACTCACTAAGCCACCCAAGGTGCCCTCACTATCGGGTGCTGCCGTGTAGAGCAGAATGCCTGCCATTGGTCCGCTTGGATCAGCCGGGGACTTGGAGTAGATGCGCTCCCTCAGACTGGCAGCGCTATAGCCACATTCAATGGCTAACTGTCGCATTAGGGCATGAGCGAAAGAATGCAGTAGCAGGTAGCGAACGCCCGGATAATTAGCATCAGGATCAAGCGATCGCGCTGTGCGCCAACGCCGATGTGCCTCTACACTCTGTTTTCTGTAGGCTTTAAGTTGTGGCAAGCTTTCCCACTGAGCGATCGCCGATTCGTTGAATTGAATAAATAACCCTTCTCCTCGGACTTCGGTTGCCGGAACCCACTTCGGTTCTTGGCGGCTCAGTGGTGCCCAGTAATCTTCCGGCAACTCCCCAGTTTCATTAAAGTCACCGGGCGATTCAATCCGAGTAAAGCCAACTAAGGCTCTAACTTCTCGCAGTCGTTCGACTAGCACCACTTTGCTGAAATACATTTCATAACCTTTCGGTGAGGCAACGGGGGTGAGCCAGAAATCAGCAGAATTAAGGCTGGTGTCTGCATTTGAGAAAACCTGCCACTCGGGAGTTTTGATGTCTTTGGCTTCATCATCTGCTTCGTCAGATGTAGCCGAGCGCCTTTGCTGCATCTGCGCCCAAATGTCTCCGTCTGGATACTTCGCAAACTCCTTCAGTTGCCCAATCTGCCGAAAGGCAGCCAGAACTTCTAGACTGACGGCTTTTTCTAGCACCGTCCAGTGTTTCTCAACCAGTTGGGCCAGCTTATCAACAGCCGTAGGAATCGAAAGGGCGGAGAGGGTTATGGGAAACCAACTGTTGGAAGCACCGAGTGAAATGCCTACCATTTGCTGGTCGCAACCGCCTTCATCAAAATTCCGTAGGTGCACGTGGCGACCGCGACATTGAGGCAGATATTTTTTGCCCAACTCCCCAAAGGCATCCGACATCCGACGACTAGCACCACAGCCATCACATTTAACTTCAATATCAGCCGCAGACCCCGAGACACCATACTCGTACAGCCGTAATGTTCCCTTTTTACAATCGACACCGCGATGGACGAAGTACCTCCAGGGAAAATCATCCAAATGCCCATGTCTGCAAGCCACCAGGAACCGAGCAGGGATGACGGTGGGTGGATATTTCCCTTTGGGACAGTTGGTGTGGATGTAGCGGTTTTGATCTAAGCGAAAGCGATCAGTCTTGAGGTCAAAGAGTCCAGATTGGAGCGGAGCCAATAGGCGACAATTTGGACAGAGCATCCAGGTGGGGAAAGGTGAGACTGGAATCCCAACACGCTGGCCCTCGTCTAAGAGAGGCGGCATGCCATCCGCTTCTGGTGGCAGGGGTGGGGACAGTAAACGCTTTACCGAATAGCTAAGTGATCGCCGCACGACTGCCAATAAGCGTTCTTCTCCAAGTTCAGCCGCGTGAGTCAGATCCCAATCATCTAGCCCCATTACCATGGTGGAGAGATTTGGTAAATCAATCACGGAACCAATGCCAGCAGAAAACAGAATTTGGCTAGGACGTAGTTCACCAACTTTGCTGCGGGGTTGTGCTTGTGCCATAGAAGCCTCTCAATCAGGGTGAACTGGGCATGGGCTGGGGTGTTCGGAAATCATCATCTGGAATGCGATCGTCCAGAATGAGCCCAATCGTTGGCTCCACGTTGCGAAGTGAATTCAAGCAGGTGAAGGGTTGCCAGTCTCCCTGTCCCGGTTGCGCCAACAAGCCTTGAGTAATGCCGTCCTTTTTGGGTTTGTAGCCTAACACGGCTCCACCAAGCAAGTTGTCTGCTTGCTCTAGCCAGTAATCCAGTTTTGCTTCTAATTCCTGCTTGACCAAATCCCTGGTTTTAAGACCATCGACATTTGCCGCACGCGTCACGATCGTATCGACGGCTGCTTGAATGTAAGGATGATTGCGATCAATCCGCCCCGCTTTTTCATTCTGGTTGAGTTCTGTTCCCTGCAACCGTACCAAGGAGACAAATAACGCTGCCAAACCACGATCGATGGCGCGGGGCGCAAAGGGAGTCACGGAGAGGGCTTCGACGTGTTTGTAGAAGGTCGTGTGGTAATGTTCAAACTGCTCATAGTGAGACAAATCCCTTGGTCGCGCCCAGTTATAGACAGTGAATACAAGACCAGGAAAAGCGCGCCCGACACGAGATGTTGCCTGAATGTATTCCGCTGTCGTTTTGGGCTGTCCTGTGACTACCATTGCGCCTAACCGCCGCACGTCCACACCAACCGAAATCATATTGGTTGCCAGCAGCACGTCAATGGGTTTGCGAGTATGGGTTTTCTTGTCGAGGTTGGGGTTGAAGGGCACTTCCAGCGCATCGAGAACAAGGGGAATATCGGTGGAAGCAATGCGGGAGGTCAGTTCTTTCACCTCAAGACGAGATCGCTTTGCCAGCCCCCGTTGATCCATCTTGCCCAGGCGAGACTGGATGTCGTCATCCACCAAGCGCCGTGTACCACCGAGTTCCCGCATGGAGTTGAAGTAGCCCACCAAGGTCATCCAGGGGTCAGCCGCTTCGCCATATTTGTCGTAAAGCGCCTGCGAGGCAGCGAGTACCGCCGTATAAACCCGAATCAGCGCCGCTTTCAACCGACGCCCTGTAGCACAGATACCTAAATAGCGTCGTCCGGGATAGTCTTCACCTGGTTCGCGTTGGAGGGAGAAGAAGTTGTCGGTGACATCCAAACCTTGCGGTGGGAAAACCTGTACCTGTCGTAAGAAGAGATGATGGATCTGGTCACGCGCTTGCCGGATGGTCGCCGTCGAAGCGATCACCTTAGGGCGGACTGTTTTACCATCCACTGTCCAGGAACAGAGTTTATCTACTGCCGTTTCGTAGAGACCCACCAGCGTACCAAGGGGACCACTGATCAGGTGTAATTCATCCTGAATAATTAGATCCGGGGGACGCAAGGGATTGGAAGGGAGGGTTTTAGCCAGCGGTTGACCATACTTGGCAGGATGACTCGAAGTATCCTCGATTTCGGGCGAGACAAACCCATGTCGTTGACAGTAGCCGTCTACCTGCCCAAACAACATTTGCACGGCACCATTCCACGGCATCTGGGCAAATTTATCGACGGTGGCAATCAGCAGCGTCGGTAGACGACGGTAGATTTCTTCATCCACCACTAAAATTGGCAAGCCTTCGGTCGGAGATTGTTTTTGAGTAAATAGACAGCGACCGAGGGCATCACCGCAGTAAATTAGGGTACGTGCCTGTCCTTTGGCAAAGGACTCCACTTTAATGTGCTGCTTACCGGGGTCGATTTTGGTGCCGCACCAGGGACAGTTTGTGAGCTGGTGTGGAGAGCCACTGCTAGTCGGTTGATATTGTCCCAGCTTTTGTTTGAGGAATTCTTCGCTTTGCTCCGTGCGGTTGGGAGTCGTTTTCTGACCCACCCATAAGCCGATCCGAAACGGCTCGTTGCCCCATTTAACTGGGTCTTCTCGACGGATCGCTTCACAGGCACAAATTAAGGCTGTGGCTCGCTGGAATTGCTGGAGAGTTAGCAAGCGTAGAGTGTAACGCATCAGCACAGCCACACCTGCTTCTCCAGACCGTCCGGCGATCGCGCCTTGTAAACGTCGCAGCCCGATTGTGTAAGCGGTCAGCCCTAAATAAGCTTCTGTCTTACCACCCCCGGTGGGGAACCAGAGCAAATCGGCGATCGCTTCTGTTTCGTGGCTGCGATCCGGGTGGTGCAGGTCAGTAATACTGGGTAAATTTAGCAGGATGAATGCCATCTGAAAGGGTCGCCAGGACCGATTTTTCGGCACATCCACATTGCTAAGTTCCTGGTCTTCGCCGCGTCGCTTCTGTTCAGCGTAGAGCGAGTGCACCCGTTGCTGCCACATGGCCCGGTTTGCAAACTGAAACGCTTCGAGGGCTTGTGGGTCCGTCTGCAATAACGCTAGTCCTGCCTGAATCCGCTCTAAAGTGCGGGTACAGTTTGCCAACGTATCATTGGCGATCGTCTCATAGCCTTGCAGTTGGGCAGTGGTATCAGCGACACGAGCTGCCTGCCCAACAATCCAGGCGGCATAGGCATTAACGAGGGGATTCAGTTGCTCAAGCAGTGCAGTCGGGGGAGTCTCCGCTAAAACTTGCATGTCTAAAACGAGTCCTGCCAGTCCCGGCATCTCATCGGGCGTAGGTGCATCGGTTTTAGGGACTTCGTAGGTGGGAACAACCCGTGTGCACAGCCGCACAGCACGATCAGTGCTGCCGTCGGCTAACTCCGCATGAACACCTGTCCCAAGCCCTACGGCAAATTCAACCTGATGCCGATAAAGCATTGCCATTGCCTGCTCTTCGGCATACTGCACCGGGTCGAGTTTGCCCAGCGAACGTTGCTGCGCTTTACGGATGAAAATATCGCGCTGATGAGGGTCTGCAGCTTCTACGCTCAATTCAGGCTGAAACAGCCATGCCTGGTCGGGAGATCGCTCCGGTTCTCGCTGTTCGTTAACCAGGAACAAACTGATGATCCAGTCATCCCCACAGGCACGAATCTGCCCTCGCACGTATACCTCACGGGCTGGGTCAATGATCCAGGAATCGATTCCACCTGCTTTAAGGGGTATCGGAGGGGATTGTCCCACGACTGGGTACCTGCGCCAGACTGTTTTCGGTGCGCCTGTTGGCGTTTCTAGAGATTCGCTTTTGGCACGCTCGTACTGTCCCCATCCCGCTTTGATTTTGATGGCTTTAGCAGTACCACTTACACAAAAGCTCATGCCCAGCGAAGACGGGAACATGGTTTCGATCACCGGATTGGTTGCTTCAGTAGTGCCGTCATCGATCGTTCCTGTACCGCCCACAGCGAGTTCATCGAGTTGTTCAGTGCTTTCATCAACGGTGCCAGTTTTGGCAGCAGCCAGTTCGTCCGTGGGCTCTAATGGATCATCGGTTGGAACGGGACGGGTACGCCGGTGGAGGGGAGCCAGTAAGCCGACCAAATAGCGATCGCTGACTCGTGCTTCATCCACTTCTTCGTATTCACCGCCTGCTGGACCCAACAAATCCGCTAGTACTGCCTGTTCTAGCTCGGCTCGAATTTGATAGTGGGACGGTAGCTTCAAGATCGGTGGGGGATTATGCTCCTGGCTATCAGCAGCTTCAGCGGAGGGTTGCTTAGCTTCCTGTGTGTTTACCGAAACAAATTGCATCTCAATCAACTTGCCCTGTCCTCCGCTCTGCTCCTGTGTCGTCGCCACAAACTGGGGCTCAACTAGGCTAGGTTGCTGCCAAACCGTAGGAGCCACTCTGGCAGAGGTTGGTGCTGCTTTCACTGTCTTCGTTTTGTTCGGTGCTCCCTGAAGTGCTTGCACCACTTTCTCTGCAATCGTGTCTGACAGGGTGCTGTCTTCGCAATCGAGAACATCGGCATCATCAGAGAGATCAAGTCCTGCTAGCAACACAGCAAGATGCTTCTCAGAGGCAGAAATAACGGCACTCCAGTCCAGTTGAGCCGTGCGATCGCGTAATTGTTGGTTGACCGCTGCCAGGTCTAAAGCACCCGGAAGCATGGCTGGGAGTTTGATGATTTTCATGCGTTACCAAGGTTCCAGAGATGAGAATCAAACGTTTGGAGCAAAGACGGTGGCTGCTTGGCAGGCACTAGCACCAGAAGGGCACGCATAGCTCTCGTCATCGCAACATAGAGGGTACGTCGCTCACGGGTCAAAATTTCAGTGGCAGCTTCTGGCGCGGTGCCTTTGGGAATCGCGGGGTAGGCACTCTCTAAAAAGCCTGCAATCGCCACGATTGGGAACTCCAAACCCTTTGCCGCTTTGAGTGGTAACACCTTCACCCCTTTATAGTTGAGATCCAGGTCTTTGCTCGTCATAAACCGCGCTTCGATACCCAGATAGTTTAGCTGTCCTGTTAGATTCTTGCCTGCTTTTTCAGTCGGCACCAGGATCGCACAGGCTCCTAATCCCAAGCGGAATTCATGGGCGGCGGTGCGGCAGAACTGAGTCAGAAGGTTGCCTTCGGAGGCGCGATCAGAGATGGCACGTACCGCTGGCGGTGGACCTGTATGGATATAGAGCCGTTCAATATCGTCTTTATCCAGGGTGCCCTCTTGAAGGTAGGCATAGGCAGCTTCCCCAATTTCCTGAGTGGTACGGTGGTTAACTTTTAATATGCCTGTGCGTCCAACAAACTTGAGCGATTCATGCACCTCACCCCAGCGGAAACTGCTGCCATAGATAGACTGGTTGGCATCGGCGGTAATGAAGAGGCGATTTGGTTGCTTGCAGAGTTGGATCAGAAACCGTAGAACGCTCGGGCTGAGGTCCTGGGCTTCGTCGATAATGACCGCATCATAGAGTTGTGGCTCTGAAGCGTTTTGCAGTAGGGCTAAAGCACGGTTTCGCATTTGTGACCAGGTTTCCATGCCCTGGTCTGCGAGCAAGCGATCGCAGTGCTGCCGCAGCTGCCAGATCGCCTGCCGCTGCATCTTGTTGAGCGGAATGCTGCGCCCTGCGCGAGGCGTTGTGAGGTAGGCCTCCAGCGTTTCAATTCCTCTAGCATCAATCATCTCGGTCAGTTCCTCCAGCAAGTACTCGGGCTGAAGGCGTTGCAGGATGAGTTGTTGTGCCTGTTGTTGCAGGGCATTGCCCTCTAAAGTGGCGATCGCTTTGGGGACGGCTTGTTGCACCAGCTTGAGCAGATCTTTGGTAGCAGCGATGTTTGGTTGTCCTGTGGAGTGACAGACTAGTGAGTAGATTAAGGCATCGGCTGTCTTGACCTCAACAAACTGAGCGTCTTGGCCCAAAAGCTGTTGCAGCAGTTGCTCAGAGAAGGTGACAAGGGCATTGGTGTAAGTGGTGAAGAGAATCCGGGGCTGACTGACACCATTTGCCTGAAGCTGTTGCAGGATCTGACGGGTACGGTAGAGTGCCACGGTACTTTTGCCTGTACCGGGACTGCCCTTGAGTAGGGTGGGACCTGCGGCATTGCTTGCCCAAGTGACAAATTTCTCTTGTTCGGGATTGAGCTTGAGCAGGAAGCCGAGCAAATCCCCTTCCTTGAAGCGCAGCAGTGCGTCAGGGCTGCCCGTGACAAAACTGGGCTGATTGAGGACGTGATCAAAATTAGGGGCTGTAATGCAATCGAAGAGACGATCGCGTACTGCATCCGGAACATCGGCCTCAAGCAAGTCATCGAAGGTACGGCAGGTAAGGAGCGCAGGGAAACAGGTTTTGGGGATGAGTAAGTGATCGAGCAGTGCTTCCGTTAGCTCAACGGGTAAAAAGGTTTCGGCTTGAGACGGTCTGGGTTCAGGAGACGGCGGCTTCTCAGGGGTCAACAGGTCGTCAAGCTTAGCAAAGGCAGTGATATCAATCTCAGCTTCTTCGGTAACCAGTTTGTCGCCCTTATAAACATCCTTACGGGCATCAACCCCCAATAGGGCTACCCAACCGTCTCCATAGGTGTAAATGATGCGGAAGTCCCCAGAACGCAGACGGTAAATGTCACCTTTGTAACCATGCAGTTTTTTCTTGAGACTACCGTGAGGTTTGGGGTCATCCCGTAAAACCTCAATCTTTTCCAAGATCTGCATGACTCGCTCTTTAGGGATGGCGAGCAGTTGATTAGTAAAGGTGGGCTTGTGGATAATCTCGAAGGACATTAAAGGTAAAATTTTAACCACCTCTTCTAGCAAATCCACTTAATTGAGAAAAGCCCCACATTCGTAATGTAATTTTCCAGTGTGGTCTCAGGAGAGGAATCACTTCCAGAGCAAACTATCTTCTCAGGATTCTATTTAAGAACTAACAGAGTTTTCTCTACGGTGGAAATTCCTATCCCCTGAGTTGACAGCAAACCAGCCAAACTACAGAGTTGATCCTGTTGTATCGCTTGCCTCACTCTTTTAATGTAAGGCTGCTTTAAGGCAGTTATTTCAGTTATTTCTTGATCAGATAGCAAGAGATAACGTTCCTTAATTCGAGTGAAAATATCATCTGGAGCAGTGGGATCGTACAAATATATTTCAACAGGCAAACTACAGCCACTCAAATATCTTTTCATGACTGCCAATGAATCATCTACAGATATTCCACCATTCTGGGTTCCAAGCATTGGAAAAGCGATAGAAGTAATTCCCTTGCTCTCATAGGTATCAATAAATTTATGCAACCCCAACTCTAGAAATCGCAATTCCGAGTTATATTTCCAGTGTTTCTTAGTAGGAAAGTTGAGAATCCATCGTTGATCGGTCTTATATATCCAGAGCTTGCCAATATCAATTTCTTTTTGTTGGCAAAGCTGAATATAGCGTTCATACATTTCAGGATAGCGTAAGCGAAATTCCAGAGCAATACCAGCTCCCATCACTCCCACACAGTTAATGGTATTAACAAGTGTTTGGCAAGTTGAGGTAAACAAATTACCTTTAATGATTTGAAGGTTCATTGGTGTAAATCAGCCAGTCCCTACCATTTTCCTGAAAATAAACACTCATTAAGGTGTTTTGCCTGCATTGTAGTTGAACGTTGCGCGAGGCATTCACATAGATTGAGTTTCCAAAAGAGACCTTGGAAATACTATTAAACTGAGAGCCAACTTCATAGTCCAATGGAGGCTCTTGCGTAAAACGAAGAACTATTTCACCCTTAATGTCGCCTACAGCGTTGTCGTAATTGTCAATTTGTATCTCAATGGGTTGACTATCATTTCTAACCACAATTGTAGGATTTTCATGATAGAAAAAGCTGCCAGTGCTGGCTACCTCCCTTTCACAAAATACTCTACTACTATACTTTGAGTTTCTGCCGATGAAATGCAATAACGTTTGCTTGTCCTGAGCGGTTCGGCAAATAATCGTGATGTCCTCTAAGCTCAATTGATCCAGACAGAGTTGTTGATGGACAATAAACTCTTGCTGAGATGCTCTCAAGAACGTATGTTTGCCAACCTGAAGCAAGGATGAGTAGACATTGTCAAAGTCAAAACACTGTTCCAGAAACGCGGTGCTATTTCCATAATGGGAACCTGAAGCGGCAAGATTACCATTACTGGAACCGCATCTGCGTCCCTGGGTTGCCAGGACACGCCTCAGATCAAAGCGGAAGAAAATGGGGACAGGGCAGAGTGCATAAATATCGCCTCGACGTTTGCCCAACCCCTCATTATGCCACTGGGTTGGGGTTTTGGGTCGGTAGTAGAAGCGTGCGAAGTCTTTCACATCATTTCCAGTGTTGTGGATCAACGTTGTGCCCGCAGAGTCTCTAAAGGTCTGGCAATAATTTCTGGCCCGTAATTGCTCACTTTGAATAATTGAGGCTGCATTCTCAACATGTGTAAAGTGGTAAATATACCCTTTCCAGATTGACCGTTCGTAATTCAGCCCTTCTATAAGCGTTTGGGCAAAGGCGTCTAGTTCATCAGGCGATCTTGAGAGTGAAAAATCGTTCTGTGTGCAAGGAGTACGGAACTCAAAGTTGAGATCATCGTAATCTGAAAACTCATAGCCGAGTTCCTCGTCCGTACCAGGGGGTATTGGAGGGTGGGTGACAGGTTCTCCGCGCTTAATAGCAATTTGAACCATGAGGTGGAGAACTCCGGATATATCAGCATCACTAGTAATCCAGAAACCTTCGCCGGTTTCGTAGAGCTTGACAGCCAATGGTTCCCGCATCTCCCCAGAGAGCAAATAATTCTTAACTGCCTCCTGTTTTTCTGGAGTGTCTGCTTGTAAAGCCCATTCCGTTAGTTCGTTAATAGGAATACTTTCTCTCCGCAACCGACTGGCATAGAAGAAAGCCAAGCCAGTATCCTGGTAATCCAGATGCAAAATGCAGCGATCAGGTGCAAATGCAGCCAGCAAAGCCTCTTCAGAAGGACTGGAGCGATCGCACAATAGCTGTTGGCAGGGTAAATAAGTCTCTGCCTGAGACATAAACTCAGCGTCCTGCAAGAAATCTTGGAGCTGATTGCGTTCTGGGGAGGTTTCTAAGGAATTTAAGAAGTCTCTAGTAATCAGGGAGCCAACTTGGTTAGCCTTGGTTGAATCCACTCTGGGGGACGTTGCACCAATCTCTGTTTGCAAAACATCGAGTAATCGCAACTCGTTCACAGGATGACGCTGCGAGTCAAATGATGTTCCCAGGAGAGCCTTGGCCTGTTTCCATTGGCTTTGGGAAATCAGCTTGCCCTGATACGTTTGCTGGAAATGACCCCAATTGGCTGTTTGCAAAAATACAGCTGACTCTGAAAGCTTACCCATTACCTGGTAGCAAACCTCAGTGATTGAGAGTAACTGGCGATAAGCGCCGTATAGCCCGCTGGGTAAAGCTCGACAGTGGGTGATTAAATGCCCCATCCCACGCGTTCCCCCCAACATACAGCTGATAATTTCCTGTCCTTCACTAGGATCTTTTTGTTGCCAGCGAATAGCCAACTCTTGCCAGAGAAATTTCCAGAACTCGTACTCACTAATTGTTGTGAAGCCAAATGTCTCAGCAAGGGTCTGCCAGTTTTGCTCGCTGACACGGGCTAGGGCGCAGAGAATGCCTCCGAGTGCCTCGCCAATTCGGTTGGCCAAATCTCGGTTGCGGGTTGACGATTTGACTAAACTTTCTCGCCCAGTTGTGATATCAAAGTTGGCATTTAACGCAAATCCTAAAAAGAGAACTTCTCGGGTGGGTGCTGTGACCCAGAAAGTTGGGATATCGTCGGGTAGAGTTTTTGTGAGCCGACCATCTTGTTCAGCCATACCCAGCAGTAAGGTGGCTTCTGCCGTTCTAATGCAGAGTAACAAGGATTTATCGGCATAGATGCTTGAAGAGATGGGTCGCTTGCCAACTTCAACCGCAGGAACGCCAGGGATGGATATTGGGTGCCAAACTAAGCTGATGGGTTGAGAACTTGCTGAAATCAGTTTGCATTGTTTGATGGCTCTGGAAAATACCAGCAGGATACTGGCAAATTCCTGGAAAGGCTGCATCACGTCTTCAACCGAGTAGTCCTCTTCAAGGTCTAACTCGACAGCTGTTGCATCAGTTAGATGCAGGTGATTTTGAACTGTTCTCCTCAAATCAGTAGTGACTTGTGGGGCCAGTCGGGATGGAATTAGCCCGCCTTCTACAACAAACCCCAAATTTTTGCTGATAACACGCGGTTCTTTGCAGACGAGATAAACGCTCTTAAATCCTAATCCGAACTTCCCAGTAACATGTTCTCCTTTGTCGGAAATGTTGAACGTGAGCATCTTCTCCAGGTCGCGATCGAACCCTGCTTCACGGTATTGTTTACCAGGAGAATCGGAATGCTGAAAACAGTTGATTGGCCTGCCAGCATGAATGAACAAAAGTTGATTAGTGGCAGCAACTACTAGAAACTGAGTTCTGTCTTCATCCAGTTTCTGGGCGGGTGACATTTGCATCCACTCAACAACTGCATCGTCTGCATTCTGAAACAACTCAAACGGAATACTTTGCGGGCGATAGCCATGCAGATCTATTTTGGCTCTAACAGACTCTAATAAATCATCACGGATCTGCTCACTTTCAGCGGATTCACCTTCAACTAAATTAGACAACTCTACAAATAGTTGCTCAATCTGATCATCTAAGCGTTCCACCGATCTTTGTTGCTGTTTGAGTTCTGCTCGCTGGTGGCGTAAATTATCCCATCTAGTGAGAAGGATTTTGATTGCAGGAATACGATCGTGTGCCCCCAGCATTCTCATAATATAGGGCGCACCCTCTAGCAAAAAGTTTTTGGCGACCTGAATATCAAGCTGGTCAGATTGACGTAAATGCCCCCAAAAATTATCGATTGATGAAGTGCCAACCTGATAAACCCCTCTTAAAAGTGCCTTAGTTGACTGTTTTAGGAGTGTAGATAGGTCTAGCTCACTAAATCTATCTGGATGGAAAGCCAGGAGTTCCAAGTCTAGAGTTTCTGATTCGAGTTCGCTAACAAACAGATGTGGAGGCTGTGAGGATCGAGCGAGTGCTGCATTAAATGTACTTCCGAGGACTGACCGGACTGTAGTAGTGCGATTGTCAACCTGACCAACATGGATGCGGAACTCATGTAACTCAAGATTTCGGCTAGATGGATCTCGTTCCTCCAGCAAGCGTTGACGCATGGCTTCTGGATCCCGCAGACCTAAGTAAAGCTGAGCGAGGTTTTTTACATCGGGGTCATTACCCATAAGTAGGGTGATAAATGCCCCAATGAATGAGGGGGGGCAGTACTGTTCCCAGGTGCTAAAGTACGTGTTTAAAACACTATAATTATTGGTCTCAACTGATACCGCCTGAGTTGCCAGAACTGTATTGTGGCTGCGGGAAAGAGAGTTTAAATAGCTGCCCATGATCTGGGTCTGCTCAGAATTCAGCACGTATGCTTTGTCAATGTTCTCTCTATTTTCCTTTTTGCCCCAGGTTAGCTGGTCAGGGGTCTGCCAATCTCCTCGCTGGTTTAAGAGACGGATTTGAGGCAAGATGCTTTGGCGAAATATGTTGTACTGAACAGCCAGTCGAAGATAGGCATTAAATATCTCTACAGTCGCTTTCTCGGGCTGGGATGTCGAACTGGAGAGGGATTGGAGGAGTAGAGCAATCTTTTCCTCATTGATGGAGCCCAGTAAGTTCGGTAACAGAAATTCCCGAAAGCTCTTCCTAGGAAGTAGCTGGGTGAAGTTCCAGACTGGTAGAAAACTGACATCAATGGTTGCAAAAACATCCCAACAGGTATCGAGGGGAAAGTCCGTGAAGTTACCCAGTTGATATTCTGGGGCCTCGCTGAGGGATGCACCCACAGCTTTAAGCGCCTCCTTGTGAGTCACAAATAGCTTCTCAATGAGCCATGGCCAACAATCTGAGCGATCGCGAATTTGGCGACTTAACTGGGATGAGGCGACATCGGGGTCAGGAATTACCAGAAGTAGCGCTTCAATTTCCGGCTCTAGATCAGGATAGTGAATCACATGGTCAGGTGATACAGCATTCTGTTGTTTGTCTAATAACCAGGCTGTTGTCTGGAGCTGGTGCAGGTTGGTCTGGTTGGGTGAGTGTTGTGAACTGAGTAAATTGCTGAGGGCATCCAGGATGATTGCACAATAGTTGTGAGGTTTCTCTTGCTTTAGTACTAGGCTCAGGATCCAGTTTTCATCCCACTTAGAGAAAAAGTTCCGGAGAACTTGAAAACTTTTGTGGTTTCTCACAGTTCGAGACAGTTGACGTTCCTCAAAGTAATTCCCCAAACTTAGATCAATCAATGTTGGTAAGTGCTGATTGAGTTGATTGGGTAGGGGCAGAACAATTTGCTTGGGAGCAATTGATTGCTCCTTTAGCGGAATCCAGGTGGCTACGATCAGGCGATTCTTTAAGGATTCTGGAATATTGGTGTCATTTTGAAGTGAATCAAGGATGACAAGACAAAAACGTTGCCAGTGCTGAAGATCTGGATTTGAGTAATTTAGGATCGATTCAAGAACTTGATTAACATCCCAAAATATAAATAGTTCTGTGACCCACTTGTACGCAGCGGCATCACGAATCGACTTGGATAAAACATCTCGAGAATATTTCGTGTTGTTCAGGCTGGCAATGGTTTGTTCATGCAGCTTCAAACTGGTATGGACCCTGATAATATCAACTGGAGCAATCGCCTTCCCGTCTGATGCCCTTGATAGCCATTGTGCCTCCTTTAAAGCGGCTTTTTGCTGGTCCCTGTCTTTGGGCAATAGTCGGTGTAACGCATCCAAAATTAGATCGCTATAGGCGTGCGGTCTCGGTAACTGCAAAATGGTAGTAATGGCATGAGCAGGTTCCCAGGGCGAGATCCAGTTCTGTTGAATCTCTAGATTTTTTTTAATTAAAACAACCTGCTCTTGAAGGCGTTGATCTAATGGAAAGTCTGGATTTTCTAAGAAAACTCGCTCTGCTTCAATGAAGTCCAGAGTTCCGGCAACGGTTTCGTGGAGATGGAGGGATTTCCAGAGGTCTTCGTTGGCAGGTCGTTGGCTAATGTAGCGCAGAAGTTCGTTGCGATCGCCTACCGTTAATTTATTGCCATCAACAGAGTCAGGACCCAGTTCTCGAATCAACTCCACGACTTGTTCAGGTTGTAGGCGATTGATGCCTAAACTTGGATACTTATCTACCCGAATAGACTGGATCAATGCGGTATCAATCAGTCGCCAGGCCGACCCCTGCTGCGTTAGAACTTGCAGACCAACTTTCTGCCAAACTGTGCTCTCCTGAGAAGTCACATAAAGGACAGTTTTCACATCCTCATACTTGGAGCTATTCCCATGTAACAGATAACGCAGTTCTTTAGACACGATCCATTAGCTCCGTTAAAAGGTTAGTGCGATTTTGGGGATTAGTCAGGTCTGGTTTGGTGCTCAGTAAGGATAGGCAACTCTTGGCATTGAGAGCAGGCAATCCTTTCAGTGAATCTGCTCCGGTCAGAATATTGGCTAAGTTTGTATCAATAAAAACAATTGGACAACTGGATACAGCGTCTCTCAATGAATTAGCAAGCTTATTGGTTCTTCCATCTCCCCTAAACAAGCATTTCTGGCTGTGATATACCTGCAAGATGACATACGGGTATAGGTAGGACTCTTGATCACGATGGTTATAGCCAATAAAGAGGGGTAGCTGCTCTAAGGCCTTGAGGATTGCTTCAAGGGAGCCAGTTTGTTTCAACTGTTCCAAAACTTGGCAAATGAGTTCACAGATCACTTTCTGCCTGGCTGCGTCTTCAGTTAATACCTGACTAAGCTTAGTCAGGACTACAACAACTGATTCATGGCTGAGAGTACCTGTGCTACTGAAGAGTGACGGCTCAAATGAAGCGTAAATCGGTAATAGATTCAGATCAAGCTCATAAAGCTGTTTCAAGACTCCATGTCTAACTTGCTCGTTAGCTTCAAAGCTAGAAATTTTGAAGCGTTTGTCTGGAGCAAGATACGCAACTAAATTTTGGATCAGAGGTAATAAGGTTTTTTGTTGCGGTTTTTGCGTATCGAATTTAATGAACGCCTTTCCCAGGACTGTCATTAAGTGGGCTTGTACCTCTGTATGCTTAACTGCCTTCTCGTTTTGTTTCAGCACATTTAGCAAGTAACTGAGAGCGTTAGGCTCTGAAAATACTGAACGAATATTGAGGTTCTCTAGGAGAGCGCAGATTTCATCCGGCTTCCATGCAGAATCTGTGTATGGGAGGAGGTTAGGTTTGTCTGAGAGGATGAGATAGTGGTTTTCAGCCAGGGATTCCAGACTGGGAAACGCTTGCCAATCTGGAATCCCTGGCAGGAGGCGCACTGAAATGTTGGCACTAACCATTTGCCAACTGCTGCCGGATGGTTCTGTGGAAAAGACCCACTGGTATTCTTCGCAAATCCGCTCTCTATAAGTTTTAATTGTGTAGAGTCTAGATTGACGAATTCCATTACAGAGATGGGTAATCTCGTTAGCAGAAAGGTTGTGAGTACCACAGAGCTTTTCTAATGCAGGTAGCACAAGCTTCAATGTGCCTTTCATCGCCAATAGATAATTCCATTGGGCAATCATTTCATCCTCCGTCTCAGGAGTTTTTTGCTTAAAGGAATTACTGCGAATACTCTGCAGGCCCTCAATATACTTTCTGCCAGAGTCTAAGAAGAAGTAGCCATGTAGAAAAATGGTGTAGTCCTGATTGCCCTCACAACTGATTTGTTGATGGACTTCTTGTTCAGCACTCTCGGTACTGGAATTATTTTCGTCGCTAGAGAGTGGGAGAAAAACAGACCATTGCAGGGTGACTTTAGCGCTCCCGTTCTCGCTGGAGGGCTGTTGGGTCAACACTACAGCACAGTGGGGAATGGATTTATCTGGGATCATCTCCTCATCCCCATTTTCATTAATGGAGGAGCGTCTGGTCCAAAGGGAAGAGGTTTGTAAGTCTTTCCAGAAGTGACTGGAGTTATTGGCGGCTCCGGGCAGCAGACGGGCAAAATCGGTGGCGGGTAGAATTCGTTCCTTGCCTGCAAACTTGATATTGTTAGACGAGCTTAAAAGGACATTGCCTTCCAGGTCATGTTCATCCGGCTCGATCGCCTCATTGGCTGCGTCGGGATAAATGCAACGTGCCAGGGCACTTTTCTCATCCAACTGAATATGAAAGTGTTGCTGAAGCGAACCTTTAGTCTCGGGTAGCCAGTATTTGACCTTTTTCAGGTGGCGTAATAAGGGAAGGAGTTGCCCAATTCTGGCTTCCATATCTGCGGGTAGGTTGTCTCGAACTGAGCTTAAATCTTCGTAGTAGTTGGCCAGGATGCACCGTTCGTCGGGCATGCGCTGACGGAGGGGAACCCACAGCAGAAAATATTGTGGAGTATTTGGGGTAATGAGTTTCTGGGTGATTAGATAGTTTTCTAGATGCTGAAGATCTACCTGGGAAATCTCGGTCCATTCGGGTCTTTTTGCATCGACTCCTTCCGAGGTTGCCCAAGGGTTGATAAATTCTCCGCACCCCTCTGAAATATTGCTAGAACGGGCGATATAGAAAAAGGCTTCACAAAAATGAAAAACGCTCTTCTGCCCAAGGCCGAATTTCCCGATTTTTCCTTTGTCTTTGGCATTAGCATCAATGCCGAAGCAAGAAATCGCTTCTTGGTCCTCTTTATTGAATGTGCCGTTGTTGAGAAAGAATAAAGCAGGTGTTTTGAGGAGAGGATGACTAATGTTGCTATCTAGACCTCTAGCAATGCCAAAGTCTAAACTGGTTGCCTTCCCGTCGTTGGCGTTTTGAATGATTTCTTTGATGATGGGAAACCCTTGCTTGTATCTTTCTCTGAGCAAGCTTTTGATCGTATTGATAATTGTTCCTGGTGGGGTTCTGTAGCCAGCCATAAAGCTCTCTCTACTTGCTCAAATTAAGGATAAATCGATGTTTCCTTGCGGAGGAGTTTTGTGTCGATCAAAACAGCTGGCCCTGGACTATCTCGCCTGTGGATGGAACGCTCACTGTTTTAGATCTGCTCTGTTTGTTGGTTTTCCCTTTCTTCTTGCCTTTATCATGCAAGCCCTGAGCAACTTCTTCGGCGTAGCGCTGATGGTTCAACTCCAGCAGCCGATCGAGCACTTCACGTCGAGCGGTTTCGCTGATGGTGAACCGATTGCCCTGTTTCGTCTTATGAAAACCGTGCTCTAAGTCGAGGTCTTGCCAACCGTAGGCAGCAGCCACTGCCTGATCCATCTCAATATGCAGCGATCGCAATTTCTGAATATCATCTGCCATCTCACTGGCGTTATGAAAGCGGTTGTAGGTTTTGGTCAGCCCTTCCTGGAGATCGCGCATGACTGCCTGACGATGAGTGTAGTAGGTTTCGCCGATCATGCCGAGAGATGGAAATTGGGTGTCGAGATCTGAGAGATCGAATGTAGGGAAGGGGAAAGTTTCAAAGCAGTCAGAGGGAGTATAGACCGCATCTGTTCTTAAAGAACTCCCATATACTAAAACCCACCAGTAATGAAAATTGGAACACAAAACACAAAATAAACTATCACTATCAGAAACAATGACTACCAATTTCTGATCAAAGACAATATCTGTAGAAACAAAAACTGGATACTTTGTCTTACTTGTTTGTGCAAATACTAAAACTCTTTTCATTCCTACAAGAGCTTTTTCTAAACCAGATGCATAATCACCAAAAATCCACCAACGCTCACGACGAGCTTGACGTTTATTGTTTAAACGTTCTGGTTTTACTCTTTGTTCAACAATATCAATTATTTCTGGATAGTTTAGGCATTTGTCATATGAATAATTTCTAAAATTAATAACCCATCGGCTAGCAGAGTGTTGAGGACTAGAATTTAGATCTTGACCAGTTAGATAGGGAAACAAGACTTCTTGATTTTTGATATTTCTATCAATGAGATCTTTGGCTTCTTCTACTTCCAGAATGAACCCCAAGCCATATACATTATGCCCCTTGAATGCTTGACTTGCATTTTTAGCAAGTTTATAAGGTGTGCCATCAAATTGCCCTATCTCTGTCAAAAGAGGAGTGATGCCAGAGGCAGGTTTAGCATCTAATAAAAATTCACTTAGCCAGCTACCACTAAACATCCAAACGAGGGACACTTCCAAGCTTGCACCACCTATCCAGGGACGACTAGATATAGCACGAGTAATGGTAAAGCCCTTGTCGATCAACTGGTTCAATCCAACTTCACGAGTATCGCCCTGAGCAATGGTGTTTGTTGCAATTAAACCAAAGCATCCGGCAATTTTTAGGATCTGAACGGCTCGTAAAAAGAAATAAGCACATAAATCAGCACTACCACGTTGACCATAAGCAAGCTGCTCAACTAAATGCTCCCGGTAGTCTGCTCCCAAAACATCCGATACCTTAATTCCTCCCTGAAATGGAGGATTTCCAACGATCGCCGCAAATCCCTTCGTTTCACCTTCTAAAAACACCTCAGGAAACTCCAACAACCAATGAAACGGCTTATGAGGTGGTTGATTTGCTCGATTTCCCAAATTCAACATTCGTTCTGCACTTGCCCTCAGTGCCGTAATGTCTCGCGTTTGTTTTACCGTTGCTGTTCCTGCTAATTCCTGCTCAATCCGCTGCGACACCACCATCAAATCTTCCGTCGTCAAATCAGACGTTTTCCCGGCATCTGCCAACGCTCTGCCAATCAAGTAATCCCCCACAAACCGAAGCCGATCAATCGCCTGTTCTGCTTCCTGAAACAGTCGTTCTTTTTCCTGTAAATCTTCAATGCCATTGACGCTAAAACTTTCCAGCTTGCGGCGTTTGGCGATCGCATCCTGCAAAATAGGTCGCCAAATTTGAGAGGCGATCGGATACTGAACCACTTCATTGTCTGGATTCAGATTCAAATACTCGATCTGTTCAGCACGAGTAATGCCCAACAGCGAATCGCCCCACTTCAATGCATGATCCAGAAACGTAAACGGTCGCCCCTTCGCCAGCGTCACCAGCCACAGCGACAGCTTTGCCATCTCCACCGCTAACGGGTTTTTATCGACTCCGTAGAGGCAGCGATCCGCCACAATCCGTCGCGCCACCAACAACCGCTCATCCAAATCTTTCGGAATCGGGCACTCTTCAGGACGTGCCTCCGACAGCGTTCCGTCTGGCGCAATCACCACCTGCCCCGGATGCTCTGCCTCCGCCTGCTGCCATGCTTCCACCAGTTTCCCAGCCAGATAACGACAGGTCTGTACCAAAAACGCTCCACTGCCCATCGCCATATCGCAGATCTTCAGTTGAAGCAGTTCCGCCGCTGATCGCAACCGCCACTCTTCCTTTGGCTTCCCCTTTGCCACGCCCTCATACACCAGCGGCTCCAGCGTATACTGCACAATCTCCTCCGTCAGATTACGCGGCGTGTAGTGCGTCCCACTCTGACGGCGATCGACCCCCTCCGTCATATACACCACCCCTGCCGGAATCACCACTGGGTAGCCCAGCGTATCCTGCCGGATCAACCCAGCGAAGGGAAGGACGCGATCAAACAGTGCCGAGTCATTGTTGCAAGCCGTCCGCAAACGCTGCTGGTCGCGTGGTTCAAGCTCCACACTTAAGGCTTTTTTCAAGGCAGAGAGCGATCGTCCCGTCTGCTCCTTCAAAAATGTCAGCAACGCCGCTTCACCTTGCGCTTGGAAACGCTCTAACTCTGCCAGTGCAACCTCTGGTTCCTCATAGCGTGTGCCGACCAAGCCCAACACGGTCGAAGTCGCCCGCACCGCCGTATGATCCAGCAAGCCTTCATAGACATGCCCAATCTGCTCAATATCCAACGCCCGAAACGACAGCCGACGCGGCTCCACTCCACCGCCCGGCACCCGGATTTGCAGAATTTGCAACGCCTCTAGCAAGTGCAACACAATCCGGTTGTTGATCCGCAGCGGGTCAGCTCCAGTTTCCTGCCAATGCGTCCCCTGCTCTCGCCCCTCCAAAAACGAAAAGCGATCGGGGTCAAACAAGCTCCCACCATAGGCTGGAAGCTGCAAAGTATCGTGAAAAATCCCGCCATACACTGCCCGAAACGTTGCCAGCAATCGGCACCAGGCATCCGATCGTCGTTCCAACACCTCCTCCCCATGCAGATCCGCGTGCGATCGCAACTGCTCCCGCAGAGTAGACACCGCATAATGCTGGTCATACAGCGGGTCGCCCAACAGCAGCAACCCCCGCTCCTCCGCACAGAAGAGAAACACCAGTCGCATCATCACTGTCAGGGCTGCCTCATAGATCTGGGACTCGGAGATGTCTTTCAGCAAGACTCCATTTTGATCCTGGTCGAGACGAGCGATCGCCTGTACCAGCACTTCCACTGCCCGCCGCACCTGATAGCCCAACTGGTCAGTGACTTCCTGCTGATCCGCTACGCTCTGGCTCAGCAAAGCTTCCAGCGTCTGGGAGTCCTCGACCCCAAAGAACCGCCGCGCCACCAACAAACTCCGAAACGCCCGCAGCGTCAGATGCTCCTCTACCCAAAGAATGCTGTACCAGGAGATAAACCCCGTTGTCTCTCCCTTCGGCGCATTCACCAACATCCAATGTTCGCCATTCGTCACCAGCCCCAACTGCACATTGCAGGCGTGCAGCAACTCCATCATCCGCGTCGCCGGACTCGCCGCCCATCGCGATCCCTTTAACGGCTTCTCTAAATCCTGCCCTGCTGGCACAAGTTGCACCAGTAAACGGGGCTTTCCAGCCTCTGATGTTCCTGATGGATTCACCACCACCCAATCCGGACGTAAGGTTTCGTTTTGTTCAGCAACTACCACACTCAACCCCGGTGGCATCTGCTGCCCACTCAACAACACTTCCTCCGGCAATTCCAGCGTTTGCTTCAGCACAAACTCCACCCAAGCTCGGTGAATCGCTGGCTCCGGCTTCAACCCAAACTGGCTGTCCTGCCATTCTTCGTATGCCGATCTCAGCCGCTTCAAAGACTCCGGGTCATGAGCATCCAATCCTGACGGAAACGTCTTGAGTAGCACAGGCAGACTCAGAAACGGACCTGATGCTTCAACCAGAGAAAGCCATTCAGCGTGGTGGCGAGCAGTAGACATAGATGGTTAAGATGGCAGGATAGACAGAATTGCAGCAGACGCAGGCACAGCAGTAGGCAGAAATAAAGGAACTGGCCCCTCAGAAAATGTTGCTACCACCGGATTATGGTCACTCAACTCCTCCCATAGGGGCGAAGCCAGCACCTCACATTGATTCAAGTAACGATACCAGGCATCCGGAACAAAGATGCCGTCACAGTGGTAGGGAGTTGCTTGATTCCGATTCCAGCGCAAGGTCTGAGCAAGATCGCGGTTGGGGTTCGCGGCTTGCCAGCAGCTGATCAAGCCAAACTCTCTTCGCAGTCGCTCCAGCAACCACAGATCCTGATCTTGTTGCTTTTCGTTGGGATGACGGGCTCCAACCGTCAGGTTAAAGTCACCCCCAATGATCAAATCACCGTCATTGGGAAGACTCCCAATCCAGTCAAGCATCCGATTGACTGAGGGTTTATAAGGTGCAGGCACATGGATGCTGAAGATGCGGAGCTTTCGTCCCTGGTTGGCTGACCAAGCGAAGCCCTCCACTTCCACACCCACGACACACCCCTCAAAGTCCGGTACGAGAATGCGGTTGACGGTTCCCGACCGCACGAATACGGCACTGCCCCACGCATTATTCCCCACCTTTGCCCACTGCACCTGCTGCTGATGAGCCTCCCAAAAGCTGCTAGTCACGTATTGCTCAGGGGAGCAGGTTTCTTGCACCAGAAAGATGTCTGGGTTTGCCACCTCAAAAAGCTGAGCCCAGTGGACACGCTGGTTGGCTTTGCCACCACACCGAAGATTGTAGGTCGAGATTTTCATGGTTGTTTGTCGTTGTGCTTAAGATCGGCTCACTACCGCAATCAAGGAAATTCAATCAAGACTGGACCTTCTGGAAGGAACCGAGCTTGATAATTCGTCTTCTTATCCTTCCCCCGCAAGCTCCCGATCGACAGCGGCATTTTAAGCGGTTCTAATCCTTGAACTTCCCAAAATACGGCCCAGGTTGGACTATCCGTGGCAGTAGATTTGGGTCGATACATCGCTTTACCGGGATAGCGACCGCGACGAGACCCCACAGACCCCACGTAAAGCCCGCGCCAAGTTACCTGTGGGTTCAAGGGTTGGTCGCCCTTTGCGTGAGAGGCATAGATCAAGACCTCGATCGCCTGACCACTCCTCAGCTTTTCGGCTTCCCCAAACACTTCAAAGTCCATGCTGCCAAAGGCAACTTTGGGCAAATGATTAGGTGGCAGATCATCGGAATCGAGTTGAGCCGCGATCGCTTCCAGTCCTGAAAGCAAATGCTCTTCTGGAACGGGAGCGAGGATCGCGAAGGCACGGGTTTTTTGCATGAAGGGACCACCATTGAACAAAACGTGAGCTTTTCTAGCCTACTGGTGTCGGAGGAGTTTCTGTGGCACCAGAAATGTGACTGCCAGAGGAAAAAGTCGTGCCGTTGGGTTTTCAAACCGCTTCCGAACGAGAGCCGTTTCTTGCTCAATTTCCTGTAGAATTTGGGCTGCTCTGGCTTTGAGGCTGTTCATATTCCGCTCAAACTGCTCTCGTTCAGGCGTACTAAAGAGCGTCAGTTGCTCCACCTGCGGTTCATCTAATTCCTTGAGGATGCTTTTCTGCAATTCAGTGAGGATGGCAGTAATGTCGGCAATCTCTTTCTCTGCCCGGTTCTGCAAATCCTGTTGCAGGCTCGTCGTTCGTTCTTCCTGCCTCACCACCAACGCCTGCATGAGTGGCTCAGCATATTTGTCCCACAGTCCTGCTAACTTCTGTTGCACGACTTCGGGCACTGCGCCAGCAGAAATTGCCCCTAATGCCGCTTGTAGTGGCATCACCCTCAGACGGCTGAAGCGTCCTTCCTTCAACACCCCACCAGCCGTAATCACTTCTTCATGCAGCCGTTGCTGGTCACTCCCCAGAATCACCAGTCGCCCATATGCCACTACTACCGGAGTCTCTAAACCCGCCTTCGAGGACACCACTCTAGCAGCCACTCGATGCAGTTGCTTTCTGCCTTCTGTAGACCAAACCTCTGCCCGCAACAACCGTAAACACATCTGCACCAAACGGTGATTTAGGTGTGCCAGCACCACATCATCGCGTCCATGTGCTGCATCGGAGTCAAACACAATTGGGCGAATTTCTTTGGTGTGAGGATGCTCCAACCCCTCAGCGCAGACAGCCCAGCTACTCTTCAATGGAGGCAAATGAAAGACTGGGCCCTGCAAACCCTCAACTGTTGCCTCGATTAACGGGGGCTGGTCCGCTAACTCCAAGCCAACCCGCACGACCGCTTCAACGTTCTCCGGAGTCAACCGCAGGTTTTGCCGCGTCTCCTGTAACTGCTCTCGCAGTTTCTCAATTTGCTCTCGCACCTTGCGTTCAAACTTGAGCATTCGTCGCACAGGTGCTGATTCTTGCTCAGCCCTGGCAGTATCCAGTGTCGCCCGTCGCCCCAACATCGCCTCTTCCACCTGTGCCGCAATCACCGGACCGACTTTGCCCAGGTCTTCCCGAATGTTGTTCACCTTGAGCGCTGCCCGCATCAGAAACTCTAAATCCCCCTCCAAATCACCAGGACGAATCCCACTCGTAGCTTGCTCCTGGTAGCCCTTGCCCACAAAATGATAAATCCGTACTTCGGTCGCTCGCTGCCCATGACGGTCGATCCGCCCATTCCGCTGCTCCATCCGATTTGGGTTCCAGGGAATTTCATAGTGAATCAAGCGGGAACAAAAGTTTTGTAAATCTAGACCTTCCGAAGCTGCATCGGTCGCGAGCAGAATCCTTACCGGAGAAATATCGGGATGCGTTTGGAAGGCTGCTTTAACCACTTCGCGATCGTCGGAATTCATGCCACCATAGAGCGTCAGTAGGCGATCGCCCTGCACCAAACCCTCGGCTGCTAGCAAGTTATAGAGCCATTTCTGCGTTGCCCGATACTCAGTGAAGATAATCACTCGCTCATTCGACCACTGTCCCTGGGGACGAATTGTGGTGTTAAGCCAGTCGAGCAGGTGGGTTGCCTTGGCATCTGGTTGTCGGGCTGCCACTTCCGCCCACTGGAGCATCTCCCGCAGCAAACCTTGTTCTTCCGGTGCCAGTGCCCGAAACAGGCGGCTGGTGTGGCTAATCGACTCATCCGTTACTGCTTCATACACCGCATCGTCAGCAAATTCTTCTTCCACCTGTTCCACCTGTCGCCGCAAAATCCCTTCAGTCGGTTTAGCAGACAGGCTGCTGGCTTGACGACGACGCGCGGTTGTTAACGACTCCTGGTGTTGCGTTAGTGTCGTGAGGAATGCCTGCGGGCACGAAAACAGTCGTTTCTTGAGCAACTTCAAGACAAACTCAGTAGCGTACTTCTCAAGATTGTCGTTAGCGCCCTTTGTTCGCAGTTCGGTATACCGCCTCAGAGATGCATGAGCCTGGCGTTCTGCCTGAGGATAGTCAACTGCAATCGCTGCCAATTTGCGTTCGGGAAACATCGGGGAATCATCCCAATGCTTCATCTCCTGCTTTAAGCGCCGCACCATTACCACTTGCAGCTGGTTGCGATCCGGTTCGACTCCTCTGGCGAAGCGTTGGGTATCGAGGAGTTCTAGCAAGGCCGTAAAGCTTTCTGGATAACCGTTGTGAGGAGTGGCAGTTAAAAATAACTTGTGCTCAAAGTGTGGCACCAGCAGGCGAATGGTAGCCGTTCGCTGTGAGTCGATTGCATACTGCCCACTGCTAGAGGGAGCCACATTATGCGCTTCATCGACAATCAGCAGATCAAAGCGACGGGGATAGAGGGATTCCCCTTCTGCTGGCAGCACTTCTCGAAACAGCCGCAGGGGGCGATCTCGTTTGAGAAAATCGATCGAGGTAATGAGGCGAGGAAAGTGAATCCAGGGATTAACATGAATGCCGCGCTGTCGTCGCAACTCTTTCATCAAAGTACTGTCCACGATGCGGCAGTCTAATCCAAACTTATCCCGCATCTGGTCTCGCCACTGAATTTGTAGCGAAGACGGACAAACAATCAGCATCCGCCGACAGCGATGACGAATAATTAATTCTTGAGCAACTAATCCGGCTTCGATTGTCTTCCCCAATCCCACGTCATCTGCAATAAGCAGGTTCACCCGAGGCATCTGGATGGCTCGTACCACCGGGTCAAGCTGATAGTCTTCAATGTCAATGCCACTGCGAAAGGGAGCTTGAAGTGTGCGAATATCCGCAGAAGAAGCCGCACCCCAGCGCACGGCATCGAGAAAAGCATCCAAGCGAGCCGGATCATCAAAACCAGTAGGTTGCGGCAATTCTACCCGCTCATACACCTGCGTCCCAGGCTCTAGCTCCCAAATTACCTGAAGCTCTTCTCCTAGCCCATCATCCTCAATTGAGGAGAGCAAGACTAGACTTTGAGGCGGTGTCGCTTTCGGCAAGAGAGGACTAGCGGGCAGCGTCGTTTGACGGATACCCGTCACCACATACTGTCGCTGCCGGACTCTCACCAGTTGTCCCTGCTCTGGCATTGCTTTCGTGACACTCATAAAAAACATTAATAGCTTGATCTCGTTGAGTCTGGCATAAGCACCTCCCTTCGTCATCATGCCCATACGCGGAGATGAGGTGTACTGATGGCATCGATCTTGCAACCGCCTAAAAGCGATTGCTCAGATAATAAACATTTGTACTGCATTTGTTTTGTACTGCAATAGCTCAATTCAAAAGCAACTCACTGGCTTCTCAGGTTCTAAAGAGTGACTTGCCCATGCTGTCTGTCTGCTGCGTTTGAGGCGCACCTACAATGAAAATTTCGCACCGAAATTGAACTAGTAATTATGCTATGGATGCTTAATAGAAGCCTGACCTATAGCCAATTAGTAAACCCCATTTTGAGAGGATGGGAGCAGCAGCGGTAACCATCCTGGCTCTAGAACTACTCAAACTTCGATAACGAAGCGGCGGTTGATGCTACCGTTAAGGGGCGATTGTCTCCCAGCGGGAACGGACCAAGGCAACAAGACCCCTGGAATGAGAGATAGCAACGGCAAAAATCAGAAAAACTCTTGGCATCTGCAGGGGAACTGCTTGTATTCGTCGGACGCATGTCCCCCCGTGTGACAATTAATTGCTTCGGGGTCGCAGAGGAATACTCAGATGCAAACTTGCTCAGCGACTACCCAGCATCAGCAGTTAGACAACTTGGAGGGCCGCGGGCCGCTTCCTGCCACCCTTGACCCTAGGCTGTGTTTTAAAACCCGAAGCTAGAATGGAAATAGATATATTTCAAAGAAAGCTAGCAGGCATTGGTAGCACGCAATCCAATTTCACGAAAAGATTTAACCCATCAACAATGGCAGCGATGACAACCCCTGTTGCCGCAACCAAGTCCAAAAGGTGGACGACCTGCCAACGAGCATCGCGCACCCTTATCAATGGCATTCTGTGGATTCTTCGCACCGGTGCTCCCTGGCGTGATTTGCCCGACCGTTATGGAGCCTGGGAAACCGTCTCAGGGCGTTTCTATGCTTGGCGTAAGCGAGGACTGTAGCAACAGATTTTGTTGGAGCAGTTGCAGCAGCAGGCCAATGCTGCAGGCGAGTTTGACTGAAAGCTCCACTTTGTCGATGGCAGTGTGATTCAAGCGATCAACATGCGGCGGGGGTAAGTGGCAGTGATGCGGAGTCAGAAGCCCTGGGGTATAGCAAAGGTGGGTTTAGCACCAAAATCCATTTGCGTTGCGAGGGGCATGGCTTGCCAGTGACCTTTCTGCTCACGGTTGGACAACGCAATGAGGCGGTGGAGTTCGATGCCTTGATGGAGCAAGGCGAAGTTAAACGAGTTGGCCGTGGACGACCGCGCCTTCGTCCGCAACGAGTCGCAGGAGACAATCGCCGCGGCATTGGGGTTGTGATTCCCCGTCGCAACTACACAATAGGCGCGATCAAGCGTGAAAAAGCGCGATTGCGCCTATTGCAAATCGGGCTCCCGCCAATACACAGAGTCAAGGCTTTTTCAATAGTAGTCCTAATTTCTTCCAGAAGTCATCTTAGGCTAAATTGCATAGTTGCAGGTGGAGTAATTCATGCCCTGCTGCTAAACGCGATCCTTCGTAGCTTGGCATCACCAATCGGGTTAGCCATTTACAACTTCCTCAAAACACGAGATGTCCCAAGAGTGCGGTTGGCTCAGATAGGCTCGGAAGGATCTTGCATCAAGCTGAAATACACTTTGAGCCGCTTCAAGTTGGAGGCGTTTTTTTTAAGACGATAGAACGTGTGTTACCTGGCTGTATTGAAGCCAAAACCTATATAACACGGCAGTAACACACTCAGCAAAAACGAAGATTTCTTTCTAAACCAGCTTTAGGAAGAAATCTTTGATGCAATCATGGGCATCGCCTGAACAGTATTCGGTTGCTTGCCGGTTTTGGACATTTTTTGGCTATTTTTCAAAGCCTGAATCCTGAAACCTATGGGCAGTGAGGGACTCGAACCCGCGACATCCTGCTTGTAAGGCATAGCTTAATAAACTGCTACATGTGGAATAATG
>JAHHHO010000066.1 GCA_019359315.1 Myxacorys californica WJT36-NPBG1
TCAAACTCTGGAGGACATGAGGTTTATTTCTGACACTGCTGTAGCTCAACATGGCAGGCGGTTCAGCTTTCGAGCGAGAATAACTATATGTCTTCTAGATTAAGCTATTGCCGATTAAGTCTATTGCGCTTTGCACTAATCGAATTCTTCTCGGCTCAGGAGAGGTTCTCCTGATGCCACAATTTGGGGATGCAAGTGCTATTCGCATCGCTGATGACATCGGAGATGTCCGTTTTACGGGCACCTAATGCCTAATTCTCTAGATAGAGGAGAATTTGTTAATTTCTGCTTTAGAGTGTGAGCGTCTTTTAAGTTATCTTCCCTTTTGAGGATAGTTTCGTAATGCGTTATCCAGTCAGTTCCCGTTTGCGATCGTTGGCTTTTCTATCAGCATTTCTGATGGCGTTGACAGGGGTTTCAGTCTCTGCCCAAAGTCCTACACCGACGCCTTCCACGCCGACGCCTTCTGAAAGCCCAACTCCTTCTGAAAGCCCGACGCCTTCAACCACGCCGACGCCTTCTGAAAGCCCAACTCCTTTGCCGTCGCCAACGGCGCAGCCTAGCCCTTCTACGCCTGCTGATACTAGCAGCAGTTCGGCGTCTGAGCTGTTGAGACAGGCTTCTAGTGCGGGTTCCTTTACGACGTTAGCGAGAATTGTCCAAACCGCCGGACTCACGAATGCCTTGCAGAGCCGAGGTGGACGCTACACAATTTTTGCGCCGACCGATGCAGCATTTGCGGCGCTTCCGGCAGGCACACTCGAAAAGCTGCTGCAACCCAGAAATCGACAATTGCTAACTCGCATTCTGGCTTACCATGTTGCTCCTGGCGAATACAGATCTAGTGCGCTCAAGACAGGCGGAGTTAAGACCCTCGGCGGCGGTCTTGCGATCGAGGTGACGCCTCAGCGGGTGATCGTCAATGATGGCAGCGTGGTGCAGGCCGATATTCAAGCTTCCAATGGCGTGATTCATGCTGTCAATCGGGTTATGATTTCTCGCGAACTCCGTCGGCAAATCGGTGAGCTGTAGTCGCGGTTAAATGGCGGCGGATTTAGTAGCGATGTGGGCAGCTTATCCGCTGCTGCAAGTGTTGATGCAAGTGTTGATGAGATCGCTTTGCCGAACTCCAAACCATATCTACAGAGTTGCACTTTGTGCTAATTGCGCAGTAGATTTCGGGCGGTTGTTCTGCTTCAAGATTGGCAAGACTTAGATTGATGTCTTAGGTTTTCTGATCTAGCCGGATGGCTTGCTCTAACGCCGCTTTTTCTCTCGCTCGTTGGGCGTAGGGTTCGAGTTGGTTGGGTCTCCAACCCGTGAGAATTTGCATCTGGTCTAACGTCATGCCCCGTAGAAATAGTTCTACACACCACGTTTGCTGAGCTTGCACGATCGTTGGAGCCTGTCCGTCCGGGGTGATCATGCCCAAGGTCAACTCTTGCCACCATTGTTGAAGCTCGGCTTCTGTAAAAGGCTGATGATCTACGTTTAAGAATAGGGCAGACGCATTATCTTTGCGACTTTTGAGCCATTGAACTAGGGGATTTTTTAGGTACGCTCCATACCGCTTGCCCATGATCCACTGATTGATTGGCACTTGGCGAGGAACACCAGTTGTAATTTGGAGGAATTGCTGAGCGCGATCGCTGAAATAGTGCGATCGCTCTAGCGCTACAAGCTCTGCTGGATTCAAACCAGCGCCAAACAGCACATACATTAGGGCATAGTCCTGTAAGCCCTGTTTCTTTGCCCGTTGCAACAGAGTGTGAACCACGCTTGCGGGTAAATCAGCCACTAGCGATCGCGATGCGGCGCTCTGGTTAACCTGGATCGGCTTATTGGAGACTGCTCCTTGCAAAAATAGGGTGACGAGGCTGTCCAGAAAATCCTCTCGGTTTTGCCACAAATCGTGAAATTCGCTAGTAAACTCGATCACGGCGTAGCCGAGCAACATGCCGTTGAGCAAACTTGCAAGTTTACTTGCCGACAAATGAGTGTCGAGCTGACCGCGATCGATCACCGTCTCAAAATATTCCGCAACATAGCGATTGGCTTGAGAAAAACCCCGTCCTAGCGCCTCACGGTTCTCCGCCGGGTACTGTCCCGCTTCTCCCACTACCGATCGCACCATTTCAGGAACACGCTCCAATGCTTGTAAACTGGCGTTGGCGTATTCTTTCAGGGCTTCATCTAGGCTACTGGTTTGGTTCCCCTGTTGGACTAAGGTTTGCCCAATGTGTGTAAACACAGCGGCTTCTTCAATCACTGCGAGCAACAGCCCGTGCTTGTTGCCAAACTGCCGAAACAGAGTGACTTCGTTGACTGCTGCTAATTCCGCAATCTGTCTAGTCGTGGTGTCAGTTACGCCCTGATGAGCAAAGAGTTCTAATGCCGCGTCAATTAAACGGTTTCGAGTCGGGTTTCGCGGGGTTGACATAGAAACAATGCAAGTGACACTTGCACTAATAAACAAAGGTTGTTAAGCTGATATAGCAAGCGTCACTTGCATCTTCTCATCTACTGTATCTGGATTCTGTAGTGGCGTCCAACAAGAGGTGTGAAGGAGGAGAACTATCAGCACAGTCGATTGATTGTTAGTTTTACTATCGGTTTTATTATCGGTTTCACTATCGATTGAGGCACTGATGAAAGTTGATCCACTCAGTAGATCCATTCAGTAAAGGATGTTCATGACTTCTATTTCTCATCAAACAGTTCCTGCGGGTGAGCCAGCGTTATCGATACGTTGGTTAAATGTAGCGTTCTTCGGCTCCATTCACGCTCTGGCATTGTTAGCCCCATGGTTTTTTTCCTGGTCGGCGTTGGGCGTCGCGATCGCACTACATTGGCTAACAGGCAGTATTGGAATTTGTTTAGGGTATCATCGCCTGCTTACGCATCGTAGCTTACAGGTTCCAAAATGGCTGGAGTACATCATTGCCTTTATTGGCGCATTAGCGATGCAAGGTGGACCCATTTTTTGGGTCGCTGGGCACCGGATGCACCACTTGCACACAGAAGATGTAGACAACGACCCGTACTCGGCAAAGCGCGGATTTTGGTGGAGTCATATGCTTTGGGTACTCTACCCGCGACCAAAGTTTTTTGACTACGATTCTTACAAAAAATTTGCACCCGATTTAGAGCGAGATGGGTTTTATCGTTGGCTCGATCGCTACTTTTTACTGTTACAGCTTCCGTTGGGTGTGGTTCTCTATCTTCTGGGCGGCTGGTCGTTTGTTATGTATGGTCTGATCGTCCGCGCTGTCTGTTTGTGGCACAGCACTTGGCTGATTAACTCGGCAACTCACATGACGGGCTATCGCACGTTTGACTCAGACGATAATTCCCGTAACCTTTGGTGGGCAGCGCTTCTGACCTACGGTGAAGGCTGGCACAACAATCATCATGCCCATCCCAATGTGGCGAAAGCGGGCTGGAAATGGTGGGAAATCGACGTGACGTGGTGGGCAATTCAGGTTCTGCGATCGTTGGGTTTAGCGAAGCGGGTCGTGTTGCCACCGGATTCCCTTTAGTCTAGGTAATGATTGGTAAGCGCGATCGCGCTTACCAATGGCACTCTAGAAGTGCAGTTTTCATCAATCGCATCACACGGTGAATTCTGCAAATTCGTTATCGGTTTCAACCTGCGGGCCTTTGGTCGCAGGTTTTGTGGTTTGAAAGCTTTGGCTGTTGATCAATTCGTTCAAGGTGAGATTGGGATTTTGGTGCAAGACGTTTAGCACTGCCATGAAATCTCGAACAATTTCACCAGGAGTTAGCAAGGTTTCTGCTCCCACGCGATCGCGCAATGCCCTAACAAACGTCTGCAATTCTGGCGTTGTTACTGTCCAAGTGTACTCATAGTGGTCTTGGTGGAGCGCAGCAAGGCGGCTAAGCAGTTCGATCACATGCTCATCTTGCAGGGGTTCTAAACGAATCACAGGCGCGATCGCATCCACTACGCCAGCTTGGGTTGTAAATCGGCTTTGTGCGGTGCGGCGTTGCCATGCCGGATCGCTGTAGAGTCCTCGCCGGGGGTCTTCTAGAAACTGAGGCGTCCCTCCGATCAAGGTTCCTAAATACTTCACTTTGCCCTGCATCGCGTCGTTGAACATCGCGAGCAACTTATCGTAATTATTTTGGCGAGAAACGGTCGTCGAAATCTTAAACAGATGGATCACTTCATCCAGAATAATCAGCAGTCCTTTGTAGTCGAGATCGGCGACAAATCTTGCAAATAATTTAATGTAGTCGTACCAAGTGTCATCATCGATAATTGCTCGCACGCCTAACGCCGCTTTCGCTTCTGTCTTCGTCGAAAACTCGCCTCGCAGCCAGCGCAACGCCGCTTCTTTTTTGTCGTCGTTACCTGTACGGTACCCTGACCAATAGGCAATGATGACCGTTGCAAAGTCAAAGCCGTTGACGAGATCCGAAACATCTTGAGTGACTTCACGAATGCGATCCTCAACGTGCTGATCAAAGCCCTCATCGTTGGGCTTTTTGCCTGTGTCCTGCGCGACTTGGGTTTGAATGGCAGCAATCCAGCGCTCGAGGATTGTGGCTAACGCGCCGCCATCGGGTCGGCTTTTAGTCGCAAGATTGTGCATGAGTTCGCGGTAAGTGGCTACTCCTGCGCCATTGCTCCCAGAAAGGCGGCGCTCTGACGTAATATCTGCATCGGCGACGACAAAGCCTCGCTCCATCGCTGCACTCCGAATCAGTTGTAGAGTAAAGCTTTTTCCTGCGCCGTAGCGTCCTACCACAAACCGAAACGAGGCTCCGCCTGCTGCCACATGCTCCAAATCTTGCAGGATCGTGGCAAGTTCCTGCTCTCGACCCACGGCAAGATGTTCTAGTCCCGATCGCGGAACAACGCCTGCACCGAGGGCGTTGATTAAAGCCGTAGAGATGCGTTTGGGAAGTTTAGGCATAGTGCAATGAGGCGTCAATAATAGGAGCGATTTTGGTTCCGATTTGGTTCCAAATAGACCGTTAGGGTAGCACTGTTCGATGAGGTTTGATCGACGAGGGTGAGGAATTCTTGATTTGTCCTCTAATCTAAACCGTCTATTCAGTAAATAAATAGTTTATTTTTTATGACTTTTATTCCTTCTCATGAAGCATTACCAAAAGTATGATTCACTCGATTAACATGATTCAACCGGCTACATTGAATTGCATTAAGCATCACTATCAATTCATATAATTAAAAGTAAGATCAGCAAGACCGTATGAGTATATAAGTAAAGAATATTTCAATGATTCTGAATGCTTACTTAGGTGTTACTTCTTTCCGGTCCTGAATATCAGGATTCTTTGAAAAAGAGCTTGATTTTGCCACGTAATACTTATTACTTCGGTAGAATGACCTAGAGGATTTAGAAAGCTTCATGAAGCCTCGGTGAAATTGCTTGTATAAACTTACAATTCCTCCGGAAATTTCCCCAGTATGTTCGTAATACTGAATGCCTTCTTGAAAACTAGGTCACTGTGCTTGGGAGAATGTAGCTTCATGATTCAGCGATTTGCCAGTACATTAGTGCCCTTAAGCTTCCGCTTCGGACATCTGAGAACGGTTCTTTTTGAGCCTGTGCTAGGAGTGATTACTACCGCGATCGTACTAGCTGCATCTGGCGCTCAAGCTTCAGTGCTATATCAACTTGATGATGGACAAAGCGAATCAGGCGTTGGCATCTCAGATACGAACTGTACGTTGAAAAACGGTGCGCCGATTTCAGATTTCATTTGGCTGAATCAATTCGATGTGATTGATCGCGCTAACCTAATTGATTCGGTGTCGATCGCTTGGGGAACGCCTGTCGCGATCGATCCTTGCACAAAAGAAAAAAAGGAAAAGTTACCCCAAAGCGGCTTAACTGAAGGATTGATAGCTAAGGTGCTGGTCTATGAAGAAAATGGAGATGGCAAACTCAACCTCCTGACACAGCAAGACGCTAAGATTAGCGCTCCAGGAACGGATTCTTTCTTTGATATTAAATTCGACACTCCAGCCAAAATTCAGGGCAAGAAGTTTTATGTTGGAGCGCTGTTGCCAGGGCAACTCCAGGGACAGTTTCCGGCAGCGCTAGACAAGCTCGATCGCAATAACCAACCCAATTCCAAAAATCAGTCTTACATTGCGTTTAATCCGTTCTTTCCGCAACGTGTTGACTATAACTACAGTGTACTTACGCCCACGCTCTACAGCGATGGAAACTTTTTGATCCGGGCGTCGGGACAAGTCATAGAGCGAGAGCAGGTTTCAGAGCCGTCTGCCGCGATCGCGCTTCTAACCCTTGGGGCAGGAGCGCTGCTATTGAAGAAGCGCTTGTAACTTACATTAGGACTTTCGCAGACTTTCTAACAAATAGTGGATCGTCTCTGCATATTCTGGAGCAACGATCGGAGTGTTGGCACTGGGATCGATGACCAAATCTCCAACTGTATCCATCGCTCGCTCGTTGATTGAGTCGATCAGTAGCTCTGGCATCGTCAGGTGATCTTCCGCAATTTGCTTGAGGGCAGGGCTAGGGTTGGAGTGTTCTGCGATCGCAATCAAGGCTTTAAATTCAGGATCGGGGAGTTGATTGAAAAAATTCATCCAATCCATCGTTGGCAAACCGGCCTCAGGAATTTGGCTAGTCTGAGGTTCGGGTGAATCAGCGGCTGTAATTTTTTCTGAAGCACTTAGTTCTCCTTTGAGCGCGGCTAACTCTTGATCGAGCATGTCTTTCTGGTCGCGCCGTTCTAGAATCTGGGTTTCGAGTTGACCCAACTCGCCGTGAAGCGATGAGATTTGCACTTGCAGTTGCTCGATCGCGCCTTGAAGCGATCTCGAACTATTTTCAACCTGTTGCCGCTTTGGTTCGGCAGAGGCTAAAAACTGATTCAGCTCGGTGCGGTAACGTTCTAGATCGACCACTCTCGGTTGCAGGGAGACGAGTTCTACTTCTAGCTGCTGCTTTTGAGCGGCCAAGGCCGCGATTTCTTTGGCAAGGTTGTCTTTGCGGTTCGCATGTTCAAGCAGTTGGGCTTGGAGTTGGTTTAGTTCTGCTTGGTTGGTTTTGAGGGCAAGCTCGGCGCGTTGTTTGGCAGAGAGCGTCGCAGAGAGAGAATGATTCAACTCTGCTTCTTTTTGTTCAAGTTCTTTGATTCTGACTTGCAGCCCATACATTTGATTTGCCGTGGGCGACGGTTCGGATGTGCCAAGATTCCAACTGAGTTCTTCTTTTTGCTTCCACAGGTTAGAGCTTTGGATCTGTAAATTGCGCAGTTGCGTTTGCATTGAGTTAAGGCTATTAGCAATTTGATCGCGTTCTGATGTCATGATCACCAGCGCTTCGTAAGCCTCTGCGCGTCTGCGTTGGAGCGCCCGAATGTGAGATTTTAATTCCTCGCCGCGTTGACTTAAAGCATTGCGGTAACGTCCTTCTGTGGCGGCAGCACCGACTAAACTAGCAACAACGGTGATGCCTCCTGTGAGCAAGGCTTTGTTAAAGTCTCTCGCGGTGAGCAGACCGATGAAGAAGCTAATGATGAAGGCAGTTAGACTGAGGAGCAGGCGGCTTTTGAACATTGTTTGAACATGGCGCGTTAGAAGATGAAATTGGCTCTGCTAAGCTCTCAAGAGGTTGCAAAGCTTTGAATTCATCCTAATTAATTTGTACTGGAATTTTCGCTGTTGCGAATCATCATTGTATCCAACGATCGCAAAATTCCGACCGCGATCGCAACGCTGCCCATCAACACTAACCAATATCCATTGGCAATGGTGCGAGTCTGATCGAGTGCCCAACCGCCGAGGGGAGGCCCGATTAGATAGCCTGCTGCCCAGCACTGAGAGTTGATGCCGAGGTAAACGCCGCGCAAGGATTCGGGAGCTAACTCAACGACGAGGGATGATGCGGAGGGCGTGTAAGTGACGATCGCGCAGGCTAATACACTAAGCGCGATCGCGGCCCAAACTAAATTTCCTTGGGTCGAAACTCCGGTGAGCCAAATCAGCAGAAATCCAGCACTCCAAAAGGTGGCGGATATGATCAGCACTTGCGATCGTCGCCAGCGGTTAAGGATACGAGCGATGGGAAGTTGCACTAAAACCGACAGTGCTAAATGCCACGTAAACAAAGCGCTAATGGTTGAGGGTTCAAATCCACGATCAGCACCGTTAACCCGAACGAAGTTACTAAAGTAGAGTGGCAAAGCGCTATCGATCTGAACAATGTATGTCGTAAACATCGTATTGGCGATCGCATAGATCAATAACCTGCGATCGCTCAGTGCAATTTTCCATCCACTCAGTTGAGATTCTTTGCTAAAGGTGCGATTAGTTTCTGCGATCGCAAAATAGATCACCCCTAGAAATACAATAAATGAAATGCCATCGATCACAAACAACAATCGATAGAGTCCGGTGCTGCTAATTAATGCTCCACCAAGAACAACGCCGATGCCTAACCCCAACGAATCACAGAGACGGGTGATTGAATACGCTTCATTGCGCTGATCGGGTGTCGTTAGGTCTGCAACAACTGCTTCGGTGGCGGGCCAATAGATTCCGGTTCCGAGTCCAACTAAAAGGTTACCGAGAACAAACGTGGGGAAATTGTAGGCAACTGCGAGTGAGAACGATGCGATCGCAGAAATCGCTGCTGACAGTAGTAACGTGCGTCTGCGCCCCCAAAATTTTGAGTCGGCAAAGCTACCGCCGAGCGCCCGTCCAATGATACCAGAGATGGAAGCGCTACCAATGCCGAGACCAACGGCAGTTGCCGAGAGACCAACTTGGTTGACGAAGAAAATCGGCGCATAGAAGAGCGTAAATCCTGTACCGATTTGAGAGAGGAGCCGACCAAACGCAAGCAGCCAGACCTGACGCTGTAGACGCGGGAGAAATGACACAGTGATAAAGAGAGCAAAACGTTACGCCCGAAAGAATACCAGTCTTGCTGCTCGGTAGACTTCTACACTGGGGCTGTTTGTGGTGGTACAATTTGCGCGATCGCTCGTCTGTTGCGCTTGCAATGAAATGATGAGGTGCAGGAATTACAGCAAGTTATGGAAGTTCAGTTTGAAGCCTCCTCGTTCGGACATCATTTCAGAGCCGTTCGAGATCAGAACGCGACCTTCCGAGATCAAAACCTGAAACTTTGCCTTCAGAGCCTTGAACTTCACCTTTAGAGCCTTGAACTTCACCTTTAGAGCCTTGAACTTCACCTTCAGAACGCGACCTTCCGAGATCAAAACCTGAAACTTCACCTTCAGAACCTGGAACTCCAAGATCAGAGCTTGACATTCCGACTTCAGAAGCTGGAACTCCGACTTCAGAAGCTGAAACTTCGACTTCAGAAGCTGGAACTCCAAGATCAAAACCCGGAACTCCAAGATCAAAACCTGGAATTCCGAGGTCACACCCCATCCTTGATAAAAATGCCGAGGTTTAGAGTGTTCTAAACCTCGGCAATGAGTCTGTGATGACGTGACTGGACCAATTAGCGCTGTTGCTGTTGCATGAACTCTCGCACCTCTTTACCCGGCACATAGCCGTAACCGTAAGTAGAGCGATCGCTATCATCCATAATTCTTGGTGTCAGCATCACAATCACTTCTTGACGTTGCTTGTTGCGATTCGTGCTTCTAAACAAGGAACCTAGAATCGGGATATCACCGAGAATCGGAACCTTCGTGACAGTGGCGCGATCGGCTTCCTGAATAATTCCAGATAGAATCAGCGTTTGCCCATCCCGAACCCGAATCGCACCAGATTCAACACTTCGACCATTGATCAATGTAATTTGACCTTGAGGAGTTTGCACAGACGATCCGGGCGACGAAATTACTGGATTAACACGAATCGTGACGAAACCGTTATCGTCAATTCGATCAACCTGCATATTGAGAATCAATCCTGCTTCTTTGATAATTGGCTCGTCAACAGTGTTACTCTGTACGCCGTTAGCTTGGATACTTCGCTTAAATCCTGCGAAAATCTCGCTTGTTAGACGCACACTAGACTTCTCACCATCTTGAACTACTACGGTTGGATCAGACAGCACCTTGGCGTTACCGCTCACGACTTGGGCCTGCAAGCGAGACAAGAACTGGCTCGGATACTTGAAAAGGGACGGTAGAGCAGAGGTCACTGTACCAATTACACCTGGAGTAGAGGTTGCAGTGGTTGTAGACCTACCCGTTGTTGGGTCGGTGGTTGTTGAGAATGTTGTTATATCTTGAGTGGCAGGAGTAACCTCAGTAATGCCAGCGTTGAAGGGATTGCCTGTTCCTGCGGCTCGCGACCCGAAGGTAGCGCTGCCATTCGGAATGTTAGTCGTTACAACGCCGTTGTTAACAACACGTAGACCGGGCGAAGTGTTGGGAACAGAGGTAGTGTTACCAAAATTGAGAAATGAGTTGCCGCCAGCATAAGGGTTATCAATGGTCGGATTACCAGTCAGGCTTCCTGCGCTTTCCGCCGCCGTTGGGGGTCTATATTGACCAAAGTTAAAGACTGCGGCTCCCCTATCAACGTTGAAGAAGTTGTTACCAACACCGAACGAGAAACTGGTATTAAAGTCCTCTGTCTTCAGCAGGTTAATATCTACAATCTTGACGTTAATTGCCACCTGACGTTTACGGGCATCAAGTTGAATAAGAAATCCTGTTGCTATTTCTACCTTCTTAGGAGAGCCAGTCAGAGTAATCGAATTAAGGCGATCGTTCGTCGAAATTGCAACCCCTCTTAGCACTAGTGGAGCGCCACCTCCTTCTGCTCTTAATGCAATGATCGTAGGCTCGCGAGTCTCAACAAAACGCTTATTTGTACCTGATCCAACTTCTTCAATCCGAAGTCGATCAACTGATCGCTGAGTTTCAGCGCCTTGGGTTGTTAGAAATGCCGCTGCATCGGCAGTTGAAACTTGATTGAGACGGATAGTTCGAGAAGTAATATTACGTGCTTCGTCTGGTAAACGAGTTCCAACAAAGATAGTCCGTCCAACTCGGTTTGCCTCCAAAGCGGCGCATTGTGCTCCTCCTGCTGCACCCTGTCCACCAGTTGGAACGCAGGTAATCCGAAGCACGTAGTTAAAGACATCTTGAACGGCTTCATTCTCAATATCAAGAGAGATGGTAGGACCGCCCGACTTTGAGGCTCCATTAGCTCCCTGAGCTTGTCCCTCACCAGCACCCTCACTGTATGCCAAGTTTAAGCCTGCTGCTTTTGCCAGCAATGCCAGCACTTCTCGCACTGGAGCATCGCGCAGGACGAGGCGAGGAATTCTTTCATTCGTTCCAAGGTCAATTGCGGATGGAGAAGCATCGATGTTTGCAACCGATTGATCGCCCACGGGAGGCGCGATCGCACGTGGCAACAAGGGCGGAACAGGTGCAGTCGGCACAAACGGTGCGCCACTCGGTTGAATCTGAGCATTGGGCACAAACGGCGCAACTGGCATCCCTGATGGCGGACGAGGCGTAACTTGCATCATCACTGCGCCCGGAGCTTTAGCCGGAGCCGTCGGGGCAGCCTGAGCCACGGTTGGAGTTACTTGAGCCACTCTGCCGTTGCCAGCCGTTGCCACACCGCCCGTACTCGCCACACTCAAAATCACGCCTTGAGCATTGCGGCTTGCCACCTGACCTGTCGGCGTTCCCGCCTGACCTACCACCACAACTTGAATTCCATTACCGCCGATCGCATTCACCGAAACCGAGGCAATTCCCGGTGCAGGATTAGCTTGCTGAAACGGTTGAGCAATTTGAGTATTAAAAACGTAAGCCGTCCACGTATTGCCCCGATTGACATTAAACACTTGTGGCGCTTTGTTGCCGCCTTGCGTTTCTAGCACAACATCCACCCCTGATCCCGTCGGATTCAGCCGGACATTGCTCACTTGGGTCGGGGCAGCCGATGCAGGCTGACTGGCAAATAGTGCGATCGTAGCGGCGGTCATTGCGCCGATGGCTCGAAGCTCTTTCACGGGTTCACTCCTCTAGGGATAGGGCTTTGGGGGATAAAAAGGAAGAAAGACAGTGCGCTTACTTCCGGTCTGGGATTACTCGATGTGAGGTTATTTTGCGGCTCCGGGTGAAGGAGTAGGCACTGCTGCGATCGCCTTGCGATCGACATCCGTTAAGGGCAACAACGCCTGCATCTGAAACGAGGTCGTAATCTTCGTGTCCGGTTGACAGTTCGTGAGATAGCGAATTCGCCCATCAGGTTCAAATTCCACTAGCTGCGTTCCTGTCTTGGCTCCGTCGCCCACCTTCACATCCAGATTTCTGACCAGCAGCAACGGTTGCAGCCGCTCGATTGTTCTAAAAATTGATTGGGTTTGGTTGAAATTGCCCTGAAACTCCACATTGATCGATTGCCGCTTCAGCTTGTTGTCAACTGCTGCGCCTAACGAGCCGTCATTTACAACTTCGACTCCCTTTTCGCTGGGCTTAAACTTGTTCAGTTGTGCTTGGGCAACCAATGGCCCAAACTTTTGCGTAAACTGATCTGCACCATCGCTGCTGGCAAACGCTTCCCGGACATAAATCGGGCAAGCGTTTAGCTTTGATTGTTTTGCAGCCAGTAATCCAACGTTGTTTTTCTCAATTTGTTGGTTTAGATCGAGCAACAGCGTATCCATCGATTTTTCATTGGCAAACAACGCATAAACCTGTTCGCGCTGTTGCTTCGATTTCTCTAATCGAACTTTCGCCGCTTTAATCTGCTGACGAATCGCATCTTGTTGCTTAACCTGTTCACTTTTCTCTTTCACCTTGGCATCGAGTGCTTGGTAGGTCTCCCAGGTTGGGCTAACCAAATACACCATCATGGCCCCACACGCAATCACTCCGCCTAAACCAAACAAGACGCCCTGTACTACCGGAGTCATTGTTAGCCCAAATACTGTTGGGTAGTTGGGTGACTCAAACTCTGAGTCTTGAATAAAATCCCCATTCATCATGGTTTCTTCGCTCCCTTGTCTTGGCTCGTTGCCTTCATGTCTGCTGCGCTCTTCGCAGGCTGAGTCGAAGCGGTTTGAATCACGCCCCGATCCTGCAACGCTTCGATCCGAGTGACTAGCCCGACCGCGCCTTTGCGATCGAGTTCTCGAATCAAGTCAGACGCCGGAACTTCGCTCACCGCTGTCACGATCGAAAACTGAACCTGCTTTGGTAGCTTGATTGCCCCGCCACTACGCTTAAACGGAACATTCGGCATGTCGGGCGTTTGCAGCGTCCGATCTTCTCCCAAATGAGCATCCACAATCTTCGTGATCTCTGGTCTCAGAAAGTTAGACTGTTGCAGCGTCAGCAGAAAATCGTTGACATCGTTAAAGGAATTAGCAAAGCCATCAATTTGTACAGTGTTTGGCACTTTGGCACTTCCCGCCGGGGCGCTCCCCTGATCTTTAGCCTCCAGTTGCTTGATCGCGAGAAGCTGGACATTGGCCGGTAAGCGATCGCGGATGTCTTGTGCCATCGCTGACCACGGCTTAATTTGGTTAAACACCGTTGCGAGTGCCTGCGCTTCGTCTGTTGCTTGCTTGGCTTGCGCCTCAATCGTCGCTAAGTTTTTCTTCTCTATTTCTAGGTTGCCTAACTGGCTGTCTAGGGCTGCCTGCTGTTGCTCTAAGTCTCCAGTCCTCCAAGCTAGAACACCATAAACGGCTCCAGCAAACACCGGAAAGGCAATTAGAGCCGCCAACCCGATGTACATCGGGCGCTTGTCAGCGCTAGAAATTACAAGCTTTGGAGACCGACTTAACCGACGGCTATTCGGTTTGAGTTCCGGTCGATCATTGAGAAAATTGACATCTAAACTATACATTTCACCATGCCTCCCGCAGTCCTAATCCCAACACCACGCCCAATCCAGGTCTGGCAGCCTCAGAAATTTCTGCCGCTTCGAGCGACAGTGCCGCCACTGGATCGATCTGGCTACAGGGCAAGCTCAAGCGTTGGGTAAAGAATTCGTCAAGTTGCCCGATCGCGGCTCCTGGTCCTGCCAGTAGAAGCTGTGCGACTTCCAAGTTGTCGCCCTGGTTGAGATAGAAATCAATCGAGCGGCGCAGTTCGTCTGCCAGTTCTCCCAACACCCGCATCATTGCGGCGGCTCCGGGACTCGTGCCCCCGCCTCCACCACGGGGCGCACCGACAGTCTCCATCGTATTGAGGGGAACCGTCATGCCTTGCAGCAAATCTGCGTTGCGGGACAGCGGCAAATTCATCGCCCGCGACAGTGCCCCTTGAATTTGAAACGTCCCAATCGGCACTGTCCGCGAAAATTGCGGTACACCATCTACTGCGATCGAGATTTCTGTACTCTCGAATTCGATATCGACTAATGCCACCGCTTCTTGGGGCGCAAACTGTCGCAATTGTTCTCGAATGGTGCGAATTAACGAGAAACTGCTAATTTCTAAAACATCAACTTCCAATCCAGCTTGTTGAAAGGTTGCGAGATAGCTGTCAGTAATTTCTTTACGAGTAGCAACTAACAAGACTTGAACTTTTTCGATACCGTCTTCATCAATAAATAATCCAAGTTTTTGATAATCGACATCGGCTTCTTCGCGAGGAAACGGCAGATAAAGTCCGGCTTCTTGATTCAGCACCATTTCGCGCAGTTCTCGATCGTCGAGTTCTGCCGGAACTGGAATAATTCGAGTGACGGTATCCCGCCCTCCTGGAATGGCAGTCGCTGCCCGCTTTACCTTAATTTTGTTTTCTGCTAAGGCAGTTTGGATTAGTTCAGCCATTGCAGACGGATCAACGATTTCACCCTCCTTAAACACCCCTTCTGGAACCGGAACCGTAATGTAGTTTGCCAGCTTGAACCCTTGTCCTTGCTTGCGTAACTGCACGATATTGATGCGATCGGGGGCGAGTTCTATACCAACCCCCTTGGACTTTCTTGAAACCAGATTCTTTAGACCGTTAACCACAGCTTTGTTAGCCCACTAAAAGTTAGTTTGATGACCAGGTTTAGCATCAAAAATAGTGGCAATGGTGCCGATGCTAACGCACAGTACTCAATTTAATTCACGTTCAGATGTTTGATCATAAAAGCTCAAACATTTAAGTGTTAACACAGAGAAAACTATTGGGTCTCAATAATTCTTCTGAGGTTCAACGAGTTTAGCCTACCCAAAATTTATGAAAGATACACAAATCAATTTAATAAATAAAGCCTTATTTTTTAACTCTAAAATTTTAATTTTCAACAGAGTAAGTCTTCGATTTGAATTGAATTGATTCGATCGAAGGCTACTTTGAGATTTCTTTTCTAGAGTTTCGTTTCTGATTTATTTGTGAGGTTTAGGCTTCAGATGGATTGGTACGAGCAAAGCTGTCCAGTAGAGTTTGGACAACTTATCAAATGCATCGTATACGCAATATTCACAAATGAGCGATCGTTTTTGTCTGCGTCCGAATTAATACTGAAAATGCAGACATGAATTGCAGACGTAATAGTACTGAGGCGCTTTTTTAATGAAGTTTCCAGTGCTATTACGGAAAAGCATTGCTGAATGGCTTGAGTGCTAACTAATTGCAAATTTGCAAGATCTATTTCAAAGTGAACAGTAGGGTTCTTTTGGTCGGCTACTACTTATGCATGATTGGATTGTTATCGGTGCAGGAATTACAGGTGCAGCACTTGCTTATGAACTAGCCAAGCAACATTCCGTTCTCTTACTTGACCAAGCCCTGCAGCCGCACTCAGCAACTCGCTTTAGCTACGGCGGGATTGCTTACTGGTCAGGCACAACAGAGTTAACGAAACAACTGTGCGCTGAAGGCATCGAAATTCATCGATCGCTCTCTGCTGAACTCGACGCTGATACTCAATTTCGAGAAGTGGATTTGCTGCTCACGATTTCAGCGCAACATGATCCAGCAGAAATCGCGGAAAATTATGTCCATTTCGCGATTCCGCCGACGCTTCTGACGGTGCAAGAAGCTTGTCAGCTAGAGCCTTTATTGAATGCCGACGCGATCGCAGGTGCGTTAACAGTCAAACATGGACACATTGAAACCGAGCGCACGACCCAGGCATACATTCAAGCCTTTGAGAGGCTGGGCGGAGAGTTGAAAATTGCTCAAGTGGCCCACCTACAAAAAAACAGCATAGGAACCATTACAGGAGTGGTCACGCCTACTCAAACGTTCTGCGCAAAAAACGTTGCCCTTTGCACTGGAGGGGTGACTCGGCACTTCCTTAAAGACGTTGGAATTACTGTCAAGCAATACTTTACCCACGCTGAACTCATTGAAACTCCGCCCGTTGATTTACGTTTAAATACGCTTGTGATGCCTGCCGCAGCTGAGCGTTTTGCCCTAGAAGCCGATGCGACTCGTTCAGAGGTCGAAGCGCTGTGGGATACGCCTGACAACGAGCCTGCGCCTGCCATTCTAGATGCTGGAGCCGTTCAATTTTTGGATGGCAGAATCCGCATTGGTCAAATTAGTCGCACCCTCACCAGCGAGAACGCAGTAATTGATGCGGCTCAAAGTGAGGCAGCATTGCGGCACAACATCGGTCATGTTTTACCGAAGCTAGAAGGTATTCCAGGGAAATGGCATCACTGTCTGATTGCGTTTAGTCGCGATCGCTTACCGCTGATTGGTGCAATTCCAGGACATGAAGGACTCCATCTCTTCTCAGGCTTTAGCAATCCCCTAGCGATCGTACCTCCGTTAGCGAGACGATTCACCGTTCACGTCACAAGTCAACGCGATCCACTCCTCGATTCCCTATCTCCCGCCAGATTTACCTAAAAGTCCTCCACATTACCTTGTTGATACTTCTTGCCATTCCGCTTATTTCTCCTGGGGCAACGCAGGCACAGGCCTCCCTACCTTGCCTTCGCCTCCAAGGTTTCCAACCGACTCTTGAGGTCTTGATTCTCTTTCTTCAGTTGGTCAAGCTCTTCCCGCAATTGCTTCACAGCTTTATCAGACCCTGCATTTTTCTGAACCGTTTGAATCGATTCTTCGGCAATGCGACGCACACGACCATCAGGCGTTTGATCTGCCAGCGATTGCAGCACTCTGACGGCTTTGATCGTTTCCATTTGTCCCAGCGCGATCGCGACCGCGACCTGAGTCAAGAAAAACGTTTCTCGTGATAGGACGTTTAGCCGCTCTAAAATGCGCTCAACGTTGACGTTGGTTTGCCCAGTTGAAATTGTGCCCAAGGAGCGAATCGAGGCTAAGCGCAACGGTTGTGGTACTCCGGGCTGTGTGTATTCCAGAATTAGGTTGAGAGCGGCTTCGGAGGTTTTGAGATGACTGAGGGCAGTGATCGCGCCCGATCGCACAACTTCATTCCAGCCTTGACGCTCTTTCAAAACGCGATTAATCACCTGCAATACATCCGCTTCTCGTGTCTCACTACCCGTTGCCGCCACTCGCCCTAAACTCCGCAACGCCGCCGCTTCTACGTAGTAGCTCGCGTCACCTTGCTCTACTAGAGACTTAAGCGCTGTGTAGCTGTCATCGGCAGAAATTTGCCCTAAGCTCTCCACCGTTGCCCGTCGAACCCTAGCATTAGGATCGTGCAATCCAGCCAGCACGCCTTCGACGGCTTGATCGAGTTTGATGGTGGCAAGACTCCGCACCGCATAGGCGCGAATACCCCAAAATGCCGCATTTTGAACGGCATCGGATAACACGTTCACAGCTTCTAATCCGCCTTTCTTCGCGATCGCGGCGGCGGCATGCATCTGAGAAATCGGATCAGGATCAGCCTGCAGTTGTGCTTTTAGTTCTGGAAATGGATACTCTAATTCAACCGTTTTGAGATAGTGATTCCCCACATCAAAACTGACAAAATCAGGTTTCTTTTCTAATGGGAAATAGAAACTTTGCTCTTTCTCATGAATTCTGACATTAAATGTTTTTAATGTTGGCTCAGCATTTTCTTGAATGTAACCTATGGCAATTGGAATTTTGAGATCAAAAAGTTCTGCTTGCGTTTGCGTTACTGTGACCTTCGCCAAACTACTATCTGCATCCCAAGCGTAAACAACTTTATAATCAGGATGTCCACCGCGATAGACATACTGATCGAACAGAAACATCAAATTGCGTCCTGTTGTCTTCTCGATCGCACGTAGCAGATCGACTGTTTCCACAGTGCGATGAGCATTGTCATTTAAGAAGGTTGAGATTGTTTTATAAAATAATTCGTCGCCAAGCTCCCGACGAATCATGTGATAAACACACGATCCTTTCTCGTAGATGTGGCGATCGTAGAGTTCGATCGCTTCGCGGTATACATGCGTTACCAACGATCGCCGATAGCGCGACGAGTCTTCATCTAAATATTCCTGCGCTTGACCGAGCAAATAATAAGCAGCAGCATCCGCCCCATATTCTTTCTCGGTCCACATCACTTCGGCGTAAGATGCCATGCCTTCTTTGATCCACGCATGAGACCAATGTTTGATCACCACTAAATCGCCGAACCATTGATGCGCCAGTTCGTGAGCGACAAGCATTTCGGTATTGAGGTTATCGATCGCCGCACGTTCGTCTAGCAAACAGCGATCGGTAAGCAGCGTGGTAGACGTATTCTCCATGCCGCCAAAAATAAAGTCATCGACACAGACCTGAGCATATTTCGGAAACGGATAGGGATAGCCATATTTCTGGCTAAAGAACTCGATCATCTGCGGCGTTTTGCTCATGCTCAGCCGCGCTTGTTGTTCCCGTCCTCGCTCGACATAATAGGTCACAGGTTTACCGTTCCACTCATCCTGCAATGCGGCAAAGTCGCCCACTGCCAGCGTGATTAGATAGGAAGGATGCACTTCGTTCTGTCGCCAGTGATAGAGCTTGAAATCGCCGTCTGCCTGCGTTCCAATCAGTTCACCATTCGAGATGGCTATGTACTGCTTGGGCACTCGGACGCAAATTTCAGAGGTTGCGAGTTGTCCAGGATAGTCAAAGCACGGAAACCAGAATCGCGAGTCTTCATCCTCTCCTTGCGTCCACACTTGAACGGGTTTGTTGGGGTAATGTTCTTCGGGTGCAATGAAGTACATGCCGCGTTGGGGGTGATCAGCCCGGTACGAGATCGCAAGCTCGAAGCTCACGCCTGCTTGAGTCGGCTGTTGCAGAAACACCTGCACCTGTTCGCCATCGTAGTCAAACGGTTGATCAATGTCGCCAATTTTGACGGATTCAATTTTCAGATTGACCGCATCGAGGGTTAAGCGATCGATGCGATCGTGAATCGGCTTCAGTCGAGTTGTACACGTGCCTTCAAAGGACTGATTCGGAATGTCGAGCGTCAAATCTAGAAAAATATGCTCAACTTGACCGGGACGATCGGGATTGTAGTGAGGACGCGCTCCTGGTAGTTCAAACTGCTTGTGACTGTTTTCCGAATCAAACCCGTTAGAGTGCAACATCGCTTTCAACTGACCCTTTGTGACACTAGACTGGAACTACTTAACGCAAACTCATTCCGATTATGAACAATAACAGAGAATTTGCCTACCGCGCTTAATTATTTTATCTAGCCAAAATTAGAACCTAAGGGCTTAGATTCTGCACCCATTCAAAGAGACGTGTAGTAACGGACTAAGGTTGGGAGAAAAGTGGGCGTGAGGGCGAAGGAACTTTGCTAGAGATAAACTACTTCGCTTAATCAAATCTCATCCTTTAAGCAACATCAGTGCCGTTCCTGGGATAGAGAATCCGCTGAAAGGCAGCCGTTACGGTAATTGATGGAAGTAGTTGATGGAGATCGCCTCAATTGCCACTCTATATTTTTTACTACTAGGTAGAAGATATAGAGGGGTTTAAAGCGGTAGTAGTGCTGTAGACCTGTACTGGGACGATCGGTCGCCCTTGTTAAAGACGGGATTAATTGGTCTTTATGACATGGCATCGAAGCTAATCGTCAGGTCTACAACACAACCAAAGCGGCGATCGCTGTCATGACTTGACAATTTCTAGGTAAGTATTGGACTAGGGTGAAGATGAATAACGTGAAACCAGCAATTATTGTTCATGGTGGAGCAAAAGAAATTTCAGAAGACAAAGTAGCGGCGAATCACGCAGGATGTCGAGCAGCGGCAGAAGCGGGTTGGAACGTGCTTCAGAGTGGCGGTAGTGCGGCACAAGTGGTTGAGGCAGCCATTCGTGTCCTTGAATCTGATCAAACGTTTAATGCGAGCTTGGGTTCAACTCTCAACAGTGAGGGCGGAGTTGAGCTGGATGCCGCGATGATGGATGGTGCAACCTTAGGCTGGGGAGCTGTGGGAGCCGTACAGGGAGTCCGCCATCCCATCAGTGCCGCTCATAAAGTTATGGAAGACAAACCCCGGTTGCTGGTGGCACGAGGCGCAGAACGCTTTGCCCTCGAACATGGGCTGGAGATGTGTGCTAAAGAAGCCCTGATTAGTGAAGAACAGTACCAGGAGTGGAAAGAGGAAGCTGAAGTTGTAGACCGTCCCAATACGGTTGGCTGTGTAGCGCTGGATGCGAACGGCAATCTCGCTGCTGGCACCTCAACGGGCGGAACAACTGGGCAGGCTCAAGGCCGGATCGGGGACACGGCATTAGTAGGCTGTGGGCTGTATGCGGACAATCGATTGGGCGCTTGCTCGACCACAGGAGATGGTGAGTCGATTATTCCAGTCGTGCTAGCAAAGACGGCAATCGATGCATTAGCGGATGGAAGTCATCCTGATAAAGCCGCCCAACATGCGATCGACACCTTAATGGAACGGGTGGAAGGAGAAGCGGGTTGTATTGTGCTTGATCGGCAAGGACGAATCGGCTGGGCATACAATTCGCAGGATATGGCAGTTGCCTATATGACGGCAGATTTGTCAGAACCCGCTGTCTTCACCCGCAAGGACAAAGATCCTGTTCATGCAAGTAAAGCCGAACAATAAGACCAAGCGCAATTCCTCTCTTCAAAAATCAGGGCAACCAAAAGTAATAGTTCACGGTAAAGATGATACGGGGTTGCAGCGTGAGTAAGCTGCTCACACTGCCCAGTGAATAACGGTGATCAGCTAGTAACCCAGAACATCATGTTGTTTGTGTATGAGCAGAAAGTAGCAGAACAATTGCAATAACCTCTACACGCATGGAATATAAAGGAGAAAACAATGAGTGACCCATCACTGTCCAATCAAGCTACAAATCCGGATCAATCCGTTGTGGCATCACAACAATCCCAACCATTAACACCTCAGAATGTGCAAGGCAGTGCAATGCTAGACGCGCATGTAGAAGCAGGAGGAACCCAACCAGAGGGAGAGCCTGTTAACAATGCGATCGCCACCAATTTCTCAGATACAACTGGAGCAGGCGACCCGAAAACGGCTGGAGTTGCTGGTGAAATGGGAGCGTTTTCTACTGATGACCCGTCAGCAGAAAAGGGTTCAGTTAATCTTCATAATAATCCAGATGTTCCTGCCGATCGTCAAGACTCCCTGCAAGGAACATTGCCTGACACCGATTCCACTAAAATGCCTATTGATCCGGCTACAAACCTTCCAGATTGAACTTTGCAAAGGGTAGTAGAAACCACGATCGAGCTTCACAAAAACCCCTTGACATTTGCTGGAGGGAAATGAAATATGGCAATCACGATCGATGATACAAAGCGGATAGCGATCGCTATGCAATTGGCAGAAATGAAAGCATTGCAGAACGTGCTGATTTCTAATGATCAACTGCTGATGGGTGCGATCGACGATACCAAAATTCGTCAGCGGCTACAGGAGATGCTGGAACAGGATCAGCAGAACTTGGACATTCTTGACACGGTAATGATTCAGTATGGAGTTCAGGGTGAGCTGAAGGAGAGCGTTCGGCAGCGACTTGCGGACACCCAAAGCTTAATGGAAGATTCTAAGCTAACTCTGTCTGAGAAAGTCCTTCAGCATGAATTGCTGAAGCATCAGCAGACGATGGCAGGGCTAACGATTCACAAAGCAGCACAAGTCGTCGGGGCTGATGTTGAAGCAGCAATTGCTCCTCTACATACTGTCAATTTTGAAAACCGCGCTCACCAAGAACAACTCAAAGGAATGCTAGAAATCTTGGGAGTGCGTGAACTGACCGGACAGGAAGCGGATCAGGGGCTGTGGGCACGGGTTGAAGATGCGATCGCAGCTCTTACAGGTGTAGCTGGCAGCGTGGTCACTCGCACAGATGATGAGATGAGTATTCGTGATCTTCTTCTGATGGATCATTCTAAGTCAGATATCCTATTCGCGGAAATTTTAGGGAGTGACGATCCTCAAAAGATTCAAGAGTATTTTGGGCAGCTCTACCAGGATGTCAAAATTCATGGTCTGGCCGAAGAACAAGTTCTCTATCCAGCCGTTCGTCCGTATTACAAATACACCGAAGAAATTATTGATCAGACTGACCATGTGATCGAGATGCTGGATGAAGTGAGATCATTTGACCCTTCTGATCCAGACTTCAAAACCCAAGTTAAGCGGCTGAGACAGGCAACGCGAGAACACATTGACCACGAAGAAAACAATATATTTCCAACAGTCAGGGAAAATTTTAGCCACGAACAGCAGAAGCAAATGGCGACTGAGTTCAAAGCCGCGAAAAGCAAGCTACAAGACCAACAAAATTTTTCAGCAGTTCCGCTGAGCCAAGTGAATCAGAGCAGTAGAAGAGATAGGGAGAAACCTCAGGTCAGTTCTATGAATAACTCAATTCCGTGGAAACTTGTATTTCAAACAAAGGCTGTGATTAATTGGGTTGAAGCAGTCATATTTCTAGTTGCCGATCGATGGATACGTGAGTTGCTCAATACTGAACCCCTCGCGAATCCTGAGTACTCACAAATGGTTTATGGGCTGGTTTTTATTATTGGCATTGGCTACTGGTGGGTCGGTCGGGATATTTCCCAAAATCACGACATTGTTAGGCTGGGGATTCTTGCCCAATCTAGTGTTTTTGCTGTGCTGGCTTACCATACTTTGCTTGGCAGTCTTCACCCGTTTTATTTAATTTCAGGGGTCATTGATCTGACCTTTGCAATTCTCTTCATCTGGTTCCTCAGTTCCTATTCCCGAACTAGAGAGACTGCACAAACGAGACAAGTTTTAGAGTAGCTACCCTAGTTCAGCATTTTAGAGAACCCGCGTGAAAACCTTGTACTGCTTTATCGCAATTGATAAAACAGCCAACTGACCGGAGGTGGAAAGCAATGTCTCAAGAGACGATTTCTCAATCAATTGATGCAATACGGAAGTTTGCTCATCCGTTAACGGGATCAGTGAAGGACTACGATCCGTTGATGCAGTTGATAGACAATGCTCAGTTTGTACTGATTGGGGAAGCATCTCACGGAACCCATGAGTTTTATCAGCAACGAGCCGAAATCACAAAACGGTTGATTCAGGAAAAAGGGTTTACGGCAGTAGCGGTAGAAGCTGACTTTCCTGATGCCGATCGCATCGATCGCTTTGTTCGAGGCGTTAGCAAAGATGCTACCGCTGCTGACGCATTAGCAGATTTCCAGGACTTTCCCCTGTGGATGTGGCGGAATACGGATGTGTTGAACTTCATCACTTGGTTGCGCCAGTATAACGATACCCTGCCTGACTATGGCGCAAAAGTAGGATTTTACGGGTTAGATCTCTACAGCATGTATGCCTCAATGCAAGCAGTATTGAAGTACTTAGAACAAGTTGACCCAGAAGCGGCAGCACAGGCACGTCATCGTTATTCCTGCTTTGAACACGCTGGAGAAGACTCAAAAAGCTATGGGTATGCCACAACCTTTGGACTAAGCAATTCTTGTGAAGATGAAGCGGTTAATCAATTAATGGAACTGCAACGATGCATGGGAGAGTACGCTCAGCAGGATGGCAGAGTGGCAGAAGATGATTTTTTTGACGCAGAACAAAATGCTCGTTTGGTGAAGAATGCAGAAGCCTATTACCGCGCTATGTTTCAGGGGCGGGGATCGTCTTGGAATGTGCGTGATGCTCACATGGCAGAGACATTAGACCATCTTGTTGCTCACTTTGAACGACAGGGTAAACAACCCAAGATTGTTGTCTGGGCACATAATTCTCACTTGGGCGATGCACGGGCAACCCAAATGGGCAAAGCAGGTGAGTGGAATGTAGGACAACTTGTTCGAGAACGCTACGGACAAGAGGCTGTGTTGATTGGTTTTACCACCTACAGTGGAATGGTGACGGCTGCGTCACATTGGGGTGATCCAGCAGAGATCAAGCAGGTTCGTCCAGCTTTACCAGAAAGCTATGAAGCTGTATTTCATCAGGTTGAGCTGCCGCAGTTTTGGTTAAATCTACGCGAGGAAAACTCAGCCACAGCCGGACTGCAAAAATCACGATTAGAACGAGCGATCGGGGTTATTTATTCACCCCGAACTGAGCGCAGTAGTCATTACTTTCAGGCTAAAATTCCGGCTCAATTTGATGCGGTAATTCATATCGACAATACCCGGGCAGTCGAGCCGCTCGATCGCCCTGATGAACCCGAAGCAACAGAAATGCCAGAAACGTTTCCAACGGGTCTATAGCTGTTCTGCACCTGACAATTATTGGCACAATTCGGTTTTCAAGATCGAGCGCTTCAGACGGTAAATCCATCTTCTGCTTAGTATTGTGTGCCGTCTCCTAATGTTAGCCTCGAACTAAGAGGAGAGTGTAATGGCTCCGTTTCTATCCACACGACGACAGTTTGTTCAAGCGGTTGGAGGAGCAAGTGTCCTAGCTCTCCTAGGCTGTAACCCACGTGAACAAATACGTGAACAAGCAATGGTGACACTCTACACATTTGGCGACTCAATTTTGGATTGCGGACGATACAACGAGTTTGGTGTTCATCCGGGGCAACTCCTTGTTCAGAACGACGATCGCTTGTTTCCCGAATTTCAGGGTCAGGATCTCGAATCGCGTGGAACTGCTCGTCTCGAACATCGTGCCCGTGATGGAGCGACCGTCGATGGATTGCCCTCTCAAGTACAGGGATTGAGAGTTAAAGAAAGGGCAATTGCATTAATCACAATTGGTGGCAACGATCTGCTACGTGGATTAATTCAGGACAAAGACGCAGGGATTAAGACCTTTGCCAATGCTCTCGATACATTCGTGCAACAGTTGCCAATCCGCCCTGTTCTGCTGGGGAATGTGTACGATCCGACGTTGGGCGATGACAACCGCAACTTCCTAGGGGTTGACCCAGCGATCGCTCGCAAAAATCTTCAGCGCATCAACACTGCGATTCAAGACGTTGCCGATCGCTATGGCCAACTCGTCGATCTCCATGCTCACTTTCTAAGGGGCGATGCATCTTGGTTCACAGCTACGATCGAGCCAAGCTTGAAGGGTGCATCAGAAGTACGACGAGCCTTTCTCCCCCATGTTCTCAACAAAGTCTAATAGACATTATCCTGCCTGATTTCCCTCTAGCTTTTTCAAACTAGGACTACCCTTGCCTACTGCCCTGTTGTTGATTCTTCAACCGGACGAATGATTGTGTCATCTGGAGTAACTTGGGGCTTGAAAATAGCTTGTAGCGCTTCTTCTAACGTGGGTGCCATTACAATCCGATTCTCATAAGCAACAATGACACGCACTAGCGTTGGCAAGCTATTTTGAGCCGCCTCCAGATAAAGCGGTTCTACATACAGCAGGGACTGTTCGATCGGAATAATCAGCAAATTACCTTGAACGGCCCGTGACCCCTGACGATTCCAAAGAGAAATTTGCTGAGAAATCACTGGATCTTGATTAATTCGGGCCTCAATTTGTTCAGGGCCATAGACCAACCGTTCTTTGGGAAACGTGTACAGCAACAACTTGCCATAGTTTTCACCGTCCGATCGGGCGGCTAACCAGGCGATCAAATTTGTCCGTTGCCGAGGAGTGTAGGGCAGTAGCAGAATAAACTCTTCAAACGGCACAGTAGGCAAACTGGTGATCAGGTAATACGGCTCGACAGGAGGAGACTCATCACCATACACCTCATTCGGAATCTGCCACTGGTCTTCCCGGTTATAGAACACCTGTGGGTCAGTCATGTGATAAGTCATCAACCGCTCTGATTGCAGTTTGAAAAAGTCTACGGGATAGCGGAGGTGGCTCCGTAGACTGGCAGGCATAGTATTGAGTGGTTTGAATAGGCTGGGAAAGATTTTTGACCAGGTAGTAATAATTGGATCACTGGGATCAGCTACATAAAAGTCAACAGAACCGTGATAAGCGTCAATCACAACTTTGACTGAATTGCGAATGTAATTGATGCCTTGACTGCCTAAATCGGAGTAGGGATAGCGATCGCTCGTTGTATAGGCATCAACAATCCAGTACAGGTAATGCTGCTCCTGCTCCCCTGTTTTTTGCACACCTGTTTGTGCATTGGCCGTCACTAAATAGGGATCGCTGTCATAGCGCAGAAACGGCGCGATCGCTTGAATTCGATATTTGATATTACGGCGGAACAACACCTTCGTTTCTGGCAAAAAATCGCGAGTGATGAATAAGCGCCAGTCGCGCAGGTAAACAGCAAACATGCTCCGTCGCCACCAGGAGCCGATGTTGATGCCGCCTTGCCCATCGTAGACGTTGTAGGCGTTGTCACTCCCGCTGGGATAATCCAACTCCTGCGTCCGGGTTTGAGTCATGACATAGGTGTTGGCAATCTCGCCATAGTAGATGCGGGGCTGCCCGATCGGGATGCTGGCACGAATTGCACGACTGGATGTTGTCAGCGCTCCGGCTTCACCACCCGTAATATCTTTAACAAAATACTCTGGCAGCCCACCTGCCCCAATTGTATTGACCGGACTAAGCGTAAAACCGTACCCATGCGTGTAGATTAAATGCTGGTTTATCCAGGTCTGAGCTTCTTGGGGAACCGCATTGTAATCGAGTTCCCGTGCGGTAATTAGAACCTGTCGCTGTTCAGTGGGAGCAGGCGGGATCGGTGCGGGACGATTGGGAGAAGCCACAGGCGGGCGAGCAGGCACATCCGTTTGGAGGGTGTAGCGATCGATATCCGCGTCGAGAAAGCGGTAGTAGGGACGAATTTGCTGCAATTGACGATTCGTTTGCAGCAGGGGACGCTGATCCCACAGGCGAATGTTGCGGATGGCCAACTCATTGGCTTTCAAATCGGCTTCTGCAAGTTGTCCCTGGGGATTGAAGTTGGTGGCATCAATGGTTTCCAATCCAAATGCCTGCCGAGTGAATGCGATCGTGCGTTGGATAAAGGGACGCTCCTGCGCCAGCTCATTTGGCTGCACAACTACATACTGAATGGCTTCGGGAACGACAATTCCGGCGACAACTAGGACGCCAAGTAGTCCTAGTCCCAGGTTGACCCAGTGCCGATGGGGTGATTTGGGCTGCCAAAAGACGGTGCGCCACAGAAGATAGAGTGCGATCGCCAATGACAGAAGGCTTAATCCCGTATAGATCGGAAGTTGTGCGGTCACATCGGTATAACTGGCACCAAATGTTACCCCACGCAGCGAATACAGCAATTCGTATCGGCTCAACCCGTAACTCAACGCAATGGCAGCCATTAGCCCGCTACCAACTCCACAGAGATGTCGTTTCTGAGCGGGTGAAAAGCCTGGAAAACTGCCCTGGCTGAGGCTATTTCCCGACAGCAAATAGGTCAGTGCAATCTCAATGAAAGCATAGAAAAACAGCCCAAACAGCCACAAGTCCAGCAATTCCCAAAGCGGTAAAGTAAAGATGTAGAAGCTGATATCTCGCCCAAACAAGGGGTCAGCATTATTGAACGATGTGGGATGTAAACATTGCAGGACGACGGCCCATTGTTTAGATAGCAACCAGCCAAACAAGACGCTGAGCGCGATCGCGATTGTCTTCAGCAAAACTCGGGAATAAACTAACAGAGCGATCGCGATGCCTAACACTCCGCCTAACCACGCAGCCTGCCCCGTGAACTGGGTTCCAACCTGCCAAAGGTTATTCAGGTTGAAGCGAGAAACAAACGTTCCAGAGAGAGTCGGCCCTGACTGCCAGTAGCCAAGGGCAAGCTGACCATAATAAATCAGCAAACAACCAGCGAGCAAACTTAGCCCTAGCGTCAGGAAGAGTAGTAACGGTAGCCTCAACGCAGGAGTTGATCGGGGCAGTGAGGCAGAACGCTGACGCTTTACTTGATACGGTGATCCAAAAACGGACTGTCCATCGTTAATTTCCTTGTCCTGGTTCACCTCGTCGGGAACATGAGAATATTTCCATCGTTGAGCTAACGCTAGATTCCCCAACAAATAACCTGCCGTACACCCTGACACAATTCCTACCAGAATCAGTCGAACCTGGAATTTGAGCAGGAATACGGAGAGATAACGAACTTCTTGAAACCAAACAATTTCCGCTCCGAGACGCGACGCTACATCAAGGAGTAGCCCCATCCCCAAGAGAACTGTAATGAGTTGAAATAGCCGTTTCTGGATCACGAAGTCTACCAGTCGATTGAGTGGAATGAGTTTAACCGAAGAGCGCGTAAAGAATCCCTTATTTCAATGCTGTTAATCTTGTAATCATCTACGCTGCCTAAAGATAGAACTTTAAAGTTCTTTACGTTAATCAACTAACAAACAACCCCAGCCCTAATCCCAACAAAGAAACCAGCATGACTACCCACAATAATTTAGCAACACTAAAATCATTGTGACGCAATTGTAGTAATGCACGAAATGGCTTTGTTGCATGATTAAGAAATGGACAAACTAGCCTTGAGGCAGTCGTGGTATTAGGCTTCAACCTCATAGCTGTGCGGTTTAGCGATCTGGATCATCCGGTTGAGTGCAGCGCATTTGATGA
>JAHHHO010000067.1 GCA_019359315.1 Myxacorys californica WJT36-NPBG1
AATGTTGGGCTGGTAGCGTAAAAGCTCAAGCAGTTTGTCCCAGAGGTCGTCGCTCAGTATTGTTGGGGTTGTCATCGCGTTTTAGCTTATTCAGCCCAACTTCACACAATTATCAACACAACCTAGCTTCTCTTCAACTCTGAATCTTGAATTTCTTCTAGCGATCGCCAGCCCGCCTCCCACTGATCTCGATTCTTGAGCAGCTTTGCGTTCATCCAAAATCGAACTGCTGGGTCACACGCGGCAATCATTTCGGCAAACACCCACTGACCTTCATTTTTCCGATTCACGACTTGAAAATGTCGCCATCCCCAGGTCTTTTCCGTCGCCGTCCATTTGGAGCCGACGAGATGGGGAAATTTTTGTTTCTTAGGCATAAGAACTTAGACAGAAGGTGCGTATATCTACGATCGTGCCACAAATTCTGAATCACAACTTCTAAATCCAAGTACTATGAGGTGTTCTAGAGTACTTCCACGGGCATTCTAGAGTTTGTTTTAACACACCAAACTTGTTAGACACGTTCCTCACCCCTAAACTCATGAAATTGCCTTTGTTACCCGTTCTCCTTCTAGCTAGCAGCATCTGTCTTCCTGTTCAAGCAGAGAATTTAGAACACACTCAAAAGTTGCTATCAACAAAGCAATGTCAAAATTGTGACTTGACTAGAGCAGGATTAGTGTTTGCTCAGTTAAGCGGCGCAAATTTAAGCCAAGCCAATCTTGCCGGCGCAAATCTAAGCCAAGCCAATCTTGTTGGGGCAAATTTAAGCGGTGCGAACCTAACCGGCGCAACCTTGAATGGCGCGAACTTGAGCGGGGCAAAATTAACGGGAGCGAACCTGAGCAGCGTCGATCTGCGGAATGCTTATTTGGTCGATACCGATCTAAGCGGATCGCGCCTTGACTATGCATTGCTACAAGGTGCGATCGGGCTATCTGCCACGACTGGAAATGCGACCGATTTTTACCGTTGGGGGGTTGAGGCGGGCAGTAAGAAACAATACGAGCGTGCGATCGAGAATTTCAATCAAACACTAGCAAGACAGCCTGATTTTGCACCTGCCCAACTCGCACGGGGTATGGCTCGGCTGGAATTGGGTGATCAGTCCGGTGCAATTCAAGATTTAGAGTACGCCTCAACGCTGTTTACTCGCCAAGGAGACACAGCGCAAGCCCAATCGACTCAAGCTGTGATAACCGTGCTTAAAACGCCTGAGAAAGCGCCCAAAGATAGAGGTGGTAATGGTTTAGGTCCGGCTATCTTGAGTACCCTCGGTAGCTTAGTCAAGATGTTCTTGTTGCCCTAACTCCTATTTGATTGGAATAAACGGAAACACTGTTTTAATCAACCTGCGTAGTCTAAGGAGATTGATCGTTCGTCGCACTTTCGGTGAAACTTGCGTTTTTGGATCGATCGGTTGAACCGAACTTTGCAGTTGAGTTTCCAGCTTTGCGTACTCGGCGGCGGTGAGGGGTTCGCCATCTAGCGGCGATCGCGCCTCTGTAATAATCTCGGTTCGCAGGATTTCTTCAGGTAGATCATCGGCAGGTGGCAGTGCAACCGCTAGTGTAGGAACCAAAAACGGCAGGAACGACGAATAAAGGGCAATTTTTAGGAGAGGTCGAGCCATAGGGGTGATTCATTCCTACTGAAATTCTACTCTTCTTTGCGTTGATAGAACGTCAGGGCGGTGTTGCCATAGCGTTTTTGACGAACGACCTCTAATCCTGCGATCGCTAACTGTGAACGGTCGGCACTGTGTTCAACGGCAATCTCACCCCCGATCGCTAATCGTTGAAATTGCGCGATCGCATTTAACACAGGCTCATACAATCCACTGGCATAGGGCGGGTCAAAGTAAATCCGATCAAACTGCCCTGACAGCGATTCCAACCGATCAACAACATCACCGCGCAATACTTGAAACTGTTGTTCTGGCTTAGCGACCTGCTGCCAATTTTGCTCAACGATCGCACAGGCTCGACTAGATTGCTCGATGCCAACCGCGATCGCGGCTCCCCGACAGAGCGCTTCTGCCCCCATTGAGCCACTTCCCGCACACAGATCGAGCCAGCGACACCCGTCAATCGTGCCTTGCCAAATGTTAAAGAGCGCTTCTCGAACCCGTGCTACTGTTGGGCGAGTTTCTTGTCCAGGAAGGGTTTTTAGTAACCGATTGCCATAAATTCTCACACTCATGATTTCTACGATACATCAGCTCAATTCTCAAAAAGCGCAGATGATCTCGAAAAATATTCAGAATTGTCCGGATAGGTCTCTGCATTGGGGAATAGTGGAATGGTAGATGCACCCTGATTATTCACCCTGGCTTCGGCTGGGGTTTTTTATTTTGGGGTTTAGATTGAGAATTTTGCAAACATCTTTCGCCCTCATCCTAAGTTCCTCTCATAGAGGAGAGGAACTTCCAGTCATTTCACCCCGCCACAAGTGACGATACGCTCGCTCTAAAGCCTGCTTTCTCTAACGCCATCACCGTCGCTTGCTCGTCTTGAACTCGGAACTGAGAGCCGAACCGCACCACATGACGCCGAGCCTTTGCCCCCACGATCGCAACCACAGCAACCTTGGCTCGATCGCCTTCGCCGTGATATTGCCGCAACAACGTTCTCAATCGATGTTGCTCCGAAGCATCAGTCGCGATTCGGGGTTCAAGTTCGAGCATGACCATCCGCACGGTTTCAATGAGTTCCGCATCTTCTACAATGAACTGCGTCTGATCGTCCCGTCTATCAATTTTGCCCCACAGCATCAGTCGTGCATCGGGAATGATATGCTGCTGAATCCGCTCAAAGGATTTAGGAAAGACAACCGCTTCAGAACTGCCCGTAAGGTCTTCGATCGTTAAAATTGCCATGCGATCGCCCTTTTTCGTCGTCACCGCTTTAATATTGGTGACAAGCGCGATCGCGCTGACGGTCGATCCCTCTTTGCAGTCTTTCAAATCTCCTAAATTAATCGGAGCCAGCATCTTTGCTGTTTCTTGCAGATGTTTGAGCGGGTGATCCGAAATATAAAATCCTAGTACTTCTTTTTCGAGCCGCAGCTTTTCTTGCTGAGGATAATCGGCAACAGGTGGCGCTTTTGGTGCAAGTTCGTAGCTCGATTGCGGTGTGCTGCCACCACCCAACAGATCGAACAGGCTACCTTGACCACTGGCGCGATCGCGGGCACGAGACTGCGACCAGTCGAGCAAGAGTTCGAGGTCTTGGATCATCTGGTGGCGATTGTTGCAAAGCTGATCGAAGGCTCCGCAATGGATCAATGATTCTAAAGCACGGCGGTTTGCGGTTCGGGGATCAAGGCGATCGCACAAGTCCGCCAATGACTTAAACGCCCCTTTCTCTCGTCTCGCCTCCAAAATCGATTCGATCACGCCCATCCCCACATGTCGCACTGCCGATAAACCGAAGAGAATTTGATCGCCAATGGGAGTAAAGTCCACGCCAGAACGGTTAATATCCGGCGGTTGAATCTGAACGCCTAGACTGAGACACGTGCCAATGTATCTCTGCACCTTGTCTTGATCGCCACTGTTGATCGTCAGCAGCGCTGCCATGTATTCGGTGCGATAGTTTGCTTTGAGGTAAGCCGTTTGGTAAGTGACATACCCATAAGCCGTGGAGTGGGATTTGTTGAAACAGTACTCGGCGAACAGCACCATCTGATCAAACAGCTCGCCCGCGACTTTAGGCGGAATCTTATTTTTGATTGCCCCCTCTACAAACATCGCTTGGTGTTTCTCCATCTCAGCTTTTTTCTTCTTACCCATTGCCCGGCGCAGCAAATCTGCCTGACCAAGAGAATAGCCCGCCATATCCTGAGCAATTTTCATGATTTGCTCTTGATAGACCATAATTCCGTAAGTCTCTTTTAGAATCGGCTTCAGAATGTCATCGGCATAATCAATTCGTTCGCGCCCGTGCTTACGGTTAATGAATCTGGGAATGAGTCCTGCATCTAGCGGGCCGGGGCGATAAAGCGCAAGAATAGAAGAAATATCTTCAATTCCAGAGGGTTTCAGATCGCGAACGACCTGCCGCATTCCAGAAGATTCAAGCTGGAAGATGCCTTCAAGTTCGCCTCTGCCCAAAAGTTTATAAACTTCTGGATCGTCGAGCGACAACTCATCGATGTCGAGTTTGAAATTACGGCTTTGCTGAATCAGCTCAACCGTTTTTTGAATCATCGTCAGATTTTTGAGTCCCAAAAAGTCCATCTTTAGTAGACCCAACGACTCAATATCTTCCATAAAGTATTGCGTGAACACTGCGCCATCGGCGTTGCGCTGGAGTGGCACAATTTCATCGAGCGGATCGGCTGAAATCACCACACCCGCCGCATGAATGCCGACGCTTTTGTTGGTTCCTTCGATCCGGATCGCTGTGTCGATCCAATCTCGATAGGTGACAGAAGAGTTAGGCACGATCGCACCGCTCTCATATTTTTCTCTAAACTCTGGCGCTGGCGTTTTGTCGGAGATCATCACCTTCAGTTTGGTCGGCTTGCCGCGCACAGTGGGGATCATCTTGGTCATGCGATCGCTCTCACCATACGGCACGTTCAGCACTCGCGCGACATCTTTTAGCACCGCTTTAGAGGCCATCCGGTTGTAGGTGATAATTTGGGCAACGCGTTCTGTGCCGTATTTCTCAGTAACGTATTTGATCACTTCATCGCGTCTGTCGATACAGAAATCAGTATCCACGTCAGGCATGGATTTCCGTTCAGGATTGAGAAATCGCTCGAACAGTAAGCCATGATGAACTGGATCAATATTGGTAATGCCAAGCGCGTAAGCAACGAGCGATCCGGCAGCCGAACCGCGTCCAGGACCGACCGGAATTCCATTGTCTCTGGCGTATTTGATGTAATCCCAAACGACTAAAAAATACGTTGAGAATCCCATCTGCTGAAGCATGTTCAGTTCATAGACAAACCGTTCTTGATAAACGGCATTAATCTGAGCGCGAGACGTGACTTTCTGACGTTGTAATAACCCCTCCCAAGCCACTTTTTCCATGTAGGTATCTGGCGCAAACCCGTCAGGAACCGTGTAGTTAGGTAGGCGGGGTTCACCCATAATTTGGTATTCCTCGACTTTGTCCGCCACCTCTAACGTGGTTGCGATCGCAGCATCGACAATATCTTGCGTCAGATGATCGCGAAACAGCAGCCGCATTTCATCTGCCGATTTCAAATACTCGGTTCCCGTGTAGCGCAGCCGTTTTTCTTCTGAAATTAACTTCCCGGTTTGGATGCACAACAGGGCATCATGCGCTTCTACATCAAAACAGGAAATATAGTGAGAATCGTTCGTAGCAATGACTTTAATATCAAGTTCGCGAGCAATTTTAATGATTTCAGGATTAACGATGCGTTCTTCGTGTAACCCATGATCTTGAATTTCTAAATAATAATCGTCACCAAAAACTTCTTTGTACCACTGCGCGACCCGTCGAGCAATTTCGGGTTTGCCTTGCAAAATTGCTTGCGGTACTTCACCACCTAAACAAGCGCTCGTGACGATCAAGCCTTCGTGATATTGCGCTAGAAGATCTTTATTCACACAAGGGCGTGAGAAAATTCCTTTGCCTTGCACGCCTTGAAGATTAGAAATCGTCGTCAGTTTGACTAGGTTTTTATAACCGATCGTATTTTTTGCTAAAACCACTTGGTGATAGCGGGGGCGGCGTTCTTGCTTGGTGATGTCGCCGTTGATGATGTACATCTCATTGCCAATGATCGGTTTGAGCTTGCCTTGAGTCACCTTGAGCAGCTCGATTGCGCCATACATCACACCGTGGTCAGTCAGCGCGATCGCGGGCATTCCCAACTCAACCGCTCGCTCAACCAGTTCTGGAAGCTGACTAGCGCCATCCAGCAAACTATAGTCACTGTGAATATGCAAACCGACAAACGACATAATCACTCAACCCACGCGAAGGAATGAGTCTAAGCGTAACCGATCATTCGCGCTATATCTACAAAATTTTCTAAACTCGTACCCTATATGTGGCGTTTATTCCCAATTGGGGACAAACGCACGACCTGCGATCGATGTATAGTATTAATGTATCAAACTTTCTTATAGGTTTGCTGGCGTCCCTTCCGGTTTAGGCTAGTGAAGAGAGACTTTAGGAGATCGCCACCATGCCGTTGATTGAGGTTATGCAAGATGTGTTTAATCGTCCCCCCGTTCCGTTTAATCCGGCAAACCAGACGCTGAAAGGATGGGTTCTGTTTTGTCTTAGAGATCGGGGATTCGTGGTAACTCCGTCTCAGAAGGCAGATTTTTCGATCACCACGAGGGGCGAAAAATATTCCTTTAAAATTAGCGAGAGCGCCGACAACCTTGACCCATCAGTGGGTTGGGTCGTTGTTGATCGCTCTGGCCAAATCGCGACAGTAATTGCGCCCCAAGCTTAACTCGCCTTGACGTTCCGATGGGGCTTCAAAGGCGTTACTCGCCGCCCCCGAAATTTTCTAATCTCTGCTTTGCCTTGCGTCAGTGTATCGCGCATGTCTTGCCACAATGGATTCTCCGACTTGTTCAGGTCAAACACAACCAATGCCAAACTCACCAAAAGCATCACGACGCCAACGATAAAGAGCGTCATTGATCCTGAAACAAGCCATTCTGCGCTAATCAGACTCCGAATTGACAGCGAGAACACACTCACCGCAAACACGATTAGAGCGTAGTAGATCCCTAAAATACTGGCACGAGAAGTCTTCACCTGGTTTTGCAGATGGCGCAATCGCTTCTTTAGAAATAGCAGGCGGTTCGTTTGTAATGCTCCGCCGGACGTGCTGCGCGGAAGATTGATTCGGTGCAAGATTTGAAAATACTCGATGCTGGTCGCTTGCAAGCGGTTCTCTAACACGCTGCGACGCAGCAATAAACCGCCCAATACAAAGGCACACGCCAACACCATGAGTACTGAATTGAGAACTAGCTGGATCAATTGGGTCGTTTGCTCTACACTCATGCCGCTCCTCTTTCCCATTCGGTAACTTAGAGGATAACACAGTTTTTAGTACATGAGTACTAAATCTGAGGATCACTGTCGAGCCAAGCCGCGATCGCGCTAAGCAAGCCTTCTAACGTATATTCCTGTGCCTCAATATCAATGCGACCGAGTAGTGCTTTAGAAGTCTTTGAGGTTTGCGGCCCAATGGATGCCAATCCAACATTTTCTAAGTAAGTATTCCACCCTTCACCTAATGAGCGATCGAGCAATTCGCAGAAATGTTTAACGGTTTTAGAACTAGCAAATGTGATGATATCAACTTTGCGGTTTTTCAGCGCTGCGATCGCGTGGGGATCAGCCTCTTCCGGGCAGGCAGACTGATAGGCGGCAACTTCCGTAATCTCAGCCCCCCGTGCTTTGAATTCTTTCACCAGCGTCTCTCGCCCGCCTGTCTCGACTCTCGGAAACAGCAGCTTTTTGCCCTCTACCGATTCTGGAAAATTAACAATCATGGCATCCGCAATGAAATCAGGCGGCACAAAATCGGGCTGCATGCCTCGCTGCTTTAGCTTAAATGCTGTTTTCTCCCCTACCACCGCAATTTTGATGTTGGTTAACGCTCCCACATCTTGAAGCTGAGAGCCTAAGCGATCGAAGAAATAATCGACGGCATTGGTCGAAGTGAGAATGAGCCAATCGAAGTCGTTGAGGCGAGCGATCGCATCGTCTATTTCTTCCCAGCTAGAAGGGGGGACAATTTCGAGCGTCGGCATTTCTATCACCGTAGCGCCCTGCTGTTCGAGCAATCGACTAAAGTGCCCAGATTGTCCTGCGGCGCGCGTCACGAGAATCGTTTTACCAGAGAGCGTTGTAGACACAGATGGTTCAGGATTTAATTGAGGTTGAGATGAGATGAATGTAGAGTCGGAGGCAGAAGACGGAGTTGCCTCCAGTTCTGAATTCCTGATTTTATGGGGTCGGGTGAGGAAGGGGCGTAACCCAACGACTTCACCAATTACGATCACACACGGCGAGAGACTTTGGGGGGTGACATGTGACAGAATTTCCGTTAAATTACTGATCCAAATTTCTTGATTTGGGTGTGCGGCCCAGCGAATGATCGCGATCGCGGTGTCTGGTGATTTGCCGTGTTGTTGCAGTTGTTCGACGATCATCGGCAAATGTTTGCCGCCCATTAGCACGACTACAGTATCGAGTTGCGCTAATGCTTGCCAGTTGACCCGCTCTGGTTCATGGGCAGTAATCACGGCAAATCCCCGGCTCAAAACGGGATCGGTGAGAGGAATATCAGCCAGCAACGGAGCAGCGAGGGCTGAAGAAATGCCGGGGATCACTTCATAGTCACACTCGGCGGATCTCAGTGCTTGAATCTCCGATGTCGTTCGTCCAAAGATAAACGGATCGCCACTTTTCAAGCGCACCACTAATTTACCTTGCTGGCAGTGTTCTACTAAGAGCTGATCGATCTCGCCCTGCTTCATGCTGGGCTGTCCGCCCCGTTTCCCGACATTCAGCTTGAGGCAGTCTTCTGGCACCAGATCTAGAAACTCAGCATCCACCAGCGCATCATACACCAGCACTTCTGCTTGCTGCAGAAGCTGATACGCCCGTACAGTGAGGTTTCCGATGTCCCCCGGACCCGAACCCACCAAATAGACCTTTCCGATTGAATCCATGCTGCCATCCGACAGACTACGGAATACAGCCTATCGCAATAAACACGCCGCTGGAAAAATCAGGTATTCCAAGAAGAACAGTTTCCACACAAATTGATAGAACCGGGCGACTTCTTGCTTATCTTGCAGATCTAGTTTCTGACTCCGCCACCATAGCAAACCTAAGCCCAGTAAATGAGTCAGAATTAGGAATGGTAGATTGACACCCGCTAGAAAGGGCGAGACGGCAATCACACCCAAGTAGCAAGCGCTCACGACTTGTCGAGCCAGATTAAACACGGGTCGCTGTCCCAGCTTGAGGGTAAAGGTGCTGATGTTGTATTGCCGATCGCCATCGGCATCGGGAATATCTTTGAGAATCGCGATCGCAAAGGTAAACACCAAAACGAATGCCGTCAACGCCCAAACCTTAGCTGGAATCGGAAAGCCCCGATTAAAGTGCAAGAATAATCCTGAATTGACGATCGCACCCCGAACGCTGAAGATGCAGAGAGACGCCCAGAACGGAAACCGCTTCAGTCGGATCGGAGGCACCGAATAGGCTGTCCCGATCGCGAGACTTAATCCCACCATCGCGAACAGGTAGAAACTTCCAGAGGCGGCAAGTGCGATCGCTAAAATTCCAGTTGTGCCGACGATCGCTCGACCTTGCCAAATCGAAAATTCTCCAGACGCTAGAGGCAAGTGAGGCTTGTTGATCCGATCGATGCCGATGTCTTCGAGTTGATTTAATCCAACGATATAAACGTTTCCGCACAGACAGGCAAGCAAGGGGATGAAAACAGAAGTGGGATGGAAGGACTGATCACCTAGAGAATCTCCTAGAGAGATCAGATACATGCCCAACACGCTCAGCGTCGTTCCAATGATGGTATGAGGGCGGGAGAATTTCCAGAAGGCGTAGAGCCACGGCGCATATTTCTGAAGGGGATTGGCTGATGAAATTTGGCTCATTTATATAAAACTCTCAATAACCCTACCTAGAATCGCATTACTTCTGTCCGCAAAGTAAGCCAAACTTAATCAATCCCCGCTGGTAGCCTCGCTGCATCAGTCCTAGTGATAACGCCGCTTGTATCGTTGTCCATCCAGAGCGAATTAAACCCACGATCGCATCCCAATTAAACGCCGAGTCAATCACTATGTCCCAGAAGGGTGCTACTGCCGTTGACCAATCTTCAGTTCGCAGAGACTTAAATCCAATCTCCTGCGCGATCTGCTCATATTCGGGCAACGAAATGACGTGAGGCAGACAGTAAACCCGATAAATGTCTTCTAGGTGACTCTTTTCATCGGGTGTGAGCGGCGTTTGAGACGTTGCCCGATGACACCACGTTGCCATGATGAATGTTCCACCTGGCTTTAAAACTCGGTAGCACTCCTGCAAAAACTTTGCTTTATCTGGCATGTGTTCTCCGCTCTCAAGCGACCAAACCAAATCAAACGAGTTCTCTGCAAAGGGCATATTCAACGCATCTGCCACTTGAAAATGAGCCGTGATTCTTGCCTCTTGAGCGCGATCGCGGGCGCGATTGGCTTGCACAGGGCTGAGTGTGATCCCGGTTGCCGTTGCGCCAAACTTTTCGGCTAAATAGAGAGAGCTTCCGCCAATTCCGCAGCCTACGTCTAAAATGTCTGAGGCGTGAGTCACAGTTGCCCACGTCAAAAGCTCTTCAATCAGGTCAATCTGTGCCTGTCGTCGTTCTTTTTTCTGTTGCCCATCGGCTCCGTAGTAGCCATGGTGCATGTGCTCGCCCCAGATCTGCTCCCACAAACCCGACGAAGCATCGTAGAACTGCTGAATTTGCTGATGAAGCGTTGTTGTCATACCTGATTCCGAAAAACAGCCATTTGCAACTGTACCGTACTGGTGATTCGCGAAGTCTCATTCCTACTGCTGATTCTCTACAAATAGAAACTTATGGTCCAGCGGGGCCGTCTCAATGGAAGTAAACCAATTTCTGATAGTCAAAGCCTGAATTTTACACAGAAAATTCTGTAGTTTTAGCTACAAAAACTTGGAAATTGTGTAAGAACTCGCTTGCTCTGCCTGATGGTTAATATCTGGAGAAGTAGTTTTAGCAAACAGTAGAGAAAAAACTCCCCTTGTGGATACTGTGTGTTTCTACTGGGGATCTTTTTAATGTAATTAGAGGTCAGAAAAAGCCGCAATTCATATATCCCTCTTGGCTTCTCGCTTCAAGGTCGCCTTAGAAATCTGCATAAGCTGAAACTGCCATGCGTATGAAGAAGTAGGAATTGAGAAAGGGAGTTTGTTGGTTTGGCTATGACACTTTCGGGCTGTCCTAACTGAACCTCTAGCTTCATCAAAGCTTAAACAAAATCAATTGATTTCTCCTTTCAATATTTACGGAATTGTCGGTTTAAATGGGTATCTTGTAGTGAGAAAACCATTAGTGAGAAAACCATTCTACAGATCAGACCAAATCCACTTTGGAATCACCTTAAAATGTCGTCTTCACTACACGAAAAGAAAAGCCATTCGGCTGAATCTGAACTAATTTTTGGAGCTACTTCTATGCAAGCCTATTCTCTACAACAAAAACCTGGTTTCGACCCTTTAAAACCCATTCGTCAGTGGCTTGATTCGATTGAAATTCGCGATCGCAAGGTGGCTCATACGCTCTGCAAGCTGATCCCTGCCCAATGCCCGTTCGAGCGCGACATCACCATGTTTGGACGCGCGATCGCTCACATTCCGCCGATGTGCAAAATTAACCCTCTCTATGAACAGTTTGTCGGGCTGCGGTTCCGCTCTCTCTGCTATCTCGTTGATGAGTGCGGAGAAACGATTTAAATTAGAGTTCTGCAAGTTCGACCAGGCGAGACGATAACTTGGTAGTATCTAGATCTCGTCCGATGAAAACCAATCGTGTTTGTCGAGGTTCATCCGCTTTCCAAGGACGATCATAGAATTGCTCAAATCGCGCCCCAACGCCCTGCATCACGAGTCGCATCGATTTATTTGGAACCACTACAAACCCTTTAATTCGGTAAATCTCCTGTTCTTGAACCAGTTTTTCGAGTTGCGCTTTTAGTTTATCTGGGTTGAAAGCACAATCAACAACGATATGAGTTGATTGAATGTCGTCATCGTGATCATGCTCCTCTTCAGCATCATGATGGCTCGGACGGCTCTCCAAATCGTCTTCTACCGCCGCGTTGAAGCCCAACAGCAAGCTGGGATCAAGCCGCCCTTCTCCTTGGCGTCCATTCGTGACAATCTTGACGGCTCTGGGAAGTTCTTGCTCGACGAGTTCTCGCACTTGGGCTTGGACTTGGGGATCAACTAAATCCGTCTTGTTCAAAATCACCAAATCGGCACACGCAAGTTGGTCTTCAAACAGTTCCGAGAGCGGCGTCTCGTGATCAAGATTGGGATCAGCTTGACGTTGCGCTGCGATCGCGTCGAGATCGTTCGCTAAGGTTCCTGATGAAACTGCTTCGCAATCGACAACGGTAATCACACCATCCACCGTGGCGGCATTGCGGATCTCATGCCACCGAAACGCTTTGATCAACGGTTTGGGCAAGGCAAGACCAGAGGTTTCGACCAGAATGCAATCTAAGCGATCGCGCCGCTTCAGCAACTCCAGCATGGTTGGTAAAAATTCTTCTTGCACCGTGCAGCAAAGACACCCATTCGTCAGTTCAACAATGTTAGATTCAGGAATGTTAGATTCAGGCGCATCCTCTGGACACACTTCACAAGATTTGAGCAATTCTCCATCAATGCCCAACTCGCCAAATTCATTCACCAGGACTGCAATTCGTCTTCCGCCATTGTTTTGCAGCAAGTGACGAATTAGCGTTGTTTTTCCGCTTCCAAGAAAACCTGTAATTACCGTAACGGGAATCTTTGCAGCCATACTATTTTGTTGAAGTTTGTTGTTTGAACTGAAGATATAACTTTAATTTTGAGGCATCGGCTGCATCAAGGTGCTGCTTAGGCCGTAGCCATTTCAGATTTAACATCTGGCAATCCTGGTTGAAAGCGCAATACCGTGATTTGTTATGGACGCAACCCGATAGATTCGTCAATGCGTCCATAACAAAGGATAGCAGGTCGCTAATCCTAGAATTTCTGTAATGCAGCCTAATCTGGATACGTGCGTGAACGCAAAAAACTGCATATTCAACTCTTCGAAAAATCGGAGTCCTGAATATGCAGCATGGGGGAGCAATTTATTCTGCCTCGCTACCTAAGTTTCGCTACTTAGGTAGCGAAGACTGTTCACCAAAGTCACTTTCGCAGAGGCAGCGCATGACGACGACCTAAGCGCTTGGTGTCAATTTCAGTAATTGCTTCTTCTAAGAAGAGCGTTCTAACAGCGTTGGTATAGACGTTTGCTTGGTAAACCTTGCCATGAGTTACATCCAAACCAGTCAGCCAACCGCTTTTAGGGTGGTATGCACCTGTATCAATGCCAAGCCAACCCTGGCCCCTCACGATCGCGCCCGGTGTGACGCCTGGAAAGGTGAACGTGATGGTATGCCCAGTAATAATCAGTTTGTTGTGAAAATAGGGCTGAGCAATGCTGTGAAATTCGTCTCGAATCCAGCAGAATTCTTGATGGCTCTGACGAGACAGAGGCCTATCTGGATGCACTCCTGCATGCACGAGCCAGATGTCTCCCAGATCGAGATGAGTTGGCAACGTGCGCATCCAATCGATGTGGTCAAGCAAAATGCCTGTATCACCATAACTGGCGATCGTGGAGCGCCCACCGCTCTGTAACCATGCCTGCAATGCAGGGGGAAAGACTTGTCCATCAGGAAACGCTTCGAGCAAGAGATACTCGTGATTGCCCATCAACGATTGGTATGGGCTATTCTTCACGAATTCAACCACTTGAGCGCTTTGAGGGCCGCGATCGATTAAATCACCCAAGAAATAAACTTGATCATCTGTGTCAGGTGCGATCGCGCCTAGCAATGTCATTAGCCCCTCATAGTGCCCATGTACATCACCAATTACAATACGACGGGGGACAGAATTGCTCATGCGATCGCGGCTCTCCAAACATTGCAACAGAGGCTTTTATGCTACACCCACCTCTCGTACTGGCTCTCGGACTGAAGTAGTACAGAGGTGTAGTGATTGCGATAATTATGCCCTTTGTACCTCGAGAATACGTAAACGACATGGGGAAATTCACTAGATCCCAGTGAAAACTTTATCTACCTAAAGCCCGTAAAAACTGCTGTAAGCCAGCCAACAGGCCTGGCTTGGGTTGCCGATCCCCTAGAACCGAAGCAAAAATCTCCTCGAGCCTCTCAGAATCGGGTTTTTCTGATTCTTCAGCAATGAGTTGATAGACGCCATCATCATTTGCGTACCACACTTGCCAGGGTGATGGATAGCACCGCATTAGCGCAGAATTATCGTCTAGGGGACGCAGGTAATAACAGGGCTCAATCGTGTCTAAAAAGCGCTCTCGAATCTGCCGCCCGGCGTAGCCAATACCGACGATCGCTACATCTTCTAATCGAGGATTGAGCAAAATGATGGGGCGATCGCCCGCTATCTCAGAGATTTGTTCAACCGGACTGACTTCAACTGCGGTGGGTGAGACAAAAATGAGGAGCGTATTGTCAGGACTAACCTGCTCTTCGGCTAGGGTTGTTTGCCGCGTACCCGCGACATCTAAACTGCCAATTTGAAAGGGCGTATCGCCCCAGTTTCGTTTGGCAAGTGCTGCCGTTCCTGCATCGGTAAAAAAAACTTTCAGCCCTGCTCCCCAGTCCCCAAACGCCTCTAGAAATTTTTCGGCAACAGGCATGGCTTTGAGTTCTGGAAAGATGAGTTCGACCTGCATTCGGGTGTAGCCTGCTTTAAGGGCGGCTTGAATGGCAGCTTGAGCTTGAGCGGTCGCGTCATCTAACGTAGTCGGTAATTCAGAAGTGGTCGGCGATTCAGACATAGTTTAGCGATTGGGAGTTCAGCGATTCAAACAGAGTCACGACACGGCCTAAACAGCACGGTTCAAAAAATCTGCACTCTAGAAGATCCTAACGCTTATCGGACTCAAGACCGCCTAGCATCTCATACAAGCTCACCAGTGCAGCATTATCAAATCCACCCATTCCTTGAGCAATCAACGAGTCCATCAAACTCGCGACTTGGCTACTTCCCAGCAGTGGAAGGCTAACCTCGCGCCCGGTCTGCAAGACGATGTTCATATCTTTACGGTGCAGATCGAGCTTGAATCCAGGTTCAAACCGACCTTCTAACATGCGATCGCCGTGAACTTCTAGCACTCGGCTTTGAGCAAATCCGCCGAGCAGTGCCTCTCGCACTTTCGCCCCATCTACGCCAGACTTTTTCGCCAAGGTTAGCGCTTCTGCCACGGCTTGAACGGTGAGGGCAACTACAATTTGGTTACACGCTTTGGTCACTTGTCCGGCTCCGGCGGCTCCAATATGAACGATATTTTTGCCCATCGCTTGCAAGATGGGCAAAGCCCACTCAAACGCAAGCTCGTCACCCCCGACCATAATCGAGAGCGTTCCTTGCTGCGCTCCAATGTCTCCTCCTGAAACCGGAGCATCCAGAGCTTGAACTCCTTTTTCGCTCAATGCGTCGTAGAGTTTTCGAGATGTAGCAGGCGCGATCGTAGACATGTCGATCAGCATCATGCCGGATCTCGCCCCTTCTATGACGCCATTGCTGCCCAACACAACCGCTTCTACGTCCGGTGAATCGGGGAGACAGGTGATCACTACATCAACTTGTTCGGCAACGTGTTTGGGGGAAGTTGCCGGAATTGCCCCGGCAGAGGCTAAGGCCGCGATCGCGCCTTGACTGCGATTAAAAATCACAACTGAGTAGCCCGCTTTGAGTAGATTTTGGGTCATGGGTTTGCCCATGATGCCGAGTCCGATAAAGCCAATGCGTTCCATAGAAGCAGGGTGGGGGTGATGAGAAATTAGGTGGAACTTCTGAGACGCTGGTAGACCGTAGCTAAAGCCGTTGCATCACCAACATTACCAGGGAATAAAACAACCGGCAGGTTGGGAAATTGAGGATGCTCAGAAGGCGTTTTGACCATTGACACTCCAGCCAGGACTTGTCCTAAAAGCCCTGCGGTTCGGAGAGCTAAGCCTTGGCTCAGCGTGTCGTTGGAGGTAATGCCTCCTTTGCTGATCAAAAATCCGATGTCTGACGGAAGCTGGCGCAGAATGTCCATTAATAAAGTAGAAACGGCTTCTCCAAACTCCAAGCGGGTTTGGGCGTCGTCGAAAGTGAGTTCTTGGCGGCTTGTAAAAATGACAGGCGTTTTGCCTGAAGTGTGAATTTGATCAGCCGTTTGCGTAATTTCGGCCAAGAGTGCAGCGTGGGAAGGAGCAGATTTGTCAAGCAGTCGAGAAACATCAATTTCGATACCAACAGTTCCAGGCGCTTCTAATAATTTTGCAAGTTGTTCAGTCGTCTTTTTAACGTGAGAACCGACGATCACAGCTCCCGGTTTGCCGCCACGAACATATTGTGCCATCGCTTCAGGCGCGATCGGTTGCTTACCCAAATTTGCCAACGAAGTCAGCAAGCTTGCTGCGCTCCGAAATAGAAACCGCTTTCCTTGAGATGCCGTTGCCAAAATATCAGCCGCGAAACGATCGAGGTCGGCCTGAGTTTCTGCGTCCACGACGCAACACTGATTGTCGTGGAGGTGAGTTAGGCGCTCTTGTACTCCTGATCGAATCTCGGCTAACAAAAACCGATCGACTTGATTCGCCGGAATCTTTCCCTTCGTTTTTTCTTGGACGTAATCGGGCAAATAACTGTAGCTGTAGCCAAACACCGAATCCTGCGCAAACTCAGTTTCGTGAACGGGTGTATCCACCCCGTCAACCTTTAGATAGTGCACACTGTCGCGAGTTGTGCGTCCGCCTTCAAAAAAGGCAGGAACTAAGAAATGAGCATCAAAGCCACCCAGTTCTTGAGCAATGACGTCAGTCTCAATCGGGTAGTGACCCCTGAGCGTCGAATCGGAGCGACTGACCACGAGAAAATCTTGAATGTTTTCGGCGGCGATCGCCTGCTTCAGATTTTGGCAAACCTCTTGCGTCACACTTGCCGCTTTTTCTGGAGAGAGCGATCGCGTGTTGGTGAGGACAAAAAAAATAGGCGCGTCGTCTGCAAGTCCTATCCGTAAGGTTTCAACATCCCATTGCATTAACAGCAGGCAGCTATGCACCGTCTGTGATCCAGTGGGATCGTCATCTAAAACAATAATTTTGGGACGAGTATTCATGAATGAAGATGAGAAAGGGAGACAGCGGAACGTGATCCAGTGGACTTCGCGAAGCGAACCCCTTCAGAACTTGGCAAAGCCAGTCGCGCCTTTCTCATCTTCTAGCAAGACGTTACGAGAGTCGATTACTTTTTGATATCTCGCGCCATCTTACGGAACGTGTCCATACTGCTGTCGGGTCGGCGACGCGGTGTGGTTGTAGGATTCGCCGTTGAATTTGACCCACTTTGCGACGTTCCAGAGGAGCGCTCGGAGTCAGATTCAGCCATAGAGGTCAATGTTTCTGAAAGCTTTCCGCCTACAACTCTGCTTAGGGCAGAAATCTCCTGGACTAGCTCTAGATCTTCAAGTTGACCTGCTGTTTTCGGAAAGGTACGTCTCACTTTCTTGACTGCCTTCATATAGGCAGCATCGCCCATAGAACTAGCTTCGCTTTCGTCTAGAAAGTATGCCAGTGATACCTTTTCTTGCTTTGAAAGACGCTGTATTGACTTGGTTTCAATCTTCTCCTCACCAGGGGGTTGCGGTTTCCTGCTAAACAGCCCTCGAATAAATCCAGTCATGCTCTTATTAACCTGCGCAAAATGTATTAGATTGCTTTATGTTAAATTTTATCAAACTAATGAGAGCCTGAATAGCTCAACAATCACCTTTCTGAAATGAAAAGGGGTGTTCTTGAAATGTGATGAAGTTTTTCAAGCGAGTGTAAGAGCCGTCTGATGATTGTATAAATCCTACCCATCGGAGGACACAAGACCAAATTTTCTTTAGTAATCTGGAATCAATTAAATATTGCTTGTAGACCTATATAGCTTCGGTATTGTTCCAAGGATTTATTGAGAGGAGTATAGTAATAATGAAAAACTTAGTACCTGTCGCCGTCTTTGCTACGATCGCGGTTGCTCCGCAGTTCGCCCTTGGCGCGATCGCGTCACCTGCTCAAGCATCAAATCCCCAACATGTCCAGCGGCTCCTCAAAACTGGAGAATGTGTAAGTTGTAATTTAGAAGGTGCAGATCTGAGCGGCGCACACTTAATAGGCGCTGATCTACGAAATGCCAATTTGCAAGGTGCGAAGCTAATTGAAACCAACCTTGAAGGCGCTGATTTGACTGGCGCAAACTTGAAAAATGCAAATCTGACGAGTGCATTTGTCACGAATGCAATTTTGAATGACTCAAATATGATGAACGTTAATCTTTCTAGCGTTCGGATGTATAACGCTCAGACGTTTGGTGCAAATTTAGAGGGTGTGAATATTCAAAATGCAGAAGTGTATAACAGTGGAATTGGTGTAGGTGGCGGAGAAGAAAGATAGAAATCTTGGTACACAGATTCATTCTAGTAGCTGTGAATAGGGCTACTTTGTGTGTTCCTACTTGTGTGATCCCTGACAAGTTAGATTGGCAATGGATTTTTTAAGAAGCATGATGGATGAGAATTTATCTCATCCATCATGCCTGCTAGAGTTTCTATATAATTCGCTGCCAACGACGGCATCTCTGCTCAATTGTGAAAAGCAGTCTAATTTAAAGTACTAAAACTAACGCGAATATCGCTTCACTAATCATTTATCTTTAAAGGTTGAATTTTTCAGTTCGTATCTCATTCGGCTCGTCTATACTTATGCGCACTTGATAGCCTATTGCTGAAAAACTTGAATTCAACGTTAAGTCGATCCTTCGGAGTTTGCACCGCTACTTTGAATATTTAATCCTTGCTAATCCCCTTGTGCTTCTTCAATCTCTAACAGACTGACGATTACTCCTGCGATCGGGATACCCAAGAAGATGCCCAGTAGCCCTGATACGCGTGTCCCGACCAGAAGCGCAAAAAACACCACCACCGGATTTAGATGAACCGTACTTTGCATCACACGCGGTGAAACAAAATTGTCTTGCAGTTGTTGCAGAACCAGGCAAACGGCTAACACCTTGAGCGCCGTGAGCCAGCCGCTTTGAACCAAGATAATCAAGCAAACAAAGCTCACTCCTAAGGTTGCGCCAATGCCAGGAATCAAGTCAAAAACGCCAACCGTGACCGCGAGCAAAAATGAAAATGGGACTTGAAACAGCGCAAAAGCCAGAAACGTAGCAACGCTCAGCAGAAACGAGATCAGCAATTGACCGCGAAGAAAACCGACGAAATTTCTTTGCACCGCGCGCGAAAACCGACTTCGATTTTGGGCGGGAACTAGCTTTAGTACAAGTTGCCAAAGCTTTGGGCCGTCAATCAGCATGAAAAAGGCAACGACTAGAACAATGATAAAGGTGACGTAGTTCTGTAAAAGAATGGGCAAAGAACCGACGGCCCAATTCAGTCCAGACACAAATACATCCCGAATTTGAGCCTCGATCGCGTCCAGATTGAGAGGAATGTTTCGTGCTGCCAACTCACTCTGCAACTGATCGAGTGGGTTGTTTGCGGTGTTGAGAGATTCTAGTAGCAATGTGGCTAATTGTTGAACTTGGTTGGTCAGCGTCAGCCCGATCGCAATGATTAGAACAATGATTGTGATCAGGCTCAATGTTATGACAAGACCAAGTGCGATGCTTCGTCCGACAAATCGCTCTAAATAGCGCATCGGATAATTAAGCAGCAGTGCCAGAACGGCTGAAAACGTAAACACAAAGATTACGTACTCAAAATATTGAAACAGTGCAACAAATGCCCAACCTGATGCGAAGAACAGCAGGAAGCGAATTAACGCATTGGTGCTGATTTGGCTCCAAAGCGGTTGATGTCTAGATTGCTCTGGCACTTCATCCATAATGACTGTCGCTAAGAAACTAGCTGCCCCACACCCGATCGAGAACCATAGTCGGCGTGATATCTGCTATTGCGCCCGTTGGAGATTTGATACTTGAAACCCGCTCACTCTTAGGCAGCAGTTTATCAGGATCAGTTGCTCCAAACAACGCTAGCGTGAACGTTTGAGCCGCGATCGCTAGATGCATGGGGCCGCTATCGGTACACAGCATCAAACTGGCTCCGGCAATCATCGCCACTAGTTGACCAATATTATCTGGAGCTGTTACTTTCACCGCAGGACAGGCTTTTACTAGCTCCGCCACAAATCCATCGTCTTCAGGCCCTTTGACAACGACGATCGCCAAGTCAGGCTGGCGTTGCTGAAAATCTTGTACTATCTTTTGCCAACTGGCAACGGGATAGATTTTATCAATTCCTTTGAGGCGAGATAGCTCACTTGCACCCCCGTGTATCAGCACATAGCCGCCGCCTTGAATGCCTAAGCGCTTGCGTTCTGCATCCGCCCATTCTAGATCTTTGGTCGGAACGCTGACCGCGAGTTCGGGCGTCGGGGTGACAATATCTAAGCCCTTGAGTAAGTCATGATACATATCCGCCGCATACTGCTCTTGGTGCAGACGCACCGTGCGGGTGAGCAGGGCTTCTGAAGCGGCGTTGCCTGCATAGCCGATGCGAGTTTTAATTCCGGCAAGCCAGAGCAGAAACCCAATGCCCCATCGTTGACCGAGGGAAAGAGCAATATCGTATTCGCGATCGCGAATCACTCCCAGTAAGTTTCCCCAGTCAGCCAAGCTATTACTGCCTTTAAAGTCAAATAGAATTGTCTCGTTTACCGTTTTTGAGACGCGATAAGCTCCCTTCGCTCTCGGTTCTACCACAACATCGATTTGAGCGTCTGGATAGTGCCGCTTTAAATCATCCAACGTGGGAAAAAAAAGGATCTGATCGCCAATTCCACCCGGTACAAGAGCAAGAATTCTCATAACTATTTTATTTACGCTTCTTTACGCTTACCCGCTCCTTATTGTAGGAGAAGAATTACCGCGCCAACTCACCAAAAGGTGAATGATTCCGTTTATGTTGGATTGAGCCGCGATCGGCGGCTAGTGTTTGGAGCTATTGTCTAGAGCAGGTGAGGAAAAACTGTGTACTTATTGATTCCCGCAGCCGGATCAGGGCGTCGGATGGGCAGCCATCGCAACAAACTCCTGCTCGATTTGCTTGGAAAACCGTTGATTGCCTGGACTCTTTTAGCCGCAGAAGCCTCCCAAACGGTGGATTGGATCGGCATTATTGGGCAACCAGAGGATTGGGACGAATTTAGAGCGATCGCAACTTCGCTCCATCTGTCGAAACCCGTTCAGTTTATTCAAGGAGGAACCACGCGGCAGGAATCAGTCTACAACGGGTTACAAGGCTTACCCAGTAATGCAGAACACGTTTTAATCCATGACGGGGCACGATGTTTAGCCACGCCTGACTTGTTCGATCGCTGTTCTGAAGCGCTTCTGACCTGTGACGGTCTGATTGCCGCGATTCCTGTAAAAGACACGATCAAGGTTGTCGATTCTACAGGCGCGATCGCGCATACGCCAGATCGCTCACAGCTTTGGGCAGCCCAGACGCCGCAAGGATTTTCTGTGCCATTGCTGATAGAGTGCCACGAGAAAGGAAGGCAGAACGGCTGGGAGGTGACAGACGATGCAGCCCTATTTGAGCAGTGCGGACTGGCGGTGCAAATTGTCGAAGGCGAGGAAACGAATTTGAAAGTGACCACTCCAGTTGATCTGGCGATCGCAGCGTTTATCGTGCGGCAGCGACAGCCCTAAAGCGTTGTTTAGCTTCTACATTCATTGCCAATACCTGGGCGTATTGCTCCATGTCGTGGTCGGTAATGCAATCGATTCCGGGTCTGAGAAAGTCTTCGATCCCGCCCTGAACTTCTTCAAGAAACTTTTCCCAGTAGCGATGATCGGTGTGGAGTTGTCCGGTTGTATCAAAGTAGATCAATTTTCCGACATGGTGAAAGCCAAATGAGCGGGGCGGAACTCTCGTCACCAAATCGTTATCATTCACGACTCGGAAGGTGCGATCGTAGAAGGTGGTATTAAAGCACTCTGCAAAGTTTCGATTGCCCACACGCGGCGATCCAAAGGTGTAAAGCCCGTTCACAACCTGATCGATTTCGTGCAGTCTTGCAGTTGCCAGCGTTGCCAAGGCTGCACCCATACTATGCCCTGTCAGCAGCAACGCTTGATTCTGAGTCCGAGTATGCCTAAGCTCCTCCACTACATGGCTCCAGATGCAGTCTAGCGCTTCGGAAAAGCCACGATGCACGTTGCCGCTACAGCCAGAAATGAGTTGAAGTTTGAGATCGGTGAGCCAGTCGTAACGGCATCGCAATTGGGTTCCTCGAAACGTGAGGACAATCAAATCGTGGCTGGCCAGCATAAATGCTTGGGTTGCTCCACAATCGAAAAACCGTAGGCGATTAAATCCCCACGATCGCGTTTCCTGTTGAATAATGGCTTCGTCTCGATACACCAATCGGCACGCTTGTCCCAAGCCCAGCGCGTTCACCGCACTGTAACCGATCGCAAACGGTTGAAAATGTCTCACACTCGACTCCCTGTAGCACCTCTGATGGAACCCAGTGTTCCCGCGACAGAAATGAAGCACACAGAAGGCAGCGAGGAGCAGAGGTTAATGTCAATTTCAAGGGTGAGCGAATCAGAGCGATCGATCGCATCTAAAACTTAACTTTTGATGAGATCGCGCCCCAATTGGCGCTGCTCATCGGTGAGTCGCTACGCGATCGCAGGTGAAGCCTTATCTCGCCGCTCTAGCTAACAAGACTGAGCCGACCGACAACCCTAGTATCGTCGGCAACCAAGCCGCGATCGTTGGAGTAAGTACCTCTAGTTGTCCCAACGAATCGCAGATAAACGACAGCAAATAATACGTAAAAATAATAATCACGCTGATTGCAAAACTCGTGCCTTTCCCGGCTCGCTGAGGCCGAATGCCGAGCGTTGCCCCCGTTAGCCCAAACACTAGACAGACAAACGGAAACGCAAACTTCTGCTGAATTCGTAGCTCCAATTTACGAATTCGCCGTTCATCTCCGCTTTGCTTGACGATCTGGAGGTAATCTCGCACCTCCTGAATATTCATCTCTGCCGAATCCTGTTTTCGGTTCGCCAGATCTAACGGTGTTCGAGGAAGCTGAATCTGCTGCTGATCAAATCGCAAAATATTGCGATACGACCCGTCCGGGGCAACGATATAAATCGTACCGTCAAAGAAATCCCACGTACTCTGCTTTCCATTCCAAACCGCAGAGTTTGACGTCACGATTTGATTTAAGCCCACTTGAGAAAAATCGAGAACCGTCAAGCCCTTCATACGTTGCCCGTCAAACTCTCGCGCATAGAAAAGCCGCTCTAGCATCTGCGCTTTGCTGCCATCCGGCTGCTTCACATTTCTCATCTGCTCAAAGCGAATATTCCGTTCTTGAAACCTCGGTTTATCCTGCTTCAGAGCACTTTCGAGCGTGACCCCCGCTTGATACTTCGCCGCCGGAACGATCCCTTCATTAAAACCAAACGTCAGCGCTGTCACGAGTAAACTCAGCACGATCGCGGGAGCAATCAACCGATAAACACTAATTCCGGCACTCCGCAGCGCAATCAGCTCGCTGTCCGTCGAGAGGCGCGTGTACACCATCAGCGTCGAGAGCAGCGTTGCCATTGGAAAGGACAAACTGACGAATTCTGGCAGTTGCAGGAGAAACACGCGCCCCGCGATCGCAAACGGCAGCCCCAACTCGGTCATCTTCCGAATCAGGTCGAACACACTGCCAACCGACACCAAAATTGACGAAAATGCTGCCACCCCAAAAATAAACGGACCGGCAAACTGCTTAGCGATGTAGCGATCGAGAACCGAGATCAGCGATCGCCGTACCGGACGAGTGTTAGAAAGGCTAGACATGGTTACGTCCTGATGAAGCGGTCAAGGCTGAAAGGCGTCACCCAAATAATACTGGCGGACTAACGGATTATTGTAGAGTTCTTCGGTGTTACCAGAGGCAAGAATTTGCCCATCACGCATAATATAGGCTCGATCGGTGATTGATAAGGTTTCGCGGACATTGTGATCGGTGATCAAAATTCCCATCTTGCGATCGCGCAGATCTGCCACAATGTCTTGAATTTCGGCCACTGCGATCGGATCTACTCCTGCAAATGGCTCGTCCAAGAGCAAAAATTTTGGCCCCTCAATTCCTGTTGCCAGCGCTCTTGCGAGTTCTGTTCGTCGTCGTTCACCGCCTGAAACTTGGATACCAAGAGTCGAGGCCACTTTTTCGAGCCGAAATTCTTTTAAGAGACTGTTTAAGCGATCGTTCCACTGCCACTGTGGAACCTTGGTCTGCTCTAACACTAAAAGAATGTTGTCGCGAACGCTGAGTTGACGAAAAATGCTGGCTTCTTGCGCTAAATAACCAATGCCCAATCGGGCACGCTGGTTGATCGGCAGCTGAGTCACTTCTAGATCATTAAGCCATACTTTTCCACTGTCAGGCTTCTCCAACCCCGTTGCAATATAAAATGTCGTCGTTTTACCCGCGCCATTGGGTCCCAAAAGCCCAACCACCTCTCCTTGCGCCACCGAGAGACTGACGCGATTGACAATCGTTCTCGCGCCGTAGGACTTATGGATGTTCTCTAATACAATCCTCAAAAACTAACTCCTAAAACCTCGTAGATGAGCTGAGAAAAACAGGCGAAACTATCGATTGGGAGAAGAGAAGGCTGGCTTTGAATTAAACGGCGTTGGAGCAGGACGAGGAATCGCAGGTGTGTTTGGAGTTGCAGGCGCAGTCGGAGCCGTGGGGGTTTCGGTAACAATGTAAATCGCTTCTACTTGCTTATTCGCTTGAGGTAATGCCAAAAACCGTCCCTCATCCACAAGATAAGTAATTTGCTCTCCTCGCAGACTATTGCTTTGCTGCAGCACGTACACATCTCCGGTCAAAACAATGCGCCGCTCTTTGCTAAAGTACACAGCTTGAGCCGAGGTTGCCTGAATTTGTCGTGCCGGATAACTAATCTGAACATTCCCTTTGACCACGACAACACCCGTTCTGGCATTAGCTTCGGTGCTATTGCCTTTAATCGTTAAGGGCTGCCCAGTTTGAGCGATCGCGAGGGTTGAACGGCTAGCCGGATTAAACGAACTACCAACAATGGCAACCGCAGCAGCTAAGCTGGCAGGAAGAAAAACACGAGTAACGGAGCGAATTGAGAAGCGGCGCATAGCAGATCGCATATCAGTTAAGAGGTGAGCGGGAGTCGCAGTGAACTCGAATATAGCACTATAGAAGTTTAATCACTTCTACCAAACCTGATCCTCAAGCAATTTACCGAAGATTACGGATAAATTATTTGACGCTAAATCGGTAGGCGAAGTTTCGCTTAAAAAATCGAAGCAAATAGACTTCTGTAACCAGTTTAATAGAGTGCCTCTCAACCTTACAGAGCGGTAGATTTACCGCTCTTACTGCTCAAGACAATAGCTCTGCAAAAGATTTAGCGATCGCTGGCTCTTGCGCCTTCGGGTAATGGTCTGCCTTTCGGTACGGGAAGGACAGGGCGACGATCACTGTAGGGCATCGGAATGTATTGCACCGAAGGACGCCCGCCTTGAGGCTGAGGGTATAGTTCCATCAAATCGTAGATTTGGGTTGGCAGTCCAACTGTGATCGGTAAACCCATCTCTGTTGCTTCCTCAACCGTAATCGGATAGTCGTGAGTCACCTGCCCTGTTGTGATGGCATCAACAATGGCATCGATTTTTTCGGGTGCCACCTTCGGCTTTGGAACCGAGTCGTTTAATAGCGTCCGTACAAATCTCTGCACCTGTCTAATTGCCTTACGGGAAAGATCTGCCATGATCAAGGTCTGATCGTCGATTTCGCTGATGGGTTTCTCTTCTACAACCTTGAGAATGCTGGCAGCCGGAAAGTTGCCTAGCTGCGGATCGACTGGACCTAGTACTGCATTGGCATCCATCATAATTTCGTCTGCGGCTAATGCCAGCATGGTTCCGCCGCTCATTGCATAGTGAGGCACAAACACCGTCACTTTTGCCGAATGCCGAATTAATGCCCGTGCAATCTGCTCTGTCGCCAGCACCAGTCCGCCGGGGGTGTGCAGAATTAAATCAATTGGCACATCGGGAGGCGTGAAGCGAATTGCCCGGAGCACTTGCTCAGAGTCTTCGATCGTAATGTAGCGCGACAGGGGAATTCCCAGTAGGCTAATCGATTCTTGACGATGCACAAGCAGAATAACGCGGCTATTTCTCTGGCGTTCAATCTCTTTGAGTGAGCTGAGACGACGCGATTCAGTCCGACGGCGCTGAAATAGGGGTTGAAGGGAAGAGAATAGGAAAAATACCCAGATTAAATCGAAAAAGCTAAATGTCATAGGATTAGGATTTAAGGCTTAGAGGAGACAGGGCTTCAGTCTTAGTGGTAACGGTTTCCTCAGGTGGAAATGTCTATCTTGGGAGCTAAATCTGATCCTCTCTGATCTCCTCTTTACTCATCTCTATCCTCTCCCGTCTTTGTCTACAATCAAAAAGCAGGTTTTAGCAAGACGAAGGCAACTGTGACAGACGCTCTACACTGGCAGCAGCGCATTGGAAATCAGCGCGATTGGGTTTGGCGAGGTTGGCAAACGCGTTATACCTATATCCGATCTCAATCTCAAGACACGGCTCCACCTCTGATGCTGCTGCATGGATTTGGGGCGTCGATCGGGCATTGGCGACACAACTTGTCCGCCTTTAGTCAGCACCATCCGGTGTATGCGTTAGATCTACTCGGATTTGGGGCATCTGAAAAAGCGATCGCATCTTACAATGTGACGCTGTGGATTGAGCAAGTCCACGATTTCTGGCAAACCTTTATCCACGAACCCGTTGTTCTGATTGGTAATTCGATCGGCTCTCTCGTGTGTCTCGCTGCTGCGGCGGCGTATCCTGACATGGTGAAGGGCGTTGTGATGTTAAATTTGCCCGATTCCTCGGTGTTAGATACGCCGAAATGGGTACAGTTGGTCATGGTTGCTTTGCGCCCGATCGCTGCTGCTGGCAAACGGGTTGTCACGCTTCCGTTGATTTTTAACCCCTTGTTCAAATTGCTGCGGAGCCGAGCGGTGGTTCGAGCATGGGCAAACCAAGCTTATGCCACACCGAGCGGAATCACCGATGAACTGATTGAGATTTTATCGATACCTGCTTACGATCGCGATGCTTCTAAAGCGTTTCGAGCCATGGTAAATTCTCCAAAAGCGACTCATTACACAGCCCGCTCGATTCTGCCGACGTTGGAGATGCCACTGCTGCTGTTCTGGGGACAAAAAGATCGGTTTGTACCGCCAAACCTGGCGGCTTATTGCGTCAAGCTCAATTCGAAGCTGGAACTCGTCCAGGTTGACAATGCGGGGCACTGTCCTCACGATGAGCGCCCGGAGGAAGTGAATCACAAAATTTTGACTTGGATTAATGCTTGGTCAACCCGTCCGATGAGTGCCCATTCTTCATTTACAGAAATTGCATGACTGTTAGTAAGCCTTTAGAATCGACACAAACTGTTTTTCGGATTTCTCCTTTAATTCGCATTACACTGCTGAGCCTTTATGTCGTGCTGACAACGCCACTCCCGTTTTTGGCAGACGTGACGGATGCACCTGTGCCAGCCAACGGGCTGTGGGTTGGAATTGCGATCGGGGCACTCATTCTCTTTGGCGTCTTAAGCGAACGAGTGATTGTCGATTCTGAGGGCATTCAAGTGACTTACCCGATTTGGGTTCCCCGGTTTTTTCGTAAAGGTTGGCAACTCGCGTGGTCAGATGTGAAAGCGCTTAAACCTCGCACGACCGGACAGGGCGGGTTGGTCTACTACTTGCTGACCCAATCGGGGGAAGGATATCTTTTACCAATGCGGATGGTTGGATTCTCTCGATTTGTCGATCGCGTGCAGAAAGAAACAGGAATTGATACGCGAGATGTCAAACCGCTCTCTCAGCCCTGGATGTATTTCATCTTGTTGGGGTTGACGATGCTGCTGTTACTGGTCGATGTTTGGACAATTTGGACGGCGACAACACTCAAACCTTAATGCTTGAAGACGGTATTTGAGGCAAAAGATTCTCATACGACCCATGCTTTGGAGCAACTGGAACGATCGGCGGAAAGGCAGCGTACCTCCGATCTAAATGGTATACAACCCATACCCACTAGTCGCAGCGATTTGAAGCGCAATCTGAGCGAGTTCTACAAGCATTACATCAATCTGAGCAATCTAAACTCCAAATGAGATAGCGATGATGGTAACTAGTTACTTACTGATCACTAAATAATATTTCTGCCTGAAAATTCTGTTAGTTTCTTCAGGTGTTTGTGTTGACAGTATTGATACTGTTATCAACTTCATTTCTATTCATAACGACATGTATCACTGTATAATCTGGCGATACCGGGCTTCAATGAGTGAATAAATGCTGTAAGCAATCAAGCCTAATGCTACGATTCCTAGCACCCAAGAGCCAAAGGGTTGCCGAGCTAGAACGGCTAAAGCTTCTCCTACCCTTTCACTTCAGTTGCGTCTGAATAGACTTAATCGGAAATAGGCAGTAGTCGAAGCCAGACAACAAGAGGCTTTCATCTGTCCAACCTAAGCAGTTGCTAACTGACGATGCTTCAAGCGAAAATTATGCAGTCCACAAGCAGTTTCCA
>JAHHHO010000068.1 GCA_019359315.1 Myxacorys californica WJT36-NPBG1
CGCCCACAGTCCACGCAGATATGATTTTGCTTGTCTTTGCGTTTTCCATTCTTCCGAATGTGAGTAGACTGGCATTCCGGGCACTGCAGAGAATCACCTTATCCATCTCTCCATTATGCAACGCCCGATTTTTTTTTACTTGTTCACGCACCTGTTCATGCAGCACTCGCATCAACTCCTCGAACACTCCAGCATCACGCCACTGTTTGTAGTGCCAATAAACTGTCGAATAGGGAGGAAAGTCTTTGGGCAAATCTTCTCGGTTGCAGCCATTTTTGAGTTGATAGAGGATGCCATCAAAGATTTCTCGCTTGCTCCAATCGCTCCGTCGGGTTCGCTTTTTCTTGGGTATGATTTCGAGCAACAGGGGTTCAAAGATCTCCCATTCTGCGTCAGTCAGGCTGCTCGAATAGCTCATCGTCACTCGATTGAAAGGGCATCACTCCTTTAATTCTAATTGTAAAGATGTCAAATCAGCTCTATAGGGCATTCTAATTCTGTTTTAGAGCATGTTGGTGATTGGGAACGCATGATTCAATTTGCAAAAGAACTCACAAGAGTTTCGCAAAAACTCTTTGTTCAAACCCCGAACTATTGGTTTCCAATTGAACCTCATTGCATGACCCCATTCTTTCACTGGTTCCCCAAACCAATATAAAATATGGCTGGTTTCACATTTTCAACTGGGGCATTGGGGAAAGGCGACATCAATTGATGAAGCAGTACGAACTGTAGAGAGTGCCCGTCTGTTGAGCAAGGAGATGCTTCAGGAGCTATTTAAGGATGCTTATATTCTGACTGAAAGGTTTTTCTGCTTACCTAAGTCCCTCATCGCCATAAAGAAATAAAACAGTTGCCTAACAATGCAATGAGATCGTCCAACCACAGGGATACAACACTACGGAAATAATGTATCGTCTATTACCGAAAAACCTGCAGCAGGCTTATCAATCAAGGAGCTACAGCAACTTCAACAGCAAATGGATAAATTCTCACTAAACCTGGTTCATGATACGAGAAGTTGATCGTGGGAAAGCATCATAGCAAGGCTACGAGGTGGAGGGATGTTTGTACTCCGTTACCCCTCTAAGAGTAGGTCTAGAGCCGTCCGAAGGATGCCTTAAGAGCTACAAAACAGGTGACAGATCGCGTGCGCCCTCGCGACCAAAGATATATTTCTTATGCCACAGAGGGATGAAAATAGGCTGTCAAATTGTTGAGTATGCAGTGGCATGAATGTAGCGACCCGCTTATCTCGATCAGCTCTACCACGTTACGCTGCAAATCCAAAACCTACTCAGAAGATGGACTCAACGGAGGAGATGAATGGATTCCGCCCCACTCGTTTCAGTGATTATTCCTGCTTACAACGCAGAAGTGTTTATTGCTCAAACGCTTGACTCTGTTCTGGCGCAAACCTATCAAACGTTTGAAATCATTGTGGTAGATGATGGATCACGCGATCGCACCGCCGAGATTGTGCGATCGTATGCTGAACGAGACGATCGCATTCAGCTCGTTCAACAGGCAAATGCAGGAGTTGCAGCTGCTCGGAATCTTGCCATTCAGCATTCACACGGCAAATACATCGCGCCAATTGATGCGGATGATATTTGGTATCCTCGGAAGCTCGAAAAGCAAGTCCAGTGTCTCGAATCGGCTGATGCCTCGGTTGGACTAAGCTATGCTTGGACAGTTTATATCAATGCCCAGGGAGCGATCGTAGCCAGATATCCAGTCGAGCGGTTGGGTAATCCAGAAGGCGACGTGTTAACGACGCTTGTCTTTTCTAACTTCCTCGGTCATGCTAGCAATCCTCTGATTCGTCGAAGCTGCATCGACCATGTGGGTGGTTATAGCCCTCACCTATTAGCACAGGGGGCACAAGGATGTGAAGATTGGGACTTGTATCTCCGGATTGCTGAGCATTACGAATTTCGAGTTGTCTCAGAATACTTAATTGGTTATCGCCATCACGATAGCAGCATGACGACGAACAGTATGACGATGGCGAAGTCCTACCACTTAGTGATGGACGAAATCCAACGGCGGCATCCTGAAATTCCAGTGGCTGTCCACAATTGGGGAAGAAGTGGTTTCTACAACTATTTGCTGGGTGTCAGCTATGGGAGCGGAGATTATCGAACTGCATTGCACTGGCTGCTTCAAGGCGCGATCGCAGATCCAATTTTGCTCCTCCGACCCGGAATTTATCGCGCGCTCTTCCTTGGCTCGCTGAAGCTTTTCGCTCAACCAATCACAACTTTGGTATGGAAGGATCACCGAACCTGGGTACAGTTCAAACGGCAGTTTGAGCGTCAATCTAAACCTTCTCTCGCATCCGACGAAATTGCATCCGACGAAATCCTGGTGATGCTCCCAGAGCGGCGTCGAGGGTTAGTCTGGAAACCCTATGACATTTGGTGTTCGCGACGCTGGCAAACCGTGATGCGACTGAATCAAGAATTAACACGCCAGAAGCAATCTGAGCCTCGCATCAAATCCGGGGTGAATGGATGAGAGGAGTCCAAGTCACTAAAATTTGCTGGTTAAGATGAGCGCGATCGTTTGGAGTGTCATGTCGATCGCAGGAGTATGAAACGGTTCAATAGTCCAAGTTAATAGAGTCCAAGTTAATAGAGTCTAAGTTAAAGAGTTTAAGTTAAAGTACCTGCTGAAACATTGAATGCTTAAAACAATCGAGGCAATCAAAGCGCTCCTCCCTCTTCTAAAGCTTTACCCTTGGGCAATTCCAACCATTGTAGTCCTCGGAATTTTGTCTTCTCTTTCAGAAGGCTTGGGCATTAGTTTATTTATTCCGCTGTTGCAAGGGCTGAATCAACCCAATGCTCAATCGGGGAGCGGAAATGCTTTTCTACAGGTTCTAAATCGCCTCTTTTCGGGAGTGGCACCCGAAAACCGTTTCTTAATTATTTCAGTCTTTATTTTTGGGTTGATTGTCGTAAAGTCTTGTCTGAGCTATGGGAACATGACCATGTTCTCTTGGCTCAACTCACAGATTAGTCATCGACTACGATCAGGCATTTTTCGGCAGCTTTTGAGCGTCAGCTATAGCTATCTAGAGCGCAACGAGTCAGGAAAATTTCTCAACGTCTTAGCTACAGAAACATGGCAGACGAGTCGGGCGTTGAGTGTGTTGGTGGGTTTGATCATTGACCTCTGTACTGTGCTGGTGTTTGCCACGCTGCTGTTGCTGCTCTCCTGGCAGTTAACCGTGATTGTGACCGTTGTGATCGTTCTGATTTCCCTTTTCATTCAAGTGGTGACGCGGCAAGTCAAATCTCTAGGAGATCAGGCGGTGCAGGCCAACAAAGCGCTCCTTGGCCGCATGTGGGAAGGGCTGGGCGGAATGCGTCTAATTCGGGTGTTTGGGCGTGAGCGGTATGAGCAAGGGCGATTTGATGCAGCATCACACCAAGTTCGTCGGGTTTTTTTTCAGCTAGATGTGCTGAGCAACATGGTGGGCCCGATGTCAGAAGTCCTGTCTGCGGCGCTGCTGCTGCTGATTCTGGTCTTTGGACTAAGCAACGCTCAGGCGAGCCTACCCACGTTGCTAACGTTTGTGTTTATTCTGTACCGACTGCAACCCAAGGTCAAACAAATTGACGGGTCACGAGTGGCGTTGCTGAGCCTCATGAGTTCAGTAGAAGAGGTGAACACCATGCTGGCATCTACCGACAAACCTTATATTCGATCGGGTCAGACGCAATTTAGAGGGTTGCAGAGTGCGATCGCGCTCGAATCGGTCGCATTTCACTATCTAGAGTCAGAACAGCCTGCGGTTCAAGATATTTCAATTCGGATTCCAAAAGGGAAAACGACGGCGTTGGTTGGGCCTTCAGGCGCAGGCAAATCAACGTTGATCAACTTGCTGTGTCGATTGTCTGATCCAACTGCCGGAGAAATTTATATCGATCGCACTCCGCTGCGGGAGTTAGATCTCGATTCGTGGCGCAGTCGGATTGCCATTGTCAGTCAAGACATCTATCTGTTTAGCACCACGATTCGCGAAAACATCGCCTATGGGCGATTAGAAGCAACGGATGACGAAGTGATTGCTGCTGCTCAACTCGCGAATGCGCATGACTTCATTGTGCAACTACCCTATGGCTACGAAACCAAGGTTGGCGATCGCGGTATTCGGTTGTCGGGTGGACAGCGGCAACGCCTTGCCTTAGCGCGGGCCATTGTTCGCAATCCAGAGATTCTAATTTTGGATGAAGCGACCAACGCGCTCGACAGTATTGCTGAAGATTTAATTCAAGAAGCCCTCAGAACCTTGAGTCAAAATCGCACCGTCATTGTCATTGCTCATCGACTTTCAACGATCGAGCAGGCAGATCAAATCGTGGTACTGAACGAGGGGCGAGTCGTCGAACAAGGCAATCTTCAGCAGTTGCTTGACCATCGGGGTTTATTTGCCAAACTCTACCAACTGCAATATCGCAATACTCAGGTCTAAGATCTTATGCCTTATCCCATTCACGAGATTGAAGTCACTCATCCGTTACCGACCTTAACGCTGTCTGAGGGCGATACGGGCGTTGCGCTGATTGTCCGTCGGCAGGATCAGCCGATCGGGTTTTTAATGCAGCCTTCAACCAATTGCCAGATCGAGCCAGACACGATCGCTCAATGGATTGCCGAAAAACTGAGCGCTAAACTGCTGCAAGAGGCAATTCGAGACGAATGGGTTGCCCCAATGAATGCTCGATTTCCGTCTTTAACGGTTGCGATTTGCACCAAAGATCGTCCCGATAACGTGGCTCGTTGTCTCAATTCTCTATTGCAATTGCAGTCGCCCGATGCCTTTGAAATTGTGGTGATTGATAATGCGCCGTCTGACGATCGCACTCAAACTCTCGTGGCTGATCTACCCACTGTGCGATATGTGCAAGAGCCAAAACCTGGTCTAAATTTTGCTCGAAATCGTGCGCTCAAAGAAGCTAACACAGAACTTCTAGCGTTTTTAGATGACGATGTTGTCGTCGATCGTCAGTGGCTTAAAGGACTAATGACGGCTTGGGCAGAAAATCCAGATGCGGCGGCGTGTACAGGGCTAGTTCTGCCCTACGAGCTAGAAACCGACGCGCAGATTTTATTTGAACGTCGAGGCGGGTTTGGTCGTGGATTCGAGAAAATTCGCTATGGTCAGGTTTTGCCGAGTAATCCTCTCTATCCTTGTGGGGCAGGTATCTTTGGTGCAGGGTGCAATATGACGTTTCGGCGCGACGTTCTTCTCAAACTAGGCGGATTCGATGATGCCTTAGACACGGGTGCGCCGCTTCCAGGTGGCGGTGATTTAGATATGTTTTATCGCATTATTCGATCGGGCAATGCGTTTGTTTATGAGCCGCAGTATCTCGTTTACCATCAACATCGCCAAGAATACGAAAAGCTGCGTCGTCAATACTGGACGTGGGGGCTAGGTTTCATGGCATTTGTGACGAAGTCCTACCAGAGCGATCGCGCCCAACGAAGTCAGTTTCGTCGGCTTGTGCAGTGGTGGTTTAAAGATCAAGGGAAGCAACTCCTGAAAAGCCTGATGGGTCGTCATTCTCTACCATCAGAGATGATTTTGGCAGAGTTGTGGGGCGGCATTGTTGGCTTGCTAGGAGAGTATGGGCGATCGCAGCAACGCATTGAGCAAATCAGGAGGCAATACTCGTGAACTCGTTTAAGCCTTGGCAGGTTTTGCACCTCGATCTGAGTGAAGAGGTTCCTGAATTGTTCGTTAATTCTGACTATCAGGGGCTTTATCTCGTGGTGTTTTGGGCAAATATTCCGCTCGGTCATCTAGAGCTTGAAATGGCTCAGTTGCCGATGCCAGCCTCGCAATTGACGAACTTGATCTTGCAAACCATTGCGCCTGCGATCGGGTGCCATCTGCTCAAAACGGGCTTTCAAGGAGAATTACCCATTGTCTCGAGCCATCCAGCCCCAGCCGTTTCGCCTGACTTAGCTGATGTGTTGGCGCTAGAGAAACCGCTCAGGTTACTGCGCTCTCAGACCGAAACCCTTCCGACAGACTCTTCCGTTTCGGTGATTGTTTGTACCCGCGATCGCCCCGATGCACTCAAAGAGTGTCTGCGATCGCTGCAATCTCTCAATCCGCCGCCGCTAGAAATCCTAGTCGTAGACAATGCGCCTCGTTCAGACGCGACTTATCAGATCGTTTCTCAGATGCCGAATATTCGCTATGTGAAAGAGCCGCGAGCGGGGTTAAGTGCTGCCCGCAATCGAGGCATCCGCGAAAGTCACGGCAGCATTCTTGCGTTTACTGATGATGATGTGGTAGTGCATCCACAGTGGGCAGCGCGGCTTCAACAGGCATTCTACGAAGCTGACGTCCTGGCAGTGACAGGATTGGTGTTGCCCACTCAACTCGAAACTGAATCGCAAGTCGTCTTTGAAAAAGGCTTTGGAGGATTTGGTCAAGGCTATCGCACCAAGATGTTTGATTCGTCGTTCTTCCAAACGATGAAGCCACGAGGCGTTCCGGTTTGGAAAATAGGCGCAGGCGCGAATATGGCATTTCGTCGCAGCGTCTTTGAGCAGGTGGGTGAGTTTGATGAACGCCTGGGTGCAGGCCGGTCTGGATGCAGCGAAGACTCCGAACTGTGGTATCGCATCTTAGCCGAAGGGGGCTGTTGTCGATATGAGCCAAAGGCGGCAGTGTTTCACACTCACCGTGCTGATCAAGCGAGTCTTAAACAGCAGATGTATCAGTATATGCGAGGACACGTTGCCGCACTTCTGATTCAGTTTGAGCGGTACCAACATTGGGGAAACTTGCGCCGTTTGGGAGTGGCACTGCCTAGATATTACTTGAGAAGAACGCTATCGCGAATTCTAAAACGCAATCAGCCTCCTGCTGAAGTTCTTATGGCAGAGATCAGGGGCTGTTTCGCTGGTGTTAAGTTCTACTTGCAAAATCGTCAACGCAAATTAGAAAGTTTGAATTATGGAGTTGATATCTCTAGAGACAGCATACAAAGTAATTCCTCGGAAAAGCTTTTGCCCATTAGGAACAAACTAAACTCATAGCGAGACGAATGATGTACAAACAGTCCTTACCAGAATTTTTATCTCGGAATCCGTTTCCCAATCCCTTAACTCAAGGATTCTTCTACCGTGAAAAAATGCGGGCAATTCATCGGGTTGCGCCCGACTTGCCGTTTAAAGACATTCTGGAAGTTGGCGGTGGTCAAGGCGGGTTGACGGCATTGCTTTATCCCCGGTCGCACATCACCAATTTAGATTTTGATCCCCAATTTGCCACTGCGCCTTGCAATCAACAGGCGCAAGTTCGCTTTATTTGCGGAGATGCCACCGCTCTGCCGTTTGAGGATCAAACCTTTGACGCCGTAACGATGTTCGATGTGCTGGAACATATTCCAGATCACAAAACTGCGATCGCGGAAGCCTTTCGAGTGTTGCGACCCAATGGGTTTCTTCTGGTCAGCACTCCCAATGAAAACTGGCGCTTCCCTTACTACGCCATCATGAAGCCAATCTGTCCGGCTGAAGCAGACGTAATGGCAGAGTGGGGACACGTCAGACGGGGCTATACCCTAGCCGATTTAGAGCAGTTAATCGAATTGCCTTATCAGAAGGCGGCGACCTTTATCAATCCGATTACGGTTGTGGGGCATGATGTTGCTTTTTCAAAACTACCGAATCGGGTGCGGCGATCGCTTTTCATGGTGCTGAGTCCTGTTATCTGGCTTAGTTACGCGCTGCATCGCCCTGAGTCACAGGGCACGGAAACCGCATCAGCGTGGCAAAAACCAACAGAAACCGGACTGCGAGAAACTGAGAAGCAAGCGTCCTTAGGCACCAGTTAAACCGTGTTTTAACATGTTGCAGCATCCCTGAATGGAAGGTCTGTTCCTAGAACCCTAACTCTACCAACGGTCTGCAATCCAAAATGGTATCAAACCCTTCCCTTCCATCCATTGCGCTCTTACCCTGGGGCGACCTCATTGAGGACTTTCTCGACAGCATTGATGTCTCTTTTGAGGCATTCTGCAACGAGATGACTGGAGGGTGGATGTTTGGCTACGTCGAGGCGCTTAAACGGGTGGGTGTCAGATCGGTCTTGTTTTGCATCTCCAATCGTGTGAATGCACCAGAGCAGTATGTTCACAAACCAACGGGCACTACAATCTGCATTCTTCCGGCTCCCAAGATTCACGCGATGCCGCGTCGGTTGATGCAAAATCCTTACGGATGGACAGTGGAGGACACATTTGGTCAGATCGATCGCTTTCGTCGTCCCGCGTTTCAGTTACTCAAAGATATTACGCCTTACCTGGCAACCCCGCTCTTTGCTCTTGCCCGTGAGTTGAAGCGCGAGAATTGTCGAGTCATTCTGTGTCAAGAATATGAGTATGCTCGATTTGATGCTTGTGTACTTCTAGGGCAACAAATTGGGTTGCGTGTGTTTGCGACGTTTCAGGGCGGTGACTTTCAGCTTAGTCGGCTAGAACGATTCTTTCGATCCGCGACGATTCAGCGATGTGCAGGGCTAATCATCGCTACTGAAACAGAAATTCAGCGAGTTCAGTCTCGCTATGGGGTTCCAGCGTCTAAAGTGGCGCAAATCTTTAACCCGATCGATGTGATGAGTTGGCGATCGCACGATCCTTCGGACAAAGCCAATCGCAATCAGACACGCGCTGCTCTCGGAATCCCGCTTGATGCTCAGGTTGTCGTCTGTCACGGACGCATTGATATTCATCGCAAAGGACTCGACATTCTGATGGCAGCATGGGAGCAAATTTGTCGCGATCGCCCCGATCGGGAGTTGCGGCTCCTCTTAGTCGGCACCGGCAGCGATGCAGAGCAACTCCGCCAACTGATTGCGGCCCAATCCCTGCGCGGCATTCTCTGGATTGATAAATATGTGCGCGATCGCGCCTTGATGCAGCAGTATCTCTCTGCGGCTGATTTATATACCCTGGCTTCTCGACATGAAGGATTTCCGGTTGCCCCAATCGAGGCGATGGCTTGCGGTTTGCCCGTGGTTGTGACCCGCGCTCCTGGTGTTCCTGATATTTTAGGGAGCGAAGAAATGGGCGGATTGATGGTGCCTTGTGATGATGCACCCGCGTTAGCAGACGCGATCGGGCGAGTGTTAGATGATCAGACGTTACGCCTTCGGCTGAGTCAGCAAGCCCGCGATCGGGCAGAACAGTGTTTTTCGTTGAACGCGATCGGTCAACAATTGCATCGGTTTCTCTGGAAAGCGGATTGAAAAATTAACAGCAACGGGTCATTCTGCGATCGATGGTATTCAAGGGAGTCGCTTAGGGATTGGGCGTTTATGGCAGAATTGCAGGTAAAGCGTTAGTCATTAAGGTAACTCCCGATGTTGTCTGAACCGCTCACTCTTAATCTCAGAACTGTCCAGTTTACGGATGAACAGTTCTATCAGCTTTGTATTAGCAACCCCGATTTGCAAGTTGAGCGCACACGTCAAGGAGAACTAATTCTGATGTCCCCCGTAGGTGGCTCTAGTGGTAATCGTGAAATGGAGTTTGGGATTGATTTAGGCAATTGGAATCGCCAAACGAAGCTTGGAAAAGTATTTAGCTCGTCAACGATTTTTAAGTTGCCGGGTGGTGGAGACCGTTCTCCCGATGCGGCTTGGGTAGAGTTGTCGCGGTGGACTGCACTAACGCCAGAGCAACGAGCAAAGTTTCCTCCGATTGCCCCAGACTTCGTTCTGGAGTTACGATCGCGCACTGATTCGTTAGAGTTGCTGCGATCGAAGATGGGGGAGTATCTAGACAGTGGGGTGCGGTTGGGATGGTTGTTTAATCCGCAGGATCAGCAGGTGGAGATTTACAGACAAGGAGAGGCAACGGAAGTACGATCGCTGCCGACGGAGCTATTGGGTGAGGCGGTGTTGCCAGGATTTGTGCTTCAGGTGGAGCGATTTGAGGACTGAAGCAGAAAGATTAGTGCGTAGATGGAGAGGCTGGATTCATAAGAACGATCCTCTGGAGCTTGCAAGCGATCGCACCTTGGATGGGACGATTTAGGTGTTCAGGTTATCGTTCTTTTTCCTCGCTTATGCCTATACTCTAGGACAGAGATGGGTTTTGGCATAGGAAGAATGTCAAAGGGTTCTACTTCTCTTCCATATCAAGAATCAAAGTTTCTCCCCAAAGCCTCAGCATTTCTATTTGATCAAGGAACGTTCCTATTGATTTGGGAATGTTTCTATTTGATCAAGGAATGCTCCTGTTTGAACTGCAATTACTCCTATTTGATCAAGGAACGTTCCTATTTGATTTGGGAATGTTTCTATTTGATCAAGGAACGTTTCTATTTGATCAAGGAACGTTTCTGTTTTAGAGCGCGATCGTTCCTGTTTAATCTAGAAACGTTCCTATTTAATCAGCGATTGCTTTGCAAGCTCCGAAGGATCGCTGCTATTTAATTTAGGAATACTCCTATTTAATTTAGGAATACTCCTATTTGATCAATGATCGCTTTGCAAACTCCGAAGGATCGCTGATGCATTTAAGTCATTACTCCACATCAACGAGCCACCCTTTGTCTATCAACAGTCGCAGATCTATCTCTCGATTCCCTTGTACTCTGTACGTTAGCGCCTTTCACCTCTCTATCCTGCTGCTATGCCTCTCGAACACATTGAAATCTTATCTAGTGAAGAAGTCCGCCGTACCGTTAACCGCCTAGCCTCACAAATTGTCGAACGCTCAGGCGATTTATCTAAACTGGTACTATTGGGAATCTATACCAGGGGTGTCCCCCTAGCAAACGTGCTTGCCGATCAGATCAACTTGCTAGAAAAAATTAGCGTCCCCCTCGGTGCGATCGACATCACGTTTTACCGAGACGACTTAGACACGATTGCCGTGCGAACGCCCGAAAAAACAGACATTCCGTTTGATCTCACCGGAAAAACCGTGGTGTTAGTGGATGATGTGATCTACAAAGGGCGAACCATTCGGGCTGCCTTAGATGCAGTGAACGACTATGGCAGACCAGAAGTGATTCGTTTAGCCGTACTTGTCGATCGCGGACATCGAGAACTGCCCATTCATCCAGACTTCATCGGTAAACAACTCCCCACTGCCAAAGAAGAAATGATTAAAGTGTATCTACAGGCTACAGACGGACGCGACGGCGTTGAACTTGTCAAAGGATAGACCCCTCAGAATCTTATGCTGAATCCATTAATGAGCAGAGCAGATGAAACTCAGAGCAACGCGAACGAAACGCAGTCTCGCAAAGCCGATCACTTGAAAGTCTGCCTCGAAGATGACGTTCAATTTCGAGAAACCACCAGTGGGTTAGAAGCGTATCACTTTACCCACACCTGTCTACCCGAATTGAATCGAGACGAGATCGATATCAGCACGACCTTTTTGAACCGATCTTTAGCCGCCCCGATTCTAATTTCCTCCATGACCGGCGGAACCGAACTTGCCAAGACGATTAATTATCGGTTAGCCGCGATCGCGCAGCAGTACAACTTGGCTATGGGCGTCGGTTCTCAGCGCGTCGCGATTGAGAATCCATCTGTGGCAGACAGTTTTCAGATCCGTGCGATCGCGCCCGATGCGTTGTTATTTGCCAATCTCGGAGCCGTTCAACTCAATTACCGTTACGGCATCGACGAATGTTTCAAAGCTGTCGAACTTCTAGAAGCGGATGCCCTGATTCTGCATCTCAATCCCTTACAAGAAGCCGTTCAAACCGGTGGCGATACAAATTTCCGGGGCCTGCTCGATAAGATCGCGATCGTTTGTGATGTCCTACCGATTCCAGTCATCGCCAAAGAAGTCGGGAATGGCATTTCGGCCGTCATGGCAGACAAACTCATCAGCGCTGGAGTTGCCGCGATCGATGTTGCGGGAGCAGGCGGCACATCATGGGCAAAAGTCGAAGGCGGACGAGCGCAGGACAGCAAACAACGACGATTAGGCGCAACCTTTGCCGATTGGGGCATCCCCACCGCAGACTGCATCACTGAATTGCGGCACACCAATCCTTCCATTCCTCTGATTGCATCCGGCGGCCTGCGAAATGGGTTGGACATTGCCAAAGCGATCGCGCTTGGAGCCGATTTAGCCGGGTTAGCGCTCCCACTCTTGCAAGCTGCCAACGAGTCAGAAGATGCCCTTCACACCTTAGTCGAGATTCTTAAAGCAGAAATCACCACCGTTCTGTTTTGCACCGGAACCGCAAACCTAACGCAACTCAAGCAATCAGACGCATTAACAAAGAGAATGTAGCGATCGGGGAATTATGTTAGAGGGATGAGCGATTAATCAATTACTACTGTAGAATTACTCTTTCAAAAGCGAAATTAGAATTTAACACAGTCCTCTGAAACAACCATTAGCATGAGAAAACATTCAGCCCGTTCTCATTCTGATTAGTTCTTCATCCCTCACTCTTCATCCCTCGTTGATTCTCTATGCGCGACTTCCTCAAACAGATCCTAGCTACCATTCTCGGTCTCTTCATCTTCATGGGCATCAGCGTAGGGAGCCTACTGCTGCTGGTCATCGTGGCATCTGTAACATCGCGAGATTCTGCCCCTACTGTGAAAGACCGCTCAATCGTGGTGTTTGACGTGTCGCAAACCATCACCGATGCGCCTGCAAGCTCCAGCACGCGTGAAGTCTTGAGCGGTGCTCTAGCGGGCAACGACATCGAGGATAACATCGCCCTTAGAACCGTCCTTGATACGATCGAGGCTGCCGCTAAAGATCAGCGCATTACTGGGCTCTATCTCTACGATGGAGATGGTTCGTCTGCGACTGGATTGGCCACGCTCAAAGAAGTCCGAAAAGCCTTGGAGCGGTTCAAAGCGTCTGGCAAGAAGATCTACGCCTACGGGTTGGATTGGAAAGAGCGGGAATATTATTTGGCCTCGATCGCGGATCAGATTGCAGTTAATCCAATCGGAAATCTAGAAATCAATGGGTTTAGCGCGGAAGCTGTCTTTTTTGCCGAAGCGTTGCAGAAGTACGGAGTCGGCGTTCAAGTGACGCGCGTCGGAAAGTACAAATCGGCAGTCGAGCCGTTTTTACGCGCTAACCGCAGTCCTGCCGATCGCGAACAGACGCAACGGTGGCTCAACGATCTGTGGGGCGACTTCATTACCACAACGAGCAGATCTCGCAATCTAAAACCAGCGCAACTTCAGAATATTGTCGACAGTGCTGGGTTTTTGACCGCCACACAAGCGCGCGATCGCAAACTCGTCGATCGGATCATGTATGCCGACGAGATGAGCGCCCAACTCAAACAGTTAACAGGCGAAGACTCCGAGAACAAATCCTTTCGCCAAATGGACTTAAAGAGCTATGCGCGGGTGGTAGAAGAGAAGAAAACGAAAAAAGGAGATCAGATCGCCATCGTTTATGTAGACGGTCAAATTGTCAACGGGCAGGGCAGCACGGGCAATGCAGGCGGAGATCGCATTGCCCGTCAACTGCGAGATTTGCGCTTAGATGACGATGTGAAAGCGGTCGTGTTGCGCGTCAATAGTCCGGGCGGCAGTGCCACCGCATCCGATGTGATTCAGCGAGAGGTGATTCTCACCCGCAAGGCAAAACCGCTTGTGGTTTCGATGGGCAATTTAGCTGCGTCTGGAGGCTATTGGATTTCGACCTATAGCGATCGCATCTATGCGGAACCGAATACGATCACGGGATCGATTGGCGTGTTTGGGCAGGCGCTCAATGTGCAAAAGCTGGCAAACCAAAATGGGGTGACGTGGGATTCGGTGAAAACGGGACGCTTTGCCGATACTCAAACGATTTCCCGTCCCAAAACTCCCGAAGAGCTAAATGTAATTCAGTCGTCGGTGAATCAAATTTACGATCAGTTTCTTACCAAAGTCTCCCAGTCTCGCAAGCTCGACAAAGCGAAAGTGGCAGACATTGCGCAAGGGCGGGTGTGGTCTGGTGTGAAAGCAAAGTCGCTGGGCTTGGTCGATGAGTTGGGAGGCATGGAAGATGCAATTCGGGATGCGGCAAAACGAGCTAAGTTAGACAATTGGCGGGTGGAAGAGTATCCAAAATCTCGCACATTTGAAGAGCAACTGTTGAAGCGCTTGGTCGGTTCGAGTCTTAGAAGTGGCGCGCCGAAAGTAGATGATCCGTTCGCACAAACTGTTGAAACATTTCAGCAGAATCTTAAATCGCTGCGATCGATGAATGATCCGCAGAATGTCTATCTCCGGCTTCCGGTCGATTTTGAGATTAAGTAGTGTTTCTATCGACCGCTAGAGCATTCCGTTAAATGCTGTGAGCGATGGTGATGAAACCATTAAATATCGCGGAAAATCTCTATCCCTAATTCTGTACAGATTCCGGTTAGAGGTTTATCCCACGGATCGATCGCCAATTCATTCACAATTGCATAATCAAACACAACGCTGATCGCAAGCTTATTTGCCCAGTCTGAACGACTAAACAGACGATCATAATAGCCGCCGCCATAGCCGAGACGAAAGCCTCTGCGATCGCACCCCACACACGGAACCAAAATCAAGTCCACCTCTTGAGCGCTCAAGCTGGGAGCATCTGCAGGAGGTTCTAGGATGCCATACGCTCCCTTGTTTAGCGGCATATCGGGTGAATAGCGATGCCACTCAAGAGACTGACCAACCGTGCGGGGAAACCCCCAAGACTTAGACCGAAGTGACGCTGTTAACGAACTCAAATCTGGCTCTCGTCTGAAACTAAAATAAGACAGGATCACGTTTGCCTGTCGAGTCAAATTTGATTCTTCTAAATGTTTACAAATTTGTTGACTTTTATCATTCCATTCCTGTTGAGAAATTAGCTTGCGTTGCTCAATCAATTGTTTTCTTAATTTTGACTTCTCCATGTGTCTTATCTTTATAGTTACTACATTTTACGACTGCTTAAAATCTCTCTTTCGCCTGTATTGCTAATCTCCTGGGAGTATGTATGATGACAGTATCCGGCGTTGGCAGGTGATTAGGGTATGGAATCCAATGTTTCAGAGCGCTTTCGGCAGTTGCAGGCTCAATTGCGCGATCGCTGGAGCAGCGTTGAAGAGTTTGAGATGTACGACGCTGATATCGTTGTTGTTCCCTCGATTAGTGTGGATCAGCGCGAGCTTTTAAAGATTGAAGGCTTCTTTCACTACGAAGAGCGTCTTCTATTTTCGCTGATTCGCTTGCGAAATCCTCGCACCCGTCTCGTTTTTGTCACCTCGCAACCGCTTCATCCCAGCGTCATCGATTATTATCTACAGCTTTTGCCAGGGATTCCGTTCTCCCATGCCCGCGATCGCTTACTCTTGCTCTCTACGTACGATTCGTCTCTCCAAACCCTCAGCCAAAAGATTCTCGATCGTCCGCGACTGCTAGAGCGGATTCGCCAAGCCGTGAATCCCGATCGCGCCTATATGATTTGCTACAACTCCACGACAACCGAGCGCGACCTTTCGGTGCAGCTTGGTATTCCGCTCTACGCGCTCGATCCAGAACTCCTGATCTGGGGCACAAAGAGCGGCAGTCGGCAAATTTTTGCTGAAGCTGGAGTGCCGCACCCTGACGGTACGCCATTGATGTGGAATGAAAAAGATTTAGCCGTCGCGATCGCCGAGCTTTGGGAACGCCAATCCGATTTGCAACGCGTGGTGGTAAAGCTCAATGAAGGCTTTTCAGGAGAAGGCAATGCTCTATTGGATCTGCGTCCCTTAGCCGAATATAGACCCGGCGCGACAACTCATGCTCAGCGCGTCACTCAAATTTACGATCGCTTTGTCGATCTCAAATTTGAGTCAAAAGCGGAAACGTGGGAGAACTACGGCAGTCGCATTCCAGAACTCGGCGCGATCGGGGAAGCGTTTATTGAAGGCGAAACAAAACTGTCGCCCAGCGTCCAAGGTCGAATTACCCCTAGTGGCAACATCGAAATTCTCTCGACGCACGATCAGATTTTAGGCGGGCCGAGTGGACAAATCTATCTGGGCTGTCGCTTTCCTGCCGATGAAGTCTATCGATTAACGATTCAAGATTTGAGCCTGAAAGTGGGACGAGTCCTGGCTGAAAAAGGTGCACTAGAGCGCTTTGGAGTCGATTTCATCGCCGTGCATCAGCCATCTGGGGAATGGGAGTTTCATGCGATCGAGATTAACCTGCGAAAAGGCGGCACAACTCACCCCTTCATGACGCTAAAGTTTCTCACCAATGGGCGCTATGACCTCTCTAGCGGCTCGTTCTATAGTCAACAAGGACGGGCTAAATATTACATGGCAACCGACAATTTACAGAAGCCGCAATACCAGGGTCTGCTGCCCAATGACCTAATGGACATCATCGCGCACCATCAGCTTCACTTTGACACCAGCACCGAGACGGGAACCGTGTTTCACCTGATGGGCTGCCTGTCAGAGTTTGGCAAGTTAGGACTCACCAGCATTGGTAACTCGCCTCAGCAAGCAGAAGATATTTATCGGCACGTCGTCAAAGCGATCGACGATGAGACAAAATCGAACGCGCCGGGACAAGCCGTATCAATGCACTGGAATAGTCGCTATTAAACCTTGACCGCGACCATGTTTCGCACGGCTTCCACAATTTGCTGAGGTTGAACGATCGTTAAACTCTCCAATGTGCCGTTGTAAGGCGTCGGAATATCTTGAGACGACATTCGCAACACCGGAGCATCGAGTTCATCAAAAAAGCGATCGTTGATCGAGGCCGTCAGTTCTGCACCAATGCCGCCCGTTCTCATGCATTCTTCCACCACAATGACACGATGGGTTTTGCGAATCGACTCGCCAATCGTCTCAAAGTCGAGCGGCTTGAGCGAAATTAAATCAATCACTTCGGGATCAAATCCTTCAGGCTCAAGCGTTTTGAGCGCCTGTAGAACGTGATAGCGCATCCGAGAATAGGTCAAAATCGTGACATCCTTTCCAGGGCGAACGATTTCTGCCTTGTCGAGCGGCAAATAATATTCGCCTTCGGGCAAGGTTTCTTTGAGGTTGTAGAGCAATACGTGCTCAAAAAACAGCACTGGATTGTTATCGCGAATTGCAGATTTGAGCAATCCTTTCGCATTGCGGGGGGTCGAACACGCGACAATCTTAAGACCGGGAACCGCTTGAAAATAGGCTTCTAGACGCTGAGAATGCTCGGCTCCTAACCGACTGCCAACCCCACCCGGCCCTCGAATGACCATCGGAATTCTGAAGTTGCCGCCAGAGGTATAGCGTAACATTCCCGCATTATTGGCGATTTGATTAAACGCTAACAGCAGAAAGCCCATGTTCATGCCTTCAATGATCGGGCGCAATCCGGTCATCGCGGCTCCGACTGCCATTCCCGTGAAGCTATTTTCTGCGATCGGCGTATCGAGCAGACGCAAATCCCCATATTTTTTGTACAGATCTTTCGTCACCTTGTAGGAGCCGCCATAGTGACCGACATCTTCTCCCATCACTAGCACGGTGGGATCTTTTGCCATTTCTTCGTCGATCGCTTCCCGTAGAGCGTTGAAAAATAGGGTCTCTGCCATTGCTGTTGATGAATAATTAGATCGGGCTTACTTATTTTAGTGGAGGGGATGCGATTCGCAAAGCGCATCCCGAAGACAACAATGCTCTAACCGTTAAGGGGACTCTCCGCGAATCGATTGATAGAGGTAGACACAACAAGGGCTTGGTTTGCGCTGCCCCCGCGACCCACTAAAGAATCGGTCAGAGAAACCTGGGTTGTTCGTCCATTCGAGACGGGGATCGATTGCGCGATCGCAGTTTCAAACGCATCGGCAACGAGTTTGTGAACCTGAGTTGTTGGATGAATCCGATCCCACCAGAAGTATCCTTCAGGATTCGTTGGGTTAGATTGCTGGAACAAGGGATCGGTAATGTTGGTAAATCCAAATTCTCCAGGAGCCGCTGCAATTTGTTGAGAGATGCTAAAGAGATCGACTTCAATAATATCTACACCAAGACTAGGTTCTAAGGTTGTCAACGCTTGATCGAGCGCTTGATTAAATGCGATGCCGGCTTGAGTTGCCTGCGCTGCAACCCCAGTTTGATTTGGAAAAGGGGCTAATCCCAAATTCACCGAGTTCGGAACCACGATTTTTTCTGCGCCTAACTGAGCTAACGTTGCGATCGCGCTAGAAATATTCGTCACTGCCTCGCTAATTCCTGTGGCAGATCCCTGCGGATCTGACGGCAGATTCAATAGGTCGTTACTGCCTGCCCACACAACATAGAGCGCGTTCGGGTCAGCGCCTTTCGCTCCTGTTGTAGCGGCAAAGGTATCCACCTCATCAAGAAGTCCGGGCAAATTCAAACTCTCAGGCAAACCAAACAGAGCATTGGCGATATTGTCCCGCCCAGTTTTTGCGCCTGCAAAGGCAAAGTTGCTAACCGAAGCTTCCTCTAGGTTCAAACGAGGAGCGAGATAATCTGCCCAAATCGGGCCATTGGAGAAGCGTCCGTCAAAGTAAGGAGGACTAGGAGGAACCTGCTGACTGGTGAGATTAAAAAGATTGCCCGGATCAGAAAGACTGTCTCCGAAAATAACAAGCCCACTGATGGGCGAAGAATGGCTAGGAGTGCAATCTAGATCAAGGTTTCCAAGATCGATGTCCCATGAAATTGAACCACTGTTAGGCAGACCGTTAAGAAAGTTCTCTACTGAATTGATTAGAGGTGTCGGGTCAGGAATTTGAAATGAGAAGGTTCTTGATACTTTAAAGTTGGAGGAGGTCAAAGAGCCGCTGACTTTAGGAAAATCAAAATCGAGGGTAATTTGATTTGTCATAGCAGTATTGTTGGCAGGGTGAGGAGACTAACAAAACTGTAGATAAATTCCACAACGACGCGGAGTGGATTTGCAAAATGTATTGATTCACATTCCGATTTACATTCTGCTAATACATTGCTTACGCTGTTGCTGCACGTCCTGATTCGGCAATCTCAACTAGCTTAGCACTGGCGTTCCACAACTCTTTACCAAGATGCTCATCTCTCTACCAAGATGCTCATCTTGCATCCGAACATAAAGGGTGTGCGGTTCCTTCAGCGTTGCGCCTTCTTTTCAGCAGATTGGCAGGCAGTAATGAGGAAGTGACCTGCGATCGCGCTTGCGTACCCCTGACTCCATCCGTCGCTCCTCCCGAATCTCGCCCAACCCGCTCTAGTGCCAAGTCCTTGAATTGCCACAACAATACGCCCCCACCTATTTTTCTCTAACAGGTGAGGGCGTATGGCTAGAAAACATGAGTTACAGGTCAAGCGCTAGAGGTCGTTCTCGCCTAACTCGCGAGCCATGTAATCAAACGGCTGATCCAAGAACCCTGTGCTTGTGAGTCCTGCCGCCGCAACCTGATCCTTCACGATGTCTTTCATGATTTGAATTCCGCGAACGGTCGGACCAATCGGCACACCCAACGAGTTATAGGTTTCGCGCAAGCCTTCTAAAACTCGCTCATCTAACACATCCATATCGCCTGCTACAAGCGCATAGCTGGCATAGCGGAGGTAGTAATCCATATCTCGCAGGCAAGCAGCATAACGACGAGTTGTATATGCATTTCCACCGGCACGAATCAGTTCGGGGAGTTCATCAAAGAGTTGTTTTCCCGCTTGCCGAACAATTCCCGCCGCATTTGAGTTGATTACCGTTGCCGCTTGAACCCGCGCCATCCCAGTATCAAAATAGGATTTCAGGTTATCAAGGGCATTGCGATCGAGGTAACGACCGGTAACGTCATAGTTTCTAATCAGGCTTGTCACTGCGTCCCGCATGAAATTATTCTCCCAACAATCCCTGTAACTAAAGGTGTTTAGCTTGTGTGTTTAGCTAAGGCAACGTCGACTCACAGCCCTCATCGAACCTTGTCGAAGCGCATAAATTTCTGATTTAGGCTCAAGTCTACCACGGGGCACTGAACCTATATTTGACGGTATCCTTTGGGGTAGCCCTCTATTCGCAAATCGTTACATTTCTTTTAATTTAGTCAGTGATAGGTCAACAAAAGAATGGACGGGGAAGCTTGTAGCATTTGTAATTCTTGAATCTTTAAGTTTAATTCTAAAGAACACAAAGCGTTTTGTAACAAGCGATACAAAATCGCTGTGAGCCTCTTTCTACGATGGTTCAGTTGAAACTTAGATTTCAAAAGACCGCGATTCTCGGAAGTGACGTTCCGGGAAAATCGGTGTTCTGCGAGTCGATTCTAGGTTTTAGGCAAGGAAAAACTGTTTGGGTCAATCTCTTCACAGGGTTGCAGGGTAAGGTTAGCGGTTTGATCGCTAAATTTGATTTTCAAGTTTGATTGATTTTCAAGTTTAATCGTCAAATTGGCTTAACCTAAACACCTTTTTAACTTTCCAAGCCTACTTTTCTAACCACGCGCTCAGAGTTGAGCAAGACGAACCGAGTAAGGAGTATTTCATGGCGACCCCGCAAGACATCCTGGCATGGATTAATAATGAGAATATTGAACTCATTGATCTCAAGTTCATTGATACCCCAGGAATTTGGCAGCATCTGACATTACACAAGAGCCAGATCGAGGAAAGTAGCTTCACTGAAGGTGTTGCCTTTGATGGTTCGAGTATTCGCGGTTGGAAGTCGATCAACGAGTCGGATATGGCGATGGTTCCAGATCCGGATACTGCTTGGATTGATCCATTCATGGAACACCCGACTCTGAGCATGGTCTGCTCGATTATTGAACCGCGTACCGGACAACCCTACAGTCGCGACCCTCGCTCAATTGCCCAAAAAGCGATCGATTACCTGAAAACGACCGGATTAGGCGATACCGCGTTCTTTGGTCCTGAAGCTGAATTTTTCATCTTTGATGATGTTCGCTATGACCAAAACCAGCACGAAGGCTACTATCACGTCGATAGTTCTGAAGGAATTTGGAACTCTGGTCGGACTGAGCCAGGTGGCAACTTGGGCTACAAGCCTCGGAATAAAGAGGGGTACTTTCCGGTTGCGCCGACCGACACTTCGCAAGATATGCGGTCTGAAATGTTGCTGACGATGGCGAAGTGCGGCGTGCCGATCGAGAAGCATCATCATGAAGTTGCCACGGGCGGTCAGTGCGAGTTGGGCATCAAGTTCGGTACGTTGGTGCAAGCCGCAGACTGGCTGATGACCTACAAGTACGTGATTAAAAATGTGGCGCGGAAGTATGGTAAGAGCATTACCTTCATGCCCAAGCCAGTGTTTGGGGATAACGGCTCTGGAATGCACTGTCACCAATCGATTTGGAACAATGGTGAGCCGACGTTTGCAGGCGATATGTATGCCGGGTTGAGCCAAACGGCGCTCTGGTACATCGGTGGCATTCTGAGGCACGCCCCGTCCTTGTTGGCATTCACCAATCCGACCACGAACTCCTACAAGCGTCTGGTTCCAGGATTTGAAGCTCCGGTGAACTTAGCCTATTCTCAGGGCAACCGTTCGGCGTCTGTCCGAATTCCGCTTTCGGGTACCAATCCTAAAGCGAAGCGGCTTGAGTTTCGCTGTCCTGATGCTACGTCTAATCCTTACCTCGCGTTTGCGGCAATGTTGTGTGCGGGTATTGATGGGATCAAGAATCAAATCGATCCGGGTTCTCCGCTCGATGTGGATATCTATGAACTCAGCCCCGAAGAGTTGGCGAAGGTTCCGTCTACGCCGGGGTCGTTGGCTGAAGCTCTGAAGAACCTCGAAACGGATCATTCGTACTTGACCTCAGGCGGTGTGTTCACTGAGGACTTTATCGAAAGCTGGATTAGCTACAAGCTCGACCGTGAGGTGATTCCTATGAGTATTCGTCCTCATCCTTACGAGTTCATGCTGTACTACGACTGCTAAGCGTTGCGTTAAGTCAGTTTCATGGGTTGGATGGAGCGATCGCATCTTGTAGAGGCGCGATCGCTCTTTCATGTTTTAAAGAATCAATTACTGAAACTCAATGCTGCTCTCATTAAATTCGTTACAATTATTGATGTAAGTGGGTTTCAGTTTAATAAAGTTTAACCATGCCTGACACGTTAACAAAACTGGCGTATCAAACATTTCAGCAGGGCAAGAGCGTTTTTGGTTTGGCACACAAAGCCGTGGGCATCCAATTGACCAATCTTGTCGCTCCTTCTGCAGAAAGCAAGACGGTTCCGGTTTCAGCGGAGATTCTGGGTCAGATTCAGCAACGCTATAACCAGATTGTGGAAGCGGACTGGCGAGATGCAGAGCAGGGTGTTTATCCAGAAAGCATTCTGTTTGATAACCCTTGGGACGACTTCTTCCGCTTCTATCCAGTGGTGTGGCTCGACATGCCTTCAATGTGGCAGCGAGTGCAAAACAAGCAGCACCAAGAGTTTGACACGGCGGTTGAGACTCGTGGGTATCCCAGCTATTACCTACAAAACTTCCACCATCAGACGAATGGCTATCTCAGCGACCTGTCAGCCAATTTATACGATTTGCAGGTCGAACTCCTATTTAACGGAGCCGCCGATCCGATGCGGCGGCGTATCTTAGCTCCCTTGAAAGAAGGATTGCAGACGTTTCGGGACGTTCCTCCAACTCAAATCAAGGTTCTAGACGTTGCTTGCGGTACAGGTCGGATGCTCAGGAATATTCGAGGAATGCTGCCGAAGGCGTCGCTCTATGGAATAGATTTATCGCCTGCTTATTTGCGGAAAGCCAATCAGCTTCTGTCACAAAATCCTGGAGAGTTGCCCCAACTGGTTCAGGCAAATGCGGAAGAATTACCGTTTGTGGACAACTATTTCCATGCGGTAAGCTGCGTCTTTTTGTTCCATGAACTGCCCGCACAAGCGCGTCAGAACGTGATCAACAATTGCTTCCGCGTGGTCAAGCCCGGTGGCACGTTTGTCATTTGCGACTCGATTCAGGTGAGCGACTCACCGGAAATGGCTCCTCTGATGGAAAACTTCCCGGCGATGTTCCACGAGCCGTACTACCGCCACTACAGCACCGATAATTTGGAAGCACGATTACAGGAAGCAGGTTTTACGGACATTTCGACGCAGGTACACTTTATGAGCAAGTATTGGATTGCTCGTAAACCTGCGGAAGGACAGACCGAAGCTGCGCAACAGGTGAATCAGACCATTCCTGTTGAAGTATAGAGAGCGGAATTTTGAGTCATGAAAAAGGGTACATCGTTAACGATGTACCCTTTTTGAGGTTATGCGGATGGCGAGACTCGAACTCGCAAGGCAAAGCCACACGCACCTCAAGCGTGCGCGTATACCAATTCCGCCACATCCGCTTAAGCCTTACCTAGAATAGCAGAAATTTGCGCGATCGCTTACAAAATTGAAAAGTTTGGTCATTTGAGCGATTGAATTTCGGTTTGGAGGTTAGATCGGGCGATCTCATCCAATTCCTCAACCATGAACTCTGTGAAATAAAGTTGCGCGCGCTCTAAAAATGCCTCTAACACTCGACAGCGCCCGACTCGATAGTCTACCTCTGAAACCCAAGCATATTCCTGTCGAATCGCTGAAGCGTATTCTTTGTACTGAACTGGGGGTGCACCCAAAATTGCTAAGTCAGCATCTAACAAAATTTGAGCATCACTATCTGTCGGTTCCACAACATGATGCTTTGTCGCGAGGATCAGATGGCTGACTCTTTCGACTGTGGAATTTGGAATTTCGAGAGCGCTCAATACCTGGCCGGCGTAAGCGGCGCTCATTTCCTCGTTGTCTTGCAATCGGGTGTCATAGACAACATCATGAAACCAGACCGCTAATTGAATGGCTGGTAAATCGTGAGCATTTGGCTGCAAGCGATCGACCCATTGCAGAACCGACTGGATGTGATCGAGAGTGTGATAGAAGCGGTGTGGCTCAGAATAGGCGTTGACCAGATCGGAAAATACAGGGGTTGCAGAGGTGGAATTAACGGAAAGCTTCTGTAGCAGAGCAATCCATTGGTTTCGTAATTCGATTAGCCACGATTGGCTTTGCCCAGTTCCACAGGATCGCTTCATGACACCTCTAGAAAATGGCGTGGCAAACGCTTAGAATAGGCAGCTAGTTTTCTTTCCTCACCCTATGCCGTTTCAAGCGTCTCTCGATCAGATTATTACCGTTCTCGGTGCATCGACTCAGAATTTATCCAATCGCGCAGGTGTAGCAACCGGAATCACGACTGATAGCCGGAATGTCCAACCGGGAGATGTGTTCTTAGCGTTGCGGGGTGAGAAATTTGATGGACACGATTTTGTTGAAACCGCAATTTCACAAGGCGCGATCGCGGCGATTGTAGACGAAGCTTTTCCGCCGTCTGATCTCCCTCTAATCGTAGTTAAAGATACCTTGAATGCGTATCAAGCCTTAGGGCACTGGTGGCGCAAGCAGTTCGACATTCCAATTATCGCAATTACCGGATCAGTTGGAAAAACGACGACCAAAGAAATCTTAGCGGCGGTTCTTTCTCAATATGGTCGCGTACTGAAAACCCAAGCGAACTACAACAACGAAATTGGCGTTCCGAAAACGCTGCTAAACCTAAGCGCTGATCACGACTTTGCTGTGGTTGAAATGGGAATGCGAGCGCCAGGAGAGATCGCGCTATTGAGCCAAATTGCCAGTCCCAATGTGGCCGTGATTACTAATGTTGGAACTGCTCATATCGGCCGGCTCGGATCGAGAGCCGCGATCGCGCAAGCCAAATGCGAACTGCTTGCTGAAATGCCGCCTAATTCTGTAGCAATTCTCAATCACGACAACCCGCTTCTAATCGAAACTGCCGCTACGGTCTGGCAGGGCGATACCATCACCTACGGGCTTACAGGCGGCGATCTGCAAGGTGAAATGCTTGCCGCTCCAACGGACTTAGCGGAGCGAACCCCTCCGGAGCTTAGCGCTAATAGCTTAACGCTTGGTAATCTGAACTTTGAGTTGCCTCTTGCCGGAGAGCACAACGCGCTAAACTTTCTAGCGGCGTTAGGCGTTGCAAAAGCCTTGAATCTGGATTGGTCAAAGCTCACATCGGGTCTAGAGATTGATTTACCAGGAGGGCGATCGCGCCGCTACGACCTGGCAAATGATGTCGTAATTTTAGATGAAACCTACAATGCGGGATTAGAATCGATGTTGGCATCGCTGAAGCTGTTGGCACAAACTTCTGGAAGCCGAAAAATTGCGGTGCTTGGAACCATGAAAGAGCTGGGCGATTGGTCAACTGAGTACCATCGGCAAGTTGGCGAACAGGTAAGAGCCCTAGATTTAGACGGGTTGTTAATTTTGGCAGACGAGGCAGAAGCGGAAGCCCTCGCCCAAGGAGCCGCACCATTACGTTCTGAAAAATTCATGACTCATGCCGATTTGGTGAGCCGCCTAAAAGAAATAGTGCAACCGGGCGATCGCATTCTATTTAAAGCGTCACGAGCAGTGGGATTAGATCAAGTGGTTGAAGGGTTGCGAGACGCATTGAGCGAAGATGCAAAATGAAAAGAAAAGATTGGCGTTTTATAGACATCATTCAGCGTTTGCAGGACGCCAATCTGCTCGATTCAGGCGATACACAAAGCAGTCATCGTCACCAAATTGGCGGCGATCGATACGCTGGAAACCAAACTGCTCGTAGAAGCGGTGAACGCGAGTGTTGCTGACCAGTGGATCAACGAGTACGGCCATCACCTCTGGGTGAGCGAAACATCGGGCAAGGGCAAGCTGCATCATTTTCGTTCCATAACCTTTGCCTAAATCGGTTGCTTCGCCAATCCAGATGTCAATGGCACGAAGATTTGCAGCGATATGTCCCCAATAGTGACTCTCCTCAAGGGCTGGATCAATAATCTGGATAAACCCGATCGGACGACCGTCGATCTCAGCAATCAGTTGTTCTCGCCAATCCGGGGTGCGATCGAGTTCCACCTCCCAGTGCCAATCATCATTTGGGTCTGAGGCAATCACATGGGGTTGTTCATCCCAATGTTGCAGGAGAGTTAAATCATTGGAGGTGGCAGGGCGGAGGTTCACCATAAAATTAATGCTTTTGATAATTTGCTGATAATTTTCGGTAGGAGCGCGATCGCATTGCCATGAATGTTACAATCAGCCCGATCAATCCGGTGACGGTAAACAGAAGTGCAATTCCTCGATCAGCACCAGTACCAAACCAACTGCCAATGAGATCGACACCTGCACCTGTCGTCATGAACGGGATAAAGATGAATTGGGCGATCGGCCCAATCATAAAAGCGGTAAGCGGGGATGCGGCCTGTTCGATGCTTTGAACAAACCCGAACACACGGCCCTGGCGTTCAAGTGGAATCACGGCTTGGATAATAGTCTGCTCTGATGCCTCAACGACAGGAATCAGGCACAAGTAGATGAATAAACCGATGGTCAGTAACACGATTGATGACTGAATCGTGAAGAACATTGCAATGATCCACATAACAATATTCGCTAGAAACAGCGTTCTTAATGGGCTTTCTCCCAAACCTACCTTGGCAACAACTAATCCACCCACAATAAAGCCTAAACTCAACAGCCCCCACAACGCACCCCACATTTGTACAGAGACCAGTGATAAACCATAGGCATCCATCAGAGACATGAAGACTCCACCCAGGAAGTTGTTGAAGCAGTTGAAGAAAATAAGTCCAAACAGCCCAGGAACAAGATGAATAACTCGAATCGTTCCGCGGATATCAATGTGATTGGTTTGATTTTCTACATGGACAATTCCCTTCTCAGGAATAGCGATCGTCACTAAATGGAGAACCGTTAGAATCATCAGACCAATTGCAAATACAAGCATCCAGTACATGCCAAGAAATCCGATCGTCATTCCACTAAAGATCGACGCAATGAGGAATGATATACCGTTTGTAGTGCCTACCAAACCATTCGCTTTATCGTGTTTTGCTTCAGGAATCAGGATGGTCACAAGAGTAGGTAGAGCGATCGTGCGAATGTTACCTGCGATCGCTCCCACTAATGCAAGCGTGATAAATACCCAGAGCGCAACACCAGCAGGATTAGTAAAGGCAGAGGATGGCGTCGCAACAAAAATGATATAGGCAAGGATGTACAAAACAAGGGAGCAAATACTTGAAAGCAGCATTGCTGTTTTCTTTTTGTATCGATCAACCAAAGACCCCAGGAAAAATCCAGAGAGCGCAACCGTTACAAGATACACACCTGCCATAACTGACATCGCTAACACAGACTTCGTTTGCAAATACACCCAAAACGTGACTGCAAACCAGACAAAAGTATTGGTCAGCGAAGCTAACAGTGAGTTTGCTAGAACAGCATAAAAAGTCTTTGTCATTCGCCAACCTCTCAATTTCTCACTGTCTTTCTTCTCCAATCATCAATCTTGGAGATTTCTGCGTTCCATCAGCATCGCATCAAAGTTCTGATTCCAACCGTGATGCCAAACTTATTTCAAAAGCGAACCGAAATTGCTTCAGGAAAGTTTTGAAGCTAATCAGCACCGTGTTCTCCTTCGGTCAGGAAAAAGTCAAACGAATCATTCTTTCTAGCGATAAAGCGACCAACAGTGCAAGCGACGTAATATTTGAGTTTACGCATACTCAATTTCCTTCATTAAGGTGAATATGTTGACCTCTAACGGCGTCATTATTAACAGTGGCAATTGCACAGTGACAGAACCATACAGTCGATACAAATCATATAAAGCCCAAATGCAAAGTTGGAAAATAGCTCCTCATAACTATACTACATCATACTACAAAATCAGGTAGAAAATATGGGAACCCTGCCAGAGGAGAGAACTGTAGATGCTGCTGAAGGAAGTGAGTCAACTCGTGCAATGCATTATTGCTTCTTGTAAGTCATGGCTGTATCGGTTAATGAACTAGAAAAACTTACAAATATAAATTTCTGGTCATCTGTTATTACCAACGCTCAAAATGTTCTCAAGAGCGGACTGACAATATTGTCTACCTCAACAATGCTGTCTTCGTCCGATGTTAGTGAAGATGACAGCTCTGGAGAAGGGGGAGCGGTTTCAACTTCTAACCTTCTAGCTGCAAAAGATAGTTTACTCCTCGGTGTAGATTTGCTCAGCAACGGTAGTTCCATCGGGCAGAGTAGTTTGCCACAGAAGGGAATTACCTCAAGGGGTGACAGCGAAGCTAGAAATTAGACAGAATGCCGGATGAGGGATGCGAAAAGCAGAAAAAAAGGGTGAATCTGCGATTTACCCTTGCATTTAATCATATGTTGCCTCAATTCTACCA
>JAHHHO010000069.1 GCA_019359315.1 Myxacorys californica WJT36-NPBG1
TTGGGCATGTTCCCCCGCTCAATCCCTTGCAGCAAGAGATTATTCGATTGTTAGGTTTACCTACGGATATTTACAGTTGCCTCATTGCGAATTCCGAATAGTCAAATTCGATTACGCGAACGGTGAGATAAACTTAACTTTAGCCTCAAGGCCTGGAAGCCTGTAGTGATAAGACTGACTTGATGACACGATTTTGTCTCGATGTCATTTAATTTGGCACTGTACATTCGCCATGAATGCCGATGACCTCTTGATCATCGAAACGCTTGCACTTCATCCGGACGTAGGAAAGCTAGACGTTCGCACGTGAAACCGCTACCTTATGGCTACATCGACTTTGAGGGAACCATCATGAAGCTCGAAATTGATTCTGAGCAGGAAGTATGTGCATGGCTTAAGAAAAATGGGCCAGCAGTCTTTCAAGGGCAGGATCTGACGACGTACTCGGATGACATCGCTAAGGGCGATCTCAGCGATTGTGTCTTTATCGGCTGCCGCATGACAGCATCTCTGGCGCAAGCCGCAGTCGCAGCTAGCTGTCTAGTCGTGCCGCCAATCGCTAGCGCCAGCATGCCGTTCGATCCTTTTCGTCCGTTGCTGTATACGCCCGCTGAACTGTATAAGAACTTTGACTATAAAGACCCCGACACATATAAAAAGTGTTTGGACTGGATCATCTACGAGTCGTTTCTGGATCCGAAGTCGAAAGCGGAACGACCTGTAGATGTCGATGTCATTCTGCTCAGACGTCTCCACGATGCGTCGATCGCGGACGCTCTCGACGACTTCATGGATCTGCCTCGGCGGAAACAGTCGGTGGCGATTATGGGCGGACACGATGTCCCGCGTGATCGATCAGTGTTCGCAGACATCGCGTTGCTTGCTCAGAAGCTAGCGCTGCAAGGTTATTTCGTCGTTACGGGCGGTGGACCGGGACTAATGGAGGCTGGCAATCTTGGGGCCTACACGGCAGGCTTCAAAGATCCGGAGGCGGCGCTGAAATCCGTCCTCGTCAAGTTGGCGATGGCACCGACGTACAAAGACGCTGCATGGCTGAGTGTCGCCTTCGAGGCTTGGCAGAGTCTGGGGTCGCCGGATAACGCAGACAAGAGCCAAAATCTCGGCATCCCCACATGGTTCTATGGACATGAGCCGCCAAACGTATTTGCAACGCACATAGCTAAGTACTTCGAGAACAGTGTCCGTGAAGAGGGACTTCTTGCACTGGCACTTGGTGGAATCATATTCGCCGAAGGGAACGGCGGCACCGTTCAAGAAATTTTTCAAGACGCCAATCAGAACTATTACCGCACATACGGAGGCGTAAAAAGTCCTATGATTTTGCTCGGCGTGGACTACTGGAACCCACCAGACATGACGCGGCATAACCCTAAGGATAAACGCAAGAAAGTCTATCCATTGCTCGAGAAGCTGGCGTCTGAGAAAGCTTTCAGTGATTACCTGCTTCTGACCGATGATCTAGAGTCGGTCATCCCGTTCCTTAGGGCACATCCACCTGCGTAAAATCCGCTGACTAACATTACTAACATTACGCGGTTGCAGTTCATCAAATTTGGAGTCAATTCCCTAGCGACAATCGCCATGCTGCTGCGGCATGTGGTCCTCGGCTGACTATTAAATGTCAAGACCATTTCCGGGCCGCGACAGTGACAGGTTCTTGCACTCTTTTGGTGAACGAATGTCGGAATGAGAATCAAATGTCAGAATAGAGAAAAAACGCTTCAGAACATTTGTGGAACTAATCACCGAACTCTTTTTTAATCAAATCTATCTACAACTTTAAGATTACGAACTAGATCGAATTCAAAAGCAAGTGAGAATTGATGTGATATCAATTCAATCTTCGCTAGTCTGTCCGGTTTGTGAGCAGAATGCACAACGGGTACATAGCCACTATGAGCGAACGTTAATAGCAGGGGTTTGAGGCTCCTAAGTTCCAGAGGGTTCAACTGGTACACGCTGATTGAGCCGCTTAACGTTACTTTCTGTTCAAATGCGCCCGCTGGTCCTAGTTGTACAAAGCCGCAATCAAGTTGCAACATCCCCACTCGCTGGGGACGTTGCTGTGGTGTTGGTCTGAGCTACCGGACATACAGGTATGCATTAATTTCGGTGCCGTTAGTTGTCCACTGGAAATCCGTCACCTTGCCCTTGGGGCAAGCCTTCGCGTGTGGCATGCTCCCTGGCATGCCCCCGTTGCCGAACGCCTTAACCCAGGCGCACATGCCGTCGCCTTTGGTGTCCTTCACCCATCCGTCGATAGTGATCTTGTTGCCGTTGCAATGCAGCGACCAAGCAGCCTCGCCGCCATTAACCCTGGACTGGAACGTCTGTCCACAAGTTCCCGCAGACGCTGGACCTGATGGAACCAGACCGAGTGCGAGTGCGCTCATTACGAATGTTCCCAACGCAATTCTGACAACATTATGTTTGCGATTAAATTTTGCACAAATTCCTTTGATGGATTGGGTACTCATGATTTTCTCCTTAGTAAATTGAGACTGCAAAAAAAGCGGTGCTTTTGGTTGTCGAGCCATTGTTGAAAAGATGGCAACGTCAGATGCTGCTTGACTTGGCCGTGTCATCTGTGTTGATGTTAGACATTGTTTTTCCCTTTCAAATTCATTGATGGTCGAGGATATACACGGGCAAGATCGGGAAGTTATGCAAATCCTTCTACGATCTCCTGCGGAGAGCGCACAAATATGACAACGGTAGTGTTGGTCGTCATTGGAAGCAGTCACCTCTGCCACAATCGTTGCAGTTTGTACTTTATTAAGCTGATAGTTGAGCGTTCCACCTTGACCGAGAACTGTTCCATCCTAATTTTTCCAAATGATCGCATTGGAGAGATCGGTGCCTTGTTGATCTTGTGCTTTTGCAGTTAGTGTGATGGCTGCTTGTCCCACCATCTTTGGTATTCCATCAAACTGATACGCGTTGGTTACAGCAATTTGAATTCCATTATTTGAGGCACCATTTTGAGTGCTATTACCTTTAAACGGATCACTGATGCCTAGATGCTTTTGCTATCAATGGCTAACCAGTCTCCTTCACCGAGTGGTATTTGTTCGGCTGTCCACGCATTGAACATTCGCACGACCTGCTCAAAGTCAAGCTGCTCAAATAAGCGGCGAAACGTCGAGTCCGAGGGTAAGCGAGTCACATCGAGACCAAAGCACTCGCTGAGAGCAGCGTAGTGTCGCACACAGAACTCTTCTAGTGCGGTATAACCGTAGCACTCGCTCATGGTACCGAGAATCGCTAACAGTACCATCAGCCAGAGCGGGTAACGTTGCCCACGGGGAGCATGGTAATCTTCAATCTGTTTGAGATGGTCAATCAGACTCATGAGCGTGAGCAGAGTGCAACTATTTCAGTCTAATTTCTCTACCTTTACCACGAATTAGCTCTACTCAAGGGAAGTACGATTACCTGGTGGGGACGACACCAATGGAGCATCGAAAGCTTTTTCAAAACAGCAAAACACTGCTTTGGCTTACACCGTTTTGGTCAGCAGGATCAACAACTTTACTTAAGAATCCTTCATCGACGTAAGAACTTTGATAAAAACTAGTGAAGCTTTTCTTAAAACATTAAGCTAAATAATGAATTTTCTGCTAACTTCAAATGAACGTTTCCACCGAAAGCGAATGGAGTATTGCTTCGCTAAGCCTGCCTGCTCTGTAGTTTGACCTCATTCAACAGCACCTGCAGACGCTATGTTTTCTGCATATAGCGAACTGTAAGGTATGGACTCACAGAGATTCAGTAATCCTCAAGATAATGCTAATAGAGGTAACACGTAGTGAACGACCAGTCCCCATTACAGCCACCTGTTTACATTGATAGTCCATTGGCTAAATACTGGGATGAATCAGTCTCGAAGCTTGCTGCTATTGAATATCGTGAGATACAGGACGAACTACGAGAGCGGCACCGAATTTATTCCTTACTTCTTATGGCATTGGTGCATCAAAACTGGAATGGGAACAAACGTAAAAATGAAGGCGAGTATCCATGGCGCGAGAAGCAACGACTGGCGAATGATACATATCGCGGAGGTGATTACTATGGACACAATATTGGAAGCCTTGCTGTTGATGGCATAGGTGAAATCATTGATTTTGATTTCAATCACAATGATCTCTTCAATAGCTCAGTTGAGCATGCTGAATCAAGACTGATTCGACGGGTCTTTAGCTTAACTCAAATTTATGATAATTGGGAAACACGTGAACCGAAGGATCTGCCGCGTTCAACAGGTTACTCAACCGTCCTCAGCTCGGTAACAATTTATACTTCTCTTGAATCTTGTTCTCAGTGTGCGGGAATTATGGCACTAGGAAGAGTTAAGGATGTTGTTTACTTACAGCGCGATCCTAGTATGTATTTAATTGGCAACATACTCTACAACCTTACCGAGAACGACCTGAAAGCGCCATACCCAATAGCTGCAGAGAACTTTGGATTTGAGTACTTCGAACGCTTGAATAATAGCTATGCTGAATTTAAAAGAGAAGTAAAGAATAAGCCTTTCCACATATTATCAGGTAAGAAAGATGATAAATCTCCCTCAATTACTTCATTCCTCTGCACTGATAATGCCCTCGCTATATATGAGGATGCAGCAAAAGAGTTCCTCTCCTATCAAACGAACTATCGTGATTACAAGTCTCAGGATACAGCACAGCCTGAATCTAAAGTATTGACTAATGAGCAGTGCTTAATACATGCGAAACGTTTTTTTGACTACGCAATTAGCAGTGGTCAGCGTGGCACACCTCATAAGCTCTAACTGATTTACTGGGCATTGGTTTCTAAACAGTGATAATTTGGTTTGCCGAGCCAGAAAATCGTGAGGCAGTGCTTGCCACTTAATCCCATTATCAGCCACATAGATCAGGGCGTTGATAACTTTTCGTAACTCGACTTCGTGCGTGCCCCGACACTCTTTTCAGCGGGCAGCAGTGGTTGAAGGATTGCCCACTATGCCTCACTCAGATCGCTTGGATAGGAGTTTCGACTCATTTGATGAACCACTGGCTACGCTTCTATTTCCGCACGAGATCTGTCTACTTTTACTCCTCGTCACTTTTCTTTAGAAACAGCTTCTTACTGAATGTGAGATCTAGAAAAAATATAGAGTTTTGCCGAAGAGTTATAAAAGCTGTTGCTATATAGAGCAAGAGTGTTCTGGGAAGATTGCCCTGTCTGACCCTCCCAACAGCTGGGAGGAATACTCTTGCTCTATCAACAGTAGGAATGGCAAACCTGTGATATCTCTATTGAATTCAATTTTTCACAACCAAGGAAAAATGATCATTCGTTCTATTTGTAAAGCCATACAGACACTATGGCTAGTTGCCTTGCTTGTATTTTGCCTTCCCTCAGGTGTTGCTTACAGTGCGGTAACTACATCTTTAGTAGGGGGCCCTTCTCAAATAACGATCGCTACTTTCAATGTTGAAAATCTAGATCCTAAAAAAGAAAGTGTTTCCAAAGTTGATGGAAACACACCTAGGAATGTCGATGATGATGTCAAAGATGGTAAGTTTGCAGCTTTAGCAGGTCAAATCGTTACGAACCTTCAAGCACCAGATATTATCGCTTTGCAGGAAGTGCAAGACAACGATGGAGCTGAATTGAGTTCCGAGGTTAATGCCAGCCTGACTGCTAGCACCCTGATTAAAGCAATTGGCTCTGTAGGAGGTCCAACCTATGAATACCGGGAAATTGCTCCCAAGAACGGGCAGGATGGAGGGCAACCCGGTGGCAACATCCGAGTAGGATTTCTATTCAATCCTCAACGGGTGAAGCTACAGAAAGTTGAACGTTTTGCTGATGATCCAGCTTTTGCTGAGAGCCGCAAACCATTAGTGGGTGAATTTTTGTTCAACAATACTCCTATCACCCTAGTCAACAACCACTTTGCTTCTAAGAATGGGGGAACTGCTTCCAATACCCAACGAAAAAACCAAGCAATCATTGTCAACAAATTTGTCGTCGATCAGCTGAAAACTGTCCCAAGCGCCAATATCGTTGTTCTTGGTGATCTCAATGATACTCCAGCCTCCCCGCCTATTAAGACCCTTCAAGGGAGCGAGCTGAAAAATTTGGTAGACAATATTCCATTAACAGATCGTTTCTCCTTTGTCTTTAGAGGCAGTAAGGAGCAAATTGACCAGATTTTGGTGACTCCAAATCTGTTCAGCAAGGGACAGCCCGAGATAGACGCCGTTCATGTTAATGCAGGCATCTCTGGATCAGCTAGCGATCATGACCCTGTGATTGCTCGATTTACTGTATCTACCCTAGGGACAGCAGCCCCTGCCTCACCAGTCCCAGCTGTTCCGCCTAAACCAGTGGCTACCTCAAGCCCGATCCTTCCTAGTCTTGACGGGAAGGGCTTACTGGAAGAGCTAGACAAGCTGTATTCTCCTCGTACTCCCCTTGGATATGGTACTGCCCGTGAGTTACTCTACACCGAAATCGATAACCAAGGGGGTATCGTCACGGATATCTACGGTGGCTATAGCGTTCCAATCAGTAAAAGCTCCACCAAGGCAAAAGACGAAGCTACACAAAAAGGCATCAATGCAGAACATGTTTGGCCCCAAAGCATGGGGGCTCAAGGACCAGCAAAAAGTGATCTGCACAACCTTTTTGCCTCACGGCAAGAGATCAACAGTGATCGGTCAAACTTTCCATTCGCAGAGATTCCTGATAATCAAACCACGTCTTGGTACCTCGATGATGATGAATTACCTGTCAAGCCCAGTTCTACAGAGATAGACAAGTACAGTGAATTCAAACGGGGTTCCTTTGAACCGCGGGAGGCGAAGAAAGGAGATATTGCTCGGGTTATGTTTTATTTCCGCACAGTCTATCCCGAACTAGCTAAAGCTAGCTTCTTTGAGGACCAGAGAGATATTCTCTGTAAGTGGCAAGCTGCTGATCCGATTGACGCGACTGAGGTAGCCCGCAGCCGGGCAATCGCCCTAACCCTCCAAGGCAATGAAAACCCCTTCGTGTTAGATGCGACTTTGCCAAAGCGTACCTACTGCGACTAAAAGTACAGGAGGCACCAAGCTCCCCAAGAATTTGGTGCCTCTATTCTGGGAAATCAAGCAAATGTATTTTTCAACAGTAGTGGAAGTTGCAATTGGTCTCATTACCATCTATTTAGTTTTGAGCTTATTAGTATCTGAGATTCAGGAGTTGCTGTCCACCATTCTTCAATGGCGCGCTCGTAATCTAAAGACTGCGATCGTCAATCTTCTCTCTGGCAATCCAAAATCGCTCGAGGGACTAAACTTAGTCAATTCGCTCTACCAGCATCCATTGATTCAGTCTCTACATCAACGAGCAGCTTGGAGAACAAAAACCTCCGTTGGACCTTCCTACTTACCTTCAGATGCTTTTGCTATAGCTCTTTTGTTTGTTCTTAGCCAACTAAATGGGCAAGAACTGACTTTTGGAGAAGATGCAGATCAATTGCTTATAAAACTAGAACAGGCAAAGTCAAGTCAACAACTACCCGAACAGCTGATAGAGAATCTACAGCTGCTTCTAGTTAAAGCCAAGTCAAGTCTTAAGGAGGGAGAAGATGTCTGGCAAAAGTTCAAAGAGGAGATCAGTCTTTGGTTTGACCAATCTATGGAGAGAGCAAGTGGAGTTTATACCCGAAATACTAGGGGGTTATGTTTTGTTCTCGGGCTAGTCCTTTCATTCTTGGTGAATGCCAATTCAATTCACATTGTGCAAGCACTTTCCCAAGACAGAATTCTTCAGTCAACTCTCTCAAATTTAGCCAGCCAAGTTGTCGCTGATAACACTTTCTGCTTTACCAGTAGCGCTGCAGAGAAGGAATGTATGAACAATTTGAAAGAACAGGTAAATACTTTGTTGACTGATATACCTGCCTTGCCTCTGGGTAGAAGTGGAACATTTCCAGCAAATCTTTTTGTGGATCTATCCTGGGAACAATTAGTTGGTTGGTTGCTGACAGGAGTTGCCGTATCCAGGGGAGCAGCCTTTTGGTTCGATTTTCTTACTAAAGTTGTTGGTTTCCGAAACACAGGAGCGAAACCATCAAGCTAGAAGATATTTGCGAGATCATTCAGAGTAACTAGGGATTTACTGTCCCCACAAATTTCTTCAGTAGAAAGAGCTGATGGGCAATGGTTGCTTTTACCCACACACGGTGTATGTAGAAACAGGCCTCTAATCATCCCCTCTCAACTCACAGATTATTCTATAGAATCCTGAATTCTCTAGACGAAAAGTCGTTGTTAATCGCTTTGAATGTATTCTCGGAAAGTCTCGGCTCTTGCTCATTATAGACTCGTACCCACTGGCGTAATTGATTGTGCACTCGCACTCCTGTCTCCTTGATGTGCCAGCTGCGGAAGTTAGGTATACATCACCTGGGGATATTGTCGGATAGCAGTCGCCAGCGACAATCCTCGTTCAGCCTATAGAACATAGCCTTGAGGACTTTATACATATCGGTAGTGCTCAAGATGTAATGATAGAGACGTAGGACTTCTTGCTGATGTTTTTTCTCATGCCTGCCTACCCAATTTGTGCATCTTCTCAAACGGTCAAGAATGGTCGTATCCATAACGGCAAACAGCGGTTCAAATGCCATGCCTGCGGACGACAGTTTGTCGAACAACCGACTAAAAAAGTAATTGACCGACCAATGCGTGAACTGATTGACCGATTGCTTCTAGAACGTATCTCTCTGGCTAGAATCGCTCGTGCTGTGCAGGTTTCTGAACAATGGCTGCAATATCTGTCAATGAGAAATATGCCCAGGAACCCCGGCAAGTGCAGGTGAGTTCCAAAAAAAGGGGAGGTTAACGATTCAATGTGATGAGTTGTGGTCGTTTGTGGACAACAAAGGTAACAAACAATGGGTTTGGTTGGCTCTCAATGCCGACACTCGTGAGATTGTAGGGATTTATATCGGTGCACGCGATGAAGCCGCAGCCCGCCAACTTTGGCAATCCTTGCCTCCGATTTACCGCCAGTGCGCGGTCATCTACACCGATTTTTGGGCAGCGTATCAAGCCGTTCTACCGAGCAAGCGTCATCGAACCGTGGGCAAAGAAACTGGCAAGACCAGCTATATTGAGCGATTCAACAATACGTTGAGACAATGGGTGTCTCGGCTTTTGCGAAGGACTTTGTCCTTCGCAAAATCGTTGGAGAATTATATTGGGGCTATTTGGTATTTCATTCATCACTACAATGCTTCATTAATTGTGTAGCACTACCCATTTGTCACTAAAAAGTATTTGCGACACAATCCAATTTTGCATTAAATGACTAAATGTTGCATTAGATGAAAAGTTCTGGGCTAAATATTGCATTTTCCAAATCGTGAGGTTTTAATGAGATGAATCGGAATGAACGTCACCGTCGCAAGCGGACGGTGTATCACTTCGCTCCACTCGCACGCTTCGCGGCTCGACTTCGCTCAACAGCACCCTTCAGACGCTGTGTTTCCCAAACGCAAGAAGCTGCGGGGAATCAGATCCGAAGAGGTTGAATGACGGCAGTGCGAGCGGCTAACGCACCGATGCCTTGGGAGATTGCTTTAGCGGTTACACGTCGATTACAAAGGTGAAAGGAATGAGGGAAGCTTCAGGTCCACTACTTAACCCCGAACTTGATCGCTCGCTGCGGGATTTGCTGCGCGAAGTCCCACATTTCCCGATCGAGGGCATCCTCTTCAAGGATCTCGCTCCCTTGTTGGCGCAGAGAGGTGCCCTGACCGAGGCAGTGTCTGCGCTTGAACCGCTAATCGCTCCACTCGACGTCGAAGCAATTCTAGCAATCGATGCGCGCGGGTTCATTCTTGGCGCGGCAATGGCCGATCGCCTACGTGCTGGACTCGTCATGGTCCGCAAACCGGGCAAATTGCCCGGCGAAGTTCAGTCTTTCGACTATACTTGCGAGTACTGTACGGGTCGGTTGGAGATCACGACTGGGGCAGTTACACCTAATCTACGATGTCTTGTGATTGATGATTTGCTCGCTACTGGCGGGACCGCACGGGCGACGGCGGATTTTATCATTTCGCAGCGCGGCATCGTTGTCGGATTCGCATTTATGCTAGAGATTGGGGTACTCAAAGGCCGCGATCAACTTGTCGAAGCTCCGGTAATAAGTCTAATTCGATGTTAGTAAGTCTAATTCGATGTTAGAGGGAGGAAATATGGGCGCCTTAGAATGGCTACCTGCAAGTCAAGGCAATCACACCGTTCGCAAATCCTTGCAAGATTTGGTGAGGCGCGAAGGTGCGAAGCGGTATGCGTCACAAGACGAGCTAAAAACCATCTACTTGTTTTTAACGCGCAAGTGCAACCTCGGATGCCAGCATTGCTACATTGAGGGAGTCGGGCCGAAAGCCAAAGGAGTCGACTTCGACCTAGCAACCATCCGCGGCCTCATTGAACAAGCTCGCCCTCATGGCCTCCGCAAGGTCAAAGTTTCAGGTGGTGAGCCGATGGTCCACAAGGACTTTATGGCCGTGATGGAATATCTTGGTTCGTGTGGGCTGCAGGAACTTGTGCTGGAGACGAACGGAACACTCTTCAATGATCAGACCATCGAGCGCCTGTCTCGACTGCCGAATTTAACCATCTTTCTGAGTTTGGATCACTATCAAGAAGATGCCCACGATATGTTCCGTGGCAAGTCGGGAAGTTACGCCAAAACGACGGCCGTCCTCCGCGCGCTGGGTGAGACGAACATCCAGACTGTGGTGACGACCACAGCTTATCGCAACAACTATAGCAGTGTTTTGCAGATAATCGACTTAGTCCTGGGCTGGGGCATCAAAAAGCACCGAACCCTTCTTAATATTCATCCGAGCGGAACTGCCCGGCAGCATGAGAGCAATGCCATAACCCTGGATGAATGCGAACTGCTTATCGGCAGTCTGCTTAAATCGCCACACTTTGAGACGGGACGCGCCTACATGACGCTTCCTCCTGCACTTATGCCGCTCAAGTACCTTACAGGCGTGCATACCTGTGGGTGGGGTGACAATGTCCTCGGTATCCTATCCAACGGCGAAGTGTCGATGTGTAGTGCCTCTTACGATGACCCCGAGATGATAGGTGGAAATGCGTTTGAGATGCCGTTGATGGATATCTGGCGCAACAGCCCCTTCTTCCATGAGCTCCGCAGTATCGGTGACGGCGATGTCAAAGGTGTATGCGGCAATTGCGTCTTCTACTCTGTTTGTCGAGGCGTCTGCAAGATGAGTAGCTGGTCGCACTACGGCGAGAAGAATGCCCCCTATCCGTTGTGCCAAGAGGTTTACAATAGCGGCGGCTTTCCGGAGTATGCATTGGTGGATCCCGATCTGGATTGCACCTATCGGAAGGGCACAATTCCCGCGCATCGCCAGTTAGAATCGGAGGCTGCAGCAAAATGAGCAAGGCATTTAAGGGGGCGTCACAGGCTGCCCATTCACTCGTGCAGGTGGCGCAACACTCGGGCAACGCCCAGGTCGCTCAGCAGGCGCAAATTGTTGCCAAAATGGTTCAAGATCTAGCGCGTCTCGAGCGCAGCTTCGAGGCGGCAGGGCAGCAATTGTCTGCTGCGCTCTTTAAGCTAGAGAAGTCCATCAAGGCTAGCAGCTTCGGAACAACCCCTGCGCGCGGCGAACCGAAGGGATACTATGTCCAAATGGTGGGCGGGCAGCCGATGCATCGCGGAGGACCCCGCGCCGCTGATACGGGCCTTGTCGGTCAGGGATACTATGTCCAAATGGTGGGCAGGCAGCCGACGCATCGCGGAGGACCCCGCGCCGCTGATACGGGCCTTGTCGGTCGACGCATCGGCCGTGGACCTGTTCACATGGGCTCAACTGGAGGAAGCGGTGGTCAATCAACAAAGGCGCTAAGCGCCGCGTTCTCCCGGCTCTTGGCAGCCCAAACGCAACTTCAGCAGCTCCGAGCAGACATCGAGCTGCTGAAGAGTCGCAGATAGCATCTATTAACGATTGAGGTGGTGGGATGACAAGAGCTAGGCTATTCGGCTATTCTGTTGATGAGGATGATGGAAAGCTCCTTATCACAATCGATGGGTTATTGGCAGAAACCGCGATACGACAGATTCGAGATAACGCTCAGACTGGAAAAGGCGGTCAACTTCTGTCGCAATTGCTACCTATTTCTTCAGTTCACAAACTAATGTCCGTAGAAGAAAAGCCACAAGACGAGGTCCTTACCCTTGAGCAGATCCTCGGACAGAATGTTGATCAAAGCTTCTCAGCGTTCGAGGAGCAGCTGGCTGACCTGAAGGCCTCGATTTCAACTCTCAACAGCCCAGAGGGCGCGACGGAAGAGTAAGAATCTGCGCATGGGGACACTCCAAAATGCTTCGTCTATCACGAGAAGACTCGCTGCTGCTCCTCACAAGTAGGGCCTTCCTGCAGCCCCACGATGACGAGCGGATTGGATCGTTAGCCAAAGAGGAAATTAATTGGGCATACGTGACCTGGCGGGCCGAGAATAATCGCACGATCCCCCTAGTCGAGTACCATCTCCGCCGCCTTGGCATTCTAGACACGCTTCCGACCGGGGCAAAAGCATACATACAGCGCTGGACCACAATGTCACGGGTAAGGTCTGTGCTTGAGTTCCGGAATCTGTTGGCAATTATGGACGCGCTTGATCAGGCGGGCATTGCATATTTCTTGGTTAAGGGACCAGATCTCGCGCTACTTTACTATCCGGACCCGCTGCTGCGACCGATGACTGACGTCGATATCATGGTCAGACCTGCGGATGCGCATCGAGTGCAGAAGCTCATGTTTGAAATCGGGTATCGGCACGGGATATTCGACCCTACAAACGGGCATTGGACAGATGAAGAGAAGCCGATCGGTCCGGCAACGTTTCGTGATACTTACGCTTTGCCAGTTTTTGCACGAATCGAAAAAGTCGAATCGCCTTTTGCATCCAGTGATCTGCCCACTAAGCTCCGCTACAGGCATGTGAAATCTTTCGTCGATTCGCGGCAGGTGATGCACATGCCAATTTTTATTGATATACACGTTAATCTATCCGTCGGCATCGACGAGGAGGATATCTGGTCGGGCGTCCAATTAGCGAATACGCTCGGTCGCGTAGTGCGGGTACAGTCGCCGACCGGAGCGGTTTGGTTTTTGGCTGCTAGACTCTACCACGAGGCCTTCCTCTACAACTCGCTCAGGCTAATTATGTTAGGGGATCTTCACGCAGTATTACATCGACAGTTAGCCAATGTAAATTGGGGGGAAGTTGCCGCGATCGCTTACAAGTATGAAATGCGTCCCGCTCTATATTATGTTTTGTCACAGGTTCGGCGCATCTGTGACATAGACGTTCCACCAGCTTTCCTTGAAATGATTCGACCTGATCAAACCGAGATTCCACTCCAGCACGATTGGGGCGATATAATGCCAAAGCTATTCTCGATCCCTTTTATCAACGAAATTACCCTAGCCTAAGCTTGTTGAGCGAACGATGGATGTTCAAGGACTGATTGTAACCGCTCCTCGTCGCGTTTCGAAGCAACGTCTATCGGTTCCTGAGCCGGTTGCTACTGATCTCGTTGTACGCGTCGAATTTTGCGGGCTTTGCACGCCAGAACAACGGGTGTACCGGGGCACTCGGGCCACCTACCCGTATTGGGGGGGGCATGAACTGGCAGGGGTTGTGGAAGCGGCTCCCTATTCCCCGGCAGACTTCAAGGTCGGCGATCGCGTCGCGGTGCTGCTTATGCAACGCTGTGGAGTTTGTCATGCATGCCGCAAAGGTTTCGATAATCATTGTGCCTACCTCCACACCGGATCGCGGCCAGGATTGCCGATCGGCCCCGGAGGCCTAGTCGACCGAATCATTGTCCCATCATATAAGGCCTTCCGGGTACCTCAGCTACTATCGGCGGAAAAGGCTGCTCTAATTGAGCCAGTCGCCTGCGTGCTGCGGAGTATCGAGCGAGCGCGACCTCGTGCTGGTGAACAGGCGGCGGTTATCGGGGGCGGCACGATGGGCTTGCTTCACACTGCTTTGCTAACCCGAAAGGGCTGCCGCGTTTTCTTGTTTGACGACGATGAAGCCACCTATTCTCAAGGCATAGCAGCTGGTGCCGTATCGTGCGAAGCGCTGAGTGCAGTTGAGGACACGCAGAAGCAGAACGCGTGGACGGACGGCTGGGGTTTCGATCTTGTTGCCTGTACGCGATTTGGGGCCCGCGCAGTTACGTTAGCTCTCAGCGCGCTGGCGCGCGGCGGTCGGATTGTACTATACCAATCGATTACAGATAACGACGACGTCCGGATCGGTGCCAACCTTGTGCACTACCGGGAAATAGAAATAATTGGGACGGTTGCGCAAAGCGCCGCCAATGTTTCTGCTGCTGTTGCCCTCATGGCTCACGATCACTTTTTTCTCGACATACTGCGCACAGAGATCATACCGGCATCTCGGGCTGAGGATGCCTTTGAGGCGGCACTAAGCCCTCAGGTAAACCGAGTACTTATCGACCTTCGATCAACATTTGTCTAGCGCGACCTCAGAGGCAAGCCGCAATATCTCCTGCAATTGAAACTATTTCCACATTTTTCGGAAAGATGCGCGAGCCAGTGCTGTCGCTAACTATCACCCGTTCGACACTTGAGGTGCATAGCCGAGCCACGGCGTCAGGTGTGAACAAGGCATGGGCTACAGCCAGACAAACGCTAGTTGCGCCACGCGACTTTAGAAGGTCAGCTGCTGATAGCAACGTTTGCCCAGTGTTAACCTCGTCATCAATAAGCAATGCCGCGCGACCAGCGACCTCGCCCAATACCTCTACACCTTTTCGGATATCGTTCTCGCGATGCTTACGTAAGACCGCTACGGGACAGCGTAGCGCAATAGCAAGCCGCTCGGCCCGCTTGGCTCCGCCAAGATCCGGCGATACGACGACCAGATTTTCAGGCGGTACATCGCTCAGGTGACGCGCTAGTGCCGGGACGAAGTCAATGTTCGTTACTGGACAGCGAAAGAAACCTGAAATCTGGGGTGCATGCATTTCGACCGTGACCAAACGGGAAAGCCCGGCATGTTCCATTAGAGAAGCAAGCAAGCGTGCTGGCACTGGTGCTCCAGTTGCTGCAGGCCGGTCTGAGCGAGAATAAGGCAAGTGCGGCAACACGGCTGTTAATCGCTGTGCACCGGCCGCGCGCAGGAGGTCGAGTGCTAGCAGCAATTCAAAAAGTCTGTCGTGAACGCAATCCGCAAATACCTGGAACAGAACAACGTCAGTGTGGGAGCCGGTGAAGCGAACTTCAATTTGTCCATTGCTGAATGTTTGAGTCTGCAACTTCGTGGCCGCGGCGCCACGAAGCTCGCGCACTACAGCATTGGCCAACGGCATCGCAGTTTCAGTAGCGACGATCTGCATTTGGGTTCATTTCACTCCGTCGTGCCCCGCTCAATGGGGCGGTACTATGAACTTTACAGGTGCCTGAACCTGACCTAGCCCGGCATAGGGAGCCGCTGAGAAAGTGAGTTTCCAGCCTGGCTTCTATCATCGTACAGGGTGATGGACTAACGGGCGCATTCGATAGGGTTATGCTTTGATTTGGTGTATGGAAAATAAGGAGAAAAAAGGTGTATCCTGCTGAAAGTGCAAAAATCAGACCAGGAATACATCATAAACAACGATAACGTGATTGATTTTAAAACCTCAGAGTCAACAGAAATGTTTACATATGTGCTAACAGAATTAGTACGACAGGGCGCACAGCAAATTATTGCGCACGCAGTCGAAGCAGAATTTCTGGTTGTGTCGCAAGTGCGCCGAGCAAAGCTCGGCTTTGTCTATCAGGTGCAAGTCCTGATTCTGGAAGCTCTGGCAAAGCACCAGGTACCGAGTGTTGCGTGAACACTGGTAACAGTGTTGGCGAAGCGTACACAGGGAGGTGATGGGCTGCAATGCATCAGCGTGAAGGGATCGAGCCCCGCAATCAACCAAAGTTGTGGATGCCGACCTGGTTTGCGACAGGGAAGGCCATACCCAATGAGCCAATTGCCAAGGTTCAGGAGGGTCCACCGGGGTCTCAGACCGTGGCACGTCACTAGGGCAAAGTCGGGAACTCGGGAGATCCCAAGCAGTCCCCAGCAGATGGGGTAAGGTAGCACAACCAGAAAACTGGAAGGAAGCCTGATGCTGCTGGGGAAGTCGGATGCTCTCATAGTAGCGAGGAAGTAGAGTAACGCCTACGGAGCGAAGGGGAGCACAGACGGTCAATTGTGAGATAGAAACGCTACCCACACTCAGAGGTGGAAACATGGCGACAACAGGAGTCGAACAAATCGCGGAACGGGCGAGCCGGGAGCCAGCAACGGTATTCACTGCACTGATGCATCATTTCAGTGTAGAGAACCTGCGAGCCTGCTTCGAGGGATTGGATGGAACCAAAGCTCTCGGAGTCGATAAAGTGAGCAAAGCAGAGTATGGAGAACACCTGGAGGATAATCTGCGGCAGTTGCATCAGAGACTGCATCAACTGTCGTACCGCCCCCAAGCAGTACGACGGGTGGAGATTCCCAAAGCAGATGGCAATGTTCGTCCTTTGGGAATCAGTTGTGTTGAGGACAAAATTGTCCAAGAAATGACACGACAGATTCTAGAAGCGATTTATGAACCGGTGTTTGCAGAAACGTCGTATGGATTTCGAGTTGGACGGAGTTGTCATGATGCACTGCGTCGGCTCAACCAGGAAGTGATGCAACAGCGAGTGAATTGGATTGCGGATTTAGATCTGTCTGCGTTTTTCGACACCATGCCGCACCAACAGATTCTTGATGTACTGCAAGAGCGGATTCGGGACCGAAAATTTCTGCGACTGATTGCGCGAATGCTCAAAGCTGGGGTACAAACGCCAGCGGGTGTTGTAGAAGCGGAACGAGGAAGTCCTCAAGGGTCAATTGTTTCTCCGATGATTGCCAATGTATTTCTGGACGTTGTCCTCGACCAATGGTTTTCTACCGTGGTCAAGCCACACTGCCAAGGATACTGCAATTTCATCCGGTACGCCGACGATATGATAGCGGTGTTTGAGTTGGAGGAGGACGCGCATCGCTTTATGCGGGTTCTGCCGCGACGGTTAGGGAAATTCGGGTTGCAGCTCAATGAAGAGAAAACGTGCCTGCTCCCGTTTGGCAAGCGCCATGCTCGGCAAGCGTTGGCGCAAGGGCAACGTCCCTCAACCTTTGACTTTCTGGGGTTGACTCACTATTGGGGCTTGGGTCGCAACGGGTATGTTCGGCTGAAGCGCAAGACCTCGAAGAAACGATTCCGTCGGGCACTCAAGGACCTGAGTCAATGGCTACGCCAAGTGCGTAACGTTCAGCCCCTTCCGCAGATTTGGCGGGAAGTGGGGCAGAAAATGCGAGGGCACTTCAACTACTTTGGAGTGAGCGATAACAGCCAAGCGGTGACTCGTTTTGAACAGGAAGTGCACAAACTCTTGTTCAAATGGTTAAATCGTCGTAGCCAACGGCGCAGTTTCACTTGGGAAACTTCCTTCGCTATAAAGCTCGGTATCCGTTACCGCGACCGGGGCGGCTAGTCTGTCTTTATCGGGTCTCGTGAATGACCGTCTGAAGAGGCTTGTGCGGGAGAACCGCAGGCAGGCTTCTGTGAGGGGGAGACTTGCAACAGTGCAAGGTCTAAATCTTGTGACACTCTCGCGTTCCGAAAGGTGAGAGCAACGGGGAATACAAAGCAAGCTTAAACATTCCAGGAGTCCTCTCTACTCGACCGGGAACGCCGTTCCCTAAAGATGCAATAGTTAAACAATTATGAGGCTTGAGACGAAGCCGAGAGTAGTAGAAATTGAGACCGGGGATTATGGCAAGTCCGATTTGCCGCACTCAAGTGGTTTGGCTCCAGACAATTCTAACTTTGCTCGAAAAGCATCATCGTAGATTGCGTCTTCCCAATGCTTCGCCGATTTCACTTGAGCCACCGTTAGTCCGATCGCGCCCCTCAGATCTGCTTTCGCTAGATTTGCACCCGACAAATTCGCGTTGATCAATCTTGCCTGCTGTAAGACTGCGGATTCTAGCGTTGATTCAGAAAGGATGGCTTGACTAAGATTTGCCTCACGCAGATTGGCGTGGACGAGGTATGCCCTGCTCAAGTTGGTCTTTAATAACAAAGCATAATTGAGATTTGCATTACGTAACTCGGCTCCACAGAGATTAATTTCAATAAGATTGAGTCGCGTGTTGGAGTCGGAGGGTAAATATCGAGGGTCTTGTTGGATCTGCCGATTCGCAATAATCGATAAGCAGGCTTGGATATCTCTAGAAATTTTGGTACCGGGAGCGCTTGACACACTTGCTTGCTCGGGTTCTAAACCCAGCAATGCTCGCGTCTGAACGTATGAAGTGAGCACCTGCATGACTGTCCAATGATCCTTGGGAGATTCTTTGGCAATTCTTTCTAAGACGTAAATCCCTCCAAACCGAATCTCTGGACTGTCATGCCCTAAATGATTGATAGCTTGGACATAGCGTTCTGTCACTTGCTTCTCAGCAGCAATTTTTACAGACTGCTGAGTGGCTTTTAAGTTTTTCCAGGACACGTAAGCAGTTGCAAACAGTAGAAATCCACCGACAGCTTGGACAATACCAGCATTAATGCTGTTCTCTAAGGCGATGCCGTCTTTTTCAAGCGCAACTAAGTCCTTCTGCAAACCAAATTTTTCTTTTGAGAATGAACTTTCTGCTGTAGCGTCAATTTTTTGTTGCAACGTACGCTTGTGTTCTCGGAGGTCTCTTAATTTGTTTTGTTGGTGACCCCAATACAGCTGGATGCTGACAACCACAACCAAGAGCACGAGCGTTCCTGCAACAGGTTCTAACCAAGCAAGCCAACTAGAAGGTCGATCGCGCATAAGTTAGCACGGAGTGCAGTTCTGTTTAAACAACAAGGCTGAGGCTCGTTTTTCGGCAATCGCGTAAATTTCTTCATGTTAGAAGATGCTATCAAGCTAATTTGTGCTCTGAAAATAGGCTGCTTCCACATTCATCAAATTAAGCCTTAAATATGAATAAAGCCTTGGATTCCCTACAACAAACTAAAATAGAGTGATTTAGATTGCCCATAAAAATTTATATAAGAACTCATGTACTTATTGATTAGATTTAAGTTGAATGGACGTGATTTGATTCAGCGTTTGAAAGAGTTCTACCACGATTGCAGCCTAGCAATTTATGGCTCTGCTCAGTTGTCATCTACCTAACGTTTTTAGAAAATGCCTGACAAAAGATCACATTCTGCCCTCGACCTAGACAGTAATCAACCCGACTTAAGACCTGGAGGCGATTACTCGAAGGCACAATTCGTTGAACGCGACCTCAGTTATCAAGACCTTAATGGCGCGAACCTTAGTGGCGCAAATCTGCGAGATGCAAACCTTAGCGGGGCTAATTTGCGGGGCGTAAACCTTAGCGGGGCTGATCTGCGGGGCGCAAATTTAATTAAAGTAAACTTGCGTGGCGCAATGCTGCGAGGAGCCAATCTACAAGGGGCAGATTTGCGCGAAGCAAAACTCTCTCGGACTGAGCTTGTAGACGTGAATTTCACGGGTGCGAACCTGCAACAAGCCGATTTAGGTGGTTCAAAATTAGTACGAGGAAATCTCAGCAACGCTAATCTTAGTGATGCTTGCTTGCGGAGAATGAACTTTAGCGACGCTAATTTGAGCCATGCTATTCTCACTAGATCAGACTTAACAGGTTCTAAACTTCCGAACGCTTGCTTTTCTGCAACTGATCTGAGTCATGCCCTTTTAGAGCGGGTAGACTTTAGCGGTGCTCAACTGCAAGACGAGACGAACTTCCGTCAAGCCAAGCTAACAAATGCGGTGCTGCGATATGCAAATCTGAGCGGAGCTGATCTCACACAAGCAAATTTAAGCGGCAGTGATTTGAGCTATGCAATTCTTCATCAAGCGAAGCTAAATCATGCCATTTTGAATGGAGTGCATCTGAAGTATGCGCAAATGGAAGGTGCAGAATTTGAAGGCGCCTTCCTATTTGGGGCAGATTTAACAGGTGCAAATCTTCGAGGTGCGCTTTTAAATCGAGCAATTTTACGTCGATCTCAGTTAAGTCAAGCAGACTTAAGCCAAGCTCAGTTAGAGCAAGCTCACCTAACTACAGCCGCAATTCGGCGGGCAAAGTTAGTTTCTACAAACCTCTCTAGCGCAAAATTAGATGGTGCTACGCTGCGAGGATCTGACCTAAGCGACGCTAACCTGGAGCAAGCTTCTCTAAATCGAGCCAATCTAATGTTTACGAAGCTGCATCGAGCGAATCTTAACCAAGCAGAGCTAATGAGTACCGAACTCAACGGGGCTGATTTGAGCGATGCTAAGCTAGATTACTCAAATTTGAGCAGTGCCAGGGTAATGATGGCAAATTTGAGCAGAGCGAGTTTAACTGAAGCAAAGTTGACACGAACTTCATTCCGCGACTCTAGTCTGCAAAACTGCAATCTTAGAGGAGCAAGTCTAAATCGATCTTATTTCTGCGGAGCTGATTTGACTGAGGCAGATTTATCTACGACTGAGATGACTGGTGCTAACTTTCTGCGGGCTTGTTTAGATCGAGTCAATCTGCAAAATGCAGTCTTGCGCCGGGCGTACATCAGTAATGCAGGACTTGATCAAACAGATCTGCGAAGTGCAGACTTGACGGGAGCAGATTTGACGAGTGTGGATTTGAGCACTGCAATCGTACAAGATGCTAAATTTGAGCACAATTTTGGCTTAAGTCGTACTCAGATTGATGACTTGCAGGAACGTTTAGCAACGGTGCTAAACGGTGAAACCTCTAATCCTCTGGCAGAAGAGCAGCGTCGCGTTGAAGAAGTGCGCGGGGATTTAGAGTTTCGTTTCTCCGATTTAGAAGAATCTTTGCAGCTTTTTCAAGAAGCGACCAGGATTTTGGCAGCCGGACTAGAGGATCAGCCCCAGAATAGCTTTCATGAGTTGATTGAACACTTTGAGAGTATACAAGAGATGTTTGCCGAAGACCTGAGAGAAGAACAAGCAGCAACTTTGCAGAAGCTACAAGATCTAACTTCTGGCCGCCGTAGGGACTGGATTGAAGATGACTTTCACCAGGTTTTAGATAATATTCAAGAATGCGTCTCAAGATTGATCCAACATTCGACATTCATCTACAAAATTTGGTTCGTATTAGATGATGAATAAGCGTTCAGTACGGGGTTTGAGTAGTAATGGAACAGAAACTTACGCTAAGGCTGAAACACTGACCGAGTAGTCATTTCAAGAAGCGCTTTCTAGTCTCAATGAGACCTACCAATTAGACTATAGGCTGTTTGGTACAGAGGTCTTGAACGGAATACCAAGGGTTTCAGGCTCATAATTCTCGGTAGGTTCAACTGGTACACCTCTTAGCGAAACTTTCTGTTCCGCTACTACTCAAACCCCAGTACCTTCAATAAGTCGATAGAAGGTTCAAATATACGAATGATTCAGCGTTGCGAGATCTCATACAAATAAAGCAATCCTCCAACTGAGAAACCCGCGATCGCACAGCCTGTGCATACCCACATCAGTAGCGGTCGAGTCGTTAACAGCGACCAAACTTTTGTTTGTCTACCCTGATTCTCGTCAGGAACAGAATTTACTCCATTGATTTGAATTGCGTCTGACAGTATGCCATAACGCTCTTCCAACCATTCATCTAGAGAGAGGGGGAATTTATCCCTATCTTCGTAATTCCCAACATTTCGCTGACTCATCGTTTTCCCCTGTTTTGGTAAGGTCTAGAGAAAGCACAGCCTAGCTCATACACAACAGCAGAACTAGCACTATAGATTGGTTCAATACCCTTAATTTAATTCCCCCTCATCCCACATTGAACAGGACGTTAGGCTGTAAAGCGTTATGTCGTAATAATCTCTTTAATCACCTTGTCATCTTGTACGACGCCAAGACTGCGACCGCTTTTATTAGCTTCTTGCGCAATGTCGTAAAGGGCTAATCCTGTCCGTAAGACATCTGCCATGTTCTTGCCTGACTCCTCTGCTAATTCTTGAAGCAGTGCATAGGCGTCGGGAGTTAAATCCAAATTCAACCGCTTCCGTTGTTTTGTGGGTGGTTTCTCTGCTTTATTGCCTTCTTGAAGCAATTCTTGATCGTCGCTGGTAGAGTTTCTACCTCTGAGTGTTTTTTTGCTGTTCATATAGCCTCTTGGGTGAGATTTTAGAGAATGGAACGTCTTTACTAAGTCACTGAATAAACTGTCCTAATATAACCTCCAACTTTCTCACTATAATTACATATGAATTATACATTCTCTATACAACTTTAATACAAACTATGTAGAAATCATAACAAAAGCCCACACAGGAAATGGGTTAGAGGATCCCACGCCTGTGTAGGCTTATCTCAACCTTCAAATCTCAGATTTAATTCACAATGAAGCAGAACCAGGTTCTTCCTCTGTGTCTCCAAACTGTGTCTGATGCATTGAGTATCTAAATACAGTGAAATGTCTGGGGCGTCTGCTGTTTTCTCCTGCTCTAGGTAGTTTACGGTGCAGATTAAGGTTCTGAATGGTAGTCTTCAATATTAATCGCTGCGGGCGCTTGCTAAGCGAAAGACGCTTTAGACGAAAACGGTAAGGACAACTGAGATGACTCAGAGGGTGAGGCAAGATGAGAGATCGCAGGCAGATAGACATATTTTCTCCTACAGAAGTGAGCACTAGTTTGGATACAAGGGTTCGACAATGCAGGTGTTAGAGTAGAACCCGATGACACGCACGTGGGTCTTGGGCATCAAGAGGAGATTAGATTCACAAGCAGCCATCCACCAAGATCCTCGGAATTCGATTTGCCCCAGCTGAAAAGGCTGAATAGCTGCACAGACAATGCCGATATCGTCACCAAGATAGGCTAGAGTGCCGCAAGGTGAAGGGTCTGGAACAACTTGCTCTACACGTTGAGAAGGTGCTAACCATTTGGCAATAGTTTGTCGCAAAGGAAGAGATTGCATCGTTTCCTCCTGGTTGTTGATTTGGATTTACTTCAATATTGAGTTGCAAAGAGATTCAGTCTAGGGTGTGCTTTACTCAAAGCGTCTAGTTCGTGTTTTGGCTCTGGTTTTTAGTAATACAAGGCAAGTAGAACTGTCTATGTAGGCTAGAGAACCACGGCTTTTGTTTACTCGTTGATGAAATTTAACTGAATAAATACACATTACATACATATTTTTTGTATGTCAATAGTCGAATGAATATTTAGGCAACTTAGATATGCTGTCGCCTCAGTTGGTTGATGAAATTGTTAGTTTTAGCAAGAATCGCAATTCGGTTCGTTGCTCAGCACATAGTGGATGGGTAACTGTTCAGGGGGTATCGGTAGCTTTGGGTGTTTGCCCACCTGCGCTGCCCAATAGCTCCAATCCCCCTCAAAAGGACTGCGATTGCTCTGGACTTTGACATGCCGAACAATGGGAGTTTCGCTATGAGTGCGAAGTTGCAACAGTTTATTTCCCTGCTTGGCAGCAAAGATCCATCCACTTCTTTGATTGACTAGCCAGTAGCGGCTGGCTCGCCAGTATCCACTCTTGTTAGGATGACGGCGATGTGCCCAGTCTCGCAGCTTTTGATAGAGTGAGTAATCCAGCTTGTAGTAAGCCTTCTTACTACACTCAGCAGAAAAGTAAGCCGACCATCCCCGAATGATCGGGTTGAGATGATCAATCAGATCAGCTTGTGGGGCTGCCTTGTGGCTTCTAATCACCTCTATCGACCGGTTCAGAGAGCAGCTGAGGAGGTTACTTGGGGTTGAGTTAGACTAAGCCGCAGAGTCACCTGCCCGACTTAGTCTAACTCAATGCCTACTTCGTTCCCAATTTCCGTTTTGCGCTCTCACGTAGGCTCCCATTTTCCACCGAGATCATTTTTTGGGCAAGCCCCTAAACCTGCGTGGGCTTGTTCACGTTAATGATGGTTCAAGCGTGAATTTACTTGCGTTGGCCCTATTTAGCTCTGCTCGACGGGATTCTCAGTCGGGTTCTGAGTGACCGCCTTTTATCCCTGCTTCAGACGATTGAGGGCCAGTCACACTTCTGAGGGATATGCTGTTACCCCAGCACAGTGGGGGAGGTGTTTATCGGCAACAAATCGATCAACTTGGCGCTTGTGCAACAAGGGTCGGCGGTCGTTTACTCGGCGTATCTTAAAGGCTGCTCTAACAACCAAAGCCAGTATTTGACAGCAGAACGGCTGGCGCGAGCTCAAAGAATCGGGTTTTGGAATCAAACCCAGCCCCTCAGGCCGTGGGACTTTCACCGGGGCAATCCCTCTAGAATGCCTCAGCCAACCTCTCGATTACTGCAACCTGCAACGCGTAAATATAGCGAAGCTGCGGTCAGCCGCCATGCAATCTCTATGACGCTAATGCTTCAGGGGTTATCGTAACTTAGTTTTAATGTACTAAAACAACTTATTTCCATGATTTTTCCAATGCCCCAAAGACAGACATAGAAACAATTGCAGCAATCTCGTGACAGTTCGCCGTAGCTTCGCTACATTTATGCCTGTATGCAACAAATCCAGTTGCTGTTCACACTGTAACCCCTGACGATACTGATGCGGCACTCGAAGATCCTGCTCTATGGCAACTTCATTCCTAAACCTGATGTTGAAGAAGCGATAATGCGTGTTTTGCACAACATCACTGCTCTTCTACATGTGGTTGCACATCAGATGGATAACAATGAATTTGTGTAGAGATATCCGTAATCGTAGATGGGGTAGCAGATCTAATCACATCATCTGAAGCTGAGTGTGGCGATCGCCATCTCCTTATCTTTCTCGGTCACATCAATATACCGCTGCAACGCCGATAGGCTCTTGTGTCCAGAGATTGATTGAATGTGCTTGATCGGCACTCACTCATTGTGCATCCAGGTAATTGCCGTTCGTCGGAAGCTGTGGGTACTGGCTCCCTCAATCCCCAGCCGATTAAAGGCTGCCCGTAAAATCGCATCGGCAGATTCCGGGCAGATATGTCCTCTCCCCCACCGCCCTGGAAACAAGTAAGGACGATCACTTCGATATCCTTCCAACAATTGCCTCAACTCGGGTGACACCGGGACAGATCGCGTCTCCTGCTTTCCCTTAGTTGTGGCCCGTCGGAAGGTAATGCGATTGCGCACCCGTCCATCTGCCCCATACACATCAGCAGTGTGCAGTGAACACGCTTCATTGATCCGGGCAGTTGTATACAGGCAAATTCCAAACAACGCTTGATCTCGCTCGGTTGGCAATCCTTCTATATAAGAGAGCACTGACAGAGAGGCGATCGCCTCCATTCCTTGCTTCTCCCCTAGCCCATTCAGCAATCGAAACAACTTTAAATCCTTAATCACCCCCATCCTTCCGTCAAACAACCAAGCGATCTCCTGTGGTGAGAGGATCTTGGCTTGGTCGTGGCGGTTGATTTTCACGGCTGGACTAGTACGGGTGTTCAGTCCATTTTACATTAGGAAAGAGCAATAAGTTCAACGGACTCCAATAGTATGGAACGGTTTCACCAATTGAATTGGAGTTCCATTAATCTGCGTTAACTCACCATTCCACACCAGCTGGTACAGTCTTTTTAGATCAGCCTTGTCGTCATCGGTTAATTCACTTTGGTTACCATAATTCATGATGGTAAATGACTTGTGCGTTCCAAAGATTGCGCTCGGAAAATCGGTCTCACGGATGTTGGCGAAAAAGTGCCGAAGTCCAAAGATATGACCAATTTCATGGACGAGTGTATCCACCTGCTCTTTTCGGGTCTGGGTAAGCATCTTGGGATAAATCACTAATTCGTGTCGGCCAGGATCGGGAAAGAAGGCGCTCGCTAAGACACATCCTCTAGGATTACACCGATCGCTCTCCCTCATTACAATCTCGAAGTCCCATACATCGTCCTGCTGAGTAAATTTGACGGGTGCTGAGTCACCCCATGCCAAGATGGCTTCGCCCAACAGTTCCTTAATCGCAGTTTTAGCGGATTCCGGATCCTCGACAATACTCATGGAACGTTCTTGAAATCGCCATCGCAACGTCATGCCTTTTCCCCACAGAGGGATAAACCCTTCTGAGGCATCGACGACTATCTCGATCGGAGGGCGATCCCCTGGCGTAGCGTATCCTCGTCCATCAGTGTCGCAGATGACTTTGTCTCCGAAAACATGGATTTGGGATTCCACCTCGCGGAACGCGTCTTCCGAATTCCGCAACTGAAATGGATTAGTTTGTGCCAAATCAGTTTTCGGCTGCTTCGTGGTAATTTCTTCCATTGTGTAAACCTTTGGTTCAAGACTTCAGTAGTTTTCTACTGAGACGGGTTAGTTAGCATAACCAAGAATTGCATCTGGCTAAGGAGGGAACTACTTCTCATCTGTTGACAACCTGATGCAATATCAAACTTCGGGGCAGAGCAAATTTACTCTCCCAATTCTACTAGAGAGGAACGTGCAAAGCCAGGAAGAGATCGGAGATCGGGCCCTTCTGCAAAAGCAAGAACCGACGAAGGTCGGTCAGCAATCTCCTTCAAGAGGACTGTTAACAAGGATCGGACTGTTAACAAGGATCGGCTAGGCTTGATAGGTCATTAGCAGCCGGTGAAATCGTTGCGAGACGCGAAATAATGAGACTAATATTATAGAATTACTGAATGAATGAAATCAAGATTTCATTCTATGTTGCTGTTACAAATCGATATAGTTTCGGCAAAAAAATCTCCTGGCTACAAAGCTATTTAAGTTCCTGGCGAACTGTATGCTGAATTAGGAGCCGATCATAGGAGCCCATGGTAAGAGCTACTTTTGGGTCAGTCGTTACCCATTTTTCATCATTTGAACTACTATCCAATTTTTCATTGCATTCTAAACAGATCTTAGTCTTACGCGAAACCTTTAGGGTGGGCAATGCCACTTTAATAGCTTGGACGATCCATAAAACTAATCACGGTGCTGCTTTCCCTACAGTCTTCCGATTGCACACGAAGCGCTTTTCAAAAGTTAGCAAAGAGATCCCCAAATCGAGAGTACCTTCGTGGGTACTTTTTGGCAGGCTTTCCCCATCTATATTTGAGATATCACACTTCAGCTTGAGTTAATACAACCCATTCATTCAAGTACGGTTTTCTATCAAACTGTCACGGATGATTCAAGTATCACTGCGAATCCTCGAATCATTCGCAGCGATGGGCATTGTTCCTGATGGCAAGGAGACTTAATAATGATCAGAAGAAAGAGCGACTTTGATGGTGATGGTATGTCTGAGATCCCTGTCACTAGCCCTTGGGGCATCGGTTTTTTGAAGCTTTCTGGTAATACGTTAACTTCACTCGTAATGGCACCTAATGGCACCCGCTTTGGGGGCAGGGCTGTTTCAAAGTCAGGATAGAAAAAGTACACTAGTCGTGTTGTGACTTGGCCTCACTCCGATGAGCTTGATCGAACATCTGCAACAAATCCCAGAGTTTCGTGCCGCTCGTGGTCAACGC
>JAHHHO010000070.1 GCA_019359315.1 Myxacorys californica WJT36-NPBG1
ATCAGTCCTAGAGAGACTACGCTGGTGTGGCGTGTTGCTACGGAAGCAGTAGATAGATTTCTTCGATGCTCGACAGAAGAAACATTGAGAATTCAGACCTGTTCTCACAGTGTCCCTCTTGGGTCACTGTGAGAACAGGTCTGAATGATTGCAGCCTGGATTGGGAACAACTGATTAGCGTAGTTCTGCCAAGTATGCCAATCGGTTCTAATCCCTGGAACTTGTATGCTGAGAGAGTGTGTGAAAACTTGAAGGTTACGCTACATACGAACGATTTGGGAGAGCTCAGACATTCCTGATAGCGCTTTTTCGATTCCTGACTCTAGTTTTCACACACTCTGGGGTACGGCAGTAAACCAAGATTTAAAGAAGTGAATTCAGCGCTAACGCTGTCTATCACCCGCCGCGAGTGACTTTCGTATCATAACCGACCAATTCTCAACGATCAGGTTCATGGGAATTGCTAGGCTGCGTTTTGAGTCAGTGCCATCGCACAATGGTCTCGTAGTAGAGCCTTCGCATCAGCAAAGCGCTGTCACTTTCTGCAACACAACCCCGTCGGCGCCGGAACGGTCAAGAGCTGAACCGTCCCGCTTGATAGGGTTGTGTCGCAAATACTTTTTAGTGACAAACGAAGTATCTCATTCGCGTTCCGTTAAGCGCTAATTCCGAAGAGTTCTTCGATAAACTTTCCTTGAGACACACTGTCCCCTTGGCTAATTCCCTTCACTTGTCCTTTGCGAATCATACTCATCGCTTCGATACCTCTTAAGGTTTGTCTTGCCATATTGAATGACCCAAATCCCATCATTGACTTTGTCAATCGCTTGATGTTGCGATGATCCTGCTCGATGATGTTATTTAGGTACTTGCTCTGGCGCAATTCCGTCTCTGCTGCCAGTGTTTCATCGGCTTTCAACGCTTCGACTGCCACTGGGTAGGCAGCGTTCTTGTCCACCGTAATCACTCGCGGTTTTGGAGTGTGTTTCGCTTTCAGCACTTTCCGAAAAAAGCGTGCGGCAGCCTTCCCATCTCGCTTCGCGCTCAGCATGAAGTCCAACGTGTTACCCATTGAATCCACGGCACGGTAAAGATATTTCCACGCTCCCTTCACTTCGATGTAAGTTTCGTCTACTCGCCAGGAGTCATTCGTGGGATTCAAGAACGGGCGGATACGTTTGTCCAGTTCAGGAGCAAATTTCAGTACCCAGCGATGAAGGGTGAAATGTGTTCGCTTCGCGAAGCTCCGAAGGACACCACTTCGACTCCTCGTTCTGCCATCATCTCCTCTAAATTCCGATAACTCAAGGAATAGCGACAATACCAGCGCACGTTCAGTAAGATGATTTCAGGCAAAAAGTGCCGCCATTTGAACAGAGAGTCAGTCGTCATTTAGAGCAAGGTTAGAGAAAATTAAGATTCCCTACCTTACTATTTTTGCGACACAACCCGCACACAGTTCACGTCTTCCAAATCCATTACAATTCTGACTGAACTCGATGCCAGTAATTCTGCTCTAAGTTCAAAACGTACTGTGCATCATTGTCAATGAGTGTCGGTTGATCCTGCTGCTGGGTTGCCCAAACCTTGCCTCCGCTGATCCGAATCTGACGATTATACAGAACAGCACGATGGTGACTCAGCCAACCCGGGGATTCCCCATGAGTTTCCACGTTCTCGATCGTAAACGTAGTGCAGTTCAGCCGATAGACCGGAGTGTCACCGACGATTCGATCGTCTTGATAGCCCAAGTTGCCAATGATGTAGATCCAGCCATCGAACCAGGTTGCGGTGTGAAAATCCGTGGGAGGAAAGATCGTTCTAGGGTATCCGTAGATCTGAAAATCCCCGTGCCCGTCGTAGACGACCACGTCGTTATAAATGTAGAAGTCAGGATCGTAGTAGTCTTCGTGTTCTCCGGCGATTTCAATCACTCGCCCGTCGGGGAGTATCGTAATCGTTTGTCCAAAGCGCTGAAAGCACCAGACCGCTGCTTCTGTACGATAGCTGGTGTCTTTATACTGAGCACGAGCGGCGTAAGCCGCGCCTCGAAATCGCACCATCTCCCGCCAAAATGGTGCAGTCATCATTTCTGGATTGCGATTGCCAAAGCGGGGGTATTTAGCGGCTTGGTAGTGCTTGACCTCTAACTCCCAGCAGTCAGGAGCATCTACTCTGGTCAAGAGGCGGCGTACCGAGGGGTCAAGGTCCGCTAACTCTTCTCCAACTGCCACTAATCGTTCGATCATATTTAGACTGTGTGCCTTATTGATCGCTTTCCCGTTGTACTTAGTGGTCTGCGATACATCGACCCCCGCTTCCAAAAGCAGTGAAGCGGCCTCGACTTGATCCAGTTCTGCAGCCAGCATCAATGCTGTTTCGCCAAATTCATCGGTTCCATTGATATCCAGGCCTAATTCAATCAACCACTTCAACATCGCGAGATTCCCCGATTCGAGGGCGTACATCATCGGTAGTTTGCCACAGCGCCCTACTGCCAACGGATCTGACCCTGCCTCAAGCAATCGTTGCGCTTTCGATACTTCTCCCACTTGGAGACTTAATAGCCAAGGTGTACGTTCCCACTGATCGACTGTCGTAAGGTCTGCGCCTTTCTCCAATTGGGCTTTCACATCTGAGAGGGTGCCTAGTGCAACCGCTTGCATGAGGTCAGTCCATCCGAGACGTAAACAATCGCCCCCTGCCTCCAAGAGCATCTGCACGATATCAAACCATCCACAGCGCGAGGCAACGCTCAAGGCCGACTCACCATAACTGCTTTGACCATTGAGTTGAGCGCCTTTATCAATCAGAAATTTGACGAGCGCCATTCTCTCGGCTTGCGCTTGGCTAAACATGGCATTGGTCAGCGCATCATAGCCATCCTCATCGACCTCGCCAATATCTGCTCCCAAATCCAGTAGCAGCTGAACCTTCTCGATGCTGCCTGAGTGAACCGCCCACATGAAGTCAGATTTTCCCTGTTGGGGAGTGAGCGAGAGCATAGCGCCCTGAGCAATGAGGAATTCCACGAGATTGACGCCTGCATGTGGACTGGCGATCGCACATTGGAGCGGGGTTTGCGGGGTGAACGAATCCGCCTGGGTGTCGATCTCGTTAATGCTTACCCCTTGCATTAGTTCTTGCTGGACGCCCGCTTGATCGCCTCGCTCGGCATAACGATGAATTTTCATGCTTGCCTTTAGTAATGACTAGAGGAGAGATTCAATAACTGAGCTAAAGATTTCGGGTAGTTCTATTTTGGAAAGACTGGAGCTTTTTAGCAGCTGCTGACCAAGCTTACTGCACTTTTGAATCAGCACTTCCTCAGGAGTTGGCTCCGATTCTGGTGCCAGATCTTTAACCACCGCCTTAATCTCATTCAGGACAGGACAGGTCCTTAGAAATCGTCTGCTGAGGCAATTTATACCGTTGCCCCTCATCTTTTACTCGCGCACTCGCCCGTGCCTTGGTGAACTCTAGCTTTCCTTCTCGCAATGCCTCCAGCACCTCATCTGACGAATTGAGCAAGGGAGGACGATTCACCCGAAACGATTCGGCATTGAATGGAAACGGCTGTGGTATCCGTCAGTGCTTGGAAAGCCGAAACCGCAGAATTTTGGTGCGTCATTCAATCACCTTGTTCTAGTTGAAGTGCTAAGTTCTCGGGCTTAGAGACAAGGGGGACTAAATTTTTGATTTATAGCGTAACATTGGTAGCAGTCCTTTGACAGTATTGGACTGTCACTTATAAGCTATAGTTAAACCAAAGAGCTAATGGAGGAATAGGATCGAGCATGACCCAATCCTTAGAAGTAAGCGTTGTGCCCTCAAAGTTGCCAAGATTAATGGTTTACCTGCCCCCAGAAACGAAAGCGGATCTAGAAAGACTGGCTAATTATGAGCGCAGAAGCCTGTCTCAGATGGCTGTCTATGCCATCGAAGAAGCAATCCGCAGAGCGAAAGCTGAAGGTAAAATTTCATCTACTCCTGACGCTAGCTCGTGAGGTAAGATCACGATGACCCAAACGCCATTTAAAGAACTCATCCAGGATCAACGCATCGTTCATCATGGGGGAACCTGGGAGCAGTTCAAGCACATTCAGAAGGGATTTGAGGATTCCCCTGGAGTCCGACTGTTTTATTATGCTGGAACTGTTGAAATTTTGATGCCAGGACGTGAACACGAGCTCTTTGGGCATGTCATTGGCTGTCTGATGACGATTTTTCTTGCCCAGAAGGGGATTTTCTTCCAACCCACTGGCTCGATGACGCAAGAGCGAGAACGCGAGGCCTCAGCTCAAGCGGATCAGTCCTACTGCATCGGTAGCGTTAAGCCGATTCCGGACCTGTCCATCAAGGTGGTCTTTACTAGTGGCGGAGTCGATAAGCTGGCACGCTACCAAATCCTCGGGGTCTCTGAAGTGTGGTTCTGGCAAGATGGGGTACTGCTGATCTACCGCCTAGGTGCGACTGGCTATGAGCGGGTTGAGCACAGTGGGTTCGAGGAATTAAAAGATCTCGACCTGGACCTACTGAAGCGTTGCATTCTGATAGCGGAGACCGATGCAGGAGCAGCTATTAGAGCGTTTCAGGAGGGGATGGCACACCAGACGTAGGAACTTGGGACAGGGACTCTTGGGGAGTAACGCTACCCAATAAGTGCTGTGAAGTTTGCATCTTCTCCTCAGTCTCAATCGCGTTAGTAGAAGGACCCTACAGACGGCGCTGAGACGGAACTGGAAATATGTATCGTTCCTGTACACCGGGGCAAGGGGGTCGATGGTTTGTCATAACTCATGACAACGCTCTTCAGAATCGAGCCCGAATCAAATATACTCACTACAGCAAAATCACACGGGTCAGGAGACCCAGCTCAGTGAGTTGCCATCGTTCATCAAGCCGAGTCAGGAGGTCACTGCATGAAACAACCCGCTAGATACTTAAAACCCTGCCGTTGGGGAACAGCAGGGTGAGTAAGCTTCTAGCACATGACTAGTTATTAATATTCAGGGATAGAACTGGATTTCTAACCAGATTAGCTTGGCGGCTGTGACAGTTAGAGTTCCAGACGCAACCGCACCACAAGGTGGGGTCGCTTTGCTATGCCCATTTTAGAGGGAATTTGTCAAATGATGCAACTTTTTGACCCGTCTCCTTTAGATGGTGCATGGCTGCCTATCCCTGATGGTTCACTTCACCTCTGGGATAGACACGATGACAATTGCCATACTCAACACCGTTGAAACAGATACACCATCCAATTCACCCTCGACTCCAGGCTGTGCTCAGACCGATCTGGTCTGGAGCAAGAAGATCGAGCAGGAGTTTATAACTGGGTCAGGAATTGATCCCGATCTTTTTGCCACAGCCGTCCGTCTCGTCGCCGACACGGAAGTATTACCAGGCGGAGAGGTGGCATACCCGATCCATGAGGCTCTCAACTGGCGCATGACTCGCTTCGGAGATCGAGCCAGAACGACGCTTTGGGCCGCCCTGCTCGTCAATCAAGACGGCTCCACCTGGCAAGCCAAACTCAACTGCCCACGCCAAACGATCAAGCGAGACCGCCATGGCTCGCCCCAGCGGGATGACCAAGGTCATCCCCTGGTTAAACCCATCAAGTATGAAAGCGTCGTGGGGATCGGCAGCCAAGCTTACCTGCCAGCGATTCCTGCCTCGATTCGGAGCAAAATCGCTCAGCGCTATGGCATCGAGGTGCCTCAATCGGGCGACTTCTGGCAGTGGCTCGCCCTGCACCCTGAGATCCCCATCATCTGGACCGAAGGCGGCAAGAAAGCCCTATGCTTGCTCAGCCTTGGCTATGTCGCGATCGCGCTTTACGGCGTTCATGGTGGCTATCGCACGAAGGACACCCTCGGCCATTCCATCTCTCCCGCCCTGATCCCCGACGTGGCCCGCTTTGCCGTCCCAGGTCGCCCTGCTATCCTGGCCTTCGACCAAGACACGAAAGCCGAAACCCGCTCGACGGTCAGTAAAGCTCTGATTCGCTTTGGCGGACTGCTGACTAAAGCGGGTAGTGAGGTCAAGATCGCGCAATGGCCGTCTCAGCAGGGGAAAGGGATTGACGACCTGCGGGTGGTGCAAGGCGTGGATGCAGTCCAGCAGGCGATCGAGCAGGCAATGGTGATCGAGCAGTGGCGCATCCGGCAGTGGCTGGAGCATCGCCTCACCTGGAGGGCGGCGATGCACCTCCGCACGGCAGACCTCTCAACGCTGCACCTGCCGGATCTCCCCCAGCAAGGCCTTATTGCGATCGCCTCTCCCAAAGCCACGGGCAAAACCAAGTTCATTGGACAGCAGGTCGCGGGACTGGACAAAGTGCTGTCCGCCACTCACCGGGTTGCTTTAGGACGCAACCTGAGCAGCCGGTTAGGACTGGACTGGCGGGGGGACTTAGATAAGACTCCCGATGGCCGCTTTATCACCGGCAGTGGCTATACGCTCCGCGTCGGCTTCTGCGTCGACAGCCTGCTCGCGATCAACCCCGACCAATTTCGGGGCTGTGACCTGATCATCGATGAAGTCTGCCAGGTGCTCCGGCATCTCCTTACCAGTGCCACAACGAATCAGGACGGCAAACGCCCTGCCCTGCTGGCTCGCCTCCGCGCCTTGCTCCAGGCCGCTCGTCGGGTCATTGTCGCGGATGCCGACCTCGATAATGCGACGTTGCACTGTTTGCGGGACCTGCGCGGCGATGATCAGCCCCTCTTTCTGGTTCGCAATGACTATGGAGGGCAGGGCTACCCAGTTCGCTTTCTGCAAGCCTCCGATCGAACAGCGATCGCGGCTGACCTTTCAAGCGCAGTTCAAGCTCTGCCTGCGGGCAAGGTGATCCTGGTCGCCACCGATAGTAAGCAAGTCTCCAAAACGCTCGCTCGCCTGATGGCTCAGCAGTATCCCCAAAAACGCGTGCTGACCATCAATGCTGAAACGTCTGGGGGATCACTAGAACGCGAGTTTATTGAAACGCCAAATCAGATTCTGGGGCAAGGCCTGTACGACATCATTCTGGCCTCACCGAGCTTGGCAACGGGTGTCAGTATTGAAGCTAAGGGGATCATTGCCAGTGTCTATGGCATCTTCACGGGTGGGAGTGCAACGGATGCAGATATGGCCCAGGCGTTGGGACGCGTGCGAGAGCCCGTTGAACGAGTCGTGTGGTGTGCCCAACGCGGCTCCAACTTCTCAAAGATCAGCCGCTCAACCAATACCTTGGAACTCAAATCGCATCTGCAACAGCGCACCAGTGCCGTAGTGGGCCTCGTGCGCTCTAGCCTGCGAGAAGACGTGTGGGGCGAGATCTCCAATTGCGACTGGCAAGCGGACCCCTGGGTCAATCTCTTCTGTCGCCAGGAGGCGGAGCGCAACCGCAGTATGCTGACGCTTCGAGACTCGCTGCACATGAGGCTCCAGCACGAGGGCAATCGGGTCGTGCTCGAAGATCGCACGGTGGACCCGGCAGCTCGGCTATTGCTTCAGCAAATGCGAGACGAATTGAAGCAGAGTGAGGCAGACGCGATCGTGGGGGCAGGGGATCTCACCGATGCGCAAGTGTTGGTCCTGGAGCAGAAAGAGCACCTGACACCCGATGAGCAGAGATCGCTCTCCAAGTTTCACCTGAAGGAGTTTTACGGCTGGGACACGCTGTGGGTCGAGGACGTGCTGTGGGACAACGGGGGCCGCCGACGCGCCGAAGTGCTAAGCCTGGAAGCGCAGCTGTTTCCGACCGTGGCGACCGACCGCACCGTAAAGGCGTTGGAGAAGCAAGCGAGTTGGAATCAGGGGCTGTGCCCGTGGGACATCAGTGGGGTTGAATTACGACGGAAATTACGAGAGCTGCTCGGATTGAACCAATTTCTCGACCCGGACCGGGAGTGGACGAAGCATGACCTGGCGGAGTGCGCGGCCCACATTCGAGCGCAAGCGCCCCTAGTGCGACAGGTCTTAAACTTCAGTGTCACTGAGCGAGTCAGCGATGTTCAGCTCGTTCACCAACTCCTGAGCCAATTGGGATTAAAGATTGCGTTTCGCTGGTGTCGAGGTGTGCCGGGATCTGAAGGGGAGAAGCTGCGGGTCTATCGGTTGGAGCCGCAGCACTGGCAAGCCTTGATGGAGGTGTTACGCCAGCGGCAGTCTCGGCGGCAGAATGATCTACCAGCGGTTGGATCACCCGTACCCGAGATTGATAAACATCAAACGGGTGATCCAAGCCCTAGTCAGAGGTTAGCTCCAGAGAAGTGGCTGTCTCCAGCACCTTTAGCAGCCATCACGCCAAGATGGAGGCTGGCAGATTCAGAGGACTCGCAAGCTGCAAGTTAACGAATACTACCAGCAGTGCTGGAATAGGCATTCTCTTTATCAGAAAGGTGTTATGGCTCTTAACTATGAGCGTAGGAAAGAGGAATATCTGCTTCCTACATCTTTAGTGCTTTGGAATGGCCATTGTCCCCTATAGGCAGTAGTTTGAGAGATTAGGTTAAATTTTAGAAAAGTGGTCAAATCAAATTCCTGTGAGCCGAGTGGCTTGTTTACCACAGTAACGCGTGCTGTTTATACGGCAACATCAGCACTGAAGAATCTGGGACATCCTTTGTTTCAAGACATTGATCCTCGTAAAACAAATCCACACTTCTTTAGAAACATTGCTATTACCCACGAACGCAGGCATGGTGATCCTACGAAGCGAAAGGCTTTTCATAAAGTCATCGGGAATTCTGAGGCAGTTGGGGATCGAGATTACAACGAAATGCACCCAGGAGAAAAAACAGTTGATGCTAAAGGGTGGTGGAAATCAGAAACGCTCCAGGGTAAAGCAGCTCTCATTGCTCAAATCAAAGCACTAATGTCTAAGCTGACCATCGAGGAGAAACGGCAATTATTCTTTGAAGTCCTATAGAAAAAGTACAGTTACGATTGGACTGGGCATCACCCTCTGATCGTAAAGGGTGAAATGCGAGAGTGTTTAGATATTTGTGCAAGTCTGTCATGCAACTGATTATCCAACCGTTGATTTGTTTCAACTGGCTCAAACGGTGGTTAGCGGTTTTTCCCATCCCTCCACTTCAGCTTGGATTTGAGCAATTGATGCACAAGATGAATCAGTTTATTGTCCCAGCACGCTAGTCAAAACTATGCGCTTTCAACGCAAGGCTTTAGCTGCTACACACCTTCTGATTGCGAGGTTGTTAGACGTGAAAGGGTGAGTCGGAAGAACAGGAGAAGTGGAGGCAGGCAATCGTTTAGAAGATGTGAGGCAGAACGAGAGCAGCAGAGACAAGCGATCGTGGACGATTGACTCGGCAATGACGAGTTCACTTGGGCCGAAAGCCCTGAAGGAACCTATGCACTAAAAGTGCATAGTGGTTGAGTTTTCTCTTAAAAGGTATAAACCTGGGGTTTTACATAAACAAAAACTATTATTTACCCAACAGATGTTATTGAGATTAGATAGCTAAAACGCTTATGATGTATACTTTATGACCTTAGCGTACATTTCTATTCCACTACTAGGGGTAAATATAGCGAGCGTGCCGTGAGCCGCCACGCTCGCTATATTTACCTCTTAGCATTGCAGCGAACAAGCTCCTTTCACAATCACTATTTCCGAAGCTCCTTAACATGCTACCCAACTTGTAGAGGATGAAGTAGCACTACCGGAAGCTTAATGTCGCGATCGTCATCTCTTTATCCTTCTCCGTCACATCGATATATCGCTGCAACGCCGACAGACTCTTGTGTCCAGAGATCGACTGGATGTGTTTAATTGGCACCCGCTCATTGTGCATCCAGGTAATCGCTGTTCGCCGGAAACTGTGGGTGCTGGCTCCCTCAATCCCCAACCGCTTAAATGCTGCCCGTAAAATGGCATCAGCAGACTCGGGGCAGATGTGTCCTCGTCCCCAGCGGCCTGGAAATAGATAGGGACGATTGCTCTGATACCCTTCTAGCAATTTCCTCAACTCTGGCGACACGGGGACAGATCGCGTCTCCTGTTTCCCTTTAGTCGTTGCTCGCCGGAAGGTAATGCGATCGCGCACTCGTCCCTCCGTCCAATACACATCAGCAGTGTGCAACGAACACGCTTCATTAATCCGGGCAGTCGTGTACAAACAAATTCCAAACAACGCCCGCTCCCGCTCCGTTGGCAACCCCTCTAAATAAGAGAGCATTGACATGGAGGTAATCGCCTCCATCCCTTGTCCTTTTCTAAACCAAACCAACAATCGGAACAGCTTCAAATCTAAAATCAACCCTACCTTTCCGTCAAACAACCAAGCAATCTCCTGTGGCGAGAGGATCTTGGCTTGGTCGTGGCGGTTGATTTTCATCACTGAACTAGTACGGTTGTTCAGCCCATTCTACATTAGGAAAGTCCAATAAGTTAATGTATGACCTCAAATGCCCACTTCTTCGTTCGCAGCTCTCAGGATCTCAAACTCAATTAAGGAAAACTTATCTATATCGGTTTAGTGACTCCGATTCAGATTGGTTTATCGAGCAGATTTGCTCCATCACTAAGCCGATTTTCAAGGACCTTACGAGTGCGCTCCAACTCTGCGGCTAATAGTTTTTCGTCAGGTAGGGCTGTTTGATATTCCGCTGCCAAGATGTTGGAGAGCCCTTCCAGCGCATAGTGAGCCACTGCTTCATTCTTTTTGTTGCAGAGAACTAAGCCGACTGGCGGGTTTTCGCCGGGGTAGGTCCAATGTTCGCGGGCGTAATTAAGGTACATATGCATTTGCCCTGCGTCAGCATAGGTAAACTCGCCGAGCTTGAGGTCGATAATGACCAAACAACGGAGCCGACGGTGAAAGAAGAGCAGATCAACTCTGAACCATTGATCACCAATCCGCAATCGACGTTGGCGACCGACAAAGGTAAAATCGCCACCTAGTTCTAGGAGAAAGCTTTCAATATGGCGAATGAGGGCTTCTTCTAAGTCGTTCTCGGAATACTCGTCTTTGAGGTCCAGGAATTCCAGTACAAAAGGATCCTTTAGTTCTTCTTCTGGTGTTACCGCATCTTCGGAACGAGGACGGCTACCCTGTTCCAGCATGGCTGCCTTATTACGCGACAGTAGAGTGCGTTCATAGTATTGAGTGCTAATTTGGCGGCTTAGTTGCCGTACAGACCAACCACCCCGTAATGCTTCTGTTTCATAGAAGGCGCGAGCTTCCGGGGATTTAACGGAAAGGAGTTTGACGTAGTGGGACCAAGGGAGAGGGAATTTTCCGGACAGTGTCCGAAAAATTTCAGGAGAAAGTGTTTCAGGAGAAAGCCCTTCCCCTAAATGAGGATAGGCGAGATAGAAGGCGCGCATCTGAAAGAGATTTGTTTTCTGAAATCCGCGCCCAAAGAGATCGCTCAAGTCTTTAGCTAACCGCTCGATGATCTGTTTGCCATACTCCGCACGGCTTTCTCCCCGCTGCTCAAGTTCTACGATCCGTCGTCCAATTTCCCAATAGGTTGCTGTCATGATGGCGTTAACCGATCGTGCGGTAGCACGACGGGCAGCTTCCATAAGTTCAACTACGGCGCTGAGTACTGTTGTGTAAGTGTCAACAGTTTCAATGACCTCAAGCTGCTCGGCGGTTAGGCTGTCTGGAGTGGAATCTTCAGGTTGTTTGGGCACGATTGGTTCCAACAAACGATTGGCTTAGGCTTGATCCCCAAGCATGGTGATCAGACGACGTAATTTTCCAGCTTTTTTGCGATTGCCGTAGCGACGCTTTGCTTCTGCCACAATTTCTTCCATTGCTGCTGGGTTAGAAGAGGCATGAACCCAGGCAGCTTCGAGAAAAACTTCGATCGTGATGCGGTTGTCCTTACAGTATCGAGTTAGGGTCTGATCAAGTTCCTTATCTAGAACGATCGCCGAATGTCGGTTAGTCTTTGGAATCTTTGCTAGCTCGGCTTTTAACTCTTCCAAGGTGTCACTTGGATTAGGTGGTGCTGTTACCTCTGGTTGGGTTTGAGCTTCGACTGTTTCAGCCTCCTGGTCACTCTCTGTTTGCTGCACGTTGGTAATGAGGGTGTCAGCTCTGGTTGGGACGGCAGGACGCTGGCGATTTTGGCGAATTCGGTCTAGGACGCTATCGGACATGGTTGTTAGATGGTTGAGGGAACTGCTAAGTCTAAAAACATTATCTAATTAAAAGCGAAAAAGTTAAAAGTCTAAATTTAGCTTTTTATATTTTGCTTATTTAGGCGTTTAATGAAGCCAGCGAAAGAAATGAACTTGATATTGCCTCTGAGCAAAAGACTAAAACAATAAAATTAGCTTTTTACTTTTTTCTTGCTTGTCATCTTGCTAATTTTGTCAATTAGCACCACAAAAGGGTACTCTAGTTCGCTATAACCCATGTCGCTTAAAGTAGAGCGTCGGTTGATGGCTTGTTTGTAACGTTCTGACTCTCGAATGGATGGCAAGATCAGTTCCTCTCCGACTTCATCCCGCATTCCATCAACGGCAGCTCGGCTCTCTTGGGTTTGGGTATTGCCGATCCAGCGATCGCGAAAAGGTAATACGCCCAAGACCTGAGCATCTGTTGCACCAACATCCTGCAAAGTTCGCAGCAAATCCAGTGTTCTAACTAAGGAGCCGTAGCCTTTGACGGATGCTTCAACAGGCGATTACCAACGCATCGCAAGGTGAGCTTGCTGGGACAACTTGCCATGCAAACCTTTGAGCGGGGAGAGTATTTTTTCCGGGTGCATATTGCTGAACGGCTGATTAGCCAATACATTCAGAATTTGCCAGATGCGAGAACTGATCCAGAGGCGTTGTTAGTTGATAGTCGTGCGGTTTTGAATTCGATTGAAGCTCAACATGGATTATTGACAGAACGCGCCACCGATATTTACTCGTTTTCTCATTTAACGTTCCATGAGTATTTCACAGCAAAGAATATTCTGGATATCACCGATCCCACGGGTCAGGCAACTGCATTGAATCAATTAGTAACTCACGTTACAGAACCGCGATGGCGAGAGGTGTTTCTAATCGTAGCGGAACGAATGGACAGCGCGGACTATCTGTTAACGCTGATGAAGCGGGAGGTCGATCTCATTCTTGCTGAAGATGAGAAATTGCAACAATTCCTGAGTTGGGTTGAGCAGAAGTCCCGTTCTGTAAACGCTCCTTACAAACCTGCTGCAATTCGAGCCTTTTACTTCGCCCTCGACCTCGCCCGCGTCCGTAACCTCGACCTCGACTACGACCTCGATTTCGACGGTAACCTCGCCTGCGCCCGCAACCTCGCCCTTTACTGCAACCTCGCCCTCGCCCTCGCCCTCGCCCTCGCCCTCGACCCTGAATTGCAGAGTAAACTGCAACAACTCAAAGATCAACCTCCCTCAACTGACAACTGGCAAAATTACAAACAATGGTGGAAAGACAATGGACAAGCTTGGACTCAACAACTGAGACAGGTCATGATCCAACATCGCAATATTAGGCATTACTGGACGATCACTGATGCTCCGCGCAACCTTCTCCAGCAATAGTACGAAGCCAATCGTCTTCTTGTAGACTGCCTCAACAGCGATTGCTATGTCAGCCGCGAAGTCCGCGCGGAGATTGAAGACACGCTGCTTTTGCCGTTGCAGAGCAGTTCTCCCACCGAGTAGCCGCATCTCTTCTCTAGCAATTTTGGATTAGCACAGAAGTCAGGTTAGCGTGAGTCTCCAATGAAGGCGCACCAGCAGGAAGGGCGAAAGAAATATAGGAGTTCGACGGGGTGAAGTAGGGGTGAAAGTAGCGACGCTGTCGTCAGCCGCCATGCGAGCATTGAAATGCTTACGCAGTAGAGCCTTCACGCCACAGTTTTATTCTTAAGTAACTTTATCAACCTGAAAGCTCTGCGAAGTAGACTTCTTACGATTTATCCTTCGTCAACAGTAATCTTTGAACTTCTGCGCGGGTGGCAGCGAAACAAGGAGATCATGCGGGTTTCAGGGTTCAATCCGCTCCAAAATGATGGGGTGTACTAGTCGGTTTCTGGAATTTTTTAGTCCTAAAATAGTCCAAAGGTGTACTAGTCAAAGTTTTCAACTAGGCTGTTTCAAGTCGAAAAATGCAAAATTCTTACGTTTTTACACCTCTCACGACACAATCTGTTCTTGAATCAAAACTAGTCGATGAAATCTTTACAGGGCAAGGTTTTCAGCGTCATCATGGCGGCTGACGGTAGCCTCGCTAGGTTTACCCCTCGTTGGACTCGCTCACGGATTAGGGGACGTTCTAGCGAAGCTATCGAGACTTTCGCTAGAACGTTCCTGCTGGTGCTGCATCAAGAGTAACGGCATGGGTGAAGCAGCCGTTAGGCAGCTTGTACTCCATTGCTACTGAACACCCGAGAGGGAGCGTTTGCCGATGGGAATTCTTAGCTAGATTGTAGGATTTCTGCTGTCAAGCAGAGTCAAGCCTGCTCTAGCAAGCAACAGCTTGCTAGAGCAGAACATGAGGTTTCGTTGAGCCATCGACTGAGCTCGCAAACAGACTGTTTTTCGACCCTTAACGGGTTAGCAGCGTCAGTCATTTTAAGTATCTCCCAAACATGAAATCTACCACTCAACAACTGAACCGCTGGGTAAATCAATACCTGATGTTATTTCTCACAGGCGCTGTCATTCTGAGCCTTGGGTTAATCGCGTTCGGCAGTTGGAATGCTAGGCAGATTTCACAGGGGTTCAAGGAAATGATTACGACTGAGTTTAAAGTTCAGCAGCTCAGGGGCGAGATTATTCATCTTGATGAAGTGCTGACGATGTCAGCGCGAATGGCAGCCGCCACGGGCGACTTAAAGTGGGAACAACGCTATCGAACTTTTGAACCCCAATTGGACACAGCGATCAAGCAAGCAACGCAACTCGCGCCTGAAATCTATGCAAAATATGCTAACCAAACTGATGCTGCTAACGTCAAATTAGTTGAGATGGAGAACCAAGCCTTTAATTGGGTTCGCCAATTAAAGCCTGCTCAAGCGCTAGCCATGTTGTTTAGTCCGTCTTATGAAACTCAAAAGCAGATTTATGCGGATGGAATGACGCAAACCAGCAGCGCTCTTCAGAGAAGGGTCAGGACGAATTTTGAATCTTATGGTTTAGCGTTGTCTCAGTTGAGCTTATTCAGTACGGTAAGCTTTTTCACTCTGACAGCAGCCTGGATAACGATTCTGGGTCTGGTGAACCGATATCTCAAGCAGCGCAGAGAGGCTGAAACGAAACTGCGCGTTGCCAAAACCGAACTTGAACAGATCAACCAAAACCTGGAAATTTCGGAAGTCACCCTTCGCCAAAAGGCTGGGGCCCTTGAGCAAGCGCTTGAAGCACTTCAGCAAACTCAACTTCAGATGATTCAGAGCGAGAAGATGTCTAGCTTAGGACAACTCGTGGCAGGAGTCGCTCATGAAATCAATAATCCAATTAACTTCATCTACGGCAACCTTGCTCATCTGCGGAATTATGTCCAAGATCTACACGATTTTGTGCACCTTCACCAAAAGTATTACCCGCATCCTGCCCCAGAGATTCAAGCTAAAGCGACTGAAATCGACCTAGAGTTTTTGCAGCTCGATCTGGCTAAAATTCTCGATTCGATGAGTGTGGGCACGGAGCGCATTCGTCAAATTGTGCTAACGCTGCGAAACTTCTCCCGGATGGACGAAGCTGAATTTAAGAGCGTAGATATTCATGAAGGGATCGATAGTACATTGATGATTCTGCAACAACAGCTGAACGCCCAACCCGGGTGCCCAGCTATTCAAGTGATGAAAGAGTATGACGACTTACCCTTAGTGGAGTGCTATCCGGGTCAACTCAACCAAGTATTCATGAATATTCTGGCAAACGCTATTGATGCCTTGGAAGCCGCCGACCCTAAGCAAACGTCTAAAAAGACGAGAGAGAATCTTAGCGAGATCATAATTCGCACATCAGTGCTCGATGCCGAGTGGGTGCAAATCACAATCACTGATAATGGACCCGGAATGCCAGAATCTGTGAAACAACGGATTTTTGATCCCTTCTTCAGCACTAAACCTGTGGGGAAAGGAACCGGGCTTGGAATGTCTATCAGCTATCAGATTGTGAAAGAACAGCATCGTGGCAAGCTAGATTGTTTCTCGAGTCCTGGTGAGGGAACTCAGTTCGTGATTCAGATTCCTATTCATCAGTCAGTTTATGAAATAGTCTAAGCCAATCAAAATGGTTGTGTCACAACCCCTTTCTAGTGACAAATAATCTGTGACAATCACATTGTTTTAAGCAACAACGACAATTACAGATGGCGGCTACTCAAACTGTTGTAGAACACGGATCGCTAAAACCTGAGAAAAGTCTGAATTTGTCCCAATGTCATTCTATTTGACGCTATACAGATTCCATTGATGAATCAGTGAACGTTTCTATTGTCTCTGATGTTCTAAATCTAACTAAGTTACCGTTAATCACGGTGTACCGCTCGTCTGATTTCTCAGGCTATTGAGCAGAATACGTCTTGTCTTCTCTTTCCCATACCTTATCAATCAATCCAACTCGCTGAAAAATAGTTTCTATCCAGCTTGATTTTTATCAAAGAATAAAAAGTGATAGCAGCGGGCATCATAAGTTCAAAGCAGGATGCTATCACTATCAACATGTCTTTCTCCAACCTCCCGGATCAATCCTGGCCTTGCGCTTTCACACAATTGATGCAATTGGCTCTGGACGGCTCCAGCGTTGCTCAGGTAGCAGAGGCGGCGGTGGCTTTCGCGAGCCAGACGCTACAGGTCGAGTATCTTGAGCTGTGGGAATTCACTGGCTCCCCTCACCACGCGTTGCTGCGCGCTGGAGTCGGTTGGAAACCCGCCCTAGTCGGACAGCTCACGCTCCCACTCAACCCGGAGCATGAGCTGTTCGACTGGACCCAGTCGGATATCCTCCAGGGAGAACCAGCCCCAGTTTCCCTACCCCTGGGCTAGCCGAGAACGGCATGGTCAGGCATCTCTGGATTCCCATCCAAGTACAGGGGCAGCGATGGGGGTTCTTGAGCGCCCACACGAGTCCACACTCGCCCTTCTCAATCGATGACCTTTGCGCGCTCCAGACCATCGCCTCAGTTGTTGCCATCGTTCTCGTGCAGCAGCAGCAGGCCGCCAAACTCGAAGTGGCCAAGATCACGCAACAAGGGTTAGAGCAGCAAGTTGCCGCGCTCCAGCGCATCGAAGCTGTCTTGCGCGAAAGTGAGGAACGCTACGCCCTAGCTGCCAACGCGACAAACGATGGCGTTTGGGACTGGGATCACAGAACTGATGAGGTCTACTTCTCTCCCCGCTGCCGAGAGCTATTGGGCTATGCCGAGCCGGAGCTGAGCAACCAAATCCACGACTGGACCAGTCTCTTACACCCTGAGGATGTGGACTCATTTTGGAACGCTGTGACGGACTACCGGGCAGGGCGCATCGAGCAGTTTTCAATCCAGTCTCGCCTCCGACACCGGGATGGCACGTATCGTTGGATTTGGAGCCGTGGGATTGCCGTTCGGGATAGGGATGGAGTCGCGTATCGGCTGGCTGGCACGCTATCGGATATTACTGCCCGCAAAGAGAGCGAGGAGCATCTGCACTACACCGCGTTGCACGACCCACTGACTGGCTTGGCCAACCGCACCTTATTCATGGACCGATTAGAGCACGCGATGGCGCTAACGAGGCGATATCCCGAGTATCGCTTTGCGGTCGTATTTCTCGACCTTGATCGTTTCAAAGTCATCAACGATAGCCTCGGGCATCTAGCCGGGGATCAACTGCTGATTACCGTGACCCAACGGTTACGCGACTGCCTCCGGTCGAGTGATACGTGCGCTCGCTTAGGCGGGGACGAGTTCGCGCTGCTATTGGAGTACGCGCAGGACGACTCCGAGATCATCACGTTGGTGGAGCGGATTCAACAGGAGCTCAAAGCCCCAATCGAGTTGGATGGACAAGAAGTCTTAATCAATGCCAGCCTGGGCATGATCTTGAGGACCACGCGGTACGAACACGCCGAAGATCTGCTCCGAGATGTGGATACGGCCATGTACCATGCTAAAGCATCGGGTCGAGGTCGATATGCCATCTTCACCCAGACCATGCATGAGCAAGCCGTCAGTTTGTTGCAGCTCGAGACGGACTTGCGTAGAGCCATTGACGGCCAGGAACTGCGAGTGTTTTACCAACCGGTGCTGGATTTACAGACCCAGCAGGTGAGGGGATTTGAAGCCTTGGTGCGGTGGCAGCATCCGCGCCGGGGCATCGTGATGCCGGCAGAATTTATTCCCTTAGCGGAAGAAACGGGGCTCATCTCCCTCATTGATCCGTGGGTGCTGAGGCAGGCGTGTAATCAAACGCAAGCGTGGCAACAGCAGTATGGCAAACCCCTCACCATCAGCGTCAATCTCTCGCGTAAACAGTTTGCTCAGCCTGACTTAGTGCAGCAGATCGAGCAGATTTTGCACGACACGGAGTTGCCCGCCGGGTGCTTGAAGCTGGAGATTACCGAAAGCGCCATTATGGAGAATGTGGTAGCCGCCACGACCATGATGCAACAGCTCAAAGCGATTGGCGTGCAGCTGGCGTTGGATGATTTTGGCACGGGTTACTCCTCGCTGAGTCATCTGCATCTGTTTCCGATTGACATCTTGAAGATTGATCCGACCTTCACGCACGCGGTGGAGAGCAATCTTGAGAAGATCGAACTGATCCGCTCGATCACAAAGCTGGCGTGGAACCTCGGGATTGATGTAGTGGCTGAGGGGGTGGAGACGCAACGGCAGATGTCGCAATTGAAGCTGCTCAACTGTGATTTGGCGCAGGGCTATCTCTTCTCAAAACCCTTATGCTCTGAAGCGGTAGCCGAATTTCTAGAAGGCTCAAAATAGCGAAGCCGCCGTTAGTCACCCACAGTCAGCCATCACGCGCTGTAGGGGTAACTATAGCAGCGAGCGTGCTGTGAGCTACCACAAGAGTTTTGAAACTACTTCTTGTCTAGCTTCGAGAGGTTGAAGAAATCATGAGAATAGAATGCTTTAATACATTGCAACTAATTGCCAGAACCCTGGCGAAATAGGGATTGTAGCAATTACGAGGCTCTGGGACAACTTGTCCATAACCCCCTATTTAACTTACAGGCTAGAGAAAAAGCTGTACTGCGAAGATTTGAAATTAATCTCCATGTAGAAAACCTTGATGTATAACCTTAACGGTGACGATTCGTCCAAACGATGGACGCGAAATAGAAGACGCTGAAAAACACTGGGGTCGAAAAAAACTGATTTTTCTCCTGAATCTACATACTTAGAACTCTATTGCTTCTATGCTGACTCAACGGCTGACTTCATTGAAGGGCGTCCAGGTGCTGCTGGTCGAAGATGAACCAGACATCGCAGAGTTGCTCGCCTTCATGCTGACCGATGCTGGGGCAAAGGTGACTCACGCGCCTTCCGCTTTTGAGGCTCTACAAAAACTCGATCAGGGCTTGCCCGACGTGATTGTGTGCAATCTCCGGCTCCCCGATATAGATGGAAGACAGCTATTGCACTGCATTCGCGACTACCGAACAGAGTCAGGTAGACGTATCCCGACGATCGCCGTGACATCCTACACCCGAGAGTTCGCATTACCAGCGATTAAACAAGCCGGCTTTGACCGCTTCTTAGCCAAGCCGCTTGAGCCAGAGCAACTAGTTGCAGAGATTTTAGAATTAGTGGATGCTTGAGAACAATCCTTCTGCCTCCATTCTGTACGACGTACGCCATGTATTCTCCTGATGATCGTTCTGTGTTGCAAGGGGTAACAGTTCTAGTTGTAGATGATGACTTCGACTCGCGCGAGCTTGTGACTGTGACCTTACAGATTTATGGGGCAAACGTGGTCGCGTGCGGGTCTGTACAAGAGGCACTAGCTGTCTTTGCTGGGGTACAACCGCAAGCAATCATCAGCGATATTGCCATGCCGCATGCTGATGGGTGCAGCTTGATTGAAGCGATTCGTTCCTTTCCCTCCGGACAAGGGAGACGAATTCGAGCGATTGCCTTCAGTGCAAGGGCGAGAGAGGAAGATCAGAGACGAGCGCTGGGCGCTGGCTTTGACCGCTACCTCACGAAGCCGCTGGAGTTTGAAAAACTGATGAATGCGCTGGTCGAGTTGCTGCAAGAGCGCCACGAGAATGAAGGCGCTCAGGTCGATTCTGCTGACGAAGTGCAAGAACATTCGGCCACGACGCTCCCTGCTTCGTAAGTCATCAAATCGCTAAAAGTCTACCTAGACACGCCACTTTGACCTACCGTTCTAGCCTTCAATCTGAACATGACGTTGTTAAGTTGTGAACAATTGGAGCGATCTTTTTTCCAAAGAGCCATGTCACCATTGAACCAGCAGGCGAAAACACGTCAATGCGATTTGCAGTTTGCAGCGGCAGATTCGGCAGCGCGAAGCCATTCACCTATATTGCGAACAGGGATGTTGTCACGACTTGGCAAGCTACCAGTGTAGAAAAAGCGGGCAGCTTTCTAGGAAAACTTAATTTAGTTACTGCTGTATCTTCGGTATAGCAGTAACTAAACTGAACTTGGTTTTTATTCACTTATGCTTTGACTGCAACTTTCTGCTGCTGTTTGCGCTTTAGCGAACCTGCACCCATAGCACCAAATGCTAACAGACCTAATACAGAAGCCGGCTCAGGAACAGAAGCCGTTTCAGTGTAAGCAAGGTTGCTAATCTTTAACTTTGAATCCACCGACGTATCCAACAAATTGAGAACCCCATAGCCTACAGTGTAAATTCCATCTGCGGTGAAAGTATAAGTAGTATTGACTCCGTTGGCTTCGCCATAATTACCTGATAGAGCAACATCACCTAGTTTCTGGATAACAGAACCAATAGAGAAGAAAGAAAAATCGTTGAATGGCAGGTAGTCACCAGCATTGAACTTCCAATCAAAACTAAATACATCTCCTGCTTTGGCTGCAATTGTTGTTTTCACAGCAGCGCCATTAGTAGCATTTTGACCTTGAACAGCGTCTAAACTACCTGCATTTAAGCCCAAGAATTGCTCTATCTGGGAATCAGATGCCCCAGAAGAATTTAAGAAAGCCTCTCCATTGCTAGTCGTAGCACTACCAATTGTCTGGGTGTTTGCGGGATTAAAGGTAAAATTTGCAGCATAGGAGGGAGTAGTACTCAACACGGCAGCTAAACTCGCTAAGCTAATTCCTGTCGTTTTTAAAGCAGTAGCCATTGGTAACTTTTTCAGCGAAGTTGCGTTAGTCATTAGTTTCCTGTCTCCACAGTGAACGTTGATGTCAGAGTTAGTTTGAGGTAAGCTTTCCTTTCAGAATCGCGCCACACTTCACAGAAACCCAAGCGAACTTTTCCCATCTCTTCAAGCAATGCTTGAGAGGTTGGGTAAGAGCAATTGCAAGTATCAAATTATGTGGATGCTTTTAGCGATTAGCTTGCTTATGAATTTCTTTGAGCTTTAGTGCGCTCGCTTGTTGAAATTAAGAATGACACACCTTTTCTGGTGTTCTCAAGTACGTACACGTGATCTCTATCAAATAAATACATACTTTAAGCAGATGCAATCGGTGTAAACACTGAAGCTTTTCAGCCCAAAAGCATAAAGACCGCGGGCTTCCCACCTTGATGGATACGTTTTTAGATAGAGGCTAAGATAAAATTTCTGTGAAAGCTAGCGTTAACCTGGCTATGTTTAAGAGACTGTTTGTAAATAGATAGGAAGCAGCGGTGCGCCAGGAGATGAGGTTGAGCCGAGATACGTGCGATTCTTTATCCTATAGGCATCAAAGGCTCCCTCTGTCCTGCTTTCAGCGTTTGGCTCAAGGAAAGCTAATTTCACGGAGTAGCTACACAGACCGCAGAAGTCCTTTTTGTTTCAGAATCGCTCAGTGCTCCTTCTGCTATGAGTTTGATCGTTTTTTGGTTGACCTCAATCAATTGCTTAGACTGAACGAGAGCATGCCTATTTGAAGACGGTTGTAGTCTGTGCAGTAGTCCGGCGATAGTCTAAGATTTGTAACACAGCTATGCTACAAACCAATAGGACGATTAGATTCGCGGGAATTTCGCCCTTCAAATCCCCTTTCCATTTCATTAACTTTTACTTAAAACTTAGTGAATCGAGCTGCGGCTGTGTTCTTTGCTCTGCTTTGCATTGAGCCCTGTCTTCTGCGCTTGCTTACTGTTTAGCGTGTCTTTTTTCACTAAGTTATCGATAAAAAGACGTGGTAGCTTAGTGAAAACATCGAGGCTCGCATGGCGTTCCAGAAAGGCGAAAATCCCCATCATCCTCTCCCTGGATCGATCCTCACGGTGGAACCGATTCGGGATAAGAAGGCGATCGAGCGGATCAAGAAACTGCTGCGTGACCAGCCGCGGGACCTGTGTCTGTTTGTGCTGGGGATTAATACTGCCTTCCGCGCCAATGAGTTGCTCTCGCTCACGGTCGGTCAGGTGCGCACCCTGCAACTTGGAGATGTGCTACGGGTTAAGCAAAGCAAGACGGGGAAGTTCCGTTCTGTCACAGTTAATGGGGCGGTCGTCAAAGCGATCTCTCAATACCTTGCCGCTTGCTCCCTTCCCGAGGAGGCGTTCCTGTTCCAAGGCAAACGCGGCTGCTTGACAGTTCCCACTGTGAGCACGATGGTGAAAACCTGGTGTCAGCATGTGGGACTAAAGGGTAAGTTTGGCAGCCACAGCTTGCGCAAGACTTGGGGCTACTGGCAGCGAATGGAGCGTGGTACCGCTATTCCGCTACTGATGGAAGCTTTCGGACATGCCACCCAGCAGCAGACGCTAGCATATCTGGGCATTCAAGCCGAGGAGATTGCCCAAATTTATGAGCTGGAACTGTAATCGGATGGCAGTTGCTCACAGGCAATGCTTACCGCCTTATAAAAAAAGCTCGTTTTCTGATGGAGCGCAAAAAGAACCTATTCCCTTTACCCTGCCTGGGTTTCTAACCCCTTTTTCGATAGAGGAAGCACAGTTGTCCCCACGAGATGTGCAACCAGTGCAAACAAAGTTCTTCACCTTGCCTTGTAGCAGCGGTTTCAGCCATTAGCAGCTTTTTCAATTTTGCACGAAGCCTAAACGAATTCGGAATGAGTTCAGATCTGTAGGAATTCAGCGATCGCGCTACGAATCAAGCGGGCTTCTTACCCCTTTCCCACCCCGATTTAGCACATGCGTGTAAATCATCGTTGTCTTCACATCTTTGTGCCCCAGCAGTTCTTGCACGGTGCGAATATCCTATCCCGCTTCTAGGAGATGGGTTGCAAAACTATGGCGGAAGGTATGACAGCCGACTCGCTTTTGAATTTTTGCTGCAAACACCGCTTGCTTGAGGGCTTTCTGCACGCCGCTTTCGTGGAGGTGGTAGCGATTAATTTGCCCTGTTCGGGGGTCGCGACAGCGACGGTCTGAAGGAAATACAAACTGCCATACCCACTCTCGTTCAGCAGTGGGATACTTTCGAGCTAAGGCATAGGGTAAATGCACAGCTCCATAACCTTGCGCTAAATCTTGCTGGTGCAATCGGCGGACCCGCTGCAGATGTTCACGGAGCGGGTCATTCAGACTCGTGGGCAGCATTGTGACTCGACTCTCAATTCCTTTCGGGGTGCGAACGATAATCTGCTGTTGAGCAAAGTCGAGGTCTTTAACCCGGATGTTTAACCCTTCGTTTAGCCGCACCCCACTGCCATAGAGAACTTGCACGACAAGCTGATACACGCCATTGAGATTGCCAATCACGGTTCTGACTTCATCTTTAGTCAGGACCGTCGGCAAGTAGCGCGGTTGCTTGGCTCGAACGGCATCAATGGACGCATCTAACTCTTGCCGCAACACTTCGCGGTAGAGGAATAAAATAGCGCTCAGGGCTTGGTTTTGCGTGGAAGCTGCCACCTGTTCTTGCACGGCAAGATGTGTTAAGAATGCTTCAATTTCTGGACTTCCCATGTCTTTGGGATGGGTCTTATTGTGAAACAGGATGTAGCGCCGAATCCACTGAATATAGGTTTGTTCAGTCCGATACGAGTAGTGCTTCACCCGCAACAGGTCAGAGACTTGTTCGAGTAGTTTTCTCGGTCGTGGCTCCATCGTGGCGATTCCTAACGCTGTAAGTCTGTCATTCGGGATCTTAGGCGGACAGCGATAAGTTCTCTCTTGGAAGAAATACGGAAGATTTCGGGCTAAGATCCCTGTCGAGGGGTATTATGCGGAAATTGCGTCGGTCTAAGTCGCTCGATTCGGACTTAGGCAGAAAGTATCAGGCTAAGTGGCTCTAATTGGGATCTTAGGCGGAAACTTTCAGTCCAAATAATAGTTGGGCAGCAGTTTTGATATCGCTTGTGTTGCTGAGTGAGCAACTATTCTTAAAAGGCATCGTGCCGAGATACGTGTAAAAAGTGATCATATCTCCCTCTAACCCTTACGAGGAAGGCTTTTGAAGTTTTCTATCTAAGAGAACTTCACTGAAAGCTTTAACCAGTACACCTTTGGACTATCTTAGGACTCAAAACTTCTAAAATCTGACTAGTACACCCCACATTTCACAGCAGTTTAGACCCTGAAACCCTTATTCCCTCGTTGCATCTCTGCGTGGAACAGCAGAAGTCCAAGAATCTACAACGCAAACTGGTCAAAGTGCAAAACCAAGACATAGCAAGATTTTGAAGCCTATATGATCACTTTTTACACGTATCTCGGCACGATGCCTAAAAGCATTGTTCAAGGAGAACAATCTGTATGTCCGAGTTCGACCCTGAAGTAACGCTGCGCGAGATTACTAAGGAAAACTGGCGTGACATTCTCCGTTTAAAGGTAGCTCCACACCAAGAGCAGTTCGTGGCATCCAACGCCGTGTCTATCGCAGAAGCACATTTCAATCCAGAGGTTGCTTGGTTCCGCGCGATCTACGCTGGGGATGTGCCAGTCGGTTTTCTGATGTTGGAAGACAGCGTAGCTCAGCAAGAGTACTTTCTGTGGCGCTTTATGATCGCTGAGCAATACCAGGGGCATGGGTACGGGCGAAAAGCGCTGGAGTTGTTCTTCGCGCACGTCAAGACGCGCCCTGGAGCGGATGCGGTTGAAACAAGTTGCGTGCCAGCCAAAGGTGGTCCCGGTCCGTTTTACGAGAAAATGGGTTTTGTCTACACCGGAAAAGAAGAAGAGAACGGCGAACTGTGTATGCGACGTGAATTGTGATCTAGAAATGGTATGGGGGTAGCGAGCCGCCCAACAATTCAAATGCAGGCGGACGGTCAAAAGTCGCTGGTGCTGAGTTCGAGGTAATCTGCCGCCGCTGATTTGAGCCGTTATACGTAACCGATACGCCGATTGAGTCCGTTGAGATTGTCTGGTTGCGATCGCACTTTTGAAGGGGCAGTATGCAGTAGGGAGTGTGGAGGTTAAGATTTTGCGGTCATGAATATTCAACGTAGAGCATTTAAGATGATCTATTATAGCAATCCTAAATGATTCATGAATTTTGGGATCCCATTTCAATCCTGGAATGCTCATCGGTCAACGGTTTCGGTCGTTAGATTTTTTACAAATGATTTAGGACTGCTATATAAGTCTGATCACAAGTTCGCAACACCAAAGAGCGAGAATAGGAGTTTCAAATATGGCTTTAGATCAACTCGAGGCATTTTTAAAGAAAATGCAGTCTGAACCTGCACTTAAAAATGAGGTGCTTGCTTCATCAACAGCAGATGAAGTTGCACAAATAGCACTAAAGCTTGGTTTTGAATTTTCAGGTGATGAATTATTGAGAATGTCAGGTAAGAAAGTTGGCAGGGTTACTGTTAAAAGAAAGGACCTTCCTGGAGAGTACTGGGGGAATTGAGCGATCGCTCTACCCGAACTCAGATCGCACCCAAAACCCATCCAATAGACTAAGACAGAAACAGATAACCAATCTTGGTGAATGGTCAAAGCAAATTGGGATAAAGAAAAACTGAGCGAAAATTGGACTCTTTTACCAACTGAATTAAATCTAGTTGGTAACAAAGTTAGCGCGAATCATCGCTTTTACTTCTGGCGATCGCAGGTATTCTCTGTCTCTGGTTGATGGTTGTTTCGGTGGAGGAGAAAATAACTTTGCCGAAAACGGAAGTTGGGCAGTGATTTGTAGCATGGGTCAAGTCCTCTGAGGGACGTTTATATCTTCATGATACTTTACCTAAAAGGAGACGAACTAGGCAATGTAATGATTGGTATTTCTTATCAATCAAGTCCAAAAATGGTGTGGAAATTCAAAAATTAGGTAAGGCTGCACTTCGTCACATGAACCCTATATTTCCGCCTACCCCTGGTTTGAACAGGTGGCGGTATTGGAGCATTTCCGTGGATTTCAATTCCCAGGCGGCCTCGATCGCCTAAAACAATGGTGGGAAACCGTCGCTAACCCGGAATTGGTGCAGGCGATCGCCAAGTCTCAGGAATTTTATCTCGAACACTATGCGCGGTTACTTCAAGGATTAGCATCGCCATCATTACCCTAGCAGAATTGTTGATTTCTTAGCGCCGCTAACCATAGACTTGAGATGTTGGAGGAGCGCACCGCATAACAACGCCCATGCACACCGACCGCCGAGAGTTGATCGGTTATGGCAGAGGATATCTGCGGCGGGTGATGGGCAACGTTGGGCTGCTTATTCCTTGGTAGGGGTGTAGCCCAAGCCTTATCCTCTGGGACGTACCATATAAGTATGTTCTGAGAACTATCCGCCCTGTATCAAAACCCATCAAAAACCGACCCTTTATTGATAGGGCGTCTTGTCCTCCTGCCCTTTCCCCTCAAGTGACCTGAAAGCTAGAAAGACCAAAGCTTTCTCTTAAAGGTTGAAACTGCCGAAAAGATATCCTTTTTTTGCCAGGGGTCATAATAGGCAAATCGACACATTCTACGTCACGACTTCTGAGATCGCGAAAGTAACCCCATTGAGTAGAATCGGTGCCGTCTGGGATCAATTGTTTGGAGCCCTGTATTAGAAAACTGCTTTAATTGATTGAGACACGAGGCTACGCATGAAGGGAATTGTGATTCGGAAGGCGGAGCCTAGCGAATATGACGCTGTGGAAAGGTTCTATGGCAAAGTCAAATACCCAGGCAG
>JAHHHO010000071.1 GCA_019359315.1 Myxacorys californica WJT36-NPBG1
TGAAAAGTGGTGGGCCTGGTTAAAAAGTCGAATTCGCAAACAACGACGCAACACCGCTAGTTTGCGTGAGGCGATGGAGACTGTTCTCAGCCAGGCTGCGTCCTAACTTCTGTGTCTACAGCTATATTTTCTGAATCAGAAATAGTAGACGATACTTACGCTAAAGTTATCCATAAAGAGACAGAAGATAAGGTAAGTTTTTACATTCGATTTACAACGCTGCCGAAGCAGGCAGAGGATCTGTTTCAAACACTATGTAGCGATCGCTAAGTTAGATATGCTGAGTCAGACAGTAAAATCATCGCCATATTCAGTGGTTTTCATTTGAAGAACGTGCAGACAAAATCACTGGCTGCATCTTGGCTAAAGGGAACGAGTACACCCTTTTTCTGAATGCGGAGGCGATGCCGACAATCGTAAACCTCAACCGGACGCACAACGCCATCCACGTGCAGCGAGGCTCGATATTCCCAGTAGTTTTTAGCGCTGCGTTTGATGCTCGAAACACAGATTTGGTGCTGATGATAATCTCGGCACAACGCTACCTCCGCCGGAAGCACCCCGATCAGCGACAAAAGTAAAGCCAGAAGCAATGCCCTCAAAGCCTTCCAGGTCAGGTCAAATTTGAGGGTCATCGATTAAGATTTCACCACAGAAACAACGGATGGCAGCGAGGCTGGAGTGGCAGCAGCCAGCGTTTTTTTTGTAAACGCAAGCTTGCCATCGACCAGATCAATCACGATCGTATCGCCTTCGGCAAACGTATTCTCTAGCAGTTTCGTTGCGATCGGGTTTTGCACCTCTCGCTGAATTGCTCGCTTCAGCGGACGCGCCCCATAGGTTGGGTCGTAGCCCAAATCTGCCACATAATTGCGAGCCGACGTTGACAGCTCTAACATGATCTTTTGATCGCTCAGCATCGCTTGAATGCGCACCAGTTGCAACCCGACAATTTCTCCCAGTTCGGCACGGCTCAAGGCATGGAACAAAATCGTATCGTCAATGCGATTGAGAAACTCTGGACGGAAATGTTTACGCAAGGCATTCATCACTCGCTTCTCCATTTCGGCATACTGCGAGTCATCGCCAGAGACATCGAGAATGTGTTCACTACCGATGTTACTCGTCATTACGATCACGGTGTTGGTAAAGTCAACGGTGCGACCTTGAGAATCGGTAATGCGTCCGTCATCAAGAACTTGCAGCAGAATGTTGAACACATCCGGATTCGCTTTTTCAACTTCATCCAACAGCACCACAGAATAGGGCTTACGACGAATTGCCTCAGAAAGCTGTCCGCCCTCGTCATAACCAACATAGCCCGGAGGCGCACCAATTAGCCGCGAAACCGAATGCTTCTCCATGTACTCAGACATATCGAGCCGCACCATTGCCTCTTCTGAATCAAACAGAAATTGCGCTAGTGCCTTCGCAAGCTCGGTTTTTCCGACACCAGTCGGTCCTAAAAACAAGAACGATCCAATCGGACGACCGGGATCTTTCATGCCCGATCGGGCGCGGCGAATTGCAGCAGCCACTGCTTCTACCGCATCTTGCTGACCGATGACCCGCTCGTGCAGGTGGGTTTCTAAGTTGAGGAGCTTTTGCCGTTCCCCCTCCAGCAATCGGTTCACGGGAATGCCCGTCCACTTCGCCACGATTTCGGCGATGTCAGCTTCTGTCACTTGCTCGCGGAGGAGCGATGTGCCATCGGACTGCATCTCTAGCAGTTCGGCTTCTTGCTCTTCGCGATCGCTCTGCACCACTTCCAATCGACCGTACTTTAACTGAGCTGCCGTATTGAGATCATAGGCGCGTTCTGCTTGCTCAATTTGCAGCCGCAACTGCTCTTCTTCTTCTTTGAGCGATTTAATTTTTTCTAAAATCTGCTTTTCGTATTGCCACTGAGAATCAAATTCGTCTTGCCTCGGTTTCAGTTCCGCAATTTCTTGCTCAATGCGCTCTAGCCGATCTTTCGACGATCGCATCATGCCGGTCACGCTCGTTTTGCTTTCGCCTTCAATCGAGAGCTTCTCCATTTCAAGCTGTCTCAAGCGACGCTCGATCTGCTCTAGCTCCGTTGGCTTGGAGGTAATCTCCATTTTGAGTTTTGCCGCCGCTTCGTCCACGAGATCGATTGCTTTATCAGGTAGAAAGCGATCGCTAATATACCGACTCGATAAGGTCGCCGCCGCCACTAAGGCAGAATCGGTAATGTTGACGCCATGATGCACTTCGTAGCGCTCCTTTAACCCGCGCAAAATCGAGATCGTATCGTCTACTGAGGGCTGATCGATCATCACCTGTTGGAATCGCCGCTCTAACGCCGCATCTTTTTCGATGTACTTGCGATACTCATCGATTGTCGTTGCCCCAATACAGCGTAGTTCGCCTCGTGCCAACATTGGCTTCAGCAAATTCCCCGCATCCATATTGCCCTGCGTTGCGCCTGCCCCGACGACCGTATGCAGTTCGTCGATAAATAGCACGACTTGCCCATCGGAGTTGATCACTTCTTTGAGGACGGCTCGCAGTCGGTCTTCAAACTCGCCGCGATATTTTGCGCCCGCAATCAGAGACCCCATATCGAGCGAAATCAGCGTTCGACCTTTGAGTGATTCGGGCACATCGTTGTTGATGATGCGTTGAGCAAGCCCTTCTGCGATCGCGGTTTTGCCAACACCGGGTTCACCAATCAGCACCGGATTATTTTTTGTACGGCGAGAAAGCACCTGAATCACGCGACGAATTTCTTCATCCCGACCAATTACCGGATCGATCTTGCCTGCTCTGGCTTGTTCGGTTAAATCCCGCCCAAATTTTTCGAGGGCGGAATATTTGGATTCTGGACTTTGATCCGTCACTTTCTGACTGCCGCGCACCTCGCGAATCGCCGTATCAAGTTTGGCGCTATCGACGTTAAACGTGCGTAAAATTCGCATTCCCAAACGCGGATCATTAGAGAAGCCAACGACGAAATGCTCGATCGAGATAAAATCATCCTGCATGCTCGCCCGAGCCGCTTCAGCGCGATCGAGCATCGTATCGAGGTAGCGACCGAGATAAAGCTGGTCACTTGTCCCTACTTTGGGCTGACGACGAGTATATTCATCGACCTGCTGCCACAGTCGCGTTACATCGATCCCGGCCTTCGCAAAAATCTTGCCAGCAAAGCTATCTTGCTGCTCTAGCAAACTAATCGTGAGATGCTCAACTTCCAGGTTTTGGTGCTTATAGCGACGAACGACATCTTGTGCCTGTACGATCGCTTCCCATGCTTTGTCGGTAAATTTGCTTGGGTCTGTGGGTTGCATGTGGTCGAATGAAGGATTACAAGTTCAGGGTCTCGGACTCCCATTGTAGCGACTCATGGGTAAGAGTTAGTAGTCTGGGGTACGAGAGGCGACGGGAAATCGTTAGAACGAATAAAGCACTCGCACCACCCATTCCCAAATGGTCGGACTCTTCTGATTGTTAGGGTTGGTGACGAGAATTAACGAAGGACTGAAGTTAATATGCTCACTCAGCGCCAAGCCAAAAAAGGCTTCTATATTCGTTTGAGTCGCATTTCCAAGTTTACTCGTCACAAACGGTTGACCCACAGCAATTCCTGCTTTTGAGCCGGGGACGAGGAAGTTTTGAATCGAAAGCCCGAGCGCCCAAGTTTTTGGATTGAGATCGAGGTCTTCTCCGACTAACGAGTTGAAGCCTTGATAGCGACCGATCCCCAGCCGTCCAAAGATTCCAAATACGCCATACCGACGCTGAATTGCCCATTCGGCATTGATTCCGGCAGCATCGACCTGAGTGCCATTAATGTCGCCGTGGGTGTACTGCAAGCGGACGCTAAGCGGCTCATTAGGAACGGCATATTCCGCTTCTAAAGTGGCTTGATAGCGATCATTGAAAAGCCCTGACGACGGATTTGAGGCATCGGCTCCGGCATATAGCGCCCGCAGTGTGAGATTATTTCGCACGTTCCAAGCAACGGCGGCCCCGGCTCCCCCAAAGCGATCGATCTCGTTTTGCACGATGAGGGGATTGTTGGCAAAAAAGCTAGAGGCAAAATTTTGACCCGATTGATTGGCAAAGCTATTGCGATCGACAAAATCACTCGGCGGAATGTTAGAACCTACAGCAACTTCTAAGTTTTCCGCTGGACGAAAGGCATAGTACAACTTACGCAGCTTGATATTCGATGTTGCCCCGGCTGACTCAAGCCCACCGCCATCGGCGAGAATGCCTGTTGTGCCTAGTAGGTTTTGACGTCGGTTGTGGGCGTTTGCAATGGCATCTTGACCGTTATTTCCGGCTTCAAGCTGGGTGACGAGCCGATCTGTGCCCTGAAAGCTCGTGAGGAAGTCTATCCGCGTTCGGTTCACAACTGTTAGATTTGCGTCTGTCCCATTGGTGAGCGCGAGATCAATGCGTCCATTGAATTTAGTTGTCGTCGAGAACTGCTGTTGCTCTAGAGCCGTGTTGCGAGCAGTAATGTTATCGAGGCGCGATCGCAGATCCTCCAAGTCCCTGCCGTAGGAATTGATCAACCGTCGAATGGTCGAAACATCTTGCTGCACCGTTCCGCCCAGATCGCCTGAGGATAATTGCTCTTCCACTCGGATCACTACGGCTCTAAGCGCCGACGCAAATTCGTAGCGGGTCATGGGTCGATTGCCGCGAAAGGTTCCGTCGGGGTAGCCGCTCAAGACGCCATAACGCTCGACTAGGGCTTGCACTGCCTGAAATGCCCAATCACCCGGACGAACATCAGAAAGCTCTGAGACGGATCTGACCTCCGCCATGGGTTGATCAATTGTTTGATCAGTAGGGAGTTGCTCAAGTTGATCAATGGGAGCTAGATCCTGCGCCCAGACAGGAAGCATAAAGGTCAGAGTGCTGAGTCCTGCTAAGCTTCCTGCAATCCAATCAGTCTTCTTCACCATCGCCTCCTTTCCTCCACCTTGAGGAGTATAAGCGCTCAGTTGAAGAAGAAACCAAGAAAAAGGAACAAGAATTTTCTCTTGCTTACGACTTACGCTTTGGTGACAGATTCGGTTATAGATGTAATAAATGGCTCCAGCAACACTTCGCAAGGAACAGCTTTTGGTCGCACTTTATCCGCTACATCTGCTATTAAATTAAATCCGCTGCCACCGAGAAGCCTTTTCGTCAGTCCTGTTGATTTTAGGAAGCGCTCGCTGCGGCGGCTGGCTGCGGCACTGACTCTTGAGATTTGGACTGAATCAGTTCGACCTTATAGCCATCCGGGTCTTCCACAAACGCAATCACAGTTGAGCCATGTTTCATTGGTCCCGGTTGGCGAGTGACGTTCCCGCCCTGAGCCTCGATTTCCTTACATGTTGCGTAAATGTCGTCCACCCCGATCGCAATATGACCGTAAGCATCGCCTAGCTCATAGCTCTCTTTGCCCCAGTTATGCGTCAGTTCGATCACGGTATTATCTGACTCTTCGCCATAGCCAATGAATGCCAACGTGAATTCTCCGCCCGGATAATCTTTCTGACGTAAGAGTTTCATGCCCAGTAGTTCGCAATAAAACCGAAGCGATCGCTCTAAATTTCCAACCCGCAGCATGGTATGCAGTAACCGCATAATCGTTCTCCTTGAGTGCTGGAATTCATTGTAGAAGAGCGAGATAGAGTGTGGAGCGAGCCAGAGGCAGAAATCTGCGTACGGAAAGTCTTATACAGATGCAGGGGTAAGGTGAATAGTACTATCTAGAGAGTTCGTGAAGGTCGTATGCTAACAGACGGGTCAAAGCAACGGGTCAACGGGATCGCGTAACGATAAAAGCAATCATCACCCTTGTCCCCCTCTACTTCATACTCCTACTCTCTTGTGAGGTTTACTTCCCTATGATTGACATTCTCGATACTGCCATTGAGTCGATTCGCGCCCGTGAGATTCTTGACTCGCGCGGTCGTCCGACGATCGAAGCTGAGGTTTATTTAGTTGGTGGCGCGGTCGGCGTTGCTCAAGTGCCAAGCGGCGCTTCGACGGGAAGCTTTGAAGCGCACGAGTTGCGCGATGACGATAAGAGTCGCTATGGCGGTAAAGGCGTTCTCAAAGCGGTGAAGAATGTGCAAGATATTCTTACGCCCAAACTGATCGGCTTGGATGCTGTGAATCAGGAACTCGTCGATCGCACAATGATCGAGATTGATGGATCTCCCAACAAATCAAATTTGGGCGCAAACGCAATTTTGGCGGTTTCATTAGCGACGGCTAAAGCGGGAGCCGAAGCGCTAGGTTTGCCGCTTTATCGCTTTCTGGGCGGACCGCTCTCGAACGTGTTGCCTATTCCCCTAATGAATGTGATTAACGGCGGCGCTCACGCGGATAACAACGTCGATTTTCAAGAATTTATGATTGTTCCGGTCGGAGCGCCTTCGTTTCGAGAAGCGCTGCGTTGGGGAGCCGAAGTGTTTGCTTCGCTCAGTGGTGTTTTGCACGACAAAGGCTTACTAACAGGTGTTGGAGATGAAGGCGGATTTGCGCCCAATTTAGAATCGAATCAAGCTGCCTTAGATTTGCTAATCATGGCGATCGAGAAAGCTGGATACAAGCCTGGTGAACAGGTCGCATTAGCGCTCGATGTTGCTGCCAGCGAATTTTACAAAGACGGGCAGTATACCTATGATGGAACCGCTCATTCCCAAGCGGACATGGTGGAGTATTTGGCAAAACTGGCAAGTCAGTATCCGATCGTCTCTATCGAAGATGGACTGCATGAGGATGATTGGCAAACTTGGCAAGCGCTGACTCAGAAGATTGGCGATCGCTGTCAACTCGTTGGCGATGATTTGTTTGTGACCAACATCACCCGTCTACAGAAAGGAATCGATAGTCAAGCCGGAAATGCAATTCTGATCAAGCTCAACCAGATTGGTACGCTAACCGAAACGCTGCAAGCAATCGATTTAGGATTGCGAAATGGGTATCGCTCGATCATTAGTCATCGCTCAGGTGAAACAGAAGATACAACGATCGCAGATCTTTCGGTTGCAACACGAGCAGGACAAATAAAAACAGGATCATTGTGCCGCAGTGAGCGAGTTGCAAAGTACAATCGGCTCCTGAGAATTGAGGATGAGTTAGGCGATCGCGCGGTCTATGCAGGAACGATGAAGTAGCTTCAAAGAGAAATATCGAAGTCAAGGCGACCTTTGCTGACAATCAAATAAGCAGCCATAGGCGATCCCGTAGGATCGCCTATTTTCGTATTCGTATAGTTTCACATGTTGCAGTGATACCAATTTCATTCATCAATACGACAGAGTCTCGTGGGGACGTGCCATTGCCAAGCTCTTACAGAAACAATCCATCTGTAACCATCATTTTTTGAACTGGTATGAAACCCTCATTTGTCACTTTGGCAGGAGCAAAAGCCGAAAGCTTTGCTGCACCTACGTTTTGCTCTTTTGTCATTTTCGAGCCGTCAAAATAGAAAACTCGCACTGGGGCTAGGTCTCAGAGTTCGCTTCAGCGAGAGTGACAAATGAGGGATGAAATCTGAGCATTTGATTATGAGTTGATTATGAATTGATTGCGATTTGATTATGATTTGGTTAAATGTGCACTAGACTACGAAGCAACACCTCACGCGATCTGGACAAATCGCAAGCTTGCGCTGCCAAAAATCAGGAGAATTCTAGCCATCTCAAGTACATCCCAAAGCTGATGAAATTTTTGGGTAGCGCTTAGCAACCTCAGTTGTTGCTTCAGCTTAGAAGTTACTCGCAAATTGGAGAAATTTTGATGAAAAAAATCTTAGGAAAATTAAATATACAAGCAAGCAATCAAGTCACCAGAATATTTTATTTGTTGTTAGTGACCGACATTAGTTTTTTTATTCTTCATTTTATTGATCTGCATGTAGGTCTAGGAACCCACGGTAGGTTTTCTATTGAAACAGACAGAGGATATGCAGAAATATTTCAGTACCTAAAAGAATACTGGAGTGCATTGTTACTAGGATTTATAGCCTTAAAAACGCGATCGTATAGCTATCTCAGTTGGTGTCTCCTATTCTTTTATCTGTTACTCGATGATTCGATCGGTATTCATGAACGGGGAGGCGTACTCGTAGGTCAGCAGCTTGGAGCTTCTTCCATATTCGGTATTTCACCAAGCGACTTTGGTGAAATTGCTGTTTCCGTTAGCGCTGCTCTTCTAATTTTGGTTTCTATTGCGATTGCTTATCGCTTTGGCGATCGCATTTTTAGAAAGTTTTCTAGAAATTTGACCGTAATGCTGCTTATTTTAGCAATGTTTGGAGTCATTATAGATTTGATTCACAACTCGGTTTCTATTCCCGCACTTAACCCGGTGTTTGGTTTCCTAGAAGATGGCGGTGAAATGCTGGTTATGAGTGGAATGGCATGTTCAGTGCTTGCTATGTCTGAGCAATTATTATCGAGCCCTGATTCTGCAAAGAAAAATGTAAGTCCGACGCTGACATCACAGACTATCAATAAGAGTATTACAGACTGTCAGTAAAAGTATTTGATTTTGAAAGTATTTGACGGTGTTGAGCGCAATCAACACCGTCGTGATAATGCTAGTCTGCTTTGATCAGTTGCACCTTAAATACATCACTAAACGCGATCGCAAGCTCTTCCTTCACTCGTTCTATCTTGGCTCCCGGCACAAACTGCTCAAGACTTCCAACGGGCTTGTCTTCAATTCCACACGGCACGATTTGATTAAACCCGCTCAGATTTGGATTTACATTCAATGCAAAGCCGTGCATTGTGATCCAACGGCTGACTTTAATACCGATCGCCGCTAGTTTACGCCCGTCCACCCAAACCCCTGTTAATCCCGAAATTCGAGTGCCTTTAAGTCCGTACCCTGCCAGCACTTGGATCACGACTTCTTCTAATTGCCGCAAATACCAATGCAAATCTTTCTGGTAATACTGCAAGTTTAAAATCGGATAGCCCACGAGTTGACCAGGGCAATGATAAGTCACTTCGCCACCCCGCTCGACTCGATGCAACTCGTAGCCTGCTTGAGCCGGATCGAACTTGAGAAAACTAGGGTTTGCGCCTTGTCCGAGAGTATAAACGGCAGGATGTTCTAGCAGAATTAAAACATCGTTTAGCGTCGGGTCTTGCTTGCGATCGCGTACCAGCACCTGTTGCCAATCCCACGCTTGCTGATAGGGCACTAATCCTCGATTGTAGAGACAGCAAGCGCGAGGCTGGAGAGATGTCACGGTTGTCAGCAATATCACTAATAATGACCCAACATTATAGATTGATTCAAATTGATTCAAAGATCAAGTAGGAGACTACCCAAATTGTAAAGTTTCACACATCAAGAATTGTCAATAGATGCAAAAGATCCTAAACGAGACTGTTCGCCAGAATACGAAGTGCTAGTGTTAAAGAACACCCAACGTTTCAGGGGAATGCAGCTTATGAAGCTTGTTATCCAGGGAAAGAACATCGAGATTACTGATGCGATTCGTGATTACGTCCGCCAGAAAATTGAGAAAGCGGTTAATCACTTTCAATCGCTAACCACAGAAGTTGATGTTCATCTCTCGGTTGCCCGAAACCCTCGAATTCCAAAACAAATTGCTGAAGTGACAATCTACGTCAATGGCGCGATCGTGAGAGCCGAAGAAGCCAGCGAAAATCTCTACGCTAGTATTGATTTAGTAGCCGATAAAATAGCGAGGCAACTGCGGAAGTATAAAGAGAAGAGAGCCGATCGACGACATGAACCCATCAAAACTGCTGAAGCCCTGATTGATCAGCCCGTTGTTACAGATCTGAACCTCGATCGCACTCCAGAACTTCCCCCCAGCGTCGTTAGAACAAAGTATTTCGCAATGCCGCCCATGACGCTTGACGAAGCCCTAGAGCAGCTAGAGTTAGTCGATCACGACTTCTACATGTTCCAAAACGCGGAGACGGGAGAGATTAACGTTATATATGAGCGCAATCACGGTGGATATGGTGTGATTCAACCGCGTAAAAACAATGGGCACACGCATCATAATGCCCAGTCCAACGGCAAAGCCAACGACAAAGTTGTTATGAAAATGGATCATCGGTAAATTAGGATTAGGGGTGCATTAAGCACCCCTAATTTATTAAGAAAAACCGTTGATTTGCTTCTCAATCTTCTAATCGTTCCATAATTTCTGCACTACCCATTTAAACCAAATAGAACCTCTATAAAAGAGGAATACTGTTAATTTCAATTCACTTCTAACCGTGGAAATTAACATTTAAACCCCCTCAGTACTCTTGTAGAAAAAATTAGATTTTGCCGCGCTTAAATTGTAAGTGCAGGATTGCGATTCAACAGACTTCGCACAGCGAATCCCCTCAGACATTCGCAGAGGTAAATCATTTCTTCTACAGAACAAACAGGCATCCTTTTATTTTTTAAGGAGAACTCGTATGAAAGCCAACCAAACCTCCGGTATCCGAAGTGTGGCGATCGTGGGTCCCTATCTCAGTGGCAAAACGACGCTGTTAGAAAGTTTGCTGTGGGTCACAGGCGCAGTGTCTCGCAAAGGCAACGTTCAAGACAAAAACACCGTTGGAGATAGTGCTCAAGAAGCCCGCGATCGCCAGATGAGCGTTGAAGTCAATGTGGCGAGTACCAATTATCAAGATGTGCGGTTTACGTTTCTCGATTGCCCCGGTTCGATTGAGTTTGCTCAAGAAAGTTTGAATGCCCTTGTGGGAGTCGATGCAGTTGTGGTCGTGTGCGAACCGCTTGTAGACCGCGTTCTCACGCTTGCGCCATTGTTTAAATATCTAGACGATTGGGAAATTCCGCATCTCATGTTTCTCAATAAGATGGATCGCGCCGATGTGGACTTTATGGATGTGCTGCACGCGCTCAAAACGGTGTCGAGTCGCCCCCTTGTGCCGCACCAGTACCCAATCGGACGCGGTGAATCGTTGACTGGTTTCATCGATTTAGTGAGCGAGCAAGCCTATCACTATCATCCAGGTGCAGCGGCTGATCCGGTTGCGTTCCCAGATGAATTAAAAGAGCAGGAACAGATGGCGCGGATGGAAATGCTGGAAACGCTATCGAACTTCGATGATCACTTGCTAGAGGAGTTGCTAGAAGAAATCAATCCATCCGAAGAAGAAATCGTTCAAGATTTGAAACTGGAACTGGGCGCAGATCTGATCGTGCCTGTCTTTTTTGGAGTTGCCGATCGCGATTTTGGCGTGCGTCCGCTCCTCGACGCGCTAGTCAGAGAAGCCCCCGAACCTGAAACCACCGCCGAACGGCGCGGCATTACCCTCAGTGCTAGTACACCGCTCGCGCAAGTGCTAAAAACCTATTTCACTCCGCAAGGCGGCAAGCTATCGCTTGTGCGAATTTGGCAAGGTACGATCACAGACGGCATGACCCTCAACGGCGTTCGAGTCGGTGGCATCTATGAGTTGGGTCAGCCGCAAACGAGCCTCAACCAAGCCCGCGCAGGACAGATTGTTGCCTTAGGAAGACTAGAGGGAATTCAGACGGGCGATACCTTAACGGCTCAAGATCAGCAGCTAAACGAACTTCCAAGAGCGGAACGGATCGATCCGGTCTTTGCGGTCGCCATGACTGCCGAAAAACGCAACGACGAAGTAAAACTCACCAGTGCCTTGGCGAAACTGTTAGAAGAAGATTGTGCACTGCACTGGGAGCAACATCCCGATACCCATGAAATTATTTTGTGGGGACAAGGCGAAATCCATTTGCAAGTCGCGCTTGATCGGCTGCGTCGCAAATACAACTTGCCCATGAAGACGAGCAAACCGCAAGTGCCTTACAAAGAAACCGTGCGGAAGACGTTCAGCTCCCACGGACGCTACAAGCACCAAACGGGTGGACACGGTCAGTTTGGAGATGTGTATCTCGACATCAAACCAATGCCGCGTGGGGAAGGCTTTAAGTTTGCCGAAACGATCGTGGGCGGCGTGGTGCCGAAACAATACATTCCGGGTGTAGAAATGGGCGTGCGGGATTTCCTTGCTCAAGGTCCGTTAGGATTTCCGGTGGTGGATGTGTCGGTCACGCTCACCAACGGGTCATACCATAGCGTAGATAGCTCTGAGCAAGCCTTTAAGCAAGCGGCTCGCATTGCGATGCAAGAAGGCATGATTCGATGTGAACCTGTTTTGTTAGAGCCGATCGTCCGAATTACCGTTTCAGTTCCGACAGATTTCACCTCGAAAGTATTGCGGATCGTGAGCGGGCGTCGCGGTCAGATTTTGGGCTACGACGCGAAAGCGAATTGGAGCGGTTGGGACGAGGTGACGGCCCTATTGCCGCAAGCCGAAATGCATGATCTGATTGTTGAACTACGATCGCACACGCTAGGTGTGGGCTTCTTCCAGTGGGAGGCTGATCATTTACAAGAAGTTCCTGACAAGGTGGCAGAACGAATGCTGACAACAGCAGAACACAGCAACGGCAAGAAATAAGCGATCGTTGCAGCATGAGAGGTGAATGGTTGTAAAGGTAGTGCCTCACGGCTGTCTACTTCTCACAGTCTACTTCTCACGGTTGAGGTAAAGGCTCAACCATTCAAATTCGCTTATATCCACAAAACCCGCTTCTAAAGCGGGTTTTGTGATGCATCAGAATAATATTCAGTTTGGCAGAGAAGGCAGACCAACCCTTTTCTGAAAGTTTTGATACCTTTTATCACTGTAGGTCAGTCAAAACTACAACCGTCAAGAATCTGAATTAGCCTTAGCGATCTTAGATTTTGCCTGTTGCCAAAGTTCTTCCAATTCATCTAGCGAATACTCTGACAGCGGACGATCTGTAACCTCTTCCATTAACGTTAACCGTTTAATAAAGCGTTCATTCGTGCCTTGCAGCGCTGCTGCTGGATCAAGACCCGTCCAACGCGCCAAGTTAATGACGGTGAATAATAAATCTCCTAATTCAGCCTGCTGATTCTCTTGACTTTCGTGTTGCAGCGCGTGTTTAAATTCAGCTAATTCTTCGTCAAATTTATCCCACACGCCATCAATCGTCTCCCATTCAAATCCCGCCTTTGCCGCTTTTTTAGAGATTTTCATTCCTGCCATTAACGGGGGTAGCGATCGCGCATAGCGCTTCAGCTTATGACTTAACCGCGCCTCTGTGGGATTCTCCGCATCTTTAATTTGCTCCCAATTTTGACCAATCTCGTCGAGCGTCTCAACCTCAAGATTAGAAAAGACGTGCGGATGACGACGAATCAGTTTTGTTGTAATCTTCTGAGCCACTACCGCCAGATCAAACTGTCCTGCATCTTTGGCAACCTGAGCTTGCAACACGACTTGAAGCAACAGATCGCCCAATTCATCTGCGATCGCATCCTCATCCCCCGTCCGAATCGCGTCTACCACTTCATACGCTTCTTCAATCACATAAGGCATCAACGATTGCGGTGTCTGCGCCAAATCCCACGGGCATCCCCCGTCCGGATCTCGGAGTTTTGCCACCACTTCGATCAGTTGTTGCAAGGCGTCTAGCGATGCAGAACGATTATTCATAATGCAAATGCAAAGGAAATAAACCCTCCATACTCTAGCGCTTCCTTAGCGTTTCTTTTGTTTCTTCCACCGCTTTATCGCAGAACCCATCCAATCGCTTAGAGTATGACTCATTGCCCCTAGTTCACAGCCAAGCGCGATCGCCAATAGTTCTTGAGGATAACGCTGTGCGGTTTGCCATACGACCTGTGTACTGCTGGAGAATTGGTGCTGAGCAGGAATGTGCCAAGCGGTGGTTAGCCCCAAAATTTGCTGGGCGATCGCGCTGATGAGAATGACGCCGCCGCCCGCTAAACTTGCCCAAACGACAAGATATACAATCCGTCCCAGCGTTCCTACTAGAAACCCGTGAGATAGAACTGATCGATGCCGCATACTCTTGCGATAGGGTAGCCACACCCAGCGCAGCATGCCCCACCGCTTATACTGCTGCGAGTGAATATCTAAATCAGGACCAAACATCAGCCCACTAAACAGAAACGCGCCCGACACGAGTAGAGTCAAGGTTCCACTCTGAGTGAAGCCAAATGCCGAACCTGCAACGATCGGTAGACTCCATAACGTGATGCTATCGTGGGTGCGACCAGAAGGCATGAGCAATTTATAAAGACAATTCAAGTTGTAATTGATTCTCGCTCAATAGTTTGCTATATTAACTAAGCGCAAGCAAGCGGGCGGTTAGCTCAGTTGGTAGAGCGCCTGCCTTACAAGCAGGATGTCGCGGGTTCGAGTCCCTCACTGCCCATAGGTTCTAGAGAGTTAGATTAGGTGATAGCCCTATATCAGCCCTAGATTAAAGCACAATAAAATGCGGCAAGTCGCTGGTGGAAACTTGCCGCACAATGCTCTATCTACCTGAAATGTTTCTTAGCCAACAGACGTTAGGTTCCGAAAGTAGCGGCCCAACGCCTTTCTGCAATTTGGAATGTGATATTCCCAAGTTGGGCGATTTCCGGTCGAGACATTGCGAATGTCTTTGCCCTCAGTAAATGCGCTGCTAAGCCGCAGTTTTGAAAGATGTGAGTGAGACTTTACGCCCTCGTTCTTAAGTGCCTGTGCAGCCGTTTTAGGATCTGCCCAACCTTCGATAAAACCGGGATGTCCTGCAAGTTGTTCCCGCAGGAGACGGACCTCTCGCATCATATCTTTCTGCGACAAAACAAGTTCTGCAAGGAGCTTTTCAGAGTCTTGAGTCATAGTCGTTCCCGATTTGTTTTGTATTCTGCAAAGGTTGTCAATGCCCGCTCTGAGAGTTCCAGCAACTTCATCGCGCCTAGTCTACGTGCGATCCTTGGGAGCTTAGCTTTGCCAGTCGCGTCAATCAAACGATGACACTGCATCTGAAGAGGATCGATCATGAGAGGAGATTTGCTCATCACGAGGTAGCCTCCATCCATCTGAGTTCATTGGCTATGCGTCTCACCTCCTGACGTGCTTCATCCGAGTGAGCATCGCGCCACATCTCTAGCATTTCTTGGCGAGTGTTAGCAGACAACCCAGACAGATCAATTTCTTCACTACGAGGCGTTTTCTTCAATTCATTACTAGAGATCTGGTCAGCAACGTCAGCAGATTGTTTTTTTGGCTTGGAAGTCTTACTCTCACTATCTTCTGGCTGCTGACACTGGGCGTCAGCAATACCGTCAGCAGCCTCTAAACCGTCAGCAGCCTCTAAACCGTCAGCAGCCTGATCAGTAGATTGAACAGTCCACCTCATTTGAGTGCCTGAACCTTCGAGCGTGCCATACCCCATCTCGCAAAGCTCTTGAAACATTCGACGGATCTCATCGGCTGATTTCCCTTTTAGAGAGCGGATTCCCGCTTGAAGCTCACGGGCTGTAACCCATCCCTTACGCTGCGAGTACTCGATCACTTTTGCCATGACCGGGGAAAGTTCACCGTTTGACTCGTCGCCCATTGCGTGAATCAGCTTGACTTGGCTGATGCAGAACTTAGCCAGCACGATCGCGGCTTCCATCATTTGTTCGCTGATAAACAGATCCGGAATCTGCCCAAGTGCAAGCGAACCGTTGGTGAGGTGCCCTAGCAACGCCAGAACGCCTGTATCGCCCTTCATTTTCTGATAGACAGCCCGCAAAGCGCCCTTCGGTTCTTCCATCTTGAGTCGATCAAGTTCGTTGTACCAGACGATGTAAAGCCTTCTTGCCCCTGGTGACATACGGTAGGTTTGAGGGGGTAACGCTTCGATGCGACAATACAACGCTGTCAGCATCTCGCTAACGTCGTATTTCACCGCGTTTTCGGGATACGGTGATGGCTGCAACGGCAGGATGCACCACAGGAATCGTGCCCATTGCCCTGTCCCGTCAGACATGTCGCCCATCAAGTCTTTTAGCGTCGAGGGTTGCGTTGTTCCTGTGATTGAGTATGCGGCTTGAGCAACGCTGATCCGTTTACCTGAGGCCCGGTTGACCTTGATTGGTGATCCGTCTTTCCCAGAAAGCAACGCTTCTCGATCCGAACCCTTGCCGCCCTTATACTGCCCTTGTTGGCTAACCACGGCTGACAATTCGTCCAGGTAGCCCAGAATGCCGCGATCGGGTTGCTTCGATTGCAGCAGAGCCAATCCCTCACGAGTGACATCGCTCGTAAAATATTCGCGCGGTGTGGGTTCTATCGGAGGATTATCATTACTTGATCCCGAATGAAAGGCTGCTTTTGCCTTCTCGTACTCACTCACGCTGTGCTTAAACTGCTGATCAGCCTCCGCTTGCAGCGCAAACAAAGGTTTGAGAATCGTTTTCTGGGAGGGTGACTTAGCTGATCCTGACTCTGCCACAAGTCCTGTGTATAGAATCGGCAGTGCGTAAAAGTCTGTTGCCTCCATTAGTTCAAGCCGTGTTCCTACTTTGCAAAGACTCGCGATCGTTGATAGCAACGTGAAAAGCATCCCTACTGAGGCCACACCAATGTAGCCCGCGATCTCTTCTAAGGGCCTGGCTAGAGACGGTGCCAGAAAACTTGAGAGTTTGAGTTGATTGCGCCCCATCTTCAGAAGCTTGGCAACCTCACCCGCCCGATCTTCGGTTGTGTCGAGGTGCTCTTGTTCCGATTGCTTGAGGTCATAGAGTTCGCGAATGTCCTTCGGTTGCTTACCAGAGCGTGACGCTAAGTCGAGAATTCTTGCCTTTAGCTTCGAGTTGCTCAAAGACTCAGAGGACATCCGCGCGATTTCGGCTTCGAGTTGCTCGATTGAGAGGCTGCGATTTGGCATCTCGACTACGTTCAGAGAACGATTACTCTTGTCAGATTTACCTTCTACCTTTTTACAGCTGATCGCCCCTAGAATTTGCTCTGCCGTCGCCCCCTGCTCAATCCAATCTGCAATGTCGAATCCCTGGTCTGTTGGTAGAGCTGCCCAGTTTGGCGAGTCCGGGAAAGGGTACAACCATTGAGCAGTTGGATAGTCCTGCGCGACTTGTTCCATGTACTTGAGCCCAGGGCGATCGCAGTCGGGCGAGAGTACCAATTTTGCGCCATCAAACAAACCAGAATAGTTACCCTTGCGGTAAGCACTAGAGCCGCCGATCGTCGTGGTTGCAGGAATCCCAATTTCCCATAGAGCATCTGCGCACGGCTCCCCTTCGACCCAAATAATGGGCTTTTGCCCAATCGCGGCTAAGCAGTCGTGATACCGATAAGGTGTCACTGCGGCTCTCAGCGGAGCCTTCGCGTCGTCGCCCAGTTTGCCGCCTGAGTGCCATCGCCCTTTGTAAAAAAACTCCTGCCAAATTTGGCGCTTGCCAGTACCATCGTCAACCCTGCGAGTTCGCATGATCTTCTTGCCAGCGCGATCGCAGTAAGCCCACGTGCGATCCGCTTTAGGACGAAGGGGTTTCGCTTTCTGCTTTTCTGCCCACGGCGCGATCGCTTCTCTAAGGTCGCGGTTTTCGCAGCCGTTCCAACATCGATATTCACCTGTCTCAGGCTTGATGGTGAGGTTGTTTCCTGTGCAAACCGGGCAAAGATAACGGTTCGGCTTGCCATCCACCGGAGTGAGGCGATCAGCAAAATTGCGAATGTCGAATGTGGGGTAGTTCATAGCTTGCCTCCCACGGTGCTGGCGCTCGCTCCATCCTGGTGAGGAATGAATACTCCAGTCGTTTCTGTGCAACCATAGCTGCCAACTTCTATTGCCAGCCCATATTCGCTTTTTAGAACCCGGCGATTTAAACCGCCCCATGAAAGAACTTCACTCGTGTAATCTCGCGCGATTGCGGGCATTGCTTTCGCGAATCGCTCCGCCGTTGACCGTTCCCTCTGCTGTTGTTTTTTCTGCTGTACCTGTGCCCACTGTTGATACTCTGCCTCTGCTAGGTCTGCAGCATGAACAGGAGCAAATTTTTCCAAACGTCCACTTTTAGGCAATTCGTGGAACTGAACCCCGTTCGGTACATCGTGCTTGCTGCTGAGCGGCATGCATAGGAGGGTATCACTGTCATTAAAGGTGCGACATTTACCGCTCGTGTCCTCGCCAACGGGGCAAGGATTTTTTACCGTGGTAGGAATAAACAGCCTCATGACTGTTCACCCCCATTCAGTGATTCGAGTTGAGCGATCACCCGGTTCACAAGTAGCGAGGTGATTCGAGCGTAGGGCAGACGGAGCAAGATGTCAGGAGCAAGCCATAGCAAACGATACAGTTTCTGCTGAACTGTGCTAAAATTTGTTTGCATCCAAACTGTTTGCTTACTGATAAAAACCTGCTTACGGGTTAATCCTGCTGGTTCCGGATGCTCGGGCTTGTAATTTCTGTTAAGTTGATCAAACATGAAGAAAGACCCGCCCTCATTGCTGAGGAACGGTTGGTATTGGTAAGGCGATCGCTTAGTCCTGCGTTGGGGAACGATTTGGAAGCTGAGCGGTCGCTTTTGAATTGCCTGCGTTGGGGAATGGCGAGGAACAAAATTGGAGCGGTCGTCTCAGCAAGACTTTGCAATCGCTTCAGAGCTAAGATAACTGAAACGAGCCGCCAAAAGATCCTGAAAACAGCGATGGTACACAGATGTTAAGGAGTGTTAAGCCTTAACGATAAGTTCCTCCTGGTGCAGAGGGCAGCTTTCTACCTCGATCCCAGGCCCACCCTCGAGGATTATTACGAGCGTGAGCCTGTGAAATCATGAAGAATTCTAGATCGGCACTGATTCGATCAAGGTGTCCAAGTTGTTCTTGAAGGCTCGAGCTTTTCTTCGGTTGCGCTCGACAAATTTCTAAGCACAGTTCTCTTAGGTTGCTGAATTTGCTCCACTTCTTCCTCTGCTTAACCAGTTCCTTTTTGTACTTGGCAATTTGACTTTTTTCCTTGCGAGATAATTCTTTTCCTGTAGCAAGTAATTCTTGAGCTTTATTTCTTTGGCGATAGAAGTCTGCTGCTTTTCGGGGTGAAAATTCTTCGCGATAATTCCCGCGTTGGTATTCGGGGAACGCAACAACCAAATCTGCGACCGAATCCCACTTGAGCAGGCGAGTTAGCATTTCTGCGGGTGTAGTGGGTGCCTCAGGATAATCAATTTCTTCAGAAATAAAATTCCAGCCTTCGTGCAGAACGCCATACAGCGCTAAGTAATAGTCGCGCCGAAGCTCCGCAAATTCTTGTGCTTTGGGCGGTAAAGACGGTAGCGAGCTAGCATCTCCCCTGAAATACGCTTTCAACGAATCGCGAATCCATGCATAGTGCAATTTGCAACGCTGCCAATGCTGTTTTTGATCATCGGTGTTGCAGTCTGCTGAAGCTTCAGTCGGTGGTAGTTCCTTGATTGCTTGCAGAATCGTTAGTTGATCCTCTAACGGAATTTGCGATGCGATCGTGTTCATCAATCTAAACTCCTATTATTTCTCTGCTTCGAGCAGTTGGTGGGCCGTCCGTTTCAAGTTGAGAAGCGGACGGCAAAATGATGCAATTTCTGCATTCAGGCCGATCATCTTACCGCATCGACCAGCATCTGGATGAAGGACAAGGACGGCTTGATCTTGAGGCTCAACTAGCCAGTACTTGGGAGTGCCCCGGTCGGTTCTGTCACGTGGATGTTAGCGCTTCTAGGTCAAGCGTGGCACTCCCACGATTGCATCGAATCCACCGGCTGACGGTGAATGAGGGAAACCTGCATGAGCGATTCGGATTTCGATCTTTCTCGTTGGAAGAATTGGCTGATCGCTGATCGTGGCAATTCCTGTGGTGATCGCTCTAGCGGTGATTGTTGATGCGTCGAAAGAGACATAAAGCGTTCCTAAATCGTGTAAAGTCGCTTCTCTTAACCGAGGGGCATTTTTTAAGCGAAAGAGTTTAGCTCAACTTGAGGGAGTGTTGGGCGAAAGAATTGAGGATTGAGTCAAGAAGCGCAATTGGGATAAAGAAATGAATCGCCTTTCGGATCAGCATGCGATCACGCTTCTTCGTCGTTGTCTAGATACTCATCACGGACGTAATAATCGATCAAGTCCTGTGGGGTGCACCTGAGGTAATAGCACAGCTTGTGCAGTGTGTCGCTCATATCGCTGAAATTGGGAATGACGGCCGACTTGACCCACTCAGAAACAGTGGCTCGCTTTACTTGCAAAAGACGGGCTAATTTCGTTGCCGTCATCTTGCGGTCAGCCATCACATCACCCAATCTCCAGTGGATTGACGAACGGTAGAGATCACAATTGCTCCCACCAGGGACTCTCCAGGCGGTATTTAATGGCGGATCAAACCAAGCAATTAACTCCTTTTCAAGCTCACAAAGCAAGTCACGAGAGAACCCCATGCACTTAGCATAGGCGATTCGAATATCTCCCATCAACGCCAGCTCAATGCTCTTACTATGAGCTTTCCAGCGCCGCCTAGGATTGGTCGATTGCCCGATATACTGCACCTCGTCTTGCGAGTTGATCGCGAAATAGACACACGGTGTTTCCGGTAGCTGAGATCGATGCTCCAGCAGGACAAATGGCAGTGTTGAGGGAGCGATGGAGCTAGGCGAGATCACGGGCATCTTTCACCTCCAAGTCTTCCGGAATGTACTCCAACAGGTCGTAAGGACTCACTGCCCCTCCTATTTTTGAGAGTTGAGTAATGCCAACACAAATTTTCTCAAGCCTGTTTCCGTCAATCCGAGGCATGACCTCGGCTTTCGCGAATTCAGGGTGAGTTGAAACCAACGCCCGATTCGCGTCTCGAAGCTCCAAAGGTTCGATTTAACTGTCGATTGGGCTTTGTTCTATCTATTCCTGTTTCTCAATCAGCTTCTCAACAATGCCAACTAAGCGATCGATGTTGCGCTCTTGTTGTTGTGAGACTTCTTCAAGTTTGGTTAAGCGCTGATTTGATTCTCTAAACTTTCCGTCACTACGGTTCTAAGTTCCGTTATGCCCTCGAAGGCGTCCAACTTGGTTGATGAGAATATCGAGCCTATCTGGTTCATTATTTGCCATCATCGCTCTGTTCGTCCTTTTGCTGCTGCTGATGTTCCCGAACTGCGTTTTCTAGCAAGTACGCCGCCAAAGCTGGACATGCTGGAACTTTGGGCGTTTTGTGAATGGGATTGATGGAAGTTCAGCAAAATTAATCATCGGTATCCAACTCCTCAAACTTCACTTTCCGAAGTTTGCCGTTTACCACATGGAATCCTTGCTCATCAACCAGTTCCATTGCCATCTTGAGCCACACAACAATCTCGCGGGATACAGGACGTTCAGCTTGTCCCGCCAGTTCTTCAAGTCGTTTTAGCAAGTCTGGGTCATCAAACTGAACTGTGACCCGCTCTCCCTTCCGCGCCAATTCGTCAATCCTGTTTACACTTCGCATCAATCTTACCCAATAAACTACTTAAGTCTTACCGTGTCTTCATTTGTATGTCAATGGTAATTTATGGTTACCAATGACATCCACGCGTGCTACTTTCAATTCAGAAGTTCTGAAACTTCCAGAACTTCCGTAACTGATTCTGAATTGCAAGACTTAACTCGAATCGCGCCATCCCTGATGAACCGAATGACCCATCAGGAAATAGCAACGCTGATCGGGTTGCTGGCTCAGTTACTGGCAAAAAAAGCCTAACTTCCAAAACTTCTAGAACTTACACAGGAGAGACAAAATGGTCGCTTCCAAAGAACGAGTCAAGGTTGTCCCCATTACCGACATTTCCAACGCCTGGGGCGTATCGGAAAAAGCGGTTAAGAACTGGGTTGAGTTTGTCTACCAGGCGTTTGATGTGCTGCTTCCGGCAAGTGGCCCCTACCCAGAATGGGGCGTAAAACTTCTGGAAATTACAGCGAAGCACATCAGCGAGAAATCCTCGTTTTACTTTGCTGAAACCGGAGAAACCAGACGGCTCAAGTCGGCTGAGTTCATCAAGAAGATTCGCTCAATGCGACTGCAGGGACACTTCCAAGAGTTCCAGCAGTTCCAGAACTCTCGGCAAACTCAGGCGGAGGTGGATGAGGATGAAGCGGTGGCAGGCTTAGCCTCCATCACTCGCGGCATTGACCAAGAGGTTGAACGTGCCAAGGCGAAGGTGGATCAGTATGCCGACCAAAAGATGGACGAACTGGCTGAGCATATCGAGCGCACTCCGTTTCGGATGATGGGGTCACTAAGCGATCGCTTGAGCCAACGTCGCTCAATGGCGGCTGGAGTGAACGAGATTATCGATGTGACCTACTCCCGGGTCGAACTTCCAGAATCAGAAGTTCTAGAACTTCCATCTGCATGACGCTTCTCGACATGAGTCTTCGTTTACTTGCGGTTGTCGTTGCCTTTTGGCTGATGGCGGACACCACGGCAACCTATTGACTTCAACACGCTCTACCTCACAGTCATGAACGAGAAATTCAAAACACTTCTGATCACTAGCCTCAGTACCTCATTAGTTGCGATCGCGCTTCATCCGCGTCTCAACTCTGTCAACGCGTTTGATGTTGGCTACTTTGTTCAAAATGGTTCTGCGGGCATGGCAGAACATGAAGCTAGGCGGAATGGGACGTTGCCCGTTCCAACTCCTCCCCCCTTGGGTGAGGTCATGAGAGCAAACGACACGCGCCCATCAGGACGAGTCGTGAGGACCGAGTGCCCAGAACCCATACCTAGTCAACTGCTGCCACAGGATAAAGCGATTCAACCTGTACCACAACCTGCACCGATTCCGATGGCTCAATCGTCGGCGATGCCATCTCGCAACCCAGAACCCTACGCTAGGGAATCACCAAATGATGGGCCACCCGCTGACCCATCGGCTAGAGCGATTTGGCAAGCAGGCAAGCTCTCTTACCCGCAGTCCAAAAGTGCTGTGCTGAGTCGGTTTCCTCAACCCAAAGAGATCAGTTTTGGCAGTTCAGGCACGCGGCAGTTTTGGGGTGGTGTGACTGGATGGGAACCAACTCGTTATGCCGTCCGGCTCCAGAATGGTCAATCGATCATCTTTAGCTTAGCGGAGGACGAAGAGACAATTACTAGCTACGACGTTCAATAGCCAGGGGGCAGCTTCCAACTCACACCCTGGCTAACTCACAACAACGCAAACATTGCAGGAGTACTTTATATTATGGGTATTTTTTCTTGGCTTGGTGGCGGTGGCGGTGGCAGTAATGATGATGAACTGCTAGAGCCAGACACCGATACGCGGATTGATGCCGCCCTCAAGGTGGCGGGTACAACTGACCCCGTTGATGCTCATATCAAAGATTGGGGTGAACACGGCGGCGATTATAGCGATCGACAGAATGCCGTATCATGGGAGCATACCGACGTTGATACGCCCTACTTTGACCGTGCTGCAATCTATAAATCCAAAGAGGACAAGTAATGATCACGATCAACAAACGTCAATTTGAAATCACGGATTCAACGGTTGACTTAACCAAAACTCAGCAAGACATGCTGGACTTTCTCGTTACCCTTGATCATCCTGTAACCATGCGAGAAGCAGTTGATCATTTTAAGCTCAGTTCTCCAGCTCCGCTTCTATCGCGAATTGACCACCTCATTGAGAAAGGCGCGATTAAAGAGCTAGTGTCTGCTGGTTAAATGAACATCTGGGAATGTTCAGCAAGGGGTAGCTCTGGGGCTGCCCCTTTGTTATTTGGAGCAGTATCAACGATTGTGGTTAGAGCGTCATCAGAAGGTTGATCTCTATTGACGACGCGTGGAGTGGTATCTACGCAACGACTGGTTCATATGCTGCTCATCCCCTGCTACTGAGGTGCATCATGCTTTCTACGGTATTCCTATTCTCTATTTAGTTGCATTGTTGTCTGCGATCCTTCGGAGCTTGGCAGAGCCAATCGCATCTGCAATCAGTCCGCTATTCTTATTCGGATTCTCTCTTATTCTGATTCTATGGGGTTACAGCTTGACCCTACCAGGCTTCGAGATTTCCCTTTGGCAAGTATTTCCGTTATGTGATTTGCACCATTCCAACCGCCCCGGATGTGCTCACAACTTCAGCAACTATGGGGCGTTTAAGGCTGCTCCGTGGGCAAATCGCAACAAGTACGGCTATCTCTGGAAACTCAGAATTAGTGCTTTGTCTGCGGTATCAAGCGAAGGAATTATCTCACCTAATCGATAGATCAGTTTGTTGCACAGTCAGTCGTATAACGCCCCGCTTCACCCGCCGTTAGTGAACTCTCGCTCTCAACAGACTAATTTTATACAGTCGGTGTGCAAGCGGATTGTTCGATGCGTGCTACGGCATTACAGACCCAAGGATTATATGTTAATATTTTTTATACGAAGCTTAAGTCAGGGGCTAGGCGCTTCACTCTATCCCCTAAAATGGATAAAAATACAGCGATAGTTACCGTTTTGGCGACTCTTAATCTTTCTGCTCTTGGCGCTTACGCCATTCATGAAGACCAATCCTTTACCCTGAAGATTCGAGATTTTATCGAGGCGACAATTAGCCACCAAAACCAGATACCCGTCCAACCGACCCGCAAGGCAACTCCTGAAAAGTCGCAGAAACCTCTAGAGTCAGAGGATCGTCCCGACGATTAACAAGCTGAACTCCTGCGATCTCATGAAGTGCGATCGCAGGAGTTCAGCTTTCCGAATCCATCTGCTAAAGAGGCAATCGCTGATGTCTGGAAACAGCACAACGCCATAAGCTATCCGCTTGATGTACTCCGGGTCTGCCAAGTTTCGCATGATTTGCGTTGCCAGTCCCGGATCGTCAAAGTTGGGCATTCCGCTTTCAAGAATTTGCTGAACAGGCAGAGCGCGATCGCAGCTTCCCAATCCACCTTGCATCTACTTCGCGGTCGACAGTCAGAGCGCGGGGAGTTCGGACAGTGATTCACCAACAACGAGCAAATCAGTCAGCGTGACCGATTTTGGGCAGCGAGTCGCTCGCAGCTACCGGAAACATCGTGTATTTATTTCGCGCTCAACCCGCACTGTGTCTAACACCTCGATTTGGGAAGTTAGAGAAAAGTGTCAGTTCAATAAAGAGTTAGGCATCGCTACGCGCTCATGACAAAAGACCTCAAAGACTACTTCAACTCGGTAGCTGATGTACTGTACGCTTCACTGTCCTCGTTGCCGATAACAGCGCAACACTCGCTACTTGGTGCCTTGCCAAGGCTTCCATGACCAGGTTCTTCCCCTGGTTGGCAGAGCCGAGCTTTGCTCGGCGCACCAGGGCTGTTTCATTGTAGTAGGGGAAAAACCTTGTCTAACTGATTGGCGAACTGCCGTTTGGCAGCAGCCATCGAAGTGAAGCCCCCTGTGCGAGCTATGGTAATGAAGACATTGCGGACCACTGACCAGTTCGCTGCTGCATTCTTGCCCGTTTGCGGTGCATGGTCTTCGTTGAAAACGACATCTTTGACCCAGTGCAATCGATTCTCAACGCACCAATGCCCGCGAATGATGCGGTGAAATTGCTCGGCACTCGCGACGACACTACTGATATAGGATTGCCGCTCGTCGAATAGTTTCCCGTCTCGATATCCGCAGCGTTGCACCACAATTGCAGATTGAATTCCTGGCCACTCATGCCCAAATGCTGCTACCCCATCAAACACGCTGACCCTCCAGGTCGTGCTGCGTCCATGTTCTCCTTCGTGTTCTTGATAGCAACTGAGCGGTTGTTGCGTCTTCCATTTTTGCTGAATTCCTCGGTACAATCGTCCTTGATTCGCTTTGACACACACCAGGTAATCATTGCTCTGTTTGACAATGCGGTGCAAGGTTTTTTTGAGTGTGCAGCACATCCAGTGTTACGCCAATGCCCCTCAATCCCACAGTACTGAGTAATACGCGCACCACTTCTTGCTCACTGACGAGTTTTTGTTCCATCGGCAGCACTGCCTGCACCACACCCCGATGATGACCCAACAACGACACCATACTGACAAAGTTCTGCTGAGCTTGGTCGGAGTCAGTGACGCTGCCTTTGATGCTTTTGCCATCACATGCAAACCACTCGCCCGGGTCTATCGGGTGCTGTCCTTGGACCCAGTCGGTAAACACACTCGCTAAGACCTGATAATCCAACTGTTGCATCACCCGACGAAAGGTTGAATACGAGCGCAGCTTTGTGTCGGGCGCTAACTCCAACTTGCAGCAAATTTCCTGACCATAGACCTCGACAAACTCGGCTAACGGCCGGTAGCCCCAATACCCCAGCATTGCACCCAAGATAATCAGCAGCAAAACCAGCCATAGCTCATGTCGTTGTCCACGGGCGGCCCGAAACTCCGGGATTTGTTGCAGATGGTCAATCAAGCTCATGGCAGTTGAAGCCGAGTCACGACACCGCTGAGTCTAGCTTTTCTACGCTGACAATGAAACAGCCCTGCCAAAGCGCACCAGGGAGATATCTGGAAGTCGTAAGCCCTCGTGCGTGAGGTTCAAAAAATTCAAGAATGCTAAACGAGAGAATTGAGTGTCTAGATTTCTGTTTCTGACAATGAAACAGGCCTGGCTCGGCGCACCAGGGCTGTTTCATTGTCCCCAGGAGATATCTGGAAGCCCCAAGTCCTCGTGCGTGAGGTTCAAAAAATTCAAGAGCGCTGAACGAGAAAATCAAACGTCCATATTTCCATCTTTGACAATGAAACAGCCCTGGGCTCGGCGCACTAGTGTTCTAGACATGGGGATCGATTAGTCAAACCGTTCGCCCAAATTCGTAACGTTGCCTTCGGCTCACGCGAAGCGTGCATGACGAACAACCCAATCATAATGTCATGTAACCATTCGGACTTGGAAAAGCAAATTGTCCTGCGAGCGAGTCGCTTGATTCGAGTTCGTAAGGTCAGATGTTTACGCTCAATTCTCTGCGTGTGAGTTTTACCCACAACATGCTTGTCTTCGTCCAACAAGCGGGCATAAGCTCCCCAACCATCTGTGTAAAAGGTTTGAATTCCGAATGGCGCTAGCAATGCTTTCAACTTCACTAGCGCCTGGTCTTTGTGATCTGCTAACACGTATGCCAACACTTGCCCGCTTTTGTGGTCGATGGCGTGCCATAACCAACGCTCCTGCTTTTTAGATTGAACAAAAACTCCACATCCTCAAGGGGTGACAACAGGGTTGAAAGGTAAAGAGGAGACCGGATAGCAGCATTTAGAGACAGAAAAAATGAGGTAATTCTGTTGGTTTCACCTCATCCATCTAAAATATGTTGCCGTCATTCTAT
>JAHHHO010000072.1 GCA_019359315.1 Myxacorys californica WJT36-NPBG1
TCGCCCACAGTCCACGCAGATATGATTTTGCTTGTCTTTGCGTTTTCCATTCTTCCGAATGTGAGTAGACTGGCATTCCGGGCACTGCAGAGAATCACCTTATTCATCTCTCCATTATGCAACGCCAGCAAGCACTTCAGGACTCTAGAAGAAAGTTGCTAGATTTTAGGATATTCTTACGACCGCCTTGCAGTTGTTTTGGGGTAATACCAACCCTCCGCTTAAACGCTCGAGCCAAATGGCTTTGATCGCAAAACCCGCAGCGGAGGGCAATCTCCACAAGGCTCAGTTCGTGATGCTGTAGTAGAAACTTGGCTCGCTCAATGCGTTGCTGCAAGATGTACTGGTGTGGTGTAACTCCCATCTTTTGCTTGAACAAACGCAGAAAATGACACGGACTGATCTGAGCGATCGCTGCAATCCCAACCAATTTTAGATCCTGATTGAGATGCTCATCAATGTATTCCACTACTTGTTTCAACATTGATGAGGATAATCCATCTCCATAGCTAGAGAGTTTTGGTTGTGTACTGCAGTAGTTTCGCAGAAGATGAATTGCTAATGTCGTTTTGAGGCTATCAATTAGCAAATCGCCACCCATTTTGACAGCTTCTAGTTCATCTTTTACAGCAGAAAAGATTCTCTGAAGCAGCGTATCTTGCTCGCTCATGAATCGAGGAATCAGTTCAATGCGATCGACATCTACCCAATTTTGGCCGACTTGCTTAAGCAAAGCAGAATCAATTGCTAAAATCGCGAACTCGGCTGAAGTCTTCCAATTACACCGTTGAAAGACATCAGCAGGAATAATAGCAATGTCTCCCTGATACCTTCTTTCTCGGCTCAATTTGCCGTCTAGCCATCGTTCTCCGGGGGACGGTTCTGACACATCTGAGGCAGAACGACCTTGAGCAACGACATGCCACGGACTTTGATGCTCAGGCGTATCAAATGCGGGTTGACGATGGAGTTCATAGTGGAAATTGCTCCATCTAGAACTGACAAGGGCGGCAGGATTGGGCAACAATAGAGCAGTTGCCTTGGTGCTACTAAAATCAAGCTGGACGGCTTGTTCACTCATCGCGGCTCAACTCGATCAAAACTGCTTTATTCTGACAAATGCTCCTCTCCTTATTGTGATGAGCCGATCAATGCCTTAAGAGTCACCTGTAATGAGTATGGTGTTTGTCATGGTTGGGTGGCGATCGCTGCTGCCACAAATGGGCTGTTTAGCTTGTTGAACCCGGAGGATCACTATTCAGAAGAGTGCCTTCTGCAGTCACATTCTCTAGATTCGCGCCGCTCAAATTTGCTTCTTCTAATGTAGCTTGGCTCAAATTCGCGTCATGCAATTCGGCGCTTTCCAGGTCCGCGCGGCTCAGATCGGCTTCTGCTAAATTGGCCCCTGTCAGGTCTGCCTCGCTCAAATCAGCTTCATTGAGAGCCGCTTTTTCCAGGTCTGCTGCCTTCAGATCAGCTTGATTTAGTAGCGATCCATCGAGAACGGCTTCTTCCAAAATTGCCTCATCTAGAATCGCATCATTCAAATTGGCACTACTCAAATCTGCCTGGGTCAAGTTTGCGCCCTTCAGCGTGGCTCCACTTAAATCCGCCTGACTCAAGTTTGCCCCTTGCAAATTCGCTCCATCTAGCATTGCTCCATGTAGAACTGCACCACTGAGATTGACACCTTCAAGCACCGCACCTTTCAGGTCAGCAATACTGAAATCTCGTTCTCCAGCAGCATATCGTTGCCTAAGTTCTTCTACGTTCATGGTTAGCGTTTCCTTTTCCTTCAGTCAGGGATTTCTATTCTGTAGTGCTAAGCAATACCTCACCGTAAGCCAGTGGAGAGCAGCGAACGCCTCTCTAGAGATACACTTTTTCAGACACTCCGCCGCTAGCATTAAACTTTAAGAGAGTTAATCTTGATACACGAATTCCGCTCTGTTTATTCTGGTCAAAGAATACATTCGTGCCATATATCTGAGTAATGCAGTTAAGTGCGCGCCTAGATGTTAAAAATGGCGAACCACCTACAAAAAAAAGTTGTACGCTCCATGAGATTGCGCCAATTATTTGAAAGCCGTTCTATTTCTCGTGAAAACGCACATTAAAACTGGGGCAAGATATTAGATAAAGTAAAGTTTCCAGAATTGGGATGTAGCCGTATGGTTCAGTGAGATATGGCACTACCTGATTCTGAAATGGAAAGGATTCGGGGCAGGAGACGCATGGCAAATCCACTGTATGACGTTGTAATTGTTGGAGGCGGAGTAGCGGGGGCAGCCCTGCTCTATTCAGTAGCAAAATTCACAGATCTGAAGCGAGTGGCGCTTCTAGAAAAATACAACGGTGTTGCAACCGTCAACTCTAAAGCCACAAACAATAGCCAGACGATTCACTGCGGCGATATTGAGACCAATTACAGCCTGGAAAAGGCGATCAACGTGCAGCGGACGGCTCAGATGATCGTTCGCTATGCCTGCCAGTTACCTCCTGCTGCCCGTGACCGACTCATTTACTCGTTTCCTAAAATGGTGCTAGGGATTGGCCCACAGGAGTGCGAGTTTTTGCGGCAGCGATACGAACAGTTCAAACCGCACTTTACTGGAATGCAACTGTTGGAGAAAGCCCAGATTGCGGACATCGAGCCGAAGGTGATTCAGGTGAATGGGCACGATCGCTTAGAGGAAGTGGTTGCGATCGCGGTCTTGGGTGATTACACAGCAGTGAATTATGGGCTGCTCGCTCAGTCGTTTGTAGAGCAGGCCCAATCGGTGACGGATAAGGTTGTTGACCTCAAACTGGGCAGTCTGGTGCGGGAGATCGAACCTGTAGGCGAACACTATCGAGTCGTTACGCCTGACGGTTCATTGATGGCTCGATTTGTTGTGGTATCAGCAGGAGGACATAGCCTGTTATTTGCCCACCGCATGGGAATTGGATTGGAATACTCGTGTTTACCTGTTGCGGGAAATTTTTACTTTACGCCTCAAGTCTTGAACGGCAAAGTTTATACCGTTCAGAATGACAAGTTGCCTTTTGCGGCAATTCATGGAGATCCAGATATTACAATGCCTGGGAAAACTCGCTTCGGGCCAACAGCCCTGCCGCTTCCTCTGTTGGAGCGTGACAATATGAAAACGCTCGTCGATTATCTGGAGGTGCTGCGACTCGATCGAGCCGTTGCAGATGTGCTGTGGGATTTGTTCAAAGTGCGGGACATTCGCAACTACATCTTCAAGAATATGGCGTTTGAGGTTCCTCTGCTGAACCGTCGGTTATTTTTGCAAGATGCCCGTAAGATTGTCCCTTCATTGCAACTAGAGGACTTAGAATTTGCACAGGGCGTGGGTGGCATTCGTCCTCAGTTAATTGACAAAACTGGGCGGAAGCTAATTCTAGGACAGGCAGAGATTGATCCGGGGTCTGGTATTCGGTTCAACATCACACCTTCTCCAGGCGCGACGACTTGTTTAGGAAATGCCGAACAAGATTTGCTTCGGATTCAGCAGCATTTGGGTTGTCAGTTCGATCGCAGGTGGTTTGAATCTGAACAGGTTGCTGTGCCTGAGTAGGAGTGGGGTGCAAGAAAGCTGACAGAGAACGTGGGTCGTTCTACAACAGTACGTTCTACAACAGTAATTTCTACAACAGTAATAGAGACCGATGTAACTTGCGGGAGTCCTGATTGAGCCTCAGTGATATCGTAGGAAGCATTGCCTCCATTTTGTTTCACGCGCTATGTTTGACCCGCAACCGTGGCAAACGCCACCCGCTCCGATTGCTCAAATTTTGAATGCCGCTTCTCCACCTAGCGTTCACGTTTCACCGGATCGGCGCTGGTTGTTGGAACTAGAGCAGTCTGATTTGTGCGCGATCGCAGATCTGGCAGAACCGGACGTCGCGATCGCGGGGTTTCGGATTAATCCTCGCACTCATGCACCGGCACGCCAGAGGTTCTACGATCGCGGCTGGATTCAAAATATCGCAGCGAAAACCCGAACGGCGATCGATCTTCCAGATGGCGCTCGCATTGATTTTTTACAATGGTCGCCCAATGGCGAGAAGTTAGCATTTACGCTCACTCAACCTGAGGGATTGGAGTTGTGGGTGATGGAGGTTGCTGTCGGAAAACCGTGGCGCGTGACAGAAGCCATCTTGAATGCGACTTATGGAACGCCCTACCGATGGCATTCCAATGAGGCGTTTCTCTGCAAAGTCATCTCAAGCGAAGGCGAACCACCCACCGCTCCTCGGTTGCCGAGCGGACCCTCGATTCAAGAAAACTTGGGACAAAAAACTCCCAATCGGACGTATACCAATCTCTTGGCAACGGCTCATGATGAGGCATTGTTCGAGTACTATGTCACCTCAATCTTAGAACACGTTCTGTTGACCGGAGAACGGACTCAGTTGATTTCGCCCAGCTTAATCGCTGGAGTCGAGGTGTCTCCAGATGAGCAATATATTCTCTTGAGCAGGCTACATCGTCCATTTTCATATCAAGTTCCGGCGGCACGGTTCCCTCGACAGATTCAAGTCTTAGATGCAACGGGCAAGGTTGTCTACGAGGTTGCTGATCTCCCGTTAGATGAACAGCGATCGATTAAGTTTGACGCGGTGCGTCCAGGACGTAGGCAAGTAACCTGGCGCAGCGATCTCCCAGCGACTTTATTTTGGGTGGAGGCATTGGATGACGGCGATCCAAGCCAAGACGTGCCCCATCGCGATCGCTGGCTCGAATTGGATGCGCCGTTTGCGAATGAACCGAGGGAATTGTGGCGATCGCAGTATCGGTTCTGGAACCTCCAGTGGGGACGAGACGATGTTGCTTTGGCGTGGGAACGCGATTATGATTCGCGGCAGATGCGATTGTGGCGAATTCGACCGGATCAACCGAACATCGCCCCCACGTTGCTAAGCGATCTCAGTTTTGACGATCAATATCGCTCTCCCGGAATGCCTGTGATGCAAAAGGGAGCTTACGATCGCCAGGTTTTGCAGTTTACGCCAGAGGGTCAAGGGGTCTATTTCAAGGGGCGAGGGGCTTCCCCGCAAGGCGTCTATCCTTTTTTAGATCGGATGGATCTGGCAACGGGTCAAACGGAGCGGCTGTGGCAGTGCCAAGATCCGTACTTTGAAACGGTGGAAGCTGTGTTAGATGCAGATGCTCAAACGCTAGTCACTCGTCGGCAATCGCAAACGGAACCCCCCAATTATTTTTTGCGTTCTGCCCGAAACAGCTTGCCGATTCCCCTGACTCAGTATGCAGATTCTGCCCCTCAGTTTGCCAGTGTGCAGAAAGAATTGGTGCAGTATCAACGCTCAGATGGCGTTTCGTTGTCTGCAACGTTATATTTGCCTGCTCACTACGATCCGCAACGGGATGGGCCATTGCCGATGGTGTTTTGGGTGTATCCAGCCGAGTTTAAGGATCGGGAGCTAGCAGGGCAAAACACAACCGCAGAGAATACCTTTAGTCGTCCGAGTCGGGCTTCGGTTTTGTTTCTGTTGACCCAAGGCTATGCAGTGTTGAGTGATCCTAAATTACCGATCATTGGGGAAGGTGATGCAGAACCAAATGATACTTATGTTGAACAACTGATTGCTGGAGCAGAGGCTGCCGTTGACTATGTTGTGCAGCGCGGCGTTGCTGATCGCGATCGCTTAGGCATTGGCGGACATTCCTATGGAGCATTTACGACAGCCAACCTTCTAGCGCACACGAATTTATTCAAACTAGGCATTGCTCGAAGTGGAGCCTACAATCGAACGCTGACTCCATTCGGGTTTCAGGGCGAACAACGCAATTTTTGGGAAGCAGTCGAGACGTATCAGCAGATGGCTCCGTTTACGCAGGCTGCGAAAATTAAAGCTCCTTTGTTATTGATTCATGGCGCAAATGATAGCAATGCTGGAACGTATCCCCTGCAAACGGAGCGCTTTTATGAGGCATTGAAGGGATTAGGGGCAACGGTGCGATGGGTTGAGCTTCCGCTTGAGGATCATGGCTATCAGTCGAAGGAAGCAGTTGGGCATGTGTTGTGGGAGATGGTGCGGTGGTGCGATCGCTATTTCAAATCGTGATCTCAAGTAGCCGTCGTTCTGCTTTCTGCTGGAACAGAACGATCGGAAACAAAGTCTACGTGCTACATACCCGAATTTCTACCCAAATTCTTTACACAGCATGGCTTCTCGACTTAACGTTTGGCTCTTATTGAGTGTGCTTGCTGCAGCAAATGTAGTAGGAAATGTTGCCCAAACTCGCGCCTCTGCTCAGGAGCCATCGGTGGCAGCAATCTGCAATCCCGATCAGACCTTAGAGAGCAAGGTTGTTATTCCATTTGAACAAGCACGAAACGCATTAGATGCCAAAAATGGAGACCTCACTATTCAAGCCTTGCAGGAAGGATTGGCCATTGCTCCGCAGTTGAGCAATACGCAGATTCAGGCTAGCTTGATTGAGCAATGGTTTTTGGAGACCAATGGTTATCCGGGTTCTCGGTTTGAGCGATTGATACAGCTCATGAATCGACCCCAGCAGCCAGCTCAAATTGAGCTGTTGTTAGATCAGTTTTTGCAGTTGGCAAATCGTCTCACTCCTGGAACCAGCTACATTAAAACTCGCGGATTAGCTGCGATCGCGCGTCAGTATAGCGTTTTAAATCAACCTCAGAAAGCAATGATCGCGCTTAACCAAGCCCGTCAGGTCTCACGATTTATTAGAGGATCGATTTTTAGTGCAAATGCGCTGATTGAGATTGCCCAGGGCTATGCAGCAATTGCGCAACCCCAACCCACACAAGAGATTTTGGCCCAGGTTGAGCAAGCCCTGCAACAGACTCCTGTCAATACTTCTGAGTCCATTAAAGTCACGATTTTAGAGCGGATGGCAGCTATTTATGCTCAAGTTGGAAACTACGCAACCGCTCAACAAATCGCAGCCCGATTTCCAAAGAATTCAGACTCTCAATCTGTTGCCCTTCGAGGCATTGCAGAAGCCTACATTACGGCGCAAAAATTGCAGGCGGCTGAGCAGATCAATTTAGCGATCGCAGCTCCCTCTCAGAAAGTGCCTGTTTTAGGACAGCTCGCTGTGGCTTACAGTGCAAAACAGCCCAACAAAGCGACGCAACTTTTTCGTCAAGGAGCGCAACTGGCTCAATCGCCAACAGTAGCGCGAGATGTGATTTTGCAAGAATCGTTGATTAACGGTCTGGTAAAGGCTCATCTACAAGTGGGGCAGCGAGATGAAGCCTTGCAATTGACGAGGCTGCTAAAAACGTCTCAAAATGAAGCCTTCAAGTCAGTGATCGCGGCTTATCGTCAAGCTGGACAAACGACTAAAGTAAAACAGTTGCTATCAGAACGGCTGCGAGCGGTTCCAGGAGATAATCAGCCTTGGTCGAAAATTGATGTCTGGGAGTTGCTTCAGATCGCTGTAGCGACAAAACAGTTCGACTGGATTCGCAGCGAATGGCCTCGGATCTCGGCGATCGATTACGGTTTGCACGACTGGCAAATCGTCAACATGGCGACTGTCTATGCTGAGACGGCTCCCTATGAGCAAGCAGTTCAGTGGGTGAATCAGCTGCCGCTTGATAACCGCCCTTTGTCGCGCATTCGATCGCTCGCCGCGATCGCGCTGACGATGCATCGCTCTGGCAATGTCACTCAGGCAAATGAGTTGCTCAAGCAAACGCAGCAGACGATTGATGTTGTTGACAAGGCAAACCGAGCCAAGATTGAACGTGAGGGAGGCGATTTGTTTGAGCGCGATCGCTTCAAACCCCAAGCTTTAGCCGTGATCGCGCTGGTCTATGCCCAAACGAATCAAGCTGAATTTCGTCCATTGCTGAAGCAAGTGAGCCAGTTAGATGTGAATATGAGTGATCCAGCGATCGCGACTCCTACCGATAATCCGTTCGCTGTATTTATGGAAGCTGAGCAATATGTCGGCGCGTTTCAACTCGCGCAAGACACCAAAGATCGAGGAATTCGGGAGGGACGATTGCAATCGAGTGCAACGGCACTGCTGAAGCAAAATCGCTTTGATCTGGTGCTGCCTGTGGTCAATCAACTCACGTCTGCGAACAACAAGACAGCACTATTGTTAGCGATCTCGCAACGTTATGGTGAATTGCAACAACTCGATCGCGCGATGCCGATTTTGGCTCAGGCGGTTCGGGTGGCTCAAACCATTCCAGGTGATGAATCGCAGGTCGATCGATTTGGGCTGGATGGTGCCACGGTGATTGAGTCGAGCAACGATCGAGGCAGTTTTCTAGAAGCGATCGCGGTTCAATATGCTCGGTTTAAGCAACCCGCCGAAGCACTCAAGGTTGCTAATCTGCTGCAAGGAAAACAGGCTCGTGAATCGGCACTCCAAGCAGTACGATGCGTTGTCGCTCAGCAATCCTCTAGACAACGTTAGTGGGGATGGACAAGAAATGTGCTTCTCATGTTAACCTCACAGCAAGCACAATGAAGCCAAACTAAGCTTCCAACAACACGAGGAACTCTGCCTCCGACAACAAAGGAATTCCTAAACTCTCTGCTTTCGTCAGTTTCGATCCCGCTTCTTCACCCACCACCACATAATCAGTCTTCTTACTGACCGAATCCGTGACTTTCCCACCTGCTTTTTGAATCATCGCTTTGACTTCATCGCGTTTCAGCGTCGGTAGCGTTCCGGTGACAACAAATGTTTTACCTGCGATCGCAGCCTTTCTTTCAGCGATCGCCGTTCTCTCTCCCTGAAGCTGCACTCCAGCCTGCCGCAACCGAGCAATCAACACCCGATTCCCGTGATTTTGAAACCACTGATACACCGATTGCGCGATCTCCGATCCAAATCCATGAACCGCTTCGATTGTTTCTGGTGTAGCTTGCAACAAATCATCTACGCTTGGAAACTCTTGAGTCAGCGTTTGCGCATTCACACTCCCGACGTGCCGAATTCCTAATCCATACAATACTCTCGACCACGGCTGAGCTTTAGAGTCTTCAATTGCTTTTACCGTTTTCTCAGCCGATTTCTTTCCCATTCGCTCTAGCGTTAGCAGTTGTTCGACTGTCAAATCATACAAGTCTGCAACAGACTGTACTAACCCTTGATCGACCATTTGCAACCCTAGTTTCTCACCGACGCCGTTGATGTCGAGCGCATCTCGACTTGCCCAGTGAATCAGCGCACCCCGCACGATCGCAGGACAAGAACTATTAATACATCGAGTTACAGCTTCGTCATCCGGTTTGACCACAGGTTCGCCACACTCCGGGCAATGGGTCGGCATCTGATAGGGTTGCGTATGTTCAGGACGCAACTCGGTCAGCACCCGCACCACTTCAGGAATGATTTCTCCGGCTTTGCGAACAATCACCGTATCTCCAACGCGGCAATCGAGTTCTGCGACGCGATCGCGGTTGTGCAACGTCGCCCTCGATACCGTCGTCCCGGCTAACGGCACCGGGCGCAGCTCAGCAACAGGCGTGATCGCACCCGTACGTCCCACATTGACGCCAATGTTTTCTAGAATCGTCGGAGCTTCTTCGGCGGGATACTTCAGCGCGATCGCCCACCGAGGAAACTTCTGCGTAAACCCTAATTGCGCTTGCAGATCAAACGAGTCGAGTTTGACCACAACGCCATCGGTGAGATAGCCAAGGCGCGTGCGCTCAATTGACCAGCGATCGCAGTAAGACTGCACGGCCTCCAGCGTCGGACACCGCTCTCGCTCAGGATTGACTCGAAAGCCCATCTGTTTTAGCAATTCGAGAGATTCCCACTGAGAGCGAGGCGGCGAAGCAACTGATTCTGGCAAGTGAAGCGTGTAGGCGAAGAAGTCTAAGTTCCGCCTTGCCACAATCTTAGAATCGAGTTGGCGCAGCGTTCCGGCTGTGGCGTTGCGAGGATTGGCAAACAGAGAATCCCCCGCTTGTTCGCGCTCTTGATTGATTTGCTCGAAGGACTTAATCGGCAAAAACGCTTCGCCCCGGACTTCTACGATCGCAGGCGGATTCTCTACACTCAGTCGCAGCGGAATCGAACGAATTGCCCTCACATTCTGCGTAATCTCTTCACCCGTGATCCCGTCTCCCCGCGTGACGCCCCGCACCAAAATACCCTTCTCGTAGGTGAGGGCGAGAGCATTGCCATCGATTTTCAACTCACACACATAGGAAAAATCGTTGACATTTGGGGCAACTCGTCGCCAACGCTGTTCCCACGCCGCTAGTTCTTCATTCCCAAAAGCATTTTCTAAACTGTAGAGCGGCACATTATGTCTGACAGACGTAAACTGACTGGCCGGACGTTCTCCGACTCGTTGCGTCGGGCTGTCGGGCGTAATCAGTTCTGGAAACTGAACCTCTAAGGTCTGCAACTCCCGATAAAGCTGGTCATACACGGCGTCTTCCATCAGGGGCGCGTCTAGAACATAGTACGCATAACTCGCCTTCTGAAGCAGATCTCTTAACTCGTGTAAACGCTGCTGAACCTCTGGGGTCGCTTGTACTAAGTCCATCGTCCGATTCCCAACAACCTAACAGCCTAGTGTACCTGCTGCCATTCGCTTTGCGACGCTCAAAGGGTAGCTCTACTCTGTCCGAAAAGCTCAATCTTAAGAGATAGAAAGAAAAGCCAGGCTTCTGCAATGATTGAGAAGAGCATCGCGATGTACCGTGTTCGGTTGGGGTAGGAAAGGCGCAAATGATACGCTCTATGACTGCCAGACAGAACGCAGCAACTTGATTCTTTCGACAGACCTCCGTATGATTACAGATAGCTTGACTTCAGTTTCACGAGTAATCCAGGGATGATAGCTAAATCGGTTAAAGGCATCATGTTTTTATTCAGATTGCTAATGCTGGCTATCCCTAAATCCTAGTGATGGTTCTGCTTGTACAACAATTTTGGCTTCCTATTATTCACGAGGGTGTGATTTATGAATTTTAACTGGAGCAATCTATCGGGCAATTCCTCTGAAACTGCGCAAAACGCGAATGATGAGACAGACCGATATGACGCAGATTTCAATCATCTAGACGCTGACATCGAAGTGGCAGGCGCGATCGATGCCTTTGTTAGCTTAGAAGACGTTGTTCCTGATGCAGATTGGGCAGAAGTATTAGCCGCTGCTTGGGGTATGCCTTATCCGTCTTCTGCCGAAATCCCCGATCGCTAGCGCCTCTATTTTAAAATTAAAGTAATTTTTGAATCGGCGCAGCGTTAAGAACCTCCCATAAAGAGGGCGCGGCAAAGTCAGGAACCACAAGCGAAGCGCCAACTGCGTAGAGTTCTGTTGGGGTCTGAGATGAAGCAATTCCGACTGTTGGAATTTGTGCAGCAACAGCAGAGCGGACGCCGGAAGGCGAGTCTTCAAACGCGATCGCAGCACTAGCATTCAGCCCAAACGCCTCTAGCGCAAACTGATAGGGAGCCGGATCAGGCTTGCCAGCTCCTAACTCTTCCGACAAAATCACTCGATCAAAGGTTTGATCAAGCTTCAGAATTTCTAGCATAAACTGCACATTTGCCCGTGGAGCGTTCGTGACAACCGCTTGCTTCAACTGGTGGGCGCTTGCCCAAGCAATCACATCCTGCAACCCAGTCATCGCCGGAAGTTGCGTCGCCAATTCTCGAAATCGGGCTTCTTTTTGCTCAGCAAGGGCAACGCCTTCCGCGACCGTCAGCTGAGGCAGTAGATCCGCTACGATCGCGGGATTTAACTTTCCCGTTATGCGCTGCTTATAAAATGGCTCGTCAATCGCAATATCAAATGGCTGCAAAGCTTCTGCCCACGCTTGAAAGTGAACGGGGTCTGTGTGTGCGATCGTGCCATCTAGATCGTACAAAATAGCGGCGAGTTCAGAGATCTGAGCCAACACCGAAGTCACCGCGTTAGTAGAAGATTGCACAAGATTGCCTTTACAAGATTTGACTTTAGCTTTCAGTTTTGAGAGGAACTGGTTTGTCCTCGCCCTAGCGAAACAACCCTAATGCTCAAAAACTCCCTGATACTGCAATATATCCAACTGGGCAAACGTTGGCAAACACTCAAAACAATCCTGTGCCAGTTCCCATCGCTCTTCCCGCTTCAGCATCTCAATTAGCGTTTGACGAGCGCTGAGCAGGTAACGCACATCGTTCGCCGCATAGCTCAACTGAGCATCTGATAGATTGGCCGCATTCCCCCAATCCGAACTTTGAGCGCTCTTATCTAGCTCAACGCCTTCTAACTCCTGAACTAAGTCCTTGAGACCGTGACGAGGAGTATAGGTACGTGCCAACTTGCTAGCAAGCTTGGTGCAAAAAATAGGATTAACCAGAATTCCTAAGTGGTAGCGCAGTGTTGTAATGTCAAATCGAGCAAAATGAAAAACTTTTGCAATCGTTGAAGCTTCTAGAAGTTGCTTCAGGTTGGGGGCTTCTGTTTGCCCGCGCACAATGCGAATCACAGAAACTCGATCGGCAGCATCACACAGTTGAACGAGACATAAGCGATCGCGTTGAGGAAGCAGACCCATCGTTTCGGTATCAACCGCGATCGCGTCTGTTTGTAAATAACTATCTAGCAATTCAGGGGGCAAGTCGCGATCGTAGCGATAGAATTCTTTTGGCTGCATGGGCAAGCGATGGGGATGAGAAAGACTTGATGATTAGGATACTTCAATCTAAATCGCTTTCGATTCACCCCCATGCTGGAGTTATTGTTTGATCTGGAGTTACTGTTTGATAAAAATTTGAGTGAAGTAATATTCCCCTTTAACATTCTTGCTGACGCCTACACCCGTGACTGTATACTGACCTTCAATATTATGGCGATGCCCACTACTCGTTAACCACCCTTGAACCGCTTTTGCTGCCGGATTGTCGTAGCCCATGTTGTAAGCCACATTTTCGGCAGCGGCGCGAAAGAAGCCCCGCTTGGCGGTGTTTTTGACTCGTTCATCTGAGTTTTGATCTACTGAGTCTTGATCCAACGGGAAGATTACTGCTTTTTGAATTGTTTTCTGAATGCCTTTAACTCGATTCTCGAATCCCGCGTGCCCCATTGGAATGGCTTTGTTTGCCATCTCCTTGCTATGTTCTCGCGCTTTCTTAGCCAATTGAGCGTCCCATGCTAGAGCTTTCAGCCCTCTCTTAGCCCGATACCCATTGATTTGTTGAAAGACATCCTGTTCTATTGACCCCGTTGTAGGACTGGCTAAAACAGAATTGGGTGGCGGAGCAGGGGGATTAGCCTGAGCGATTATGCTCGAAGCGGCAGATTGGGCATACGCAATATTAGTTCCTCCTAAAGTAACAGTTACTAGACTGAGCAGTACACGAACAGAAAGGGATTGTTGCATCCCAATTCCTCCTAACAAACCATGCCTTAAGACAGATAACACGACTTAAGGCGATTTTAATAGTGATATATGCGACAAAAGTTGTGTGAAATTACTGATTCTTTATATTTTTTTCATAGAAATAGGACTACGTTAAAGATTTCCGTAAATTCAAAAAAGTTAATTGTTTTTATACAAATTGCTTATCTGTCTGTACAGGCATAAGATTTGGTTTTTCTATGCATAGTAAATTAAATAAATTCTAATCAAATTGCTTCTAAGAGGCGTGCTTCAAAACAGTACACAATTTGAACTTGTCGCCATTCCTTGCGTTGCCCTCATCCCCCTTCTCGCGTGAACGAAGAAGAGAGCAAGCGCATTCTGACTTCCGCTCTATCATGGTGCGGAAACATCTAGGTGGCAGCAGTTTTAACCATCAGTTTTTAACCGTTGTAAGAAATTACTAGCCCCTACAGCTGTAAGAAATTACTAGCCCCTACAGCGCTGGACGCGGATACGGCTTCACAAGAGTTGTCCCTTGAAACACGTGAAATCGCTCGATAATCACGCCACCGCGACGCAACGGCACATCACCTAGCTTCGTAAACTGCTGAAAGTAGGGTGCATACCCTGCCGCAGAATTTTCTCGGATTTGAAATCGATTTGACGTGATGTAGATCCCAGTTTTGCCAACCCATTGATCCGCCGTTGACCAAAATGCAAATCCGCGAACATCCCGCTTATCGAAACACGTCACCGGGGCCGAAGTCAGGGGCGCAATTGCCATCGCTACATGTCCAGAGAGGTGAAAGCGATTACTAAAGACAAAATCCGCTTGGCGCAGAGCCGCGAGCATCTGAGGAGATGCAGCTAATTCTCTTTGGAGTTGCAGCACATCTACAAGTTCGACCGAGGCATCCTTTTGAGGCGTCAAAAAACCTCCAAAAATCGCATAATTCCCAGGTTTTTGAGCGATACCTGCGGTGACATGCAGCAAGGCAATCAGCATCAAACTGGCAATTGCGATCGCAGATCCAACAAGCCACCGTCTCACCGCTTTTGGATGCCGTTCTTCCCAAACCGAGGCTCGCCAACCTAGTAACGGAGTTGCCGCTAAAAATCCTGGCATTGTCCATGATGGCAAGAGCTGCTGATAGCCTCCGATGACCGTGAAGATCAACACTACGGGCATCGAAACCCAGACCAAAAACGGAACAACGGGCAGTCGAGGAGCCGAAATCCAGGACTTAATGGTAACCCAACTTGAGCGCAATCCAACCCACCACAAGGGAATCCCAAACGTTGGAAACATGTAGGCAGATCCGAATAGAGCCGTTTCAAAAGCATTAACAATATTGTATCGACGATCAGGAACACTCCGATTGCTTTGAAACCGAAATGATACCCAATCGTGTTGCCAGTTCCAATACAAAACAGGCGAAAAGGTGATGATAAATAAAATTAGCCCCAATAACGCCCAAGGTGATACTAATGCAACACGATGTTGACGACTGGTTAAACAAAATCCAACCAATCCAAACCCTAATAAGAAGCCATGATATTTGCCCAAGCAGGCATAGCCTACCAACAATCCTAGAATAGCTAACCGATAAGTAGGGCGATACTCAAATCCGTCTTCTGGGAAGAACTCATAGGCAGCAACCCACATTGTTAGCGACCAAAAGAACATTAATGGTACATCTGGCAGCGTAAAGGTTCCGAACACAAGTTGAAAAATGGGGACAGTAGACGCGATCGCAACTGTCAATATTCCTGCTCGTGCTGAAAAGAGGTGGAGTGTCGCTCGGTACAGAAAATACAATGTTGCCGTATAGATCAGCAAACTCCCTAACCGAATCGTGAACTGGGACACAAATCCAGTGAGCCAAACGCCCAGACCCGTCGTCAAGGCGACTAGCGGCGGATGATCAAAATAGCTCCAGTCTAAATGCTGGGTATAAATGTAATAGTACGCTTCGTCAAATCCTGGGGGAAGCCAGAACGCAATGATGCTCCGAAACAGCAATCCCACACCCAGCAGTAATAGAATAATTTGATTCGTTCGAGCCATTGACCAGTGCTTATTCATCTGCTTGCTTATTGAATGGGAACTCGCACAAGTTGATACACCCCTGCTGCTTGAATTAAGTCATACTGTCCCGATGGGATAGCGGCTTGCAAGGCTTTTGAGGTTGTAATCATCAAAATTGAAGACGACGTTGGGCGCGATTGGTGCCAAGCTCCAGAGGATCGCAGTTCCGCAAGATAGGGTTGTATCGATCGAGTCCGGTTGAGAAACGTAACGGGTTGACCTGTGTAGAACACCAAACTGGGCTTCTCAAACGAATCGGTTGCCATGACGATCGCTTCATCGCGGCGAACGTGAGTTACCGTTTCTGCAAGTTGCCTTAGAGGAAGCTGACGTTCTTGATCAACAATCTCAAACGTAGGCGTGATAAAAAATACAATAAATGCCGCGATCGCGACGAAATTGACGTTCCAAAACCAGTTCATCTGGCGGCGGAAGATCAGCACTAACCCTGCGATCGCATTGCCAAACCAAACGATCGTGCCAATCATTGGTAATCCTGCTGATTCAAGCGCCCGTCCTAAGTTAGGCATCGCCGGATCGCTCGTTAGCCATTGCGGACTGTATAACGCGCCAATCCCTAAGACAACGCTAAAAATAAGGCTAGTATAAACACTAATTTTTAACCAAAACGACTGTTTGTTTTGATCCATCTGTTGCTGCCACCACAACGCCACTAAGATTGCAGCCGCAGGAATTGATGGAAGCGAATAGGTAATATATTTAGTGACTGCGATCGTAAAGAACGTCAGAACGGTTGCAAACCAAATTAGAGCAAATAGTCCGAACTGCCCACTGCGATCCAGTTCTCGCCATTGTTTGCGTTGGACAACACTCGCAATTGCAGCGGGTAACGTCAGCGACCAAGGCAAAAACCCAATCAATACGATGAGCAGATGAAAGTACCACGGCCCTGAATGCTGATTCACCACGCTGGTAAAGCGCTCAACATTATGCACCCCAAAAAATGAATTAACAAAGGCTGAGCCATTTGCCAGATAGACCAACACATACCAGGGCAACGTGATCAGAACAAATACGATCGCGCCTCCAACAACCTTCATTTCCCGCAGACCAACGCGTAGGTTTCTCACGCAGAATAGGAAAATCAGAACGATCGCGCTCGGCAGCACAACGCCTACAGGGCCTTTGGTCAAAACCGCCAGCGCCATCAAACTGTAGAACGCAAAATACCAGCGAGTTTTGATCCGGTCGAGAGGCTGCACATAGCCCATAAAAAACGCCAGCAGCGAACCGCCAAAACATAGATTTAGCAGCATGTCAGAGTAGCCTAGTCGCCCAAAAAAGAGCATCTCCAAATTGAGAGCGACAATGGCAGAACCGAGATAGGGAAGCAGATTAGGCGATGTAGCCGGATATTCGGCGCGGTTTTTGGCATCAAGCTTTCCGGCGATAACCTGTAGAACGTAAAAGCAAATTCCGGTTAATAGCGTCGCCGCGATCGCAGAGGGCAACCGCGCTGCCCAAGCGGTCGTACCAAACGTTCGGTATGCGATCGCCATACACCAATAGATTAACGGGGGCTTGTCAAACCGAGTGACGCCATTAAAGTAGGGCGTAATCCAATCTCCTGTGACCGCCATTTGCCGCGCTGCTTCTGCAAACAATGGCTCTGTCTCATCGAGCAACCCCGTTGCGTCCAGCCGATGAAAAAACACAAGCCAACCTAAAAACCCGATCCAAACGAACGGCAGAACGCGAACAATCGCCGGATGCTTCAATAGTTTCGCAGAGTTCAAGAGTCAACCATTCCTAGTGGGGGACGTGTGCGCTGAACAGCCACAAGGCAACATCTTAATCTGATTTGCTGCGATTAGCGCTTTGCACAACTCTGAAGGAAACGCTAACCTCTAGCTTCAGAAGAACGTCCAATCACCATTTCGATCTGCTCCGCAACCGTCTCCGGATACTCCAGCATTGATAAATGACCACACTCCGGAATTTCAAACACGTTGGCTCCAGAGTCGCTAAAGAGGGGATGAAAACTTGCCAAGTGACGAACATATTTGGGTTCCATCACCGAATCTTTAGAGCCGGCGATGAAATAGACGGGCTGATGGAGCCGTGCCACAACTTGAGGCAGCCGATGCACCTCGTACTCTGTCGTCGAGTCGAGCAAGGTTCCTAATGCCGCCTCGCGATCGGCAGCAACAAAATCTACGAGACGCTGACGCGCCCACGACCTAGCGATCGTTCTACCCACACTCGCCCGTGTAAACAAAAGCTCTAAACAAGGAACTTGAGGCAACCACCGAGGGCGTAATTTCACAATCTGCTGTCCTGCCGCTCGAAACCGCTCAAAAGATTCCTTCAAATAAATTCCGCCACCCGAATTAAGGCAAATGACCCCTCGAACTTGCTCTGGCAGTTGATCAGCTGCCCACAACGCCACATACCCCCCTAGAGAATGCCCGATCAGCCATACCTGCGAAATATTTAATTCTCGTAGCAAAATCTCTAAATCCTTTGCATACGATAGAAGACTGTATTGTGACACTAATGATCTAGTGGACTTTGCCAAGCCAACCCGATTAGAGCTTCGCACCGCTAATCCTTCAGATCTTCGCACCGCTCGCGCTGTCGAAACTTCGATCGCTGTTGCTGCACCTTCTCGCTCTGCGGGGTGAGCCAGCGCCATCGGCGATCGGCAAGGTTGAGACTCACCAAAGCCCCGAAGATCGTAAGATAAGCACTGATAATGAGGTGCTAGCCGCTCAATCAACGGCTGCCAGTAGTTGCGACTCAACAACCAACCGTGGACAAAAATCAGAACTTCTTTAGAGGGGGTGGGAGCCGTCTGTTCATAGACATGCGGAACTCCCAGAACAGTGATGGTAGGCATCATTCCATCCTACCGTAAACTATTACATCAACTAATGTATGGCAGCATACTCTCCTGCCAGACTAGAACAAACTAGAACAAAAAAGGTCTCAATCATTCTCCGCGACAGAACCACCATGACAAATCAAACTGACTCCACCATCACCATTCGAGAGATTGCCAGCGCTTTTCGTCTAACGGGCTGGATCAGCTTTTGGGTGCAGCTTGTGTTGACCGTTGTTTCTAGCGCAATTTTGGCGTTTGCTGCTGTTTCAACTCGCACCGGGGCAAACAACCCCAATACTGGCGTCGGGGTCGCTCTGACGCTTTGTAGCATTGCCGTTCTAGGATTTAATATGTTTTGGGCGCTCAGTCGCTACGTTGCTCTCGGACGGCGGTTAAAAGCACCCGCTGTAGCTCGTCCCAAAAAAGCAGAAGCCGTTCAAGCGCTGCGGACGGGATTGATTTCAAGTTTAGTCGGAATTTTGCTGGCGCTGATCGGAGCAGAAGCGATCGTGGGTCTGCTCTTTGGCAAAGTGGTGAATCAAGGATTTGCTGGGTTTGTCAATGTAGACCAGTCAAAATTCATTCAGCCCATCGATATTTTAGTGGTGCAAGCTAGTATCAACGTCACTTTGGCTCAATTTGTCGCGATCACGGCTTCGCTTTGGCTTCTCAATAAAATGAGCCGCCAGTAAATTAAGTCACCAGTAAACTCGTTTTCACCCTTATACGTAAGCACCGTTAAATATTTCTATAGGAGTATCGTTAAAACAGTGTTAGATGGATGATCCAACTCTCACTCAATGCTCAACTCTCAGCGAACCATTAGCGCTGATTTGCCGTCCACTCAAAAATTTGGTTGAGTTGCTCTAGAGACACAAACCCGTAGCGCCAAAGAATCATCGGCAACGGGCCGCGATCTTGCTGAGAGTAGCGCATTGCCATAGCGATCGACGAAGGTGAAATCGATAAGTCTTCGGCCAAAAACCGAATTAGTCTTTGCTGAGTACTATCGAGGTTGCTCATGAATTCTTTTAATTCATATTGCTCAACCGTTTCCGATGCAAGTACAGAGGGGTCAGAAATACCTTGAGTAGACAATGGGGTAGGTCCTTAATGATTCCTGGAAATTTATGAAGTCAAATCGTATCACTAAAACTTAAAATTCGATATTAATCTACTACTTAATAACTCAACTTTAGAAATAACTATCTAAATTTTTTGTTTAAATTAAAGTTGTAAATGTGGTTAACGCTGCTCAATGAAGCCATATCCGACAAGATGTTGGGTTTTAACCGAAGTAAAGACATCTCAATCACGTCAGAGTGCTGAAATCGCCTTTGCTTTGGATTAAGTATTGCTCAACCTAAGCAACACCTGCTGGCTTCATCTACTTAATCTTCTATTCTGTGTGACTCTGTGTGACAAATCTCTGTGTGACAAATCATTGTGCAACTAAGGGTCACACCTCGACTTAACAGAATGTAGGTCTTAGTGCAAGCGTAGAGTAGCTCATTATCGAATACACTGCTTACAGTTTCTACGGGCTATATTAATTCGGGAAACTTCATTGATTTGTGAAACTTCTGTCCTGTGACCCTTACGGGGCCGCCCATCGTACTTTAGATAGCTGTTATGCATGATCGTCCACGTTCTACTCCTCGACTCCAACGGTGGCGGTTAGCCCTTGGCGCAACTTTGATACAAATGCGACTTCAGCAAGCAGCGCTGATGTTTGCTGGAAGTCTCGTTTCCATTGTTGCGGTGAGCCTCCCTGCTGAAGGGGCAGAAAGGCTGTACCTATCCTATGGGTTGCTGGAGCGATCAGTTTCCGTAGCTGCACTCGAAGACTACGCCCAGAGTGGCAAGCTTGACCAAGATCTCTACGTGTATTCACAGTATGCTACTGCTGAACAACTCGCTACCTTGCGGAGAGCGCTCACAACTCGCGCCTCGCTGCCTCCGGTGGCGGTGTCTCAGTTTCTCTACACGTCTCAAGGAGAAATCTTGCTGCGGCGACTCGGACAAGTGATTCAGCCGGAGTCACGCGACACAGGATTTTATGCAATTCGGGCGGCACTAATTTTAGCCTCTGCCGATCCGGAAGGAATTACCCCGCTTAATGTGTTTCGGAGATTTCCGACGCGGGGGATTCGGATTGATTTGCAGAAGACGCTGGAAATTGCCAATGAGTTAGGCAATCTGATTAATCGAACCAATGAAGCAACGAGCGCGATCGCAGAGCTTGCCGCTCAAAATTCAACACCTCCTATTTCAAACCCAGTAGATTTGGGGGCACGCGGGGCGTTTGGTGTGCAGAAAGAAACGTTGCGCTTGGTGGATCGCAGCCGGAACCTCGTGTCTGTGTTGGGGGGCGATCGCGTCATCCCAGTCGATGTCTATTTCCCTCAAGCTCGGCGTCAAGCGCTGCCAAACGCGGCGATTCCGCTGATTGTGATCTCTCATGGGCTAGGCAGCGATCGCATGACGTTCCAGTATTTAGGAGAACATCTGGCGTCGCATGGATTTGCGGTGGCGGTGCCTGAACATCCGGGTAGCAATGCTGAACAGCTTCAAGCATTGGTTGCAGGAACGGCGAGTGAGGTGTCGAGTCCGAGGGAGTTTGTCGATCGTCCGTTGGATATCAAGTTTTTACTTGATGAACTGACTCGACGATCTCAGACTGACGCGCGTTATGGTCAGCTTAACCTTCAGGAAGTCGGCGTCTTGGGACAATCTTTTGGCGGCTATACGGTGTTCGCTTTAGCGGGTGCGCCGCTTAATTTCACCCAACTCCGGCAAGACTGCACTCCTACCGCGCTCGATAACACGTTAAACATCTCGTTTCTGTTGCAGTGCCGTGCGGCAGACTTGCCCAGAGAAGACTATATCCTGAGCGACTCGCGCGTGAAGGCGGTGTTTGCAATCAATCCGATCGATAGCGGTGTGTTTGGAGAAGCGGGGCTGAGCCAAATTAAAGTGCCAACCTTTATTGTGGCGGGCAATGCAGATACGATCGCGCCTGCGCTGCCAGAACAAATTCAGCCGTTCACGTGGCTGCAAACGCCGAATCGCTATTTTGCCTTGATCGAGCAAGGGACTCACTTTTCAGCATTGGGGGACTCTAAGAATGACGCGATTCCGGTTCCGCCTGCGGTGATTGGTCCGTCGCCAGAGCTTGCGCGTCGCTATGTGAGGGCCTTAAGTTTGGCGTTTTTCTCAACTTACATTGCGAATCAGCCAAACTATCGTGCTTATTTGTCGTCTAGTTATGCGAATTTTCTGTCGCAAGATCCGTTGCGGTTGAACTTGGTGCAGACGTTGCAGGCGAGACAGGTGCAGTGAAGGAAGGATGAGTTGGTGTAGGGCTTTAGGACTAAGAATTTTCTCATGAGATTTCTTCAGGCTTTTCGCGTCGAGTCGGGCGTTTGAATGCTGATTTCTTCAGTCCGATCACAACTTGGCAAGTTACTGCAATAGAAAAAATGATCGACACCTAACTGGGGATGAGAACCTGTACAACCCTGCGATACTGTGCCAACTGTGTCGCAATTGTAGTCGGGACGGCAATTATCGGTAGCATGACATTGCAACCAAAACCTCTCTTTATTCTTCGAGGGTTACTTTTCCTCTCCGGGTAACTTGTCAAGTCGTGTCTAAAACAGTTGCCAGTCTGGAGACTTGAGTTTCTTTAACTGCTCTAGTCGCACATTAAAGTAGCTCTCGTCTAAACGGCTATAGTTGTGATGAATGGCATTGGTGAGGCTGATTGACCAGACCCAGATGTGGGCGATTTGCGTGAAGGCTGGCAGTCTAGCCCGTTCAAACTCTGCGATCGCGCTCACGCTTTCATATCCCTTTAAAAAGGCTTCTCTCACGTGTCGACTAATGCCTGTACTAACCGCAACTTGACGAAACTTACCGATATCAAAGGCACGCCAACCATAACCGCATTGATCAAAGTCAAACAGCGTCACGGCATCATCTGAGGTAAAGTGAGCGTTGCCACTATGAGGATCGCCCCAACACACGCTCCAGTACGGCGATTCTTTAGGAAAGTTGTGAAGTTGAAGCTTGAGAGTGTCAATGGTCGATTCAACATAATCGTAATCGTCAAATCGATGTTGTAGAAAGGGTGCGATCGAGTGCCAAGATTGATCCAACAAATACTCCAACGTCAATGCTGGACGCTGAGCGCCAGTCGAAAATTCTATCCCAGCCTGATGCACAGCCGCCAGGGTTTCTCCCAGTTTCGAGGCTTGAGCCAGATTGAGGTCGCCTAACGGAATGCTTCCAGGAGCATAGATAAACAGCGACGCGTAGCGTTTTCCCTCTGGCGCATCGAGTTCGAGAAAGAGTTGACCGCTTTTTGTGGGGAGCGGATATGCGATCGGAAGCTGGCGCTGATGCAGGTAGCTGAGTAGGTCTAGTTCAAACTGAATCTCGGATTTGCAGCGCCAGTGACAATGAGAGACTTTTAGAATGTAGGGCTGCTTTGCTGTTTCGATTAAATAGACATCGCTTAAGCCGCGATGCCAAAACTGACAAGCGTTTACCTCTGGAATGTCGTAGCAAGACAGCACCCTAGACACCACAGCTTGGGGGGACAATGTGGAATAAAAGACTGGAAATAAGCCAACGGTCATGGACGTGTGACTCTTACAGGGTAACTGCCGTATCTTATACTCCTTTAGAATCCGCCCTATTTTCGTCAGATAGAATACAAAATAATTTGCAATTTCTAGCAACTGCGCGGTTCCAAAGTATAACTGGGTAGAAGCGTCGGCTATCGGAGAAGCTATGAATGTGAAGCGATGGATCGCACGGCGAGAGGTGGACTGGAAGCTGCTGGATGAGCTTTTAGGGCGAGTGGAGAAGCAAGGACTGCGATCGCTCTCGACTACCGAAATTAAGCAACTCGCGAGTCTCTACCGCTCGGTGTCGGGCGATCTAGCGCGGGCACGAACCTATCAAACGTTGGTGGGTAATACCATTGTGCAGAATTTGCAGCGGTTGACTTCTCGTGGCTATAGCCAGGTCTACCAGGGGGCGCGGCGGCAAGAATGGCAAGGCGTTTTGGAGTTTTACCTTCGGGGATTTCCAGCGGTGGTACGGCAGACGATCGGCTATATCCTACTGGCGACGGGGCTATTTGTAGCGGGCGGATTGATCGGCTGGTGGCTATCGTGGCGCGATCCGGTATTTATCTCGCTGTTTGTGCCCGAATCGATGATTCAAACGGTTCGAGATGACCACAAACTGTGGATGGGATCGATCTTGGGAACGGAACCATTGGCATCGAGCCAAATTATGGTGAATAACATTAAGGTGTCGTTCAATGCAGTGGCGGGAGGCATGACGCTAGGGATTGCGACGGTGCTGCTGCTGTTCTTTAATGGCTTGATGATTGGCACGGTGGGGACACTTGTGGGTCAAAATGGTTTGGCGTATCCGTTTTGGGCGTTTGTCTTTCCGCATGGAGCGCTGGAACTTCCGGCAATTTTCTTGGCGGGGGGAGCGGGGTTGCTGATTGCGCGGGGAATTTTGTTTCCGGGAAAGCTGCGGCGGGGGGATGCGCTGAAGTTTTATGGGGTGCAGGCGGCGCAGTTGGTGTTTGGAATTGTGCCGATGCTGATTATTGCGGGAACGATCGAGGGGTTTTTCTCGCCGAGTCCAATCTTTCCTGAACCGTTGAAGTATTTGGTGGGACTGCTGCTGTTTTGTGGGCTGTTGGCATATTTCAATTCGCATCTTCAAGGGAAGGATAGCGAAGGTCTGGGGGATTCGGTGTGAAGGTGGATGTTCGCGATCGCAAGTCTCCCTATTTGTAATACAGCAAGCCACCTTTTAGCAGCGCAGTTCTGATCTAGAGCTAGATTGCTTCGGGTTTGAGGTGGAACGGTTGAGCTTTGACCTGCAATGATTTCGCAAAATACGGCAAGTGTGGCGTTCTGAGCTTGAAACACGAGGTTCTGAAGCTGAAGTGCCGAGCTTTGAGCTTGAAACACGAGGTTTTGAAGCTGGAGTGCGAGGTTCTGAGCTTGAAGTGCCGAGCTTTGAGCTTGAAATATGGGGTTCTGAGCTTGGAGTGTCGGGCTTAAAGCTTGAAGGGTGAAGTTCTGAAGCGGAAGTGCGAGGTTCTGAAGCTGAAGCGTCGGGCTTAGAACTTGAAGTGTGGTGTTCTGAGCTTGAAGTGTCGAGCTTTGAGCTTGAGCGATCGCACTGTAAGTTCCAACGATGAAGTTTTGAGTGAGAGCGATCCTTTGGAGCTTGCGAAGCGATCGCACTTGTAAGCAGAGAATGGAGTAGGTGTTCAGATGGATTGCGGTTTTATGACGATATGCCGCGATTGTTTCCTGCGACGATACGCAAATTGGTACAGCGATCGCAGTGCTCCGACGAAAGGTGATGAAAATTAGGGGTTGCTCTAGATCAATTGTGAGAAGCGCGATGTTTAAGCAAAAAACGTTTGGACGAGACACTGAAAGCTTGGTAGCAACGGCGAAGTAATTTCGTCTTGAGCAAGGAACGTCGCCACTCGCTTTAAGACAGCATTCTCTCGACGGTAGACTCCGACTTGTTGCAGTTCCCTGTTTACGATCCAATACTCCTCAACTCCTTGAGAAGAGTAGAGTTTTAGCTTGGCTTCTCGGTCTCGTCGCTCATTCGTTGCGCCAGGAGACAGAACTTCAACAACGAGTTCGGGTGCGCCTGTGAGATGTCCAGCTTCGTCTTTAAGTTGAGCGAGTCGATCGTTGCTAATCCAAACAACATCGGGGATGACATTATCAGCATCAGAGAAGATAATTCCTGGCAGAAAGATTGCTTTGCCTAATTTGCTGACGTTTGACCAAGCCCTTAGCTCAAAGTATATTCCTCCACTAGAGTCTTGATGATCAATATGCGGCGCTCTGGTCACAAACAGTTCTCCATCAACAATTTCATAGCGTTTCCACTCGTCGGTGGCGAGGACTTCAAGATCTGCAGTCGTCCATCGGACTTTTTCGGGAGAAGTTTGGCTCATACTCTGTCTCCGTGACCTTCATGGTTTCTATTGTCGCTTGTTTTTGTGAGTTGATCTTGTTTGCAAATCAACGTCTATCGTCGGTCAGCGATCGCGTCGCAAGCTCTGAAGAAGAGCTTCATAAATTTCTTCGGACGATCATTTCAATAACAGAACCGCAAGCAGTAAAAAGAAGATGAGTTGCAGTAGAGATATCGTACTTCTCGTTTGCAGCAGGTTCCCTGCCAAGTCAAGAAAGAGTGCTGCGAGAATGAGGTCGACCGATAGAGTACGCAATTGTTTGATTGGAATTGAATCCTAGAGATGACGCAATTTAGACTGTGGCACTCCAGTTACAATCTAGATAATTGATTGGGAAAGTGTGAATGCTTGCGAGTTATCTTGACCAGGCGATGGAAATTGCAGTCTACGAGATTATTGAAGAGGATCGAATTTATTGGGGAGAGATTCCGGGGCTACAAGGCGTGTGGGCGAAGCACCAAACTCTAGAAGGATGCCGCCGAGAACTGAGAGAGGCGTTGAGTGACTGGGTAGCGTTGCGGCTGCGGTTAGGACTGAATGTTCCTGAAGTGGCAGGAATCGACCTCAACCGTCTTTCTGAGGCGGTTTAAGCTGATGCCACGATTAACGCCTGTGAATCGGAAGAATTTGGTAAAGCGTTTTCGAGAACTTGGATTTGAAGGACCCTACGCCGGTGGTAAACATCCTCAGATGCTTCGCGATGATGTGACTGTAATTATTCCAAATCCGCATGAGGGAGATATTAGCGTGGGTCTTCTATCTCGATTGCTGCGGCAAGCAGGAGTGTCTCGTGAGGAGTGGCTAGGACAGGATGAAGGTGAAACGGAATAGTTGATTCAAGATTTAGGGTTTGCGATCGTCAAAGATTTTGTTGTCTTGCCCTTGTACGGATTGCAAGTCTTCGGTTTAGAAACTTTGTAAATCGAATTGATGTTATTACTTTCAGTGGAATCAGAGGCATAAAAATACTGTAGAGTAGACTTGAAAAGTTTACTAAACTATGAGTTTTCAGAAAGAGTAGCATTGATGAAAATACTATATATCCATAAATAATTGCGAAGAAAAGTATTATGGCAAGCTTACTAGCAACGAGGCGTGTATCTGAATGTTTCCAGCCCAAGGTTTTTGAACTAATTGTCAGAGCTTGACCATACAGGAACATCGCTCTCCAGAACTTTGAGAAGCTCAATTGATAAAGATATAGAGTTGCTAAAATATAAAGCCCAGTGGCATAGTCAGGATGCTCATCTCCTAGCTGCTGTCTGATGATTTGTAAGGTTTTTCTTTGTAAAGGTTCCGCTTTTCTAAAGTGGCTTTGTGAAAAATGCAAATTGGTAGTGCCCCGGAAGTAATGATAACTGCTAGAGTAGGAACAGTTCATCTCGTTCAGTCCTCTCTCATGCCAAGTTGTCCCAATTGTACGTCTGCTCGAAGTGTCAAGAATGGGCGCATTCACA
>JAHHHO010000073.1 GCA_019359315.1 Myxacorys californica WJT36-NPBG1
AGCCCAGTCAGTGCTCGTAGCAGGCGGTCTTGGTTCAGCGCTCGTTCCAGGTTTAGCATCAGGCTTCGACAACGTACTCTCGACTATTGTCCACAATTATCCCTTATTGCCCAACAAGTCTACTACAGTTCAAGTTTTCAAGATAATTTCGCTACAGAATTTTGTGTACATAACATGTATTCCATCAATCAAGATAGAAGGTTCAACAACTATAGTTTGAATCGAATACAGTCTGAAACTTCATCAAAAGTATATATTTCTAGTTGAGCTATTTAGCTCGTGTGTGGACCCCCATAACTATCGTTGAGAATTAATCTTAAATATTGTACAAGTCCAGGTATCTTAACCTGTGTCTTCAAGATGAAATGGCGGTTCTAATTGTTCTAGCCGCGCTCAGTGTTCTATGGCTGATTGCTTCTCGCCAATGGCAGCGTCGAGTTATTCTGCCAATGACGATCGTGATCATGCTGTGCATTATCCTCACTGCGCCACTCACAATTGAACTTGCACTCAAAGCATTCGTATTGCCATTACCTAAAGATGCTGGAGAGCCGGTAGATGCAATGGTAATCTTGGGTCGGGGAGAACCTTTTCGTTATCAACGGGTTAATCTCGCTGTTCAACAATGGCAAGCGGGGCGCACCTCAAAAATCTTTGCCAGTGGTCGCCTAGATGCGATCCCGATTCTAGAAGACCTGAAAAAGCAAGGAATTCCTGTGCAAAGGCTAGGAGGTGAAGAATGTTCTTTGACAACCGAAGAAAATGGGTTGTTTACCTCAGTTATCTTAAAGCCTCAGCAAAATCAGAAAATTCTGCTCATTACTGATGCTCCGCACATGCTGCGATCGTTTCTTGTGTTTCAGCGTTTCGGCTATACACCAATTCCTCAAGTAAGTGCGCTTTCTGCAACTTGGAGTGCGCCAAAAAAAGCCAGTGTGATGATGCGCGAAGTGGTAGGGCTGATGAGCTACGGTTTGGCTGGACGGCTCAATCCTCAGACAGCAGTTGAAATGGCTCAATCTCATAGGAGTGCTATCAAAAAAATGATGGCTTGGAATTGCAAAGTTTAGCCGCGATCGTCACAATAGCGGGTGCTAGTTTTCCCGTAGACTTGAAAGATCGCTAAAAGCTCGCTGTTTGTGCAATAGCGTTTAGTGAATTTGAAGCGAACTATGAATAACTTCCCCAATTTTGCCCAGTATCATTATCAAGTCGAGAAAGAACTAGGACACAATCGGGCGGGTGGGCGTGCCACCTATCTAGCAACCGACACCCGAACTCAGCAACAGATTGTGATCAAGCAGTTTCAGTTTGCTAAATCGCAAAGCTGGTCAGACTACGATAGCTATGAGCGCGAAATCCAGGTTTTGCGGGAATTGAATCATTCCGGTATTCCGCGTTATCTCAATTCTGTGCAGACCGAAGACGGATTTTGCATGATTCAAGAATACAAGCGGGCAGATTCCTTGGCGGTGCCCCGAAGTTTTGATCCAGATGAAGTTCGTCAAATTGCGATCGCAGCGTTGGAAATCTTGGTTTATCTACAGGCTCGCATTCCTCCCGTAATTCACCGAGACATCAAACCAGGAAATTTACTCGTTGATGACGCCCGCCAAGTTTATCTAGTTGATTTTGGCTTTGCTCGTGTTGGAGAAGGCGAGGTTGGCGTCAGCAGTGTGGTAAAAGGAACGCTGGGCTTTATGCCACCAGAGCAACTGTTCAATCGACAGTTGAGCGCCGCTTCTGATCTATACGGGCTGGGTATGACCCTCATTTGTCTACTCACAGGAACAAAGGCGGATCGAATCGGTGAACTCGTTGATATCAGTTACAAAGTCAGCTTTAAACATTTGGTTCCCCGGCTGAATCAGCAGTGGATTCAATGGTTGGAGAAGATGGTCGAACCTAAGATGAAAGACCGTTTTCCCCATGCATTGGCAGCGTTGGCGGCAGTTCCTACGTCTTCGATTCGCCCGCCAGAAGCGCACTTGAGCCAATCTACACTCGTTTTAAATGTAGAACGACTGGGAGATGTGTTGACGCAAACGGTATCGCTCACCAATCCGATTCCAGATACGACCTTATCGGGGCATTGGGAAATGGCACCCCATCCTCAAGATCCTCATCCAAACCTCTACCAATGGGTCACGGTTGAACCAACTACGTTTACAGGAAACAGCGTTAACTTTCAGATCACGATCGAGACAAGCAGGCTCTTGGCAGGCAAGCTTTACTCCCGTAAGTTATTACTACACACCAATACATCGACCACAACCTGCGCACTGAGTCTTCAAGTTCAAACCGGACAGATTCCAGGTTCGTCTCTGATGCGTTCCCATCGATTACTAGCACTTTTGGGACTCACTTGCTTGGGGTTGGGATGGTCAACGGGTTGGGGTGTACAACGATTGGGAATTGCTACTTCACCAGTCGAATTTGGTACTATCTTGGGCGGTGCGATCGGGCTAGAGGGTGCAGCTTGGTTAATGCGCTCTTCGGGTTGGCGAGTTGGAGCAACTTCTAGTACGTTTGCTGCAACGGTACTGGGAGGAACAATGTTGTTACATGCTCTCTCTAGTAATATTGCAACCGTGATTGGCTCCGCAGTGGTGTTTGGCGCAGGATTAGGAGGCGTGAGCGGCGCACTAGGCGGGCTGGCAACGGGAACTACGATCGAAAAGCTGCTAGTAGAGAGAGAGCAAAAGCAGTTTGTCATCGTTTTTTCGATGCTCACGGCAGCTTTGGGAATGAGCTCCGGATTAAGTTTAAGCTTTAATTTTGCGAATTCTGGGTTGCTGATGCTAGCTGGAGTGAATAGCCTAGCCCTAACTGTTCTGCTCGCTTACCACCAATTACGACGGGCAAAGACCGTTTTTACCCATCGCAAATCTGAAAAGCTTTTAATCAAACCATGAACGTGATTCGATCGACTCCGGTATCGATTTGTTAGCAAACGTCTGTTTCCCTGTAGCTAGAATCTGATGAGCTTATCAAGTATGAATCAACCTGAACCCAGCATTCAAAAAAACTCCGCGAATAGGCTGTTGGGCATTGATTGGTGTCGTGGGCTGGCTGCTTATGCAGTCGTGTTAGTGCATTCAGGCGATGAAACCTGGGGTGTTCCAATCAGTCAAGAAGCGATCGCGTTCAGGTTGCTCTTCTATTTTGCAGTGCCATTTTTTCTTGCTACCGCCTTTTACTTCCTAACGCGTAAGTCAGCCATTAATCTTTCCTCAAAGTTTTGGAAGTCGAGAATTCATCGTATTGTCGTTCCTTATATTGTCTGGAGTGTTATCTATCTCATTGTCCGATCGTTTTTTTTTATAGCCGCACACAAGTCAGATCGCCTCGCTGAACTTTTTCAAGATCCATTAGGGCTTGTTTTCTTTGGTCGTGCTTCCTATCAACTTTACTTTTTGCCACTTCTACTGGCAGGTACTTCCTTACTTCTGGTTGCAAAGTATTTGCTCGATCGCAAAATCAACTTACTGGGACTAACCGTTATTGCAGTGGCAGGCATTGCAGTCAACCAACTGATCTATGCGACCGGAAATGGATTCCAACTAGGAGAAGGGATTGCGTTTGCTAGCATACTCAAGTGGATACCTAGCGGAATTGGGTATACGATCGCTCGGGTTATCCTCGTTGAAATGGTTTGGGTTATTTGGTGTGTTCCTTACCTTTTCACTGCTTTAATTTTGCATCGCCTCTTAGCTACGCCAAAAATCTCCAGGTTACAACCACAACCCTTAGCGATTTTATTTCTAGTGTTGTTTATTCTAACCGCGACATTTGGAAAGGTATGGTTATTTCATTCTCTGCAAGAGGTGTTGGTTGCCTATTCCCTACTCCTTCTTGGAATCTTTGGCTCGCATTACTTCAAGAAGAGCAAGCTAGCTGCCAACCTCGGAGCGTGTTCTTTTGGTATTTATCTAATTCACCCAATTCCGATGAACATTGTTAAAGTTCTGCTTGCCAAAGTCTTTCCTTCACTGACTCAGCAAGTCTCGATCGCTTCAATGCTAACGTTTTCGATATCTAGCTTTTTACTGAGTTGGCTGATCGTTTCTCTTCTAAGCAGACACAAATCGCTAGCTCAATATGCGTTTGGAGCCTAGCGGCTAGAACTGTTACGGAAGGGAGAGCTAGACCTTGAACCCGGCGTTGGTGAATCACTGTGCGATTTGCCTGACTGGAACGTGAGCGAGACGTTCACACTCCCAAATGAATTCCAGATTTTTTGTAGTGTGAGCATCTTGTTCACGCTCCTGATTCATTCCTTCATTCAGCAACGCCATTGAATCCTTCTACCTGAGTAGAATCGAAGTCGACCTCTAATGCTTTTGCTGCCTCCCTTCTGAGCTGCCGTTCTTGCCATGGTAATCCCAGCAGAAAGCTCATCGAAATCATATAGCCTGGTTCTTCCATTTGGGTAAAAATGCAACCGATTACAAACACACTCAGTAGAGTGACTTTCGAAGTATCATCTAGACCAAAATATCGCCAGACTAAGTAACCCAGATACAGGTAAGCACCTAATCCTAAGAGTCCTAAATCGCCCCAAATTCCAGCCCAACTAAAAATCGGACTGAATACACTAGAGCCACTTGTGAGCCAGAAGCCCGCCACAAAATCCATAGATTGTTGACCGATCGGTGCAGTAGTAGAACCGAGAGGACTCAAGAGAGGCGAATAATCTCTGAGAAACCATGCGCCCAAACGGCTGACTGTGTGTCCTGGTCCAAGCCCTATTAGCCAGTTCAAGAGAGACCCATAGTTATCAAGAATTAAATGAATTGAATAGAATTTTGCATGCCAGGCTAAGCCATCAGCCCCATAAAGCTCTGGTCTTGCCCAAGCGGTGTATGGCTTGAATACTTCTACATTTTGTACGCACCATATTCCAACAAACCCAGCTAGAAAGAGACCAATCAATAGTTTTAGGGTTTTGCCAACGTCTTTTGAACTGACTAGGATCAAAAGCAACCATGCAATTCCATAGGCAAGAACCAGTTGCTTAGAATCAGAAAATAAAAGATGCCAAAGTGCTGCCAGCACTACAGTAATCCGTATCCACAAGGGAACTGTTCTCTGGTTCACAAAGTAGACAGCGAAGGCAAGAGATACGGTAGCGGCAACATAGTTGCCCGCCCCCGACAAAAAAAATACTCCTCCGCACCCGTCAGTTCCATTAAATCCGGCTGCATTAAGCTGACCCGAATCAATCAGAGGCTTTTGAGCCGCAGCTAGTAGAAAATTAATGAGTACAGAGTAATAAAGAAAATTCCTGATAGTTGTGAATGATTTGACCGTCAAAGAAATACAACTGAACGCTAGGAGAAACATGAAAGGTTCGCCAAGCATCGTGAAGCTGATGATCGCATTAATGAGACCCGCTTTATTCCAGAGTGCACTAGCCAGTATCACTCCAAACAATCCCAACAAACCGCCTAGAAACGAAAGAGCAAGCGAAGTCTGCTTGGGATCTTTAGCGCGAGTCGTGAAGATCGCGATCACGCACACGGAAGGAATAATGGCAAAGTGCAGTAAATTGAGCAAATCAAAACGGAGCGTTGTGGCGGCGATCCGCGAATAGAAAATGCTACAGAAGGCAGCAATGATCAAGGTGGAGTTTTTTAAGTATGCGTTCTGCTGTTGCATTTACATCAACTCTGAATAAAATTGCAGAAACTGAGTTGCGATCGCTGATTTTAGGAACCGTAAATGCACGTCTGATTTGTTCAAGACAACTGATTCTAACGTATGGTCGATGGACTGAGCCAGGCTTTTAACGGCGTCTCCTGCCAAATCAAAATAACTGCAACTAGACAAACCGATTTCTCTAAAGATGGGAATGTCGGAACAGACAACCTTACATGAAAAGTATAGTGCTTCTACTAAAGGAATGCAGAACCCTTCTAGAGCTGAAGCAATGACAAAAAGCTGGCAGTTTTGATAAAGCCAGCAGAGTTCATTATCGTCGATCGCAGAGAGCAGCAGTACTGAGTTTTCTAGCGAAAGTTCCTGAATTAGGTGCACCAATGTATCGGTTTCAGGACCGGAGCTACCAACAATGATCAACCTGGTTGCTTCGTTCAACCGACCTGTATTTCGCAACAACGCGTAAGCTTTAATCAGCAAATCAATATTTTTATTTTTGCGATGTTGCCCCACACATAGAATAGTAGGAGCATCAAAATTACCATGCAGAGCCTTGGGTCGTTTTGCCGCAACTTGCTCAAAATCAACAAAATTATAAATTACACTTGTCTTTTTACGAGAGACAACCTCAGGAAAATAATCTTTCAAATCACCTAGAGTGGCTTTAGAAGCGCAGGTTAAGCCATCACTACTCTGGATACATTGTTGAAAAAACAAGCGGTTGAATAAAGCTTGCCGATAGCCGAAATTTTCAGGAAATTGGTAGGCGTATAAATCGTGAATTGTTGCCACTACAGGGCAGGGAAAGCGTGATTTCAAGAATGGTAATGGAAAAGCTAAGTGAACAATATTTGGAGCAAGCTGCTTCACTACCCTTGGCAGCCCAAATAGAAACCAAAGATTCCTTGAAATTGAGCTGTTCTTAATATCAATGCCAAAAATTTTGATTTTTGGAGATGAAAGAGCAAATGCTGTTTCAAAATAGGTTTTCTGCCATGCCCCAGTCACGAGTGTCACTTGGCTAATCTGGTCTAAATCTGCCAAGCAGCGAGCAAGATTTGCGGCGTGCCGACAAACACCCGTTGGCTGAGAAGGTCGGTGCAAAACTGCAATCAGAATATGCATGATACGAGTGGTAAGAATGAATCAATAAAACTTAGGAGGTTGGTGTTCATATTATTTCGCTGGTTCTCTAGGCGTTTGAACTTGTTTTAGGGAATCAGCCACTAGATTAAAGGTTGCAATTTCCTCATAAGTTTTTGCAAACTGCTTACCTTTTGCCTCCCAACTGTAAAATTCTTGGACTCGCTGTTGTCCTGCTTGTCCTAGTTGTAGACAGAGCAGTGGATTGCGATGCAGTTTTACCATTGCCTCTGCCATGGCTTCAACAACCTGATGCGGATTCTCCGCTGCAACCTTGAATCCAGTTTCAGACGTCACTTGGGCGGCAGGACCACCTAAATCTAAGCAAAGAATCGGTCTACCTGTTGCCATTGCCTCTAAACAAACCCCAGCTCCTGAATCGTGTAAGCTGGGGTGTACTAGAATGGACGCCTGACCGAGAGTCTGTAAAACGCTATTACGAGGTAATTCGCCCCAGAACTTAACCTGGTTCTCAATTCCCAGCTCTTGTGCCAGAGTCTGCAAGCGTTTAAGTTCGGGACCATCTCCCACAACCCAATACTCGGCGTCAGGAAGGTTCGCTTTAGCGAATGCTCGCAACCCCAGGTGAAAGCCTTTCCAGTGTAGAAGTCGTCCAATGCTGATAAAACGGCATTTCATAGAGTTGTTAACGGGTGTGCATTGAGACAAATGGTCAAGCTCATCCTTTAGCAAACCGATCGCTGGGCAAATGTCTAGCTGAGTAACGCCCAACCCTTTCAAGCGTTTAGCTGTATCCTCAGTGACGGCGTAAGCGAGGGCGCTCCGACGAGCGGTCAGGTGGGTAAATAAATCAAGTTCTCCCACCGCTCTCCAAGCTAATCTTGCAACTTCGTACAGCTTATTTTTCCAGCTAAAGTCTGCCCAAAATGGCAAAGGGGCTGATTCGCCGCCACCGATCGGTCCCCAAATGAAAGGAATGGGTAATAGTGACAGAAAACTGGGGCAGGAGTAGCGAACAAAGGTAACATGCTGAGCTACATCAAATCCCACTTCACGGTGCAGTTTGCGAGCAACAAAATATGCTTGGATTTGCCAAAGGTAGTAGTGTAGCTGCATGGCTCCTGCCTGTCCCCACCTTAAGCTGTCTTGCCAAAAGGGTAATGTGAAGTAGACAAAGTGTAGATTGGGGTTAGGATGACGGTTTAACTCGGCTTCGATCGCCTCCTGGCTCTCATCAGGGCGGGTCAATACCCAAACTTCGTGATATTTAGCAACTTCACTGACAACATTCCAACCAACACCTCGTTCCGATCCCTTCCCTGGTTCGCAGGAGTAAGCAGATAATAGAACCTTCATGGATTTACCAGAATTAGAAACTCAGTAATCAACGCCTATCGTTTTAGGCTCGTAGAGAGCAACTTTGCTAAGAAACTGTTTCGGCAGGATGCAGAGAAACAGAAGTCGTCAAATTTTCATACACCTGCGCAACTTGCTCTGCTGTTTGCCTCCATGTGAATTTACACACTCTTTCCATCCCCTTTTCTCGTAGGACTTGCCGATAGGAAGCAGTATTTCGCAACTGAAGAATTGCTTCTGACATCGCCTGCACGTCGATTGGATCAACCAAAATAGCTGCATCCCCTGCTACTTCTGGCAGTGAAGAAACATTAGATGTGATGACGGGTGCTCCACACGCCATGGCTTCTAACACTGTCAATCCAAATCCTTCGTAAAGTGATGGTGCGATTAGAATGTCTGCTGCATTGTAGATCTCAAGGAGGAGATCCGGAGTAGGCTTGCCCAAATAAGTGACTTTTTGCTCAAGCTGATGGGTCTGAATGAAAGCTTTTTGGTCTGCTGTGAAGTCGTCACCCGCTTTCCATAATCGGATAGAGATCCCCTGCTGGATTAATGTGTGTAAAACCTTGAGAACAGTTACAAGATTTTTACGGTGGTGTGATGAGCCTACGTTCAGTAAGCAGATTTCGTCAGGCGAGGTTGTGTATGTTTGTCTTAGATGTTCTACAGATCCCTTGGGAAGTGGATGAAAGTGTTTGTCTGTTCCGTTCGGAATGACGGTGATTTTTTGACGCTCTATCCCAAGTATCGTTTCAACATCGTTTGCAGTATTTGACGATACTGTAATGACTTGGTTTGCTTTCAACATACCCCGCACCGAATAGTTCAACATTGCTGTGCTGAATGCAGGGAAGCGAGCTTGTTCCCGAAGAAGTTCAGGGTAGATAAACTGAACCAAATCATGACACGTAACAACGATCGGTTTCCCTAACCTTGTCAACCAGTAAGCAACATGGGCATTACTGTGGTCAATGATATGAAAGAGATCTGTTTCTTGTTGTTTAACCTGACGAGGATGGTGCCAGAAACGTTCGTAATATTTGCGTAATCCAGTGCCGGAGTGCCATGAACTATCTTCACCATCCCACCAAGGATCGGGTGCGATCTCGGTAATTGTCCAGTGTGGTCGAATTTGCCTAAGCTCTGACACCAAGTTATCAGCATAGACATCCATGCTGATAGCATTACCCCGTTCTCGGCGAATGATAGTTAGATGCATGAACCTAATCTTTCACCTCAATAATTCTCTAGAGTGCTGTGAGTTTGAAGCGATCGCCAAAGCCGAATAAGACGCTCAGCAATTCGCTCATGACTATAGTGTTGACTGACACGGTCAATGCCGTATTGGCTTACGTGTTGCCACCATTGAGGTTCACGAATTAAGCGTTCTAAAATCACCGTTAATTCCTTAGCATCCTCTTCCTGAAACACCAAATCTGATTGCCCAATCACGTTGGGGATTTCGCCCGAAGACGAGCCAACTACTGGAATCCCCATTGCCATTGCTTCAATCAGCACATGTCCAAACTGCTCTTTCCAGGCAGGAGTTGTACGAGAGGGCAGTACCAAAACGTCAAATGTCCCCAGTTCTTTCGGGGCTTGCTCATGGCGTACTGCTCCGCGCCAGATGACTAGATCGGCAACCCGCTGGTTTTCAGCCTCTTGTCTCAGGGCTTCTTCATCCGTTCCAGAGCCGCACAGGGTCACGCAAACGTTTAGTCCTCGCTGCCGTAGCTCCCGTACCGCTGCAAAAATCAAATCTATTCCCTTCGAGTGAGCCAATCGTCCCAAATATCCGATGTTAAAGGGACGATCGCTCCTTTCAACATCGGATATTTGAGCCGCAACTTTGCGTTCGTGGGGTGAAAAAAAGTTAGGGTCAACGCCCATTTGCGGCATAACCTCTAGCAGCCCGCTGTAGCCCCAATTCCGCATTATTGCGGCTCCATCTTGGTTCCCCGCGATAATAGCTTTGGCTGTTTTCAACACAAACTGGCAGATCCACCAGCGGAGCAAGGGCAGGCGTCGCTCTAAATTTTCCCATCCAAAGACAACCATTGGTATACCTGTGAGTCGGCTCCAAGTTGCCAGTTCAAAAGTGCTGAGGGAAAAAACTTCTTCCTCAATCTGAATAATATCCGGCTTAAAGTCGTTCAATACTCGCCAGAGATCCCAGGGTGAATACAGATGAGCACCGCCCTTACCAGTAAATGCAACCGGAGCGGAATAAAGATGCAGTTTTGGATAAGGGTTTTCGAGGGGCAGTAGGCGATTCCACTCCAACGCTTTCCAGTTACTGGGAGCCAATAAACCAATCTCTGCCTCGCCTGTTTCTGCGATCGCGTTAAGCTTTCCCTGATTCACGCCGACAACATAGGCATGACTGATAATCAAAACCCGTAAACTAGAACCATTCGATACTCTTGAGCATTGAGTATGTATCGAATCAGCAGTAGCGGTCATCTCGTTTCCCATGTTTTAGGGATCTCCTGGATTGCTCATAACTCTGTAATCAACATCCAACTGCGATCGACAATCATGATAGAACTTCAGCTTGACGTGCTAATAATCTCTGGATATCCAGATTTACGATCGCTGCCACATCCTAACCTTCAGATTTGTTTGCAGCAATCAGATTGTCTTATGCTACGTCAAGCTTTTCACACGTAAATGAGAGAGTATCAGGGAAAACAAAATGGAATGGAGCAAGCGTTGTTAGAAGTATTAAATAAGAGCTGCTAACAACACCTAAGCTCACCAATCTCTCAATATTAACCACTGATCTCCTCTGGTTTTTGAAGGTTCGATTTGTCGCTGAGAGATTCCTGATTCAAGGCTTTGAGGTATTGGCGCATGTCTCCAATTACATTTAAAGTCATGCGTTGCCAATTGCTCAAATCTGCCAACCACTGAAAGAACACGATTAAACAAGCAAGTTGTTCCAGGGGGGTTAACTCGCACATAAAGATGGCATGTAAATATCCTTTTATACATAGGAGGCGAGGGGATACAAATCGATGTTTCCTGATTAAACCCATCCATTTTTCTCGCTCTTTCACAGTTTTTAAGCTAGCGGACTGATTGGAGTGGCGACGGTTAAAAAAGAGCGGTTCAGGAATCTCTACAATGGGACCCATGATACTTAACTCAGTTAAAAGTACCTTGTCTGCGCCGTAGTAAGTTCCACTTAATGATGTTTTCTTAAGCTTATCAGCTCGGATCAAGCTGAATACTTCAAAGCACATGCGAACTGACAAGATTTCTCTATAACGCTCATGCGGTTTGTCAGAATCAAGTTGCCGAACTCGATCTGGAGTGGTGGCATTTGCGTTGCTGTGGTTAGTAATTCTTCCTTCTTCATCGATGAGTATCGTGTGAGCACAACATGCAACAACAGAGGGAGAATTTTCTAACACCTCTACCGTTCGAGCCAGAAAACTTGGGGCGATGACATCATCATGGGCAGCCCACTTAAAGTACTTTCCCTGAGATACGTGGAAAGTACGATCGTAATTTAAGGCAGCACCAACATTTTTCTCATTTCGGTAATATCGAATACGTTTATCTTTCTCAGCATATTCTCGACAGATTTCTTCAGTTTTATCTGTAGAAGCGTTATCGGAGATAATGAGTTCAAAATTCTCAAACGTTTGAGCCAGAATTGAATCAATTGCCTGTTTGATGAATTGTTCACCGTTATATACTGGCATTCCAATGCTTACAAGCGGTTCAGTCATCTCTATTGCACTCTTTGAATTTTCAACAAAGCTTTAAATGATAGTAGAATAGTCAGATAGTAGTACTGACTAATCCAGATCCCTACTTACTTAGTACACAGTTAATGGTTAACTGTTCATGGCAATTATTTCATAGCAAAGGCAATTTTGAGTAATCACTTCAGTGTTTTTACCAATCCTTCATAAGAAGTAGTTTCTAAAGAAGTGTAGCTGAAGCACGAGTGCGTCAAGTATGTGAACAAGGTGTGCTCCACCACCTAGCCCCACGGCTTTATGAAAACTTCCTATCCCAGTTTTTCGATTAACTGCAACGTTGTGCCAAATGCTTGACGTCATAAAACAGCAATTGCACCTCGATAACTTTGGTCAGCGAAGATTTAACCAAGCGTGGAATGTGCTCTAATGCAGATATCAACACGGCAGGAGCTGTTTTAGCATCGGTAACATTCATAGCGCTGACAAAGCAAGGATAGCACTACTTCCAACACTAATCGTTTGCTGATTCACTCAGCTCACAAGAGTGCGAAATTTATTGACTGTCCAACTCACAAGTTTGGGGCGGTGTTGGGGTGCATAAAGCCACGTGATTGCTGGTTCAGCCAAAGTGAGGGGCATGAAGCCAACCCAGAGGAACCAAGCACTGTAGAACATGCGCTTGAGCCAGCTAAATTGAGAATATTTCCAGAGGCAGCGAATGCCCCAATAAACTAATGCTTCTGGGCGATCGCTAGGAACCGGATGCTGCGTCGGAGCTAAACGTAGCGAAATGATACGTGACCACAGTCGTCCAATTGAGCGTTGCTCTAAGTCAACTGGAATGTCGTGCCCCAGTTCTCGAGCTTTCTGAGTCAATAGCGCAAAGTTTTGCAAGTCATGTTTGACGAATCGATGAAAGCGATCGCCTGTAACCGTAGCCAGTGCCCACTGATTACTGCCATGCACTCGATAAGCGCCTAGAGGTTCTTCGATCGCCGCCACTTCTCCGTAAAATGGAATTAGGGTAGACAAATAGTCATCGGCAGTGAGTTTATAGTCATCAGGAATTGGAAAAACCTTTGCCATTGCACTTCGATTGAGAGCGTTACCACTAGTGGGAGTACTCACATAACCGCCCCCTTGCAGCAACATTCGCCATGCTTCACCTGTTGCTAGTGGTACATTGCCCTGTGGAAAAGAATAGCCTAAGGGCTGACCCGTTGCGTCCACGACAGTCAGACGATAGTGAACCTTAGACAAAATGGGCTTCCAGACAGAAACGATGCTCTCCACAGCGTGAGGAAGTAAGTAATCATCAGAGTCTAGAAAGATAACGACATCACCTTTACTTCTGACAAACCCACTGTTGAAAGCGGCTGCCTGCTTGCCGTTAGGCTGCAAGATCGAAATAATGCGATCGCCGTAACTTGCAATGATCGACCGGGAGTCATCGGTAGAACCATCATCAACAACAATGACTTCAGTGTTGGAGTAGGTCTGATTTAATGCACTATCGATCGCCTCAGCCAAAAAGCGATCGTAGTTGTAATTATTAATAATAATACTAATAAGTAAGCTCTTATCCATATCTACAATGCCTACAGATAAATGTTTCAGTGCGAATGAGAGGCGAGTAATCTTGCGGAAATCATCTGTTTAATCACTCTAAAACATGAATTACGCAACAATATCGTTGAACCGTCTGTGTAAGTAAACCCTTTTTTAGGTTAAAAGATAATATTTTAGAGATCGGCTGTAGTAAGAAAGAGCCGGTAGTATTTTTCGTTGCCGAAGATAGGCGTTACCAACCCGCTTACTCTCATATGAACAAATATTTTTATAAGAAGATGAAATATCTTGGAGACCAGGGTTTTTGTAATTTTTTTCTGCTACAAAAAGAGTCTCAAGCGCATTCTGAAGTCGACGAGTAGAAGTGCCACTGCCGGAGTGAATTCGATACTCAGTTAGTCTTTCTGGGACATAAAAAACATCCATTCCACTAGCGATAAGATGAGAACTGAGAAAGAAATCATATGCACCTCCAAATCTATCAGCATAAGCAGCATAAATTGACCAATCAATTGCTGACTTTCGAAAAACTGCTGACGATGCAAGAGGGATAGACTTATTCACAAGTAAAGTTTTGGACTGTTCTACGAATCCGTAGGGCAAAATATCTCTACCAAATCTAACAGTTTGCTCATCAGTGGCTTCATTTGTGCGATTTCCATCGGCATCAATTAGCCAGTGATCGCTGAAGGCAAGGCAAACCTTTGGGTTAGAGAGCATCACCGGAACTAACTTTTCTAGAAATTCAGGTGTCCAAAGATCATCATCATCCAATTTGGTGACTAAATCCGATTGAGCAGATTGAAAACCACTCAGATTGTTGCGAGCTATCCCCAATCGGTTTGAGTTAGCCCGATAAATAATCCGATCGTCTCCATAGCTTCGACAAAGCTCTTCGATTTTTGGCTCAGCACTATCATCACAGACAAGGAGTTCAAAGTCCTGAAAAGTTTGACGAAGCGCACTCTCAATGGCTTGACCTAGATAATCAACTCGCTTGTATGCTGGAGTAATAATTGAAACTGCTGGGACTGAACTATTCATACATTTATCTCCTTTAAAGTTGCTCGTGAGATTGCTTCATCTAATGATCAAAAAATGAGATGATTACGTTTCTTGATGGTTACAGTTTTCAGATGAATTAAATCAGATTCGCAGCTTTAGCAATTTATTGCTACTTCCAATGATTCTTTACTATGAATCTGTTTGAATATCGTTAAAGCTTGAGCAACAACCTGATCCATATTGTAGTATTTATAGGTTGCAAGTCGTCCTACAAAATAAACGCCTGGAGTTTTATCTGCTAAGGCTTTGTACTGTTTATATAGGTCAGCATTTTCAGGACGAGGAACGGGATAGTAGGGGTCACCTTCTGCTTGAGGAAACTCATACACGATGCTAGTTTTGGCATGGTCCTGTCCTGTCAAATATTTGAACTCTGTGACGCGAGTGTATGGGTGCTCATTGGGATAGTTGACAACAGGTGCAGATTGAAAAACAGGCTTGTCGTGAGTCTCATGCTTGAACTCTAGCGACCGATAGGGCAGTTTTCCAAATCGATAATCAAAGAACTCATCTACTGGTCCTGTATAAATCATTTCCTTGTAAGGAATTATCTTTTGAATTTCCCGGTAATCGGTGTTGAGCATAACTTTGATGTTTGAATGATTCAGTATATTTTCAAACATTCGGGTAAAACCGTGCAGTGGCATGGACTGATACATGTCCGTGAAGTAGCGATCGTCGCGATTTGTCCGGGTTGGAACGCGAGCTGTTACAGAGCGATCTAATTCGGACGGGTCTATGCCCCATTGCTTGCGCGTGTAGTTGCGGAAGAATTTTTCATATAGTTCTTGTCCTACCTTACTGACTACAACGTCTTCTGAAGTCAGAATCCTATCTCTTGGTTCTGCAACAGATGCAAAAAACTCTTCTACTTGAAAAGTAGTCAGGTTTAATCCGTAAAGTTTGTTAATCGTGTCTAAATTGATAGGAATAGGAACAAGCTGTCCATCCACACTAGCAAGTACGCGATGTTCGTAGGGGTACCATGCGGTAAATAGCGACAGGTACTCGAATACCTCACGGGAATTAGTATGAAAAATATGGGGACCATATTTGTGTACTAAAACCCCATCGCTATTGTAATGATCATAAGCATTACCCCCAATATGATTACGACGATCGACAATCAGGACTTTCTTATCCAACTGGCTCGCCAATCGCTCGGCTAAGATGCTACCTGCAAAACCTGCGCCAACTATTAGGTAATCAAACATTTGAATATCCTCTTATAAACTAGGCTCACTCACTTCTTTGCGTTGACCCAAATGGACAAGGTCATTCGCTGCTTCTCTCACCTGTTTGAGACAATTCATCCTGCTTAGTCCAATAACTTGTGACATCAGATTCTTGGCTTTGCACTGTAGTTAAGAAATTTTTGAGTGGATTTTTGAAAAGGTAATATCTTAAGCCATACGTGATTAGATACCGAGCAATCTCAAGACGATTGAGTTTTCTAAATTGATAGTTCAGATAGCGCACGCTTAACAATTGGCGTTCGAAAGTTCGTTCTTCATCTCGTTCGATGGCAAGCCTTCGAGATTCTTGAACAATTGCGGTGCCATAAGTATCAATTAAGTGCTTAAGAATTGCTTGCGTTCCCCGATTGTGCTGTGGTGCTCCCATCAAAGACTTGTATCGTCTGTAGAATCTTGAATGAAGAGGCTCATCGTTATTCTTTTCTCGATAAAATCCCGTGAATACACACAATGGCTTTGCTTCAAAGTAAATAGGCTCCTTGATTAACCATGCTCTAAGTATTTCTTGATACGGAAAATGTATCGCTTGGGAACCTACCTGTAAGTTGGATCGAATTTTACCTGTGTGCCAGAACAAACCACCATTTGAAATGCTTTCGTTAAAAAATAAGCGAGCGTGAATTTCAAATGGGGTATAGATTCCCTGCTCAAACCACAAACCTCTTGTTGTTTCGCCTGTAGGAACTGAATCGCCATACTTTTCAAGTCCAATTTCTTGATTTCTTAAGACGATTCCAACCCTATTTGTTTCAAGGGAATGAATATTTTCGGCGATGAAATCTGGAAAAAGATAATTGTCATCTTCCAGGACAAAAGCATAGGTTCCGCCAAGATAACCCTTCGAGGAAAATGCATAATCAATATTCTTTAATCCGCCAAGATTTTTTTCATTTGGTTTGTAAAGAATCCGATTATCCTCAAAATCACTTACAACGTTCTGAGCTTCTTTTTCAGGAGAGTCATCAAACACGATTGCTTGCCAGTTCGGATAGCTTTGCTCTACTAAGCTAGAAAGTGCTCTTCTGAGTAAATCAGGACGCTTGTAAGTTGGGATTCGAACCTCACACAGAGACATAATCTTTATTACCTCATGTTGAGATGGAGGATAACCTGATAAAACCGAATCATGACTCACCCCGTATGAAGAGGCATAAGTAACTCTTTCACCTTCTGTCCAGAAATATTCCAGTTAAGACGAGACTCATACTCGTGAAATGCAGAAAGAGCTAAATTCTTATACTGATTAAAGTTTGTAAAATAATTAAAGATGTATTCGCAGTATTCGTCAGCATTACTATTTGGGTCGAACAACTTGCCGTTCAAATCATCCTTGATGATAGTTGGAATTCCACCAACTCTTCTAGCTAGACAAGGCACACCCAGTGAGGTTGCTTCGCAGAAAACTATCGGTGTACAGTCAGCGATTGAAGGCAGAATTAGAAAGTGGGAATTAGCGATCAAACGATAAATTTCCTTCCTTCCTTCATGAGTAGATTTGCTGATGAACCCCAAGGGTTTAATGAAGTCAGGTAACGAACCTTCAAAAACAGGTTCACAGCCCACTACCGTTAATTCAGTGTCTAACCCTAGATGATTGAGCCCAATCGCTATTTCTAGAGCAAGGTCTCCCCCTTTACGAAACCAATCAACGCCTAAAAAAAGTAGTTTGCATTTATTTCTCGGTCTAGATTCGATAAGTTCTTTAATTTCTTCAACAGTTTCATAACTCTCAACATTGGCTCCAAACGGAACTACTTTCACTTTGGCAGGATCTGCATTGTAATAATCGATCGCCGTTTGGGCTGCCCAGTCAGACGAATAAATTGCCAAACTAGATCGTTGTAAAGCCAGTCTCTCCATCTGATGCCCCTGTTGAATGTTTTCCTCACAAAGCCCTGTGAATTGAGGGTAAAAGTTTAATAGGTCTTTAAAGGTGGCATCTGCCCAAAATGCAATTGGATGATGACAATCTAAGTAAACAATTGGAGCAATGGTTGCACTGAATACAATATTTGCCTCAGTCCTAGCTAATTTTTGAGATATCTGGTTTGAGTAGCTTCTAAGGATTAGTGGATCTAATGCCTTGAGATACTTGGTTCCTGTAAAAAACTCATAATAATGGCGCTTGAGCTTGCAAACAGCTTGTAGTGTAACTTGTTCCTTTAAAGAATCAACGTATTGTACGGAGATGGACTGTTTCTTAAGTGATTCAGGGATGTAATAGCCCGTACCTGCCCAATTATTTGGATTGCTCAAAGTCTTAGCATCAAAAGTGCTAGCATAGGCTATTTTCACAATTCAACTCCCTGACTTGGCGGTTTGTATAGTTTCTGGATGATAGTGGAATATCTCAATTATTTGCGTAACTGAAACGACTACTTAAATCCCTACTAGCAAACTATGACTGACCCAACACAACTTCCTGAAAACTACCTGACTTTATGACTCGACCTTGCTCAAGCTGATAAATCTGATCGCAGTGTTCAATTGTAGAAAGACGATGGGCAATAATGACGATCGTTTTAATACCGCTCAAAGCCTTTGTCGCTTCTGTAATGAGATGTTCTGTTTCTGTATCCAATGCCGCAGTTGCTTCATCGAACACTAAAATCTCTCGTTCGTGGTAAAGGACGCGCGCAATTCCAACTCTTTGACGCTGCCCACCAGATAACAACACGCCCCGTTCACCTACTACTGTCTTAATGCCATCAGGAAGACGCTCAACAACTTCACTCAGTTGAGCCATTTCGATCGCTTTCCTCAACCTAGCTTGATCGATTAGGCGATCAGGCACTCCGAAGGCAACATTTCGTTCAAGGGTATCATCAATCAGGAAAATGGATTGAGGAACGTACCCGACTAGATTCTGCCAAGCGCGTAGGTTCTCATAAACTGAGATTCCATCAACTTTTATATCTCCAGATTGAATCGTGAAAAGCCCTAGAAGAACATCTACCAGCGTAGTTTTGCCCGCTCCAGATTTACCAATTAGACCAACAGACTCACCTTTCTGAATCACTAAAGATACACCATTTAGAGCCTTTCTTGATGTGCCTGGGTATTGGAAATCGATCTCATCCAAAACGATTTGTTCTTGAAATGGAAAAACTGGCTTGGCGAAGGCCGATGACAAACCTTTGAAGTGATGAATACTGTTTTTAGAAGCATTAACCTCGACCTCTTCAATTTCTTTGAGGTCGAGGAACAGTTTATCCACAGCGAAGGTGTTTGATCTAACGGTGCCGATATTACCGACCAAGTTGCTCACAGCTGGAAGCAACCGAATCGAAGCTAAGGCAAAGATCCCCAAAACAGCAGTCAAATTTTGCCCTTTTCCCTGACTTAAGTTGATGAACAGCAGAGTAAAACCAATGAGAAAAGTAATCATAAACGCTTCCATCACAAAGCGTGGAAGATTACCGTAACTCTGAGCCAGTGCTGAGTTTCTAGCAAATCTCTTTGTCTGTCTCTCCATTTGTTGCTCAAAATAAGACTCACAGCCAATCACTCGAGTCTCTTTCAAGCCTCCTAATCCATGGTTCAAGATACGAATCATCTCAGCAGATGCCTCCCATCCTTCCTTGAACCAAACAGACATATACCTTTTCATCAGTCTGAGCAAGACAATAATGACAGGTAACAGCATGGCAATAAGAACCAAGGCTAACGCACTGGCTTTAACCAGCAGTAAAACCAATGCCAGGATGATTGTGGCGTTAGATATCGCTGTCAGAAGTGGCATGATGACATTGAGACAGACGTTATCGGTTGTGCCAACAACATTCTGAGTCAGAGTTGCTGAATTAACACGCAAATGAAAGCTGTATGGAGCTTCGAGATATGCTTTCAATAACTTGTAAGCCAGTTCCCCTTTTAAGTTGTAGCCGAACTGGAAGACTGCCTTTTGAGAATGAAAACTGAGAAAAGCTTTTACATAAAAGGCAATGAGAAGAAACGCGCCTAGAGCGAGTAGAAAGTTTTCTTTGGATCTGAAATTTAGATGTTTGTACACTAAATTCAGCCAGTAGTTAGTCTCAACCAAATCCGGTTGGGTCGCAACAGCTATGAATGGACCAATCATTCCGGTGCCAAGAACCTCTAATCCGGATACAAAAACAAACAGAAATGCTACTACAACGAGTGATTTATGACGCCCCTTTGTAAGATAAAAGAGTCTAGACAGGAATTGAGACATAAGTTATTTGAGATTGAGAACTAACTAAAACAGCATCTAACTCTAAGCGCGTTATTGAGATTAAGGTCTTAGTGAAAAACTACGCAGTTACGGATATTGATGCGTTTGTGAAAGACCTTAAATATCGAATTAAAGGGCTGCGTGTAACATTTCAGCTTCTTAGTAGCTGATGATAGTAGAGCCGAATCCAATTCAGTAACAAGAGGCTAAACGGAGGTATATGCACAACAGGGGACTGTAAGCTATTGCTTCAGGGCTACAAACTCATCTTCCGGGGCAAACTGAGTACTCTCTAAAACTTTAGAGATGGCAGCAGTGATTTTGTCTTTCATGCTGACGCAGTGTGCTTTTAAGTTAACAGAATACGTGAAAACGCGGTGTAGCGATCGCAACAACAGTGCTTTCGGGATCGGTAAACATCCTTGTACAATGCGGTTTGGTGTCGATCATGAGATAAGGAAAATCTTCACGTCTTTGCTCAGCTGGTCGTCATCAGCTGCCATCGTAGGTTTGTCTTTTGATTCGTTAAAGTCAAGAAATGATTCCATTTCTGGGGGGTCTTCAAACTGTATCTTTTCAAGTGAGTATGCAGATCCGTTTGCCATTTGTACTGGCAAAGCGATTTGCAGGACGACTCAAAAAGAACAAGCATTGATGAGATTTTTTAGTAGAACACTGCTGAAAAGCAAGACATAACATTTGTGAGCGGTTTCTACTCATTGACTAGAATAAACTGCTAAAAAAGTACAGAGCTATTCTGTCCTACAAGGCGGCCCACTCAAACATGCATGACTCTTTGTTTGAAAATTGAATCAGTACCTCAGATAGCTTTGCACTTAGAACAGTACAATCGACTCGCACATCCGGGTGATTCATAACTAAACATCCGGGGTAGATGCAAAATCATCTGGTTTTTTAGAGTGACAAGTCTGCGCTTTTCTACAGAGTTACTATCAAGTCCCGTATCACCTGATGTAAAATCCGTAGCTAGCCCACAATATTTCAGCACTTTTGCGGTATCAACTAGGCTATTCTTAGAACCTTTACAAAGTCTTTACACAATTTCCCTTTATTCTGAAGTGCAGACTAAGCGATTTTGCGGATGTGCGAATAATAAAGCCTTTGGTGTGAATTGTCATAGATTGATATCTATAACTTAGCCTCAGGAATGTTCGCTGGTATATGAGTTAATTGCAACTCTCTTAGTCTTCGCAGCAACATCTGTAACTGTTTGATCTGAGACACTGGAGCCTGCCAAGATTCGAGCTGCAATGGCATCAAAAATCGCAAACTCAGTTGAGTACTTGCTCTTGAGTACTTGCTCTACCAGGTTTCGATCGTGATAGTTCACTGAGTGCAAATCCTTTAGTTCGAACCGGGTTCACCACACTTTTCTGGTAAACCAGCAGTTTCCTGATGAAGTGATGATCCTGCCGTCGAATGGATCACTTTGCGGATGATGCAAGCAAGACAGACAGCAAGTTCCCTAACTTTCAACTCGCTCATTGCAAGTTAGCTGTTCCGAAATGGTAACTCTTGAAAATGTTCCCTATTCATGGCAGAGCTTTCTTACTTTCCGATCAAACTAATGCAAATACTGCATGAGTTAAGTTAGCTTCTGTGCCTGGTTCTGTTTGATATTGCTCAGTTTAACTACCGATCAAATTAATGCAAATACTGCATGAGTTAAGTTAGCTTCTATGCCTGAATCTGTCTGATATAGTTCAATTTAGCCATCTCGGTAATGGCAGTACAAACATTTCTTCCATTTCTATTTATGTAAAATGCCTGGCGCTAATGACACGCTCCCCTACTAGGTTTCGTGGATCTATGCATAGATCCACCATGGCTATCTTTGATGGCGATAGTAACTTCTGAAATCAAGAATGCTTCTAACTGTGATCTCTACGTCTTGATGAATTGGTATAGATTAATACAGATAATCAACTGTTTATGAAGGCTTAATTTAGTTAGTTTGAAGATAGTGCAAAAAGATATACAAATATTACTCCTCACGAAGTATTTTTAGCGAGAAATGTAATAGTATTTGACGCATCAAGATAGTTCAAATTCTCGAATTAGTTCAGATTCTCGAAAGAAGGTTTTGCGACTAGGCATCCTTCGAGAGAGGCTTTGGGAAGCATCTGGTTTTTGTCTTTTCGGCTGCGCTTAAGTATTTTCCAACTGGTTCACTTTGCATCTTGTCGAGCACACCAACAAAACAGCCCTATCCGTTTTGTGTGCTTGGAGTTATCCATGGAACCCCCACCAAATCCAGAATTTAAGATGAATATGATCGATGAGAACCCTTCCCGGCAAATTATTGGGTTTCCTGTTGCCGCACTGCCATTTGATCAGCAAATTCAGTTAATGCTGCAATGGGCTAAGTCGTACTTGAGTAAAGTGGTCTGTGTTGCGAACGTCCACATGCTGATGGAGGGATATCAAAATTCTTCATTTGCAGAAGTATTGCGAGAAGCAGACTTGTTGACTCCTGATGGAATGCCGCTCGTTTGGATGCTCAAGCTGATGGGCGTCTCTCATCAAGACCGAGTTGCTGGGCTAGATATCTTGGATGCGGTTTGTCAACTTGCACCCTCACAGAATGTGAGTGTTTTCTTTCTTGGATCTCAACAAATAATTCTCGATTCCATCAAGCAACGATTAGAGAAAGAGTTTCCCAACCTCGACATCGCTGGGATGGAACCTCTGCCCTTTCGTGCACTAACTCTTCAAGAAGATGAAGCTATCATTCAGCAGATCAACAACAGTGGAGCAGGTATTGTTTTCGTATCGTTGGGCTGTCCCAAGCAAGAAGTTTGGATGGCACAGCACAAAGATAAGGTAAAAGCTGTCATGATTGGGTTGGGAGGTGCTTTTCCGGTTTATGCTGGTCTTCATAAACGGGCACCTCTTGCGATTCGATCGGCAGGTTTAGAATGGCTGTATCGGCTCGCTCAGGAACCTCAAAGACTTTGGCGGCGATACTTTGATACAATTCCACTTTTCATTTGGTTGGCAAGTCGGGAACTGTTAATTCGTCCGCGCGATGTACACCCGGAGGAACTATAGTAAAGATGAATATCGTGGACAATCTGATGACGGGATGACACTCTTTATTCGCTTGATTGAGACAGCAAAGAGCATTGAACACTTCGATTATGTTGCTATTTGATGGTAATGAGTATTTAGTTTCTTAAGGGTGATGGAACTAAACTCAGTGGATTATAATTCAGCAACTGAATGTCATTCAATTTCGTGAATAACGTTGGGTTCTCTTAGCTTAAGCGCATTATCCAGGGGTTCTCTGCTGATCAGGGTGAAAATTGAGACCAAGTGGCGAATAGCAAAGAACATGTTTTGTTATCTATGCATCTACCCGTTTCTTTACAGCTATTCTATTTTCACTAGAGTGAACCACGCCTTTATGCCGCATCTCTCATCGTCTTAAAGTGACATCTTATCGAATTGACCACGACTGTCCGTTCGCTGCAATTTCGCCAACGCGCTCCCTGGTCATTTTATCCGCGTGATCTTATGCAGAGGCAATCATGGAAAGTAAGACAACTTCGCAAGCTCTTGCCGTAAAGCAGGGCAACAAGCAACCTCGCTGGTTGCCGCTAAACAATGCGGCACCCCGTGATGGTGAAGATGAAGGAGGCTTGAATTTGAGCCAGGTGGCTGCGGTATTGCGGCGAAGGATTCCGATCGTCCTAGGTGTGACAACGGTGGTGTCTTCAGCAGCACTCCTCAAAGCCGTAACCAGTGAGCCCATCTACCAATCCACGTTTGAAATTCTCACGAAACCCGTCACGGCTGAAAGCCAGGTTATTTCTTCGGTGCCTCAAACATTGAGCAATCGAGAGCAGCAGCAACCTGCGCCTGAAAAAACCCTAGACGAGACAAAACTCAAACTGCTCAAAAGTCCAACTCTTCTTGAGCCGATCGCGCAAAAGCTCAAGCCTAAGTATCCTGACCTCACTTATGATGTCCTATCAAACAGCTTAGTCGTGGCTCAGGTTCCGAATAGTGAGGTGTTGCGGGTTAGCTTTCAGGACAGTAATCGTACCAAAGTGAGAGAGGTGCTAACTCTCGTTTCTCAGGCGTATCTTAATTACAGCCTTGAGGAACGCTTAGCAGCTGCGCGACAAGGTATGAAATTTGTTGACCAGCAGATTCCCAGGTTGCAACAGCGTGTTGAAACAGTTCAAGACCAGCTGCAAACGTTTCGGCAGCGGTATAACTTGATTGATCCTGATTTAACCAGTAAGCAACTGGCAGAGCAAACAGCAACGATCGCACAGCAACGCCTGGAAACAGACGTTAAATTAGATGAGGCTTTGGCGCTGAATCGTGATTTGCGTCAACAACTGACTCAAAAAAATGAACCCGCTTCTTCTGCGCTTCGAGAAAACACTCGCTATCAAAATCTGTTAAATCAACTTTTAGAAGTTGAAGCCCAGATGGCTAAGACATCGAGTGTGTTTCAGGAAAAAGCACCGCAAATTCAACTCCTGCGATCGCAGCTTGAAAATTTGCAGCCGTTATTAGAACGCGAAGGAGGACGATCCCAAGGTGATGTCGAGAGCCAGGTACGAGGCTTAAAGGCCCGCCAAGCAATTCTGATACAAACGGAAGAGTTGCTGAAACAGCAGGTTAAACAGCTTTCGGCTAGGTCTCGTCAGTATACTGATATTCAACAAGAACTGAAGATTGGAACCGACAACCTCAATCAATTTCTGACAAAACGGGAAGCTTTACGCATTGATGCCGGGCAACAGACAGCCCCGTGGCAGATTTTAACGCCAACCACCAATCCAAAGCTGGCGTCTGCGGGCATTAAGCAAACGGGAGCGCTGGGCGTTCTTTTAGGACTGTTGATGGGTGTCGGTACAGCACTGTTGCTCGAAAAACTGAGTAATGTTTTGCATACCCCCGAAGAAGTTAAAGATACGGCGAATTTGCCAATGCTAGGCGTGATTCCATTTAATGCAGAATTAGCTGAGACGGAGAAGCGATCTCTAGCGCTAGATGTGCCTAGGCAGGAATTTACCAACCTGATGCGTCAAATGCGGCAGAAACTGAATGCACCGAAGAGCGAATCCTCTTACCTCTACGATAGTTCGCCGTTTTCAGAGGCATTTCGATCGCTCTACACCAACATTCGGCTGCTCAACCCAGATACGCGAATTCGCTCTTTGGCAATTAGTTCACCGTCTCCCGGAGAAGGAAAGTCTACGGTTGCGCTTTATCTAGCTCAAGCGGCGGCAGCATTGGGACAACGGGTCTTATTGGTCGATACGGATTTGCGGTGTCCTCAGCTTCATGTTCGGCTTCAACTTCCAAATCTACACGGATTAAGTGATGTTGTTTCGTCAGAAGTGAAGTGTGAGCACGCAGTCCAGCAGTCTCCTGGGGAACCTAATCTCTTTATTCTCACCGTTGGACAAGTTCCGCCAGATCCAACTCGCTTGCTGTCCTCGAAGAAGATGCAAACTCTGATGCAGCAATTTGAGGAGATGTATGATCTCGTTATCTACGATGTTCCCCCTTTGCTTGGCTTGGCGGACGCAAAACTTGTCGCAACTAATACGAATGGAATTGTTTTAGTAGTTGGATTGGACAAAACGAAGAGTGCTGCTCTAAGGCAAGCGTTAGAAGGCTTCAAAGTGTCTTCTGTTTTTACCCTTGGTGTTGTTGCTAATGACATGAAGAATTCTTGAGTTAGATTGCCCTAAGCAATTGTTGGTTGTGAATTGGTAATACGTCAAAAGATTGTTAGGTGTGTCAAGTTACTGTGGAATAAGTAGCAATATCGTGCCAAGTCCGCAGCATTTCTGTGTCGATGATAGCTGTTGCACGACGTTTGTCAGTTAGAAGGAACAATTTGGATAGATGGTACAGTGCGTCCAACATCTGAATGCTGGGTTGGGGCGTCGGCTTGTGATGTCAGATGTCGAATCCGGTGCGATCGACCGCAGTTCCAAGTGATTGAGCGGCAATGGATGGTGGAACAGACTCCAGGGGGTGACAACGAGGCTAGAGCGCAGACTGGATCAGGGCAATGGCGTTAAGACCTCGTCGAAAAAAGGGGCGTTTCTGGGGCTTGAGTGCCATCAATTTTCTCGCCAAGGTTGACCACAAATTCAAGGTGTCAATCCACAAAGTTCCATACAACCCAATCCAAAACTGGCTGTGTCGGTTTTGGGTGCGCTTCGGCTCTTTGACGCGACCAATATAGTGTTGCACTTGCTTTTTGCGGATACGCCCACCACGCAGGGTAGAGAGCGAATAAGCAATGGCAATGAGAACGAGCAGCGCGGTGAAGCGGTGTAAATCAGCATGGCACTCTTCGAGGGGATAGCCACCCGATTTATAGTCTTTAGACTTAATCGGAAATAGGCAGTAGTCGAAGCCAGACAACAAGAGGCTTTCATCTGTCCAACCTAAGCAGTTGCTAACTGACGATGCTTCAAGCGAAAATTATGCAGTCCACAAGCAGTTTCCAT
>JAHHHO010000074.1 GCA_019359315.1 Myxacorys californica WJT36-NPBG1
GCTCGGAAGTCTTCGACTTGCTGAAGGGCTTCAATTAATGTGATAGCCATTGCTACTGGTTGAAGTTGAAGTAATAGGGGTGCTTCCTATCCTACTTTCTCTACTCTCACAATGAATTAACCCTGGGAATGTGCCGCAACGTCTCTAAACACTACGTTACATACTGAACGATTTTAATTTCTGCTTAAGTCGTATTCTCATCACGCAACGCTCAAGTTCAGATCGCTATCTTTTGGGGAACCTTTTACAAAAGATGCTTAGACCTTCTCCAGTAATTTCTAATTTTATTCAGTGAAGACTTTATTCGCTCCTACTATAGAAACAAAAAGAGGTTGCGGATAGTTTCTTAACAGCAACAAAACTCAAGTTAGTTTCTTTTCTGCTGTCGAACAAAGAAGTAATTATGACTCTGGCTTCTCAACATACTCAATCTCAAGCTGTCTCAGTTAAACTGCTTCTAGCAGGTGGACATGAATATACGCTAAAGCTGAACTCAGATGCACCACTCTTGCATGAGCTTCTCACAACCTTAGTAGACCGTTCCCAATCTCAAAGGAGCAATTTTTCTGGTCTATTTCAGATTCCGGTTAATGAAGGTCGCTCGGTCATTTATTTTCCTAGTGAACATCTGCTTGGTTTGGTGACAGAACCCCCAATCTTTTTGGAACCGGTTGAAGAAATTCAGCCAGAACCTAAAGATAATCTCGTTTCTAGATATGTACAAATTGATAATTTCCTGACCGATGAAGAAAGAGATCGGCTACTGAACTATGTGTTCCAACAGGAGAAAGCTTTTGTTTCTACAAACACTTCAACAGATGCTCTAGACTATCGACGATCGCAGGTTTTATATTCATTCCCTAATTTTTCTGAATTAATAGTCAATCGAATTCAAGCAATTCTTCCAGACATAATCAGTAAATTAGAATTACCGCCGTTTCCCATTTCTCAAATAGAAACTCAACTAACGTCTCATAACGACGGAAACTACTACAAGCTTCACAACGACAATGGCAGCTCAGATACTGCAACGAGAGAACTTACCTATGTTTATTACTTCTATCGGGAGCCAAAACCTTTTGCTGGTGGAGAGCTGCTGATTTACGATAGCAAGATCGAGAATAACTATTACGTAAAGGCAGATTCATTTAATACAGTCGAGCCTCGTAACAACAGTATTGTCTTCTTTCTAAGCCGCTACATGCATGAAGTGCTACCTGTACGATGCCCATCGCGAGCTTTTCGGGACAGCCGCTTTACAGTTAATGGCTGGCTTCGTCGTTAATCAAAGCCTTTAATTCTGATGTAGAAAATCAGAAGCCAGGAGAAATCCTGGCTTCTGAACGTTTTAAACCCTATCTATCACTTTCAAAATTTAACTGTATGTCCAATCTGCTCCAAGCGAGATCAGAGCCTCAACTAGAATTGTCGTAATTTTAATGCGTATATGTACGTAGGTTCTATACCTGTACTGAGAACCTTTATTTTTGAGCTGAATTCGTAGAATGAAATGTAAGAATAAATACGCTGAATTCCGAATCCATAGAGACAAACGATACGAGCAATTACTTAATTGCTTCTTCAATTATTTAGCAACCTCAAAACTAGAGGAGCCAGGATGAAGAAGCGATTAAAGATTGAAACTTTGCACGCGTTCCAGCTCAATGCTGTGTAAAAACTTATACATACACCCAGGAATTAATTTTAGAAAAATGTCAAAGTTTTCATTCAAGGTAGCTTTTGGGCTTCCCGCGCTGACCCTAATAGGCGCATGTCTTCTGGCGACAAGCCAACCAGCCTCAGCTGCAAATGGCAATGGCAATAGCAATGGCAATGGCAAGGCGTCTGCACCTGCGCCTGCACCCGCACCTGCGCCCGCACCTGCGCCCGCACCCGCACCTGCACCTGCACCCGCACCTGCACCTGCGCCTGCACCCGCACCTGCGCCCGCACCCGCACCTGCGCCCGCACCTGCGCCCGCACCTGCGCCCGCGCCATCATCTACAGTGCGCTTTGGATTTCAAAATATCACTGGGAATAGTGCTACTAATGCCGCAACAGGTCAAAGTCAACTATTTCTAGATGTGACTAAGGTCAGTAACTCAAATCAGGTTCTATTTTCGTTCAACAACATTGGGCAACAAGCCTCTTCCATAACCCAAATTTATTTTGACCAAACTACAAGTCTGTTCGAAAATATCGCCTCAATCACTGATAGCGGTAGTGGTGTAGATTTCGTAATACCTAATAGCGTAGGCAATCTACCAGGAAGCAATAACGCTCCTGGAGGTCGGTTTAACTCAGATTTTTCAGTTGAGGCTAATCAACCAGTCTCACAGATGGGTGTAAATCCTGGCGAATTTGTAAATGTACTGTTCAATTTAAGCTCCAACGTCACATTTGACGACATCATTAAAAGCCTAACAAACAGTGTCTTGCGTGTTGGATTCCACGTTCAAGCCTTTGGTGATGGTGGAAGTGAAGCTTTTGTCAATAAACCAGTAGCCGTAACACCTGCTCCAGCACCTGCTCCAGCACCCGCACCTGCTCCAGCACCCGCACCTGCTCCAGCACCCGCACCTGCTCCAACTCCAGCACCCGCACCTGCTCCAGCACCTGCTCCAGCACCCGCACCTGCTCCAGCACCTACACCCGCACCTGCTCCAGCACCCGCACCTGCTCCAACTCCAGCACCTACACCCGCACCCGCTCCAGACCCAATTTTTATTCCAGAGGTTAAACCTGAGCCAGCTCCATCTCCCGCTCCCAGCACTCCTAAAAAGGTGCCTGAACCTGGTACAGTTGGTGCTATTTTACTCACCGGCTTAGCAAGCTTGCGCTATAAAAAACGGAAACAAAGTGAGCAATAGATTTGTGTTCTGTTTAGTAACTTAGAACATCAACTTGGATCAGGGGTTGAACACCTAGAACAGCGCAGTCGATCTACGAAGGTCAACTTTATACAAGGAGTAGAGGAGTTTTTTACAATTCCATCTGCTCCTTTGCTGTATCTACCCTGGCTAGTTCTGGCGAATGCAAGATCCGTGACTAGGGTTCTTCTTTGCAAAGCGTTGCATCCTTGATTCTTTCCTTAACCGACCAGATCTAAGGTGATAGAGTACTATTCTTTACACTATCTGAGGTTTCCCTCATGGCATGGTATCGTCCTGACGGTCGGCAGCCGAACCAACTGCGCCCTACTCACTTTGAGCGTCGGTTTACCAAATTTTCAGCAGGCTCAGTCTTGGCAATGTGCGGCGACACTCAAGTTCTCTGTACGGTTAGCATTCAGCCCAAAGTTCCTCGGTTTCTTGAAGGGAAAGGACAAGGATGGCTGACCGCAGAATATCGAATGCTGCCCGGAGCAACGCCAGAGCGCCATGAGCGTGAGTCGTTTAAGCTTTCTGGACGGACTCAAGAAATTCAGCGGTTGATTGGGCGAAGTTTGAGATCGACGCTTGATATGCATGCCTTAGGAGAGCGCACGATTACGATCGATGCCGATGTGCTACAAGCCGACGCAGGCACTCGAACAACTTCGATCACAGGGGCATTTGTTGCTTTGCAGGACGCGATCGCGTATTTGGTTTCAACTGGAGAATTAGAGCGATCGCCCATCATTCATCGTGTAGCTGCTATTTCAGTTGGCTTAATTGAAAATGAAGCGTTCTTAGATTTGAACTACGCAGAAGACGTTGCTGCCGACACTGATTGTAACGTCGTGATGAACGAAGCGCTAAATATAATAGAGATTCAAGGAACAGCAGAAGCGGGTAGCTTCTCTCGTTTGCAGTTAGAGCAAATTTTAGATTTAGCAGAACAAGGAATCCAAGAATTGTTAGAATTACAAGAGCAGGCGCTTCAACTCACGTGATCAGTCGGTATTCTTCACTGACCGGAATGGTGACGTTGAGTAACATTTTTAGCGCTTGTCGAAAGAATTCTGACCGCTTTCGGATATTCTTAGAGCAATTATTGTTACATCGACTATGATAATCGCGCTCTTTCGATTGGCTGTGCCAATTCGCGAGATCGTGTGACCCAGTGACCCCTCCGAACGACCCTGAGCATGTTCTACCAAGACCATCTGACGGTTAACAGCAAACTCACAGTACTCAACTCTGTGCAGAAATGGTTTGAGACGTTTTGGCTTCAGCACGATCCGCTGGTTGCCCGTCAAAACCATCAGCTACATCGCCTCAACTTAGCGTTAGCGGAAGGCTTTACCAATGCCGTTCGCCATGCCCACTCTGGATTGTCGGTAGAAACGTCTATCGACATCGACGTTGCCTTGCACGACGATCATATGGAGATTCAGATTTGGGATTGGGGTCAACCTTTTGATCCAACTGCCCTGACAGAACCTAAGCCAGGAACGCTTCAGGAAGGGGGCTACGGCTGGTTTCTCTTGCGCCGATTAGCCGATGAAGTCAGCTACGATCGCCAGGGGCAACGGAACTGTTTGCGGATTGTGAAGTACACGGCTGGGGCAGCCGTAGGTTAAAGCAAACCTCCCTAGCCCTTCCTCCCATGCCATTGCTCATCGGGAAAGTTAGACTAGAATGCAAACATAGCAACATCTCGCACTCAACAGCAGTCTAAGATGTTGTCGCACTGAGGTGAAAAGGCGCGGGATATGAAGAATGAATCGCAGAGTACGGCATTGACAAGACAACGTTCCACCGCCGTGCGGGGAACGGTGGTGAAAGGAGTCATGGTGGGCTGGATGCTGATACAAAGCATTCTTATGAGCACGCCTGCGATCTCACAAACCCGTGATTCGCTCAGCTATAGTGAACTGCTGAAAAAGATTGATGCTGGGGAAGTCGCAAAAGTCGAAATTGACGAAGCTCAACGAGTGGCGAAAGTTAGGCTGGAAGGCAAAACTAAGGACGCCCCGATCGATGTGCAGATTCTTGATCGCAATCCAGAATTAATTGAGCGGCTGCGATCGCGCAATGTCGATTTCGATTCTCAACCCACCAGCGATAATAGCCTCGTCCTCGGCTTAGTAGCTAACTTGCTGTTAGTCATGCTGCTGATTGGCGGACTATTGATGATTTTGCGGCGCTCCAGTAGCTCTTCGAGCGGTCCTGGACAAGCCATGAATTTTGGTAAATCTCGCGCTCGATTCCAAATGGAGGCGAAGACCGGAGTTCTGTTTGATGATGTGGCTGGGATTGAAGAAGCCAAAGAAGAACTGCAAGAAGTCGTGACATTTTTGAAGAAGCCTGAGCGCTTTACGGCGGTTGGTGCGCGGATTCCCAAAGGTGTGCTGCTCGTTGGCGCTCCAGGAACGGGTAAAACGCTGTTGGCAAAAGCGATCGCAGGTGAAGCAGGCGTTCCCTTCTTTAGTATCTCCGGGTCTGAATTTGTCGAGATGTTTGTCGGAGTCGGCGCGTCTCGCGTGCGGGACTTGTTTAAGAAAGCCAAAGAAAATGCCCCTTGTATTATTTTTATTGATGAAATTGATGCGGTTGGGCGTCAACGCGGAACCGGAATTGGGGGTGGCAATGATGAGCGAGAACAAACGCTAAACCAACTGCTCACCGAGATGGATGGCTTTGAAGGCAATGCAGGCATCATCATCATCGCCGCAACGAACCGCCCTGATGTGCTAGATTCTGCCCTTCTGCGTCCGGGTCGCTTCGATCGGCAGATTATTGTAGACCTGCCAACGTACAAAGGACGCCTCAAGATTCTAGAAGTCCACGCTCGCAATAAGAAACTTTCTGACGAGATTTCCCTTGATGCCGTTGCCCGTCGTACCCCTGGTTTTTCTGGAGCAGAACTGGCCAACCTCCTGAACGAAGCTGCGATTCTGACGGCGCGGCGACGCAAAGATGCGATCACTCCCCTAGAAATTGACGATGCGATCGATCGGGTGATCGCCGGTATGGAACGAGCGCCCCTGATGGATAGCAAGCGGAAACGGCTGATCGCCTATCATGAAGTGGGTCATGCGATCGTGGCGACCTTACTAAAGAATCACGATCCGGTACAGAAAGTGACCCTAGTTCCGCGAGGTCAAGCGCTGGGCATCACGTGGTTTACCCCCGATGAAGAGCAAGGCTTAACGTCGCGATCGCAAATTTTAGCTCAAGTGACCAGTGCGCTTGGCGGACGGGCGGCAGAAGAAATCATCTTTGGTGATGATGAAATTACAACAGGAGCCAGCGGCGATATTCAGCAAGTGACGAGCATGGTGCGCCAGATGGTCACCCGCTTTGGCATGTCGGATCTGGGCAACTTGGCGTTAGAGACCTCAAATGATGAAGTCTTTCTGGGACGGAGCTTGATGCCGCGCTCGGAATACTCTGAAGAACTTGCAGGCAAGATTGATCAGCAGGTGCAAGTGATCGCGCAACACTGCTATACCGATGCCTGCCGATTAGTGAGAGAAAACCGAGTCCTCATCGATCGCTTAGTCGATACCCTGTTAGACCAAGAAACGATCGAAGGAGACCAATTCCGCAAGATGGTTGAGGAGCATCGCCAAAATCAATCTGTAGCGGTCGGTAGCTAATAGAAGATAACAGGGCATCAGATAATAGGTCATGGCTTGTAAGGTGGGCAATTGCCCACCTTATTTTTTGAAATCTCTGCTTCTTAAAATCTTTACCCATTTTCTACAGTCCAAGAGGCTGACTCCTTTCATTGCAACCAAAGTTGACCGCTAAGATAAGGCAGTGTACGGCGACTAACGCAAATTATCCTCATGCGCTTTGACTTTTTAAAGCCAATTCCTCGTGTTTTTCAGCCAAAGCAACTCGCTGTTCTAGAAGCTTGCGTGATTGGATTGGTCTCTGGATTGGCGGCGGTGCTGTTGAAGCAAGGAGCAGGATTTCTGAGCGGCTGGCGGTTGCAAACGGCGCAGGTGTATCCGGCCTGGATTGTTTTGCCCTTGATTGGAATAGCGGGCGGATTTTTAGCAGGCATTTTGATCGAACGGATTGCTCCTGAAGCGTCTGGAAGCGGCATTCCTCAAGTCAAAGCTGCCTTGGGCGGTGTCTCGATCGCGTTGAATCTCAGGGTGGCGATCGCAAAGTTGCTCAGCACGTTACTCTCGCTCGGATCAGGCTTAACTTTGGGTCGGCAAGGTCCAACTGTACAAATTGGAGCCGCGATCGCGGCCCAACTCAGCGCTTGGGTTCCTACCTCGCCTGATCACCGACGTCAATTGATTGCAGCAGGCGCGGCGGCAGGATTGGCAGCAGGATTCAACGCGCCGATCGCAGGCGTTCTGTTTGTGGTGGAAGAACTGCTGCAAGACGTGTCAGGACTGACGCTAGGAACGGCAATTCTGGCATCTTTTGTGGGTGCAGTGGTGTCTCGGCTCTTGGGCGGGCAAGGACTCAACGCCAGCGGAAATTCGCTGCAATTCTCCACCAATTTTACCGCCCACGACATCCCTTTGTTTTTGGTGTTAGGAATTCTGGCGGGATTACTAGGAGCCTTGTTTGGGCGCGGGATTTTGCTCAGTTTGCAGGTCAACCGTCGCGTTTTTCAGTGGGGGTTGCCTTGGAGAATAGCCTGTGCTGGATTAATTTCAGGCTTGGCGATCGCGCTGTTACCCGATGTGCTACGCGATCGCGCCAGTTTGCAGGAAGTCTGGATCACTAGTGGATTTAGCTGGCAGATCATCACGATTATTTTCATTACAAAGTTTATTCTCACTTTAGTCGCGTTTGGTTCTGGTGCGCCTGGTGGATTATTTGCGCCATCGCTAATTCTTGGCTCAACCTTGGGGCATTTACTAGCGAGTGTGGCGCAACAGTTGCAATTGCTCGGCGTCCCGTTAGGCTTAGACGGAAGTGAAAATTTGGTGACAACCGCAGCGCTCACTGGAATGGGAGCGTTTTTTAGCGCGGTGACACGCGGACCAATCACCGCGATCGTCATTGTCTTTGAGATGACGACGGACTTTAATTTAGTTTTGCCACTTATGATTGGCTCTGTGACCGCTTATCTCGTGGCTGAGACAATGCATAGTGGTTCGATCTACCAGCATCTACTGGCATTCAAGGGCATTCAACTCGACCAGAAGGCTGGAATTGAGGTGAGGTTAGGCGGGTTGACGGCCGTCGATATTATGCAGCCACGGGTCGAAACCTTAGCGAGCCAAATTAGTGTCGAAGAAGCGATGCAAGCCTTCTCGCGATCGCACCATCGCGGCTTTCCCGTTGTCGAAGATGGCAAACTCGTTGGCATCGTCACCCAAACAGATCTTTCCTACGTTCAGGAGCGCAACCTCGCGAACGATTCGCCGTTAGAGACAATCATGACGCCGCAACCCGTCACCGTGAGTCCTGGCGATCCATTAACGCGCGTCTTGTATTTGCTTAATCGCTACAAAATCAGCCGCTTGCCTGTAGTCGAGCATCGTAAACTGCTTGGCATTATTACTCGCGCTGATATCATTCGAGCCGAATCAGACAAGCTAGGCGACGATGCGGCTCAGCTTGGGCCTCGACCAGAACCCTCCTACGTGGTCTATCAAACTCAAGCCCCCTCAACGGGGCGAGGCCGATTGCTTGTGCCGATCGCGAATCCTCAAACGGCTGACAGGCTATTGCAAATGGCTGCCGCGATCGCCCGCGATCGCCGCTACGAAGTCGAGTGTCTCCAGGTGATTCTGGTTCCTCGCCACCAAGCTCCAGCCGAAACCAAAGTTTCTACTAGTGTGAGTCGGCAACTCTTGAAGCGGGCATCCCGGCTTGGTAAAACGTGGCAAATTCCAGTGCATACCCAAGTGCGCGTGACTCATGATGTCTCTCACGCCATTTTAGAGACCCTAAAAGAACGCCATGTAGACTTAATTGTGATGGGCTGGAAAGGCGAAACCACAACACCTGGACGCATTTTTGGCAGCGTTGTCGATACCATCATTCGGCAGGCGAGTTGTGATGTTGTGCTGGTGAAGATGGGAGACGCGAAAGGGGAGCCACCTCACCTCGATCGCTGGCTCGTGCCAATCGCCGGAGGTCCTAATTCTCGTCAAGCGATCCGGCTTTTACCTGCCTTGGCCCAACTTTCTCAGCAGCCAACCGTCTGTCTGTGTCAGGTGCATCATCCGGCGCGATCGCTGCCCAGTGCTTCTGCCCTAGAAGATGCCATGACCTTTTTGAGACATCGGTTAAAGTGCCCCGTCACCCTGATGCCAGTGAAGGATAGTTCGGTATCTGGGGCGATCATCTCGTTAGCACAGAAAGACCAGTGTGATGTGATTGTGTTGGGCGCAACTCGTGAAGGTTTGTTGCAACAGGTGGTTCAAGGCAACATTCCAGAGGAGATTGCCAGACGATGTGACTGCACGGTTATTTTGGTGCGAGAAGCCATGAAATAGCTGACAAACGTTTGATTTACCTATCTTGACAGAAGTACTCTCTAGGCATTTCAGCGATCGTAGAGGGAATATCAAACCGTTTTCTAAATTAGATCTATGGCTTCGACAGTTTTAATTACAGGGGCGTCTCAAGGCATCGGTCGTGAGACTGCTCTGTTGTTTGCTCGCAATGGGTATAACGTGGTTTTAGCCGCTCGTAATGCCGAGCGTTTAGAAGCGTTTGCCCAGGAATTACAAACCTATGCCCATCGCGCGATCGCAGTGCCAACCGATGTCCGCGATCCGCAACAGGTGAAGCACTTAGTTGAACGCGCGATCGCGGAATACGGTTCTGTTGATGTTCTGATTAACAATGCAGGTATCTACACGTCAGGGCCTGCCGAGTGCTATTCGTTGGAAGATTGGCACTCGGTTCTAGACCTAAACTTATGGGGCTACATTCACACAATTCACGAATTGTTGCCTCATTTCACGAGCCGAGGCTCTGGAACGATCGTCAATCTTAGCTCGATCGGCGGACGGGTTCCGACTCCGTATCTTGTTCCCTACGCGACGAGCAAATTTGCTGTCACCGGGCTGACGAAATCGTTAGCATCAGAGCTTGCCCCGAAAGGCATCACGGTTTGCGGCATCTACCCGAGTCTAATTAAGAGCAATTTCATGGAACGAGCGCTCTTTAAAGGCAAGGATGAGGAGGATCAGCAAGCCCGTCGTCAGCAGCTTGAACAGGTTTTAAGTGCCCCTGTGATTGAGAAACCCGCAGATGTCGCTCAAGCGATTTGGGATGCCGTCCAGCACAAGCGGACAGATGTGCTTGTGGGGTCAGCCAATCTTTCGCTTCTATCCAATCGGCTTTTTCCTGATTTCGTTCAATGGGTCATGCGAAAAACGTTCAAGAATAAAGATCGAGCGGCGACATCATAAATTAGGACGCTTCTTCAGAGCTGCGTCAAGCGCTAAACGTGGTTAAGTCCTGCCGATCCTTCGGAGCTTTGCAGAGCGGATTTCTTTGAAGTTGCGCTCTGCGCTAATCGCGCCATCACGCAAGCTGCGTGCGAATGAGTTCAATCCGCTTGCGGTTTACGCCGAGGTCGCTCTTGCCAAGCCGCGAAGCAGACCGAACGTGAATCACATTTGCGGCGCGATCGACATAAAATTCCACGTCATCCACATAGCCCATCAATTTACTAGTGAATTGCGCGTATAAATAATCGTTGCTCTCTTCGACAATTTTTGTCTTAGGCAGAGCTTGAATGATGCGCTTGAGATCGGCGATCGCGCTGTCAGGAGAACTCAATTTCAACGGCTCGATGCTGTGCCCTGGATCAGAGTCTTGGCTACACACGCAGTTAGGCGTTGCGGGACAGGGAGCTAATCGACCATCGCGAACGCCTAAGGTGGTGGGCTGTTTACCTGCAAACATACTGTTCTCCTATAAATTCAAATTTAATCCAGGCTTCGGTTCGGAAACGGCTTCAAGCAATCCGCCTTGTTAAGTTACCAAACTGTTGCCTCAGATTCAAATGCGTCTGTTGGGGAGTTCTCATTTGCTGCTCCGGAGTTCCCATTTGTCGCTCCGGAGCTCCCATTTGCAACTTTTGGGTTCCCATTTGTTGCTCCGGAGTTCCTACTTACTGCTCCGGAGTTCCCATTTGTTGCTCCGGAGTTCTCATTTGCTGCTTTTGGGTTCTCATTTGCTGCTCCGGAGTTCCTATTTACTGCTTCTGGGTTCCCATTTGCTGCTTTGGAGTTCGTAGAACCAGCGAGCGCCGCTTTTGCAGGAAGGATAGCCTTGAGAACGCCCATCGGTCGGTCGCCATTCTGCCGTCCAGGGTTGCCCTCACCCTCAGATCCTCTATCTAGAGTGGACAAGAAGTGCAAGCATTTCCTGCACTTTCACTGGGAAGAACCATTAACCAATCATACCCAGACGCAGCAACACCCATGAATTGTCACCAAAAGGTAGAATGAATGCTCTCTGCCCTCCTCTGTCCTTTAGACTGAAGGATGGTTTGTTCAATCTAGGTTTATCAGCGCAAAGGGGCACGATCGATGCGGCTTTCTCAAATGTTGTTGGTGACACTGCGCGAAGATCCAGCAGAAGCGGAAATTCCGAGCCATAAGCTGTTGGTGCGAGCGGGGTATATTCGGCGGATCGGCAGTGGTGTCTATGCGTATCTGCCGCTCATGTGGCGCGTATTGCAGAAGGTGTCGCAAATTGTGCGCGAAGAAATGAATGCATCAGGCGCACAAGAATGTTTACTGCCGCAATTGCAGCCGTCTGATCTCTGGAAAGAATCAGGACGGTGGGATACTTACACCAAAGCCGAAGGGATTATGTTTTCCCTGATCGATCGTCAAGATCGCGAGTTGGGTTTAGGTCCAACTCACGAGGAAGTGATTACTGCGATCGCGCGGGAAATGATCCGCTCGTATCGCCAGTTGCCTCAAAATTTGTATCAAATTCAAACTAAATTCCGCGATGAAATTCGTCCCCGGTTCGGTTTGATGCGCGGTCGCGAATTCATCATGAAAGACGCCTATTCATTTGATGCCGATGAGACGGCGATGAAGGCGACATACCAAAAAATGAATCAGGCGTATCACAATATTTTGCGTCGCTGCGGCTTAAAATTTCGAGCCGTTGATGCCGATTCGGGTGCGATCGGCGGTTCAGGCTCTCAAGAATTCATGGTGTTAGCCGACGCAGGAGAGGACGAAATCCTCTACACAGATGACGGCAAGTACGCAGCAAACGTCGAGAAAGCGGCTTCCATTCCGCCTGACGTTGCTCCTTCTCCGTTTAGCAGTTACGAAAAACGGGAAACACCGGGAACCGAAACCATTGAAAAGGTTTGCAAATTCCTCAACTGTTCGCCGACAAATCTTGTCAAAAACGTTCTCTACCAAGCCGTGTTTGACAGTGGCACAACTGCATTAGTCCTCGTTCACATTCGCGGAGATCAAGATGTCAACGAAGTCAAACTTCAGAATGAACTGGTCAAGTTAGCGGATCAATATGGTGGAAAAACGATCGTCAGTCTAACCGTTCCCGATGTGGATGCTCAACAAAAATGGGCAGCCAAATCCTTACCGTTGGGCTACATGTCTCCAGCGTTAAGCGACGACTATATTCAATCGAGCAAAAACATTGCCCCAAAATTTATCCGCTTAACGGATCAAACGGTTGCCGATTTGCAAGATTTTGTCACAGGTGCAGATGAAGCGGGGTATCACGTGGTCGGCGCAAATTGGGGAGATCAGTTTCAGAAGTCTAATCTTGTTGATGTCCGAACCGCGAAAGCTGACGATCGCGCCCTCCACGACCCCGCTCAAACCCTAAAAACCGCCAGAGGAATTGAGATTGGGCACATCTTCCAACTCGGCACAAAATACTCAAAAGCGCTCGGCGCAAACTACACCAACGAGCAGGGGGAAGAAATTCCCTTAGCGATGGGCTGTTACGGGGTTGGCGTCTCTCGGTTAGCCCAATCCGCTGTCGAGCAATCTTACGACAAAGATGGCATCATTTGGCCAGTTGCGATCGCGCCTTACCATGTGGTTGTCGTCATTCCCAATGTGAACGATGCCGATCAAGTCGCAGCGGCTGAAAAACTTTATGCCGAACTCAATCAAGCAGGCATCGAAACCCTGCTCGACGATCGCAATGAGCGGGCCGGCGTCAAATTCAAAGACTCTGAGCTAATCGGCATTCCCTATCGCGTGGTCACTGGAAAATCGCTGAAAGACGGCAACGTCGAGGTGGTTAAACGGGCAACCAAAGAAGCGCAAAACGTCGCGATCGCAGATGTTGTCTCAACCCTAAAGCAGTGGATTACTGAAGCAACGACATGACTTCCCTTACCTTAGTGATTGGCAACAAAAACTATTCATCTTGGTCGCTGCGCCCGTGGCTGGCAATGAAGCAGTTCGACTTGCCCTTTACCGAAATTCGCATCCCGCTCTACAGCCCGGAGGCCACGGATCAGATTCGTCAACTCTGCCCCCAAGGAAATGGCAAAGTTCCAATTTTGATTCACGAATCCCGCATTGTGTGGGATTCCCTCGCCATTTTTGAGTATTTGACAGAGATGTTTCCAGAGCGGTCGTGGTGGTCTGGTACCTATACTGCCCGTGCTGTTGCGAGGTCAATTTGTGCAGAAATGCATTCTGGGTTTCTCGCCTTGCGCCATCACCTGCCAATGAATTGTCGCGCTCACTTGCCGGGTCGGAACTTCGGATCAGAGGTGCAAAACGACATCGATCGCATTACTACGATTTGGCGAGACTGCCGACAAGCATATGGTGGGAGAGATCCGTTTTTATTTGGGCGGTTTACGATCGCAGACGCGATGTTTGCTCCCGTTGTGCTGCGCTTCCGAACGTATGGCATCGCGCTTGATACCACCTGTCAAGCCTATTCAGACGCGATCGTAGCGTTACCTGCACTACAAGAATGGCTCCAATCTGCCACCGCAGAAACAGAGACGATACCTACCTTTGAGCAGTGATATTTGTAAAGCGGTGCATTGCTCTCTTGGCAGTCGGGACTAACTCATGGAATTTTTCACCCTTCTTTTATCAAGCTTGATTGGATTGATTTCTCCCCTCGGAATCGTGAGCGATCGCGTTGCTGAATCAACGCTTCGTAAACAATTCGTTTCTGTTGAAGACTTGCAGGTTCGCATCGACAATGCCCCAACCTATCAACTCGTACAAGGCCGAATCGATCGCCTCCGATTGGTAGGGCGGGGCTTGGTTCCTCAAAAAGAAATTCGCATTGATACTTTAGAACTTGAAACTGATCCCATTGCTCTACAAGGATTGCGCCTCAAGGTTGCGAAACCTCTGCAAGCAGGAATACGGATGATTCTCAAGGAAGAAGACATCAATCGGGCACTGGAATCACCCAAAATCGCGACTCAACTTCAAAACTTAGTGCGGCGTAACCAGCGATACACGTTTCTAAGTCCGCGCATCGCTCTAAAGCGCGATCGCGTCCGCGTTCAAGCGACATTACAAGAACAGGGTTATCCTGATCAGCTTGCAATCGTGGCTGAAGCAAAGCCTGAAGTGATCGCCGGGCGAACCCTACAGCTTCAAAACTTACAAGTTACTGCCAATGGGCAAGCTGCCCCCGCTCCAGTCGTTCAAGCCCTAACTGAAACTATTGCCAATCGCTTTGATCTACGATCGCTAGAAAAATCAGGCATTACGGCTCGCGTTCTAGCATTCAACGTACAGCCCACCCATCTAGAAATTTCGACCTTCGTTCAGCTTCGTCCAACCTCAAGAAAGTAAAATTTGTTCGCATTCTTTCCGAAATTCACGCTAAACATAGTGTAGTTACTTCAGCATCTCCTAAGGTTCACCTCAGTAATTCCTGGGGCAGGTTCCCGACGACGAATTACACATCATGAATTAGTTCTGGGAGGTTTCTCCATGCAAGAGCAGAAGCGTAGAATTCCGGTTGGAATTGTGGTTGGGTTATCGGCAGCAATGGTAGCGGCGGGCAGTGCTACCGCTTATTTCACATGGCAGCAATCTCAACAACGTAAACCTGTCCCCAATGCCGCGATCGAGCAAACTCAGCCCACTCCATCTGCATCTCCGCTCCCCCCGCCAGCCAATACCATTCCCAGTCAAGGCACTTCTCAGCCAAAAGTAGTGACTCAGAAAACGCCTCAAGCGTATTGGTTGCAAGACCGAGGGGCTGAAATTCAACTCACTGCCTCACCGATTAACGTTAAAGAAACCAAGAAACCCGAAGTCGCCCTAACAGCAGCTATGAACGCAGTTCTAAGCGAGCCACCCGCCAAAAACGTATCATCTGCGATTCCAGAAGGCACTCAACTGCGAAGTCTCAAAGTTCAGCCCAAGGGAATTTACGTCGATTTATCAAAAACCTTTACCACAGGCGGCGGTAGTCTTTCGATGTCTACTCGCCTTGCTCAAGTCCTTTATACTGCCACAAGCCTTGATCCAAAAGCTCCAGTATTTCTGTCTGTAGAAGGTAGCGCCTTGAAAACGCTGGGTGGAGAAGGGCTAATCGTCGATCAGCCGTTGACGCGAACCGCATTTGAGCAGGGTTTTGGGCAGAAAGGTGAGTAATGAGGGCTATTAAGGGATGCTTTATGCCATCCCCCCTTCTTCACTCGCCAGACTAAATGCTCGAAAGTGTTTCGCCTGTTGCTCAATCCGGCTGGCAAGGCGATCGCAGACTAGATTGCAAAGCTCAAACACCAAGTCATCTTCAACGCTGTAATAGGCCAACGTGCCTTTCGTGCGGCGCGTTAAAATTCCTGCCTGCAACATCACCTTTAAGTGTTTAGATACATTCGCTTGGCTGGTTTCTGTTGCCTCGACCAAATCTTGAACACATTTTTCGCCATCCCGAAGCAAATTAAGAATCCGCAGGCGCATCGGTTCACCCAACACACTGAAATAGTCAGCGACTTGTTGCACAACTTCTTGCGGCACGGGCTGTGTTGGTCTCATGTCCACGTAAGAACCCCATCAATGATCCCAAGATCATATCCAGCCGAATTCTGCATAGCAATAGAGCTATCAAGCCCTGGTCTATATTTGGTGAAATCTTCATGGAGACTCACCAGAAGTTTACGGAGATGCAATCTAGGGAATTCACGCAGCTTCATTTAAACCTTGACCTCTGTTTCGACGTCCAATAAGTGTAAGAGATGGTTTAACCCAACTGCTCCTTGCTGTAAATCCGATTTCATCATCTCCAGAAATTCCTTTTATTCCGTATTCTAGGCGCCATTTTTTCACTAAAAGCGACTCAAATTTTGCTCCTAATTTAGAAACTCCCTCTTTTGACATAAAGCATAAGAAATCAAAAATCTTATCGTTTAAGGGAACTTAGACTAATCTTTGAAATTCTTCATATTTAATGTTGCTGTGTTAGTATCTGGATGTTTGAGGAGAATTTACAGCTGTCTATCAGCATAATCTCGGTGGTGGAGGAGTAATAAGAGTGCAAGGTGATATCCCAATTGGGTACTCCAATTTTGGTATGCAACGACCCCATCTCGATCCGATTCGTGTGGGTGTCATCGGGGTTGGTAATATGGGACAACATCATACTAGGGTCTTGAGTCTGCTCAAAGACGTAGAACTAGTGGGTGTTTCTGATATTAATGTAGAACGAGGATTGGACACGGCAAGCAAATATCGTGTCCGATTTTTTGAGGACTACCACGACCTGCTAACGTGCGTCGATGCGGTTTGTATCGCGGTTCCGACTCGGCTGCACCATGCAGTTGGCTCGGCAGCGCTAAAGTCCGGAGTTCATGTTCTGATTGAGAAGCCGATCGCGGCAAGTATTGCAGAGGCAGAATCGCTCGTCAATTTAGCAGCGGAGTGCCAATGCATTCTTCAGGTTGGACATATCGAGCGATTTAACCCAGCGTTTCAGGAGCTAAGCAAGGTTCTCAAAACTGAGGAACTGCTGGCCTTAGAGGCTCATCGGATGAGTCCTTATTCCGATCGCGCAAACGATGTTTCGGTCGTTTTGGACTTAATGATTCACGACATCGATTTGCTGTTGGAGTTAGCTGGATCCCCTGTAAGCAAACTAACGGCGAGCGGAAGCCGCGCGTCTGATTCTGGCTATCTTGACTATGTAACCGCAACGTTAGGCTTTGCCAATGGCATTGTCGCAACGCTGACCGCCAGCAAAGTGACGCATCGAAAAATTCGTCGCATCGCGGCTCACTGCAAGAGTTCTTTAACGGAAGCTGATTTTCTCAAAAACGAAATTTTGATTCACCGTCAGACAACGGCGAACTATCGAACCGATTACGGACAGGTGCTGTATCGTCAGGATGGTCTGATTGAAAAAGTTCAGACAAGCAATATTGAGCCTCTCCATGCGGAGTTAGAACATTTTGTTCAGTGCGTTCGGGGAGGACATCAGCCATCGGTGGGGGGTGTGCAAGCGCTCAAGGCGTTGCGTCTCGCGAGTCTAATTGAGCAAATGGCACTCGATGGCAAAGTGTGGCATTCGCATGATTCTGCTAAGGTTGTTGAACTCGACGCTCCTACACTCCCGTCGGGGTTTGCCAATCAAATCGCCGTTTAATTAGATAACGCGCAACACTTAAACTGAGCGTTTTAAAAAGGGTAGACATCCCATGTCTACCCTTTTTTTAAGTCAATTTTGGTGAACTAATTATGCGACTGGTTAGGCCATCGCAGTTCCAAAATTCTGTGTCCAGTACCCGTTGTAATAGCCGACACCAATTTCTTTGAGATTGGGATCAAGAATATTTTTTTGGTGTCCTGGACTATTCATCCAATCGGTGACAACTTGCTGCGGTGTTGTTTGCCCAAATGCAATGTTTTCAGCCGCACGCGAGTAGGCATACCCCTGTGCCTGCATTCGATTCCAAGGAAGGGAGCCATCTTTGCCTTGATGACTAAAGTAATTCTGCACGACCATATCCTGACTGTGTTGTTCAGCGACATTATTAAGCGTTGGGTTAATCGCTAACGGAGATAGTCCTCGACTGACGCGCTCTTGATTTGTCAGGTCTACAACTTGCTGTTCAAACTCGCTAAAGCCAGTGTTGGGATCACTACTCAGGCTTCTTTGATTCGTCTGCTCAAATTGGTTTGCGTTTAGTGTTGCAGGCTGCGTTGGTAAATTTATTGTCCCTCGTGTTTGCAGTAGTTGTTCAGACGCGTTGAAAAAACGAAACATCATTGTGGAACTCCTAGAGAGTGTTCGAGGTCATAGTGAACTAAGCAATGCGCCACGACAAAGAGGCTGCATTGTTGCAGAAGCGGATTCTGGTCAATCTTTTTCAGAGCGCGATCGCATGAGTGAAAGAACTTGTGCCGGAAGTTCATCGAACTGCGGCTATGTGTCTATAGAAGGAAGACTGAATTTCTCGAAGTCCCTAAGTTAGACAGAAGTTAGATAGAAGTCAGACAACGGTAGACCACCTCAACAGCGTGAGCCTGTATAGGAACTCACGGAGCTCTGTTGGTAATAATTTGTGTGATAGATGCAGGGGTTACTATAGGGGAAAAGCAGAGCTTTGCTTGCCCTGGTGTGTGCTAGTTCTGATCCTGGAACAGGTCATTGTGGGAGCAAAGCAGTGATATGTCCGTACTGGCTGTTCATCTATTGCTGGTGTTTATGCGATTGGGGCTGAATATCTTCTGCTACACAAATTAGTCTTGCGATATGACACTTTAAAGTCCGAACATCTACGAACTCAATTTGTACAGAGTTAGGCTCCATGTTCTTTCAAGCTTCTGTCAGAGATTATCAGAGGTCTGGCAAATCTACTAAAATGTTCCTGCAAAAGAGGTGACAGCTTTTTCCACCCAAAAATTAAAGCTGATCCAAAACAACTGACGCATCCTATCGCAAGATTCACTAAATTTACGATCCTACGCGACCGCAACCTTCTCGTAAATCTGCTGTACCCGGTCTAACTCTAAATCAGAGAGGTAATCAACTGTCCAATTGGCGCGGCGTTGCAACATGTGAAATGGATACGTGTTGGCAACACCTAGAACAGGAATGCCAGCGCGTTTAGCGGAGTCTATGCCAGCAAAGGTATCTTCGATCGCCAGACACTGGGATGGTTGCAATTGGAGGTCAGGAAATTCAGTATTGAGCCGCATGATCGCGGATAGGTATCCATCCGGTTCGGGCTTACTCGTGGCCATGTCATCGCCTGAAATAATGACCGAAAAATAGTGCCGCAACTGGGCGCGCTCTAGTACGAGTTCAATTTCAGCCCGAACGGCTCCACTCACGATTGCCAGTTTACAGGCTGTCCCTTTTAACTTAAACAGCAGATCCTCTAATCCTACATAGAGCGGTAGCTTTTCTAGTGCTTCTAGCTGCTCAACATAGGCACGGGATTTTCGAGCGATCAATGTTTCTAAATAGTCATCGGTTACGACTCGTCCTCGATGGGTGAGCAAATCTCGCAGACAGGCGCGATCGCTCCGTCCTAAGCAGAATTCTCGAAACTCTCCTGCTTTAGGGCGCAAGTTTTCCTCAATTAAAAGCTGCTCAACTAGTCGCTCATGAAGCGGCTCATCGTTAATGATGACTCCATTGAAATCGAAGAGAATAGCTTTAAGGGACATAGATACGATTCTGCCGTGCAAATGATAATGGCTAATAGGGTATAGGATTTTGAAAGATATAAGAGCGATCAGCTAAATGCTCGCCTCTGAAAACGTTCTTATAACTTACAGCGTTTCCATAACTTACAGCGTTTCACTCCTCTAAACCTCAAACTTGGCATGGAAACCCTAAGGTCTCCAGACTTGAAGAACTCAGAACGTACCCAAAAATCTTGCCCGCCCATTCACTATCCAACTGCCCACTGTCGCATCTCATCATCACGTTCAAAGTCGGCAATAAAATCTGCGTGAGGAAGAGGCTTTACAGCACGCGTGACTTGATGCATCCACCAAAATTCTTCCGTCTGAATTGCTTCAAATCCGGCGGCTCCCATCCAAGCATCAACACTCCCGTTAGCATACGCTTGAATGTAAGGTTCTTCAAAAACTTGAGTGAGCCATTCGGTCTGCCGCAACGTTTTCTGATTGCCATCGAGAATGAGCACTTCGCCGCCTGTTTTGAGTAGCCGAAAACACTCTCTTAGAACCGCTTGAGAGCGATCGGGCGGTAGTTCGTGAAACAATAGAGCAGCCGCAATTAGATCGAAAGATCCAGGAGCAAGACGGGTTTCTTCTGCGTTATTGTGCTGCCACTGGATTTCTAAATTTGCTTTTTTTGCCTTATGTTCTGCAACAATCAGCATGTAAGGTGACAAATCGAGCCCAATCACTTCAGCGTTGGGAAAGGCTTGTTTAAGCATTAGCGTTGTCGAGCCAGTTCCGCAGCCTAAATCGAGAATACGAAGAGGTTTAACTCGAATCGCATCGATCAGACTTTGGCGTACCCAGGTTTCGTTCGGAGGCAAAACGTACTGTGTGATTGGGTCGTAGGTGACAGCCGCGCTAAGGTTGAGATAACCGCCTTCGATGCTATGAAAATGCTGAGAGTAGTAGGCAGGATATGTCAGCTTCGGATTGCGGATGCGATCGCTTTCCACTTGCCAATCAATGCTGTCTGCAAATTGGCGCAATTCGTCTTCATTAATAAAGAAGCGAAGGATAGGAGCGAGATATTGCTCAAAAATAGTATCTTTACGAACAGGCATAGAAGGCAGTTAAGTGAGGAGCATCTTCTAAAGTGTACTGAAATTCGTCGAAAAGCGTCCCTCATCCTTCATCCCTTTCCAAACCATCAATCTAAGTTTGAGCTACTAAGTTTCTACCCTTTATACTTTACGCTTGCTCATGCCTTTGCGCCTGCTCATACCAATGCGATACCACTGTCTGAGGCGTTCGGGTGATACGCCCAGAAGGTATGCCCCAATGATGAATTGATTAATTAAGGTTGTCCGTACAACGCCTAGCGTTTGCCATCGTCGTCCAGACGTCAGGACAGAAGCACGAACGATTTGAATGTTGCCGTGGCGTTTGAGGCGCTGCACAAATTCAAAATCCTCCATAATCGGCAACGCTGGAAACCCGCCGACCGCTTGAAAAACGGATTTTTTTAAGAAAATTGCCTGATCTCCATAGGGAAGTTGGAGATAGCGCGATCGCAGATTTGTCCCCCACTCTACTAGCCGTACTCCAACCGAAGGAATATCAATTTTCAGTTCAAACGCTCCTGCAATAGAGTAGGCGAGCGTTTCTCGAATCATCGTGTCGAATTTGGGCGGTAGCCTAGTGTCAGCATGAAGAAAAAGGAGAATGTCGCCCGATGCGATCGCCGCTCCTAAATTCATCTGAACGGCGCGACCAGGAGTTGAAGAAATCACTTGAGCGTCAGCCGTTTGAGCCACCAAGATCGTCGCGTCTTGACTACCTCCGTCCACCACAATTAGTTCTACGTTCGCCGCCATGCTCAGAAGTGCCAATGTTTTAGAAAGGTATTCTGCTTCGTTGAGAACCGGAATAATGACTGAGATTTTTGGCAGCATTTTAGGGAGCGTTACATCTTCAGATGCTTTAGGTCTTCTGGGCGATCAATATCATCTAATACAGGAAGCAATGCCGTTGTCAATTTTAGCTGGCTTGCGATCGCCAACGTTTGTTGAAATACAATATCAGTACTCCAGGAAATATTCTTAAATAGTTCAGGAATCAGTTTTTGTAAACCAACAAGATAGTAACCACCATCAGTTGCCTCACCCAGAACTACATCGGTTGTGGTTAAAAGTTCAAACGCGGCGGATAGAATGTCTTCCCCCAAACTCGGACAATCTGTTCCAATCACCACAACAGCCGTAGCATTTTGCCCAAAAGCTGCTTGAAATGCTTGTACCAACCGCTCTCCCAAATCTCCCGCACTCTGCGATCGATACTGCATATCCTCGCCTAGCCAGGTTTGCATCTGCGCCAAGTCACCTCCTGTAAACTGCACCTCGACTAAAACAGTCTGCTGCTTTTGAAGCTTGCGAGCTTGAGCCACCGTATGTTCAGCCATCTGACGATGTAAATCGGCGGCTCCTGCATCGCCAAGGGCAGGAATAAGGCGAGTCTTCGCTTTTCCAGGTTCGGGATAGCGAGTGAAAATAATTAGATGGTTGGACATAGCAGTTACCGCCGTAAAGAGTTAAATTCTTCGTAACCCGCTCTCAGCGAATACGATTAGGAAGATTCTAAAGATTTCCCTCTCTCACTACACCAATTCCGATTAACTTGTGTATATTTCTAACCGACGTGAGGGAACCCAACGTCCGCTGCGTTTGTCATTTCCCCAATAGGTGCAAAACTCAGGTACAAGACGTTAGGTGCAAACCTCACTGATTCCAAATCATTATCTACGTGTAACAAAGTTATGGCATATCAGGGCAACAGCAAGAATATCCCTTCGCGGTTCGGGCGTCTTCTAGAAGCGGCTTCCATCTCATCTGGAATTGGACTGGCTGCCCTAATTGGATTTCCAGGACATAGCGTTGTACTAGCGCAATCGCTCAATCCGCCCGACCAAACAACTCCACTGACGACAGTAGCAACCTCTGTTATTTACGTCAATCCCACCAGTGGTAACGATCAGCCGAGCGCTGGCAAAACTGAAGCGGCTCCCTATCGCACCATTTCCTTTGCACTTCAGCAAGCGGTAGCCGGAACAGTTATTCAGCTTGCGCCCGGTAATTATGTTCAAGAGAACGGCGAAAAATTTCCGATCACCCTAAAACCCGGTGTTATTTTACGAGGAGATGAAGCCAGCAAGGGACAAAGCACCCTGATTAAAGGAAGCGGTGGCATTATTAGCAAAACATTTGCAGGACAGAATGTCACAATTTTGGCATCTCAAGCCAGCGAGATCCGCGGTATTAGCGTTACCAACCCAGCTTCTCGTGGAACAGGCGTCTGGATCGAAGACACCAATCCTTTGATCGCAAATAGCACCTTCTCTAATAGTTTACGGGAAGGAGTATTCATCACTGGAACCGCAAACCCAATCATTACAGATAGTGCTTTTACCAAAAATCAAGGCAATGGTGTTTCTATTACAAAATCAGCACGTGGGGAAATTAGAAACAGCACATTTCTAGATACAGGATTTGGACTTGCGATTGGAGGGAGCGCAACGCCTACTATTACAAACAACCAAATTACTAGAAATCAGTCTGGACTCTTCATTAGCGACAGTTCCCGTCCAGTTCTTCGCAACAATACGATTACCGAAAACAAGGAAAATGGCATAGTTGTAACTAGCAGTGCCCAACCCAATCTAGGAACTAGAGAAGATGTTGGCAATAACATCATTCGGAATAACGTGAAGTATGATGTGAACAACGGAACGAGCGGAACATTAGTCGCGGTCGGAAACAACATCGATCCAAAGAAGATTGCTGGAAAAATTGACTTTGTAGCGGGCGGCGATGTAGCCTTTACAGATGTTCAAGGACATTGGGCACAAAGCTATATTCAAGCACTAGCAGCTAAGAACATTATTTCAGGATTTCCAGATGGCACCTTTAAGCCAAACGAACCTGTGACTCGCGCGCAGTTTGCTGCGATCGTTCTTAAAGCCTTTGCACCCGCCGCTAAAAAACCCGGAATTAATTTTTCTGATGTGACTCAGAAATACTGGGCATATGAGGCAATTCAGACGGCTGCAAAAGGTGGATTTGTGTCAGGCTACCCGGGTGGAACATTTAGGCCTGAGCAAAAAATTCCTAGAGTACAAGTTCTAGTCGCATTGGCAAATGGTTTGGAGTATGGCACAGGAGATGTCTCAATTTTGTCGAAGTACCAAGATGCAACGACAATTCCCGCTTACGCTAATGGACTCGTTGCCTCTGCAACTCAAAAGCAAGTTGTAGTGAATTATCCTACCGTTGGACAACTCAATCCAAATCGTGAAGCCACTCGTGCTGAGGTCGCTGCTTTCATCTACCAATCACTTGTGAATTCAGGTAAAGCCCAAGCAATTCCATCTCCTTATATTGTTAGCGGCAGGTAAGCAGCGGATCGTTGATCGGTAAGCTCTTCACAACTCAAAACGAATTCTGAGCAGAGGTAGCAGGAAGAATAGAGTATTTTATTCTTACCTGCTACCTCTGCTATCAAACCTACTTCTGATAGTTCTTGCCAGTCGCTTATAATCTGTATCCGACGGACTGAGTTGGGGCACTAGTGGCTCTGCAAGTCTTGACCGTTAGCTGAATACTCTACTTTCTAAGCGTGCGGTCTTCCCATCGAAATAACCAAACCATGACTGCAACTAGTCCGACTTGAAGTGCAAGATTAGGTAGGGCAGCAGCTACGTCTCGACCCGCTAAAATTTGCGTCAGAAAGACAACCGCTCCGATCACACCCGAAGCTCCCACCCCGCCATAGATAAACTTTCTCAGTCCTCGGTAAGGAGCTTTTGATTCTGCAACAAGGCGTGCATATCGCTCTGGGTCTTGTCTGCGCAATCGTTCAGAACGTTCCGTCATAAGGTTATAGAGAATTCAGGGTACTTTAAATCGTGCCATGAATTTGTGCAATTTGTAGTATGACCAAAATCTATGTCGTGGCGTTCGTGAAACCTGCTATACTTACTGATTGTTGATATACGCCGATGTGGCTCAGTGGTAGAGCACTCGATTCGTAATCGAGCGGTCGCGGGTTCAAATCCCGCCATCGGCTTTTGTACTTGTACATTCGCACATTAAATGTCGCGATCTCAAAACCGATTTCGCATCAAATAGCAAGCTAAAACACCTATCTAACAAAGACTCTAGAGATTTTTGTTGAGAAAGCGACATTTGAAAGCATTCGCAAATTAAGCGTCGCAAAATTACCTTCGCAGTTTAAGTGTCGTTTTTTGTAGGGTCGGTTTTTCTACAAGCTATCGCTTGCTCAAAAAAGTTCAGAGAACCCATTCTTTAATAATTAGAAGGATCCATTCGCAAATTAAGTGTCGCATCTTTCTGGCGTGTAGCCGAATTTTATAGGAGGGATCGCCTTTCTAGAGCTTTAGTAAATTGGGGCGAGATCGTTACCGGCAGGAAGGCAAATTTAACGGTTTAGAAAACTTCCCAATCCCAAATCGCCAAAACTTCGTAAGAGCCTATCAAACGTGTTAGGTGACAAATATCCTCGACACTATCCAAAATTTGCACGAGATACCCCTCGAATGGTCTTCACATCAAACTGTGCAATGGCTTGCGTCAAGGCCGTCATATTGCAAAGGCAGGTTTGACAGTCCATTTCATCCCGAAGTACGCACTTTCCAACGGCTCTACCATCAAAGTCTACAGTTTTTGTTAATTGCGAGACCAAGCAATTAGAAGGGGTGTCGATAATATGTTCTGCATTAAATAAAAACTCATTAGCTTTTGGCTGGTTAAATGGAAAAAGTGACCATCCATAAGTTTGAGCAGCGGCTTCAATCAATTGCTTGAGGCGTTGCCGATCCTCCAGAGTAAATGCAGCCGGATCGTCTTTCGTTTTAGCCGTTGTCCCTGAGACAATGATTCCGCGCAGTTTCGTGACAGTTCTCACTACCCAGCTCACCGCTTCTGGAAATCGCTCTACAGCTGGTCGTGTTAGCGTCAAATGCACAAATGCCCCGCGTTCAGACTGATTGATATTACGGGCAATTGCAGCTGCCATCCCAGTGTTTCCTTCGTAGTGATGATTGGCAAAGAAACCCATGGGGTCACGGGACTGGTTGTGGTGGTCTGGGGGACCATCGAGGCTAACAAAAGCGCTGACCGATCGCGGAAGCAAAGGTAGCCTAGCAGCTCCATTTGTGACGACCCAGATAATCGGGAACAGGTTGGCTGCATACTGAATGATGTGCGGAGCTAAGGCAGGTTCTCCCCCAACTAAGGTGACATGAATAATTCCTGCTTGTTTCAATTGGTCTAGTGTTTGAAAGACCTGCCGTTCCTTTTCAGAGTGCTCTGCCTTAGAGAGTTGCAGATAGCCCTGCAACCGCTGTCGTTGATCCCACTCCTGCGGGTAGACGTAGCAATAGTGGCAACCTGCATTACAGCGATCTGTAATCTCAACGGAGGCAGCAAACTGGATCTTCTTGTTCTGAAGCAACCGAGTCACTGCGAAAGCACTGGCATGCAGAATCGTAGCAGTGCGCTGTAGCTTTTCCCTCAGACTGTAATCGGGAGAGTAAGGAGTGAAAAGGTGATTAGAAGAAGATTTGTCTCGTTTCACAATATCTGGCCTCGATCTCACGCTAGCTGACCGAAATTTTCTTACGGGTCGATCTCATGCTAATTGACTATGTTGATTGCAAGCGATGTGTTGATTAGCAAATTAACTGCGTTATTCATGAATATAGATGTCGAGGCGTTTAGAGCTGTTATACCAAATTGAAAAAAGAGAGCAACAAATGAGAGACTGAGTTCTACCGTGTGGAGAAAAACAGCGATGGTCGGTGTCAGCCGCATCAAAATCCGAGAAACAGTCGCAGAACTGGAAGCTCTAATTC
>JAHHHO010000018.1 GCA_019359315.1 Myxacorys californica WJT36-NPBG1
CCTGGGCGGATGTGATCAACCGGGCGAACCTGGGGATGGAAGTGATGCACGAGCGCAATGCTCACAACTTCCCGCTGGACTTGGCAGCTTCGGAGACGGCTCCTGTGGCGCTCTCTGCTCCTGCTATTCAGGGATAATCTTTGAACTAACTCGCTAGCCTGGCGGCTAGCTTAGTTGCGAGACCGCCTTTCCCAGTGGGAAAGGCGGTCTCTGTTTGCGTGAGCACTAACACCTGCGTAACACGTCCTCGAAATTCTTGAGTAACAAAAGCTGCTCACAGAGTGATTTTAATTTCAAAGGTATTCTGTCTTGGTGAAAATCCTGCGGCATGATTAAGATAAGTAGACTCGTCATTTTACTCAAAGCCCATACTCCCCATGTCTAGTTTTCTGAGCGGCGCTGAAATTCGACAAAAGTTTCTTGATTTCTTTGCAGCATACGGTCATCAAGTTTTACCTAGCGCTTCGTTGGTTCCTGAAGATCCGACCGTTTTGCTAACGATCGCAGGAATGCTGCCGTTCAAACCGATTTTTCTAGGTCAGCGCCAATCGGAATTTCCTCGCGCGGCAACCGCTCAGAAATGTATCCGCACCAATGATATTGAAAATGTAGGACGCACAGCACGGCATCACACCTTCTTTGAAATGCTAGGCAATTTCAGCTTTGGCGATTACTTTAAGTCGCAAGCGATTGCCTGGGCATGGGAACTATCGACAAAAACCTATGGGCTGCCATCAGATCGTATTGTTGTTAGCGTGTTTGAGGAAGATGATGAAGCCTTCGCGATCTGGCGAGACGAAATTGGCATTCCGGCACATCGAATTCAGCGGATGGGAGCCGATGATAATTTCTGGGTGTCAGGTCCAACCGGCCCGTGTGGGCCATGTTCTGAACTTTATTACGATTTTCATCCTGAACGTGGAGAAGACAACCTTAACTTAGAAGACGATACTCGCTTTATTGAGTTCTATAATCTTGTCTTCATGCAGTACAACCGGGATGCAGAAGGCAACCTCACGCCGCTTCAAAATAAAAATATTGACACAGGCTTGGGCTTGGAGCGAATGGCCCAGATTCTTCAAAATGTGCCAAATAATTATGAGACAGACTTAATTTTTCCGATTGTACAAACAGCGGCGAGGATTGCTGGAATCGACTATGCTCAGACCGATGAGCCTACAAAAGTCTCACTCAAGGTCATTGGAGATCATATCCGAGCTGTGGTTCACATGATGTCGGATGGAATCACGGCATCGAACGAAGGACGCGGCTACGTGTTGCGTCGGTTAATTCGTCGGGTTGTGCGCCACGGGCGGTTGATTGGAGTTGATCGAGAGTTTACGCTAGAAGTGGCAGAAAGCGCGATCGCGCTTTCTGAATCTGCTTATCCAATGGTGCGAGCAAAAGCAGACAGTATTAAAGCCGAACTGCACACTGAAGAAGATCGTTTTCGTAAAACCCTCGATCGCGGTGAAAAATTGCTTGCTGATATTCTGAGCCAAGAAACGAAGCAAATTTCTGGTAAGGATGCGTTTGAGCTATACGACACTTATGGATTTCCGGTTGAACTAACAGAAGAAGTTGCGGCTGAAAAAGGCTTAACTGTCGATATGACAGGGTTTGAAGCTGAGATGAAAGAGCAGCGCAAACGGGGTCGAGACGCTCACAAAACGGTCGATCTCACTGTTCAAGGAACGCTCGATCAACTCGCGAACAACATTCATGAAACGGAATTTGTGGGCTATCAACAGTCGAGTAGTCGATCTAAGGTCGAACTTCTCCTCGTCAATGGTGAGCCGACCGATCAAGTTGAAGCAGGTACTAATGTTCAGATTGTTTTAAATCAAACGCCGTTCTACGCAGAATCAGGCGGACAGATTGGCGATCGCGGCTATCTCTCAGGCGATTCTGTTGTCGTTCGCATAGAAGATGTGAAAAAAGAATCCGCGTTCTTTGTGCATTTCGGGCGCATTGAGCGGGGCACGTTGCGCGTCGGCGATCTGGTTACAGCTCAAATTGATTTGGCGTGCCGACAGCGATCCGCCGCAAATCATTCTGCAACGCATTTGCTACAAGCAGCATTGAGAAAAATTGTTGATGAGTCGATCTCGCAAGCTGGTTCTTTAGTAGCGTTTGATCGGTTGCGGTTTGACTTCAACTACTCCAAGCCCCTCACGACTGACCAACTCCAACAGATTGAAGCACAAATTAATACTTGGATTGCTGAAGCATACGACGCTCAGATTTCGACTATGCCGATCGCGGATGCCAAAGCGAAAGGCGCGATCGCCATGTTTGGCGAAAAGTATGGTGATGAAGTCCGAGTGATCGATTTTTCGGGTGTATCGATGGAGCTTTGCGGCGGAACTCACGTTAGAAATACGGCCGAAATTGGTGTGTTCAAAATTATTTCAGAAACAGGCGTTGCGGCTGGAATTCGCCGAATTGAAGCGGTTTCAGGTCCAGCAATTCTAGATTATCTGAATGTTCGAGAAAGCGTTGTTAAGGATTTGAGCGATCGCTTCAAAGTCAAACCTGAAGAAATCACAGATCGCGTCACAGTGCTACAAACGGAACTGAAGACCGCACAGAAACAACTTGACGAACTGAAAGGGCAACTTGCGATCGCAAAAGCCGATCAGCTTCTCACCCAAGCAGAACCCATTGGACGCTTCAAGATTCTCGTGACGCAACTTGAAGGTGTGGATGCTGCCTCTCTTCAAAAAGCGGCTGAGCAATTGCTGCAAAAATTAGGTGAAGGGGCAGTGGTTCTCGGTTCTGTGCCGGAAGCAGGCAAGGTTAGTTTTGTGGCGGCGTTTAGCCCGGCGGTTGTGAAACAGGGATTGCAGGCTGGAAAATTGGTGGGCGCGATCGCAAAGCTTTGTGGAGGCGGAGGCGGTGGTCGCCCGAATTTGGCTCAAGCAGGCGGACGGGACGCGAGTAAACTTCCTGAAGCGTTAGCCGAAGCGAAAAATCAACTGCGAACTGGCTTGGAGTAGGCAATTCGCTCAATGCGCAACTTCAAAGAAAGAAAATGCTCTGCAAATTTCAAAGCAGTATCTCACTCGCAAGTCTAAAAATCAGGGTAGAGGGGCTAGATTGGCATTAGAAGTCAAAGGAGAAACCCTTTGGGCAAAGACAGCCCTGATTTTTACCTAGCTGAGCAGACACTTCGTTCAGGACGTATCACTCGACCATCTTGTACTATGCTTCATAGGACGATCATAGAATTCCAGAGTTCATGGCATATCTCTCTCTAGTCGTCCCCTGCCTTGTAGCTTTTTATCTAGCGTGGAACCTCGGCGCGAATGATGTCGCTAATTCAATGGGGACATCTGTTGGTTCTAAGGCCGTTACGTTCAAACAAGCCTTAATTATCGCCGGAATTTTAGAATTTGCAGGAGCAGTTCTGTTTGGACAAGGAGTGTCCGAAAAATTGGCTACAGGCGTTGTCGATCCACAATGGTTCGCCGATTCCCCTCAAGTCTTGTTATTGGCAATGATGGCTGTTTTGGTTGCGGCTGGAATTTGGCTTAACATTGCAACGTTTTTTGGATTTCCAGTATCGTCGTCTCACGCTACCGTTGGTGCGATCGCAGGCATCGGTTTTATCGCTATTGGATCTCAAGCTGTCGATTGGCAAGCAATTAAGTTAATTTCGGCCACGTGGATCATCACCCCAATCGTTAGCGGCGCGATCGCCGCTTGCTTTTACAGCCTGATTAAACGCCAAATTTTAGACCATCCTCAATCCACCATTCAATTTCAAGAATGGATTCCTTGGCTGAGTGCAGCCCTGATGAGCATTTTCGGTGTGATTGTTCTGCCCACACTGAGCCAGCCAATCGGAGCGTGGTTACATCACTTCAGCGTTGAACTTCCGAACCACGACATCTCAATCGTGATCGGGGCGTTTGGGGCAATCGCTCTGTCGTTCTCCAGTTGGCGACAGCTAAAAACAAAAACCTCTGTATCGTCCATCGAACCGTTAATTGCTCGATTTCAAGTGGTCAGCGCGTGTTTTGTGGCATTTGCGCACGGGTCGAATGATGTTGGCAATGCGATCGCGCCTCTAGCTGCGATCGCTCATATTCATAGAACTGGAACTGTTCCTTTAGAAGACTTTGAGGTTCCGCTTTGGACGCTGATCTTAGGGGGAACCGGAATCGTAGCAGGGTTAGCAGTTTTGGGTAAAAGAGTGATTACCACCATTGGGGAGGGTATCATCGCGCTGCAACCAAGCGGCGGATTTTGTGCAGAACTAGCGACAGCCACCACAATTTTGATTGCTTCGCGCTTTGGACTGCCTGTTTCTACTTCTCATGCTCTAGTTGGCGGAGTCGTGGGAGTTGGATTAGTTCAGGGCATGAACTCTATCCGATTCAAAACGGTGCGATCGATCGCCTGCACTTGGCTAATCACAATTCCCATCTCTGCTGGGCTGGGTATAGTCACATTCACACTCTTTAAGTTACTTTTTGCAAATTAAAATTGTTTGCTTCACGTTTTGCTCATCAATAGTTTAAGGGAATACTGTTTTACAGGCTGATGAACGCTTAGGGTGAATTACGAATGGGGCTAGAATATCCGCAATCCAATCCTTCAGGGGCACAAGATCCACAGCATCCTTACTCCGACGCAGCGCAATTGTCACAAGATATTGCTCACTTAGAAATGACGAAAGAGAGGTTGCAGCAAGACATAGAAGCGTTGCAGCGCCAGTTTCGATCGCTGCAAGAAGCCGTGCATCAGCCCATTCAGTCACACAACGGCAACGCAATGCTACCGGATGCAAAGCCGATTCCCCTAGAGTTTCCGGCGGCTCCCTTACCCGTTCGGGAAAAACTGGAATCGAGCCTGGTTTCGAGAATACAAGTTGGACTGTGGCTCGTTCTACTCTCAACGATGGCGCTTTCGATTCATAACATCATTGTAAAAATTATTTTAGGAAAACCAAGCAATCTGTTTGGTTTGGTTTCTTTTGGCGGATTTATTCAGCCCAGTTTGGGAAATTCCCTGCTGATTCTCTGGGTACGAATGCTAATTGTGCTGCCGATGATGGTTGCGATCGCAGCGTCGCTCCACCCTCCGGTTTGGGCTGAAGTAAAAGGACTGGTGCTAAACCGCGATTCTCACGGTGCGCCTTTCGCAAATCGACGACCTTTGCTGGCTGTGATTGGTAGTGGTGGCTTTCTGTTTCTCTCTCAAGTTTTGATTTACGTTGCGATCGGGCAAATTGGACCAAGTGCTGCCGTCACGATTCTATTTATGTACCCGCTTGTGACGGTTCCGTTAGCATGGTGGCTCTTTGGCGATCAGCCAACTCGTTTACGCGTGGGCGTCATGATGTTAATTTTGCTGGGGGTAATTCTGACCGCAATTCCGTCTCTATCAACTAGGGCGGTGAATGGAGGAGGCTTGATTGCCGCAGTTTTAGCGGGCGTGTCGTTTGCGTTCTACCTCGTGTTGATGCAACTTGGCTTCAAGAAACTGCATCCGGTCTCCGTAAGCTTGGTTCAGTTCATCACAATTTTGTTTCTATCTAGCCTAGGTCTCGCGTTGTCTCCTATCAATTTAGGAGTTTCGGTGCTGGCAGAAAATCGATTTGGGCTAGCGATCGGGGGCTTTGTTCTTGGTGCGTTAACGTTGGTTGGCTACCTCACCAATAACTTTGGGGTGCGATATATGGGCGCAGCACGGGCATCAATTATTGCATCGAGTGGCCCAGTCGTAACTGCTGTATTAGCCGCGATCGTGCTTCAAAACCAATTGGCGCAGATTCAAGTGGTGGGCATTTTGCTGGTCACTATCGGCGTCACTGGCTTAAGCTTTGAGCGGATGAAAAAGATGGCGACCGCCAAACCTGCCAAATAAAGTAGAGGCAAAATCAGAGATTAGTGAACCGTGCAATAGTTATAAGGCGCGGTTTTTTGAAAGTTGCAGTGTAGGGGAAGTGAGCCGTCGATGAACATCGCGATCGCAATGGCCGGCCCGGAGCCAGTTTGAAATAGAAACACTAGAGTTTGAAGCAGAAGCGTTTCCATACGAGAGAGAAACGATCTGGATGAGAACAACAGCAAGGCTATCTGATCTAGGAACGACCTGGTTTCAATAGAAAATACAAAAAGCCCTGACATTGTGTGTCAGGGCAATTTTGAATCAAGTGACCTTAATTTCACATTGAATTAAACGGACTGGGTAAGCTTAGTTTTCCCTTGCAGCCTTTTGTGTCCTAGCAAGACTCCACCCATCGTCAGAATACCCAGCAATGCGCTTGGTTCTGGAACTTTCTGGACAGGAGGAGGCTGGATGATGCCACCTCTAACCTTATCGCTACCACTGCCAACATCCACTTGTTGGAAGCGTCCAGCCGCTCGCAAAGAGCCATTTGTAAAACCCTCTAGGAATACCTTCTCAAGCGCTGTTGCGTCAAGTGTTGTATTAAAAAGGAAACTAACGGTTGCTGACTTTCCTGCCTTTAAGCCTTGATTTGCATTTCCTCCTTCAAAGCTATTTCGGGGTGTGCTGATGCCAACGTCATATGTGCCGAAGGGTTGCAGTGATACATTTTGCCAAAGCTGGGTGAAGGCGCTACCGTTCGGGGATTGCAGCGATACCCCGGACACCGTGTCGGGCGTATCGAAGGCGATGCCCACCAACGTAGATTCTGTTGCCTTTAAACCAACAATGCCATTCGTGGTGTTGATCATGCCCAAGTTAAGCAACACACTAGAACCACTCTGAACAAAGTCAAAGTTTAGCTTGGCAGTAGAGCCTGTGTTTTCGGTGCTACCAAATTGGGGATCAATGGCTAGGCTGAATGCCTGTGCCGAGCTAGGCATAACCGCGGAAGATGTTGCGATCGCGGCGGTTGCAACAGTTGCAACGGCAGCAAATTTTGAAAAGTTCATCATCTGAGAAAGGTTTGTATAGTTGAGTAAGGTTTGGCAATACACAATCTTGCCTGTTCGTAAAACATAACATCATTCCACAGCGAGTACGGATGCTTTCATCAGAGCTTTATAGTCGAATTCGATGTTTTTACGGATTAAATGATTCTTTTTATACTTCAAAGCTCGTTCAGACATTAAGCGATACGAAGCGTTCGTGTGGATGAAGTTTGCGTTGTCTTACTATGATCAGAGCAAAGGGGATTTAACCGTAGCAGTATGCAATTTATTGATCAGGCAGAAATTCAGGTACAGGCGGGTGATGGAGGCGATGGATTAGTCGCCTTCCGACGAGAGAAGTACGTGCCTGCGGGTGGCCCATCGGGCGGAAATGGTGGTAAGGGCGGCTCGGTCATTTTCAAAGTAGATGAAAATTTACAAACGCTGTTGGATTTTCGCTACAGCCGCTTGTTTAAAGCAGACAACGGCCAGCGCGGCGGCCCAAATAATCGGACTGGAGCAGGAGGAAGCGATCGCATCATCGAGGTTCCGGTGGGCACAATGGTTTACGATGCTGAAACCGGGGCATTAATTGGGGATTTAACCGAAGTAGGACAAACTCTTTGCGTAGCGGCAGGCGGAAAAGGAGGATTAGGCAATCAGCATTTCCTCAGCAACCGCAACCGTGCTCCAGAACATGCCTTACCAGGGCTACCGGGCGAGAGCCGTCTGTTGCGGTTGGAACTCAAATTGCTTGCAGAAGTTGGCATTATTGGTTTACCCAACGCGGGTAAATCAACGCTCATTTCTTCGCTGTCGTCTGCTCGTCCGAAAATTGCAGATTATCCCTTTACAACGTTAATTCCAAACTTGGGAGTCGTTCGCAAGCCCACTGGGGATGGAACAGTATTTGCCGACATTCCCGGATTGATCGAAGGGGCACACATGGGCATTGGCTTAGGACATGATTTCCTTCGCCATGTCGAACGGACTCGCCTGCTATTGCACTTAGTAGACGCAACCTCAGAAACCGCGATCGCAGACTATTTAACCATTCAAGAAGAACTGAAAGCGTATGGACGGGGTTTAACCGATCGTCCGCAAATTCTAGCGCTGAATAAGCTGGATGCGATTGATCCTGATAGTAATGAAGTGAATGCGATCGCTGCCGAACTTCAATCGCTCAGTCACGCTCCCATCTTCAAAATTTCAGCCGCAACGCACATGGGATTAGACGCTTTGATGCATCAGCTTTGGCAAATGCTAGATCAGCTCAAGGAAACTGAGGATAGCGAACTAGAAGTCAGCTATCCGTAATATGTTTCACTAAAATCTGGTTTACGACAGCAGGTTGAACGGGCAATTTCAGAATCGTCTGAGGGATTCGCCGCCTTCAGCATTAGGAAGCGGTGACGAGCTTGCAGGTGTAGGGCTGGCTGCGCTAGGGCTTGTTTGAGCCGGATTGGGACTCGCTGGAACGGGTTTGCTAGACCGCTCAAAATACTGATATGTCAGCGTCGAAATTTGACGAATCAGATTTTGAGCACGGTCATCATTGAAAGGACGTTTGACCAACACAGAAATGAGATAGCGTTTGCCAGTAGGCATGTCTACCATGCCTGTGTCTCCCACCATTGAACCGATATCACCTGTTTTGTGAGCGATCGTTGCTCCGTCTCCCAAGCCTCTTGGCAGCAGCGAATCGGTGATGACATTTCGCATAATATCTAGCATTCGTTCTTGCGATCGCGAGGACATGATCTGTCCGCTATTCACCATACTCATTAGCGTTGTCATATCTTTCGGGCTGCTAGTATTCGTGCCATTGAGATCAGGAAGCGGATTTTGAAGCATCGTATTGGTCAAACCCCAAGCTTGGAACCGTTGGTTTAAAGCTTCCTTGCCACCGAGACGATCGATAATCATATTCGTCGCTGTATTGTCGCTAACCGTGATCATCTTTGTAACCACTTCTAGCGCTAAAAACTGCGATCCAGGCGGCTGATACTGCAAATCACCCGCCTCTGTTGCAATCAGATCCTGGCGCATGGTCAGCATTTCATTTAAGCGAATCTTTCCTGCATCTACATCCTGAAAAAAGGCAACGAGAACGGGAAATTTAATCGTACTAGCTGCTGCAAAAGCAGTTGAGGCATTGACATCTAAAAAGGCGTGCGTGTCCAGATCGACAACCATTACGCCCGGAGTGAGTTGGGTCAGAGGCGCGATCGCGGCTTGAATCTGAGCTTTGAGCGGCGCAATTTCTTCTGACAGTTCTAACGTTGGCAGTGGAGGTTGACTCGGAGCCGTTGCAACTTTTTCTGTTTTCTCAGGTTGCCCTCCTGTCGCAAACTGCCGAGCAGGGTCCCAAACGGACAGAATTGTCCCGGCCAAAACGCCAACCCCGACGCCTAAAATCAGCAACCGGGTTCCGTAGAGAACCGCCAGTCCTGAAGGTGTCCGAGGACGAGATGAGGTAGCCTCCCGGCGGGACGTCAATGATTCAAGCTTCGCAGTTGAAGGTTTTGTGGAACGAAGCTCAGACAAAGCTTTGAGTCTAGAAGAACGGTTGTGATGCCTTTCGGAAACGGAATTTACAGGAGGCATCACAACCGATAGGCGATGTTCTTGAGAGTGAGAGGCTCCGGTGGGCTTTAGGGTAGATGGTTGGGATGCGACTCTTCGCCGACCCGTTCTTGCAAGCGGAGAAAACATCTGAAACGGCAAAGAAAACCATGTCTTTCTACGTTGAAGCGGTTCTAACGGCTGAGAACGGCGCGCTTCTTTTACGGCATGTGCCTTGCGAGATTGGGTTGGATGAGCGGCGAGTTGGGTTGCTTTGATTTCGTTGCGGGACGAACGGCGGGATTCCTTAAAAGCTGAATGCGTTGAGCGCAACGATCGACGATCGCGTGAACTGACAGGTGTAAGCTGTTGAGGAATGCGCTGCTGCAATTGTCGTTGCGAAGCTCCGAAGGATCGGGGCAAGGAAGCTTTAGGGTCAGGTCTATCTTGCCCGCCGTTCTCGAATTCCCACATACAAAATTTCCCTTCTCAATAGAAGACAGTGCTATTTGGTTTTAGGGATTGTACCTTGAGTTTGCCAAAGTGGCGAGAGAGGAAAAGAACAGCAAGACGTCGTTAAGGCAACTCAGTTAGGACCCACTAAGGACATTCTAGAAGCTTGAGTCTTGTTGCCGTTCTCAGAATTTGCCCTGCTAACATTGCCGCTCCAAACCCATTATCGATATTAACGACCCCAATTCCCGTTGCACAAGAATTCAGCATTGTGAGGAGCGCTGACAATCCGTTAAAACTTGCGCCATATCCTACACTGGTAGGGACAGCAATGACTGGACAATTGGCTAAGCCCGCGACAACACTCGGTAGCGCCCCTTCCATTCCAGCAACGACGATCAGTACATCGGCTTCAGCCAACACATGTACATTGCTGAGTAATCGATGAATGCCAGCGACGCCGACATCCCATAATCGCTGGACTCGAAAGCCACATAGCTCTGCGGTGATGGCAGCTTCTTCGGCAACAGGAAGGTCGGCTGTTCCAGCAGAAAGCAACCCGATCGTACCAGGATGAAGTTCTGTCGAGGGAGCCTGCTTCAGCGCGCAAATTTTCGCTGTGGAGTAATAAGTTACATCGCGCACAATCGCTTGAATGCGATCGTATACATCTGCTTCAATGCGAGTTGCCATGACCACAGACGCCTGATCCCTCATTGCCTCCATAATTTGAGCAATTTGTTCTGGAGTTTTTCCAGGTCCCCAAATTACTTCTGGAAAGCCAGTTCGCAAAGCGCGATGGTGATCAATCTTGGCAAACTCACCAACGGGTTCATATGCTAAATGTTTCAGCTTATCGAGAGCATCCTCAGGACTAACGTGACCTTGGGAAACCGATTCTAGAAGAGATTTGAGAATGTCGGGTTGAGTCATTAGAGCGTACGATCGCATTAACGAAAACTACTATATTGCGATCGTACGCTCTAATGAAGGATTAAGTGGAGTGAGCAGGATGATGGCCTTTCTCAAATAATTGACAACTACTATCCACACCAATGGAATTTAACTTAATCTCTTCATCTTGCCGCTTCTGCAAGTAGGCGTAGCGTTACATTCAGATCATGAATTAACAGATCATGAATTAAGATTAACCTTGATTTATGGCAAACTCTGAAGATGGACACAACAGGACTCGAACCTGTGACCCCTACCATGTCAAGGTAGTGCTCTAACCAACTGAGCTATGCGTCCAAACCGTATGTGAGCTTAACACAGACGAGTTATCGAATGCAAGTGATTTGAGACAATCCTTTAGTTCTTACAAACGTACACTATCCAACTTTGGACTAACCTCTAGAAAATTACCTCTGCCCGTTTACGTAAATAACTTTAAAGAAATGTGGAAGTTTTGAGCATCTTCCCTAATAATCTAAGTTAAGGATAATTAATCTTCGTTTCGAGCGACTTAGAGGAACTCTAAAGGAGATTAATCAATGTCATGCAGCGTTATACAAGGAGAACATCTTGAATTCGCGTTCACAGCAGTTGCCCAACCCCGCCCATCGGGAAGACTTCAGCGAGTATGTCGCCCAGCTTCAGCTTCATATGGCATTGCAAACTCGCAACCTTGTTCCTAAGTTGACCAGCACCTCTGATAGCCGCGAGCAGTTGTTGCATCAGACACAAGCCGATATCGAGAAACTGATCTCGCGGCAAAGCTTTTTCTAGGCATTGACCGAATTGATTCTGAATACTTCACTATTTTGGAGCCGCAAGGCTCTTTTTTTGTGGATTAACCTCACATGAAAAATACACATTAGATTAATCAATTCCTCATCCCAAGCCAATACACCATCTGACAAGTAGGAATGGCAAATTTTATTGACTGTAGTTACGGTTTTCTCTAAAGAAACGGGCAAAGCTCATTTATAGATCGAAGATTTGACTTTAGACATTCCACAAAGCATTACAGCTTTGTGGAACGGTCTAAATTAGCGACACACTATTACTTTGTTGCCTTTAGCATGTGATACACAATGAGTAATTGCGTTATTGCTAGAGGATAGCTTTGAAGTGTCTCACCCGTTGTTCCAGCCACTTTGCCAAGCTCCATATTGCTGCCGTCTGTTGCACATACAGCAGACAAATCTGGCATTTCACTACACATAAATTTTTCTAGCTCTCGCACCTGTTCGCGAGTTGCATGTCCATCGACTTCTAGAATTTCAACAGGTTTGCCCATATCTCGATCGAGGTCGAGGCGAATGGCAGACTTTGTATTTGCTGCATCGGTTGAGACGACCTGGGTTAATTCTGGGTGAGGAATTGTTGGACGCAAGACGAGCCGAGCGTCCAAATGTCCATTTGTCTCGTTTGATGCTTTAGGAGGACAGAAGCTGACAACGATATCTGCCCACGATCGCTGAGGGCGAATAAACTGCTCAGAATCTGGCTCTCGCTTTGCCAGTTCTGCCAACACCTGCTCTTTGGTGTACCCCCGCTTCTGAGTATCCCGCTTCACCTTCCATTCTGCTCGTAGGGATTCAGGAGGGGATAAATACACCTTCACGTCATAACAATCTTGCACCGCACGAGTTGAGTAACCAAGTAAGCCTTCAATAATGATAAATTTGTTGGGCTTTACATAGAGCGGAGCTTCAAACATGCCTGTTTTATGGCTATAGACAGGCTTGAGAATAGGTTGCCCCGATCGCAGCAAGGCTAAATGCTGCTCCATGATATCGATATGATTGCAATCAGGATCAAGGGCTGTAATTCCTAACTCTGCCCGTTGCACGCGATCGTACTTGTGATAATCGTCAGTACAGATGATGGTGACATTCTCTTCCCCCAACACCTGTGCAATGCCTTTAGTGAGAGTCGTTTTTCCCGCAGCGCTATCACCGACGATGCCAAGAATAATGGGGCGATTCGACATGATTCCTCCAATCATTAGGCTGACGATACACTTCTTTAACTAAGCTGTTTTAACTACAATTATTCCGCCTAAGTCTCATGATCTCATTTCTAGGTCAATTCCAACAGAGAAGTGATGAGCATTTATTTAAGGAATGGAAAAGAGTTAGAAATGTTGCGACAAAACCTGGTTTTGTCGCGATAAAACCTGGTTTTGTTCGAATAAAACTAAGTTTTGTCCCGATGGAGGCAGGTTTTGTTCCGATGAAAGCTGCGATCGCGCTCACAAAATCAGGTTCTGTGCCGATCAACTCTAGTTTGATTGCGACGAAACCTTTAGTTGACGCAACAAAACTAGGATCAATTCGGCTGGAAGCTTAGGTTCTACTTGTATTCAAATATGTCCAGCGATCGCGCACTGGGTCTAAAAGTTTATTTGGATGCGTTTCTATTGCCATATGCCTAGTTATCTCCAATGAGATATTAGACAGAAAAACCTAGGTTCTCTAGTGAAAGCAATACGAAACCTTTCTGCCTAACGTAAGGTTAACCGCACTACCAACTAAAGTTGGTGTTACTTGATTGACTCGGTGCGGTTCAACTCAATCGTTAGCCTGCTTCATTTGATGACGAGTACGGACGATTGAAGGCACTTGCAGAGCAATCTTCAATATTGTTTGTAAAATAAAAGTTTATTGTGCTAACGTTTATTGAGTGAGTGCTACTAGCTTTATGAAAAGGAAAACAACCCCAAAGCAGTCCTTAAGACGCTCAAGTTCACCCATCAATCTACCTACTACTGATAGCCACGAATTGGACTGGGAGCCTCTGCCAGATTGTCTTGGTAACTGGACAGGCTTCGTGCTTCATTGGGTAACTGAGCTTGGTTCACAGTTTTATGCTCGTGCTATGGCTCCCTTGAATCTACGTCCGCTTCAGGTTGGTATTCTTCAATTACTAGCCAGTGAAGGTGACATAGTTCAAGCACGCCTTGGTGAGAAGTTGCGTGTTGATAAAGCTACAATGGTTACTCTTCTAAATAGCTTAGAAGAACAGGGATTAATTGAACGACGACCCCATGCAAACGATCGTCGAGCCTATGAAATTCATCTTCTAGAAGCTGGCAAGCAGCGACTCCAAGCAGCAGAGAATTTATCGATTGAAGCCGCACAACAATTCTTTTCCGCTTTGACACCGCAGGAACAGCAGACTCTCAATGAACTTTTGAGGCGCGTTGCAACGAGCAACGTCTCATGGAAGCCATCAACACTCAAGAAAACTGCTGAATAACTCCAATTTGTTCTGAAGTTATGCAAATCATTTCAGCAAGCTTTCTTAGACAAACAATACAAAAGGTACAAACACCATGAGTATAGAAATCTTTGTTTTCGTGATTGCAGCTTTTGCAACATTCTTCAATAACGCTCTGCATTGGTACACACAAGTCACAACTTATCCACTTTTAAGTTGGGTTGGGCAAACAGAGTTCGTATCGTTTCATAAAGAGTACGAGCGCAGGCTACCGTTCAGTATTTATGCACCTTATACGCTTCTGATGTTCAGTACCCTCCTCCTGATCTTCTTCCATCCAGCAGAAATCGAACTTGAATGGGTGTTCATGTTGCTTATACTGAATGCATCTATTATGGTCGTGAGTCTTGTTTTTGCTGTTCCGATTCATAGTCGGCTTGATCGTCAGGGTTACTCCGATAAGGCTGGAATTCGTGGACTCATGCGATACAACAGCGTTAGGTTCATCGCCTCATCAACTAGTAGCATCATTATGCTGTACTTAACAATGCGTTTGATGATGAACTAAACAGCAACTTTCCCATAGCTGCTTGTGCCAGCACGCTAACAACGTAGTGGAGCGGACAGTATAGGGATTTGTGCCTCGTTCTATTTCCTTTGCTGCCGCTCACTTTAGCCGTTAGAGCGATCGCGCTTCGCAAACTCCGAAGGAGCGCTTCACAAGCTCCTTTGGAGCGTAGAAATATAGAAGGAACTCCTCCAGGACTTCTGACCATGATTACTGTTTAAGCGGTCTACCTAGACGGAAAGCTAATTTTAGCTCAGCAGCTTAGCGCCACGACTTGGCAAGTTACCAGTGTAGAAAAAAAGGGCAGCTTTGCCCAGCTGAAGGCAGTGCAAATTAACCTGGCATTAGAATCTGCAAAATTTGCGTGCCCGTTTGCCCTTGCGTGAACTGAGTCAGAATGAATTGCACCAAGTCCTCCAGTGCCTGACGAGTGAGCGTGTGGAGCTTCTGTCCTGTGGTTTGCCGTCCTTGGGCAAATTGAAATCGTTCAGAGCGTGCGCCGGAACAGGGAGTGCGTTGCAAAATCGACTGCGCCACACAACTGAGACGGAAGTGGCGGTTAACCGCTTCCTGGTTGCGTACCTGAGCCGATTCCAACCCGGTCATCTGTTTGCTCACCTCATGAAAGACCTCGCACGACCATCGATAGCTCCAGGTCTGCATCACTCGTCCACTTTCCCAATGCAAGGCATCGGTGAGCAGGAATCGCGGTGCATCTTGTAAATCTTCGGTCTCATGCACCATGACCAATCGCTTGCGCCCAAATTTTTTTAACCGCACCACTTTGGTAAATGCCCAAATCTGTTTCGTCTCTCCATTGCGACATTGCACGAGAATAGGGCGAAAGCTTTCGGGATGTTCCTGACGTAATGCCCGTTCGACCGCATCGACTCGCTGCCACTGGTCATTCCATAAGGTATTGCGAGAGCTTTCAATTTCACTGAACCCATGCTTACCAGAGCTTTCAATCAATTCCGTTAGCTCTCGCGTCAGCACACCGTTATCAAAGGCATAATCCGTTGTGGAAAATTGTCCTTCGGTTTCAATCTCTCGAACAATTTCAACCGCTATCTCTGTTCGTTTACGATACTGTAATCGGTTCTTGTGATAATGCAATAACTCACTCAATCGTTCTCGGACTTGTTCTAGGCTTTCATAGTTCGGTTTTGCAGTCATTTTCAGGTACTCCCGTTCTGCCCCTGAAAAATCGGGCAGTTGCACCACCACCTCAATCCCATCTATCAGGCTGCGATTCGCAATCGTGGCAGTGACCACCGTTTGAAAGCAACTCATCCGATGCTGAACGTAATCATACGAGCGCTTCACGCCGAAGATCTGCTTGCCCCAATCATGATGTGCCAGCGTCCAATCGAGGCTAATCACTTCTCGCCCCTGCCCCCGATGCTGGGACGCAATGATGCTGCGGTGCTGCGGCATCAATCCTGAACTGTTCCAGCCCGCTTCAAACACAGCAGCGTGCATGGCTCGACGACTGCCGATCCCCTCAGTGGACAGCCATTGCGCCGCAACCCCTTGTAAGGTTTTGTTCGCACTCAACAGCAATCCGGTCACATATCGGCTCACCTGCTCGAACCCTGCCGCTCGGCAAAACAACTGTCGGTATTGTGCCAACTGCTTCGCAATCGTCGGTGGCACAGCAATCAAAGGCAGCATCGTACGGCTTCAGGAAACATCTCTTAACTTCTTCGGGCTATCTTTTTCCTCTCCGGGTAACTTGCCAAGTCGTGTAGCGCTACTCACTGAGCAGCGGCAATGCTGGCGCATTCAGTTCAAGCATCTGCTCATCTTCAACACAAATGACTTTAATTCTTGCGCCGCGTTTTCTTTGAAGTTGCGCTTTGCGCTAATCGCGCTAATCCATTCAAGTGCTGTAGTGCGCCAAATCTCAGTCACTCGCTCTAGATTTTTGATCAATTAATCAAAACCCAACGATCGCTACCATTAAGTATTATTACCTCTACATGGTATGATTGCTCCTGGCTTAACATTGTCTCGCTAAGCTTGGACTCCTCAAGAGTTCAATCATTATCATGGCAGTGTAGACCTAACTTCGGAGCCGCACCTGGTTATGGAGCAAACCCTTGAATCTGGTACAAATGCACCAGAGCCTAGCAACTCAATGGATGACTTCTATAAACTCCAGCAAGAGTTATTAGTGGTCACGATCATCCTAACGGGTTTAATTGTTTTTCCCGTCTGGTTTTTCTATTCCCTTAACATCGCTCTGAATTATTTATTAGGAGCGTGCGCTGGTGTGGTTTACTTGAAGTTATTAGCGCGAAACGTAGAGCGCCTCGGTACACAGAAAAGCCAAGTCGGTAAGTCGCATCTAGCTGTTTTCATTGGAGTGATGATCGTCGCTACACAGTGGAAAGAGTTGCATGTCTTACCCGTTTTTTTGGGGTTTCTGACGTACAAAGGAACGCTTCTCGTTTACACCCTCCGAACCCTGCTGACTCCTAGCCAAAATTAGGACTTGGGTTCTGCAAAACCCTATCAATCCTTGAATCTGGGACTGCCTGCACTAGAAATGCTAAATTTCCTTGACGTTCCCAACTCCTTAACGCTTGCCAGCTTAGAGGTCGGTCATCATCTCTACTGGCAGCTTGGCAATCTAAAGATTCATGGGCAGGTTTTTATCGTCTCGTGGATTGTAATTGGTATTCTGGTAACAGCGTCACTGCTGGCAACCCGGAATGCTCAGCGCGTTCCAAAAGGCATTCAAAACTTGATGGAGTATGCGCTGGAGTTCGTGCGTGATCTGGCGAAAAACCAGCTTGGAGAGAAAGAGTACCGTCCCTGGGTTCCGTTTATTGGAACGTTGTTTCTGTTCATCTTTGTCTCAAACTGGTCGGGTGCGCTCGTACCTTGGAGGCTGATCAAGCTGCCCGAAGGTGAACTGGCCGCCCCCACGAATGACATCAATACGACAGTCGCGCTGGCGCTGTTGGTATCGTTGGCATACTTTTACGCAGGCTTCAGCAGAAAAGGATTGGGCTACTTTGCGAAGTATATCCAACCGACCCCAATTCTCCTTCCCATCGCAATCTTGGAAGACTTTACCAAACCTCTATCCCTAAGCTTCCGTCTATTTGGCAACATTTTGGCGGACGAATTGGTGGTGGCGGTGCTGGTGCTTCTTGTGCCGTTGTTTGTCCCGTTGCCGGTGATGCTGTTGGGTTTATTCACGAGTGCAATTCAGGCATTGGTGTTTGCTACCTTGGCAGCTGCGTATATTCATGAAGCGATCGAGGGTCATGGGGATGAGCATGATGCTCATTCACCCTAACGCTACCGATCGCATGTTCTAGAGTCTGGACTCTTCTGGTTTACAGAGTTAGAGAATCCAGCAATCAAGTTTGTTCGTCTCGTTTTCAACCAAAGGAAAGACACTATGAATCCCACTGTTGCTGCTGCTTCTGTTTTGGCTGCTGCGTTAGCTATTGGTTTGGCTGCGATCGGTCCTGGTATCGGTCAAGGTAATGCATCTGGCAGCGCCGTCGAAGGTATTGCTCGTCAACCCGAAGCAGAAGGCAAGATTCGGGGTACGCTACTGCTGACCCTCGCGTTTATGGAATCGCTGACAATCTACGGATTGGTAATCGCGTTGGTCTTGTTGTTCGCAAACCCATTTGCATAGATTGAGAGTAGGGATGGAGGGTGAAGGGAGTGCTCCTGAATGCTTCTGGTTTCTAGAGCCGCGAAACTCCTTTTATCTTCATCCCTCATCCCTCATCCCTTCTTTTTACCCTTTGCCCTTGACCTAGAACAATGTTTGATTTTGATGCGACCCTGCCGCTCATGGCAGTGCAGTTTCTTCTTTTGGCGGCACTCATGAATGTGGTGTTTTTTAAGCCAATGACCAAGGTGATCGACGATCGCAACGATTACATTCGCAGCAATGAGGCGGATGCAAAAGAGCGGTTGGCAAAGGCAGAGCGGTTGGCAAAGCAGTATGAAACTGAGTTGGCCGATACTCGCAAGGCATATCAAGCCACGATCGCGGCGGCACAGGCAGAAGCCCAAAAGATTGTCGATCAGAAAATTGCCGACGCTCAACAAGAGGCACAAGCTCAGCGAGAGCAGGCTCAGAAGGAGCTAGACCAACAAAAGCAAGTGGCGATGCAATCTCTGGAGCAGCAGGTTGAAGCCCTGAGTCGTGAAATTCTAGATAAGCTTTTAGTCGGAATTTAGCGAACTGCTAGTTGATCGAGGCTCCCGGAAAAGAAAAACCAAGTTTGGGATTATCAACAGCGCAGTTTTGGAGAGACATGGATATTTTTGTGCAACTCGCCACCGGAGCGAGTTTCCTAGCAGAAGCGGCGGAAGCAGAAGGCGGCGGTTTCGGTCTAAATTTTAATATTCTCGAAACGAACCTGATTAACCTCAGCATTGCGATCGCGCTTGTCGTCTATTTTGGACGGAATCTCTTGGGTAAGATCCTCGGCGATCGGCGCGCCGCGATCGAGACGGCACTTCAAGAAGCAGAAGCCCGAAAGAAAAAGGCATCGGCAGGACTCGCCGAGCAGCAGCAAAAGCTGGCTCAAGCGCAACAAGAAGCGGCGAAGATCCGCGCCTCGGCTCAAACAGCGGCTGAGAAATCGCGAGCTGAAATTCTCGCCAAAGGAGAGCAGGATGTTCAGCGAATGCGCGAATCAGCCGCTCAAGATCTCAACTCTGAGCAAGAGCGTGTGATTAACGAGTTGCGTCAGCGCATTGCGGCCTTGGCGTTGCAGAAAGCGGAAGGCGATTTGCCGAGTCGATTGGGTGATGGTGTGCAGCAGAGACTAGTCGATCGCAGCATTGCGCTATTGGGAGGGGGTTCATAAATGTCAGATATTTTAACGTCGGAAGTTTTAGAACCATATGCTCAGGCGTTGATGTCGTTGGGTCAATCGGGTGATTTAGTCGATCGCTTTAACGACGATGTGAATTCGATTCTTTCTACCCTTAACGAATCTAGCGATCTGCGACAATTTATTGTGAGCCCATTGGCGAAGGCAGACACCAAAAAATCGGTGTTGCAAAGAGTTTTTGGCGAATCGGTACATCCGCTCACCAAAAACTTTTTGATGCTACTTGTCGATCGGCGTCGGATTATGTTTCTAGACGGGATTTGCAAGCAGTACCAAGTCCTGTTTCGTAAGCTCAAGCAAACAGTGCTGGCAGAAGTCATCTCAACGGTGGAGTTGAATGACGGTCAAAAGGACGCTGTTCGCGACCGAGTCAAAGCGATGACGGGTGCACATCAAGTCGAACTCCAAACGAGACTTGATCCTGAATTAATTGGCGGCGTCATTATTAAAGTTGGTTCTCAAGTCATTGATGCCAGTATGCGCGGTCAGCTTCGTAGAATTGGGCTCAGCCTAACAAAATCCGCTTAGCGTTTTCCATCCTCCCTATCACCCTTCTCCCTATTTAATTGAGGTTCCGAAATGGTAGCAATCAGACCAGACGAAATTAGCAATATTATTCGTCAGCAAATTGAGCAGTACGACGAAGGTGTCAAAGTCGCCAACGTGGGTACGGTGCTGCAAGTCGGTGATGGCATCGCCCGCATCTATGGCTTAGAGAAGTGCATGGCTGGCGAACTGGTGGAGTTTGAAGATGGCTCTGTCGGTATGGCGCTCAACCTAGAAGAAGATAACGTTGGTGCGGTGTTGATGAGCAACGGACGCACGATTCAGGAAGGAAGCTCGGTCACAGCCACGGGGCGGATCGCGCAAATTCCGGTGGGAGATGCGATGATTGGCCGCGTGGTCGACTCGTTGGCTCGTCCCCTTGATGGCAAAGGTGACATCCAAACGACTGAAACTCGCCTGATCGAATCGATGGCTCCGGGAATCATTGCTCGAAAATCGGTGTGCGAGCCTCTACAAACAGGCATCACGGCGATCGATTCGATGATTCCGATCGGTCGCGGACAGCGCGAGCTGATCATTGGAGACCGTCAAACGGGCAAAACCTCGGTTGCGGTTGACACGATTTTGAACCAGCAAGGCGAAGACGTGATCTGCGTTTACGTCGCGATCGGGCAGAAAGCGTCTACCGTCGCGAACGTGGTACAAGTGCTGCAAGACCGGGGCGCAATGGAATACACGATCGTGGTAGCGGCAAATGCCAACGATCCAGCAACACTGCAATACTTCGCGCCGTATGCAGGTGCAACCTTAGCCGAGTACTTCATGTACAAAGGCAAGCACACCTTGGTGATTTACGATGACTTGTCCAAGCAAGCCCAAGCGTATCGTCAGATGTCCTTGCTGCTGCGTCGTCCGCCGGGTCGGGAAGCGTATCCTGGAGATGTGTTCTATGTCCACTCGCGTTTGCTAGAGCGAGCGGCGAAACTGAGCGATGACTTGGGCGGCGGTAGCATGACCGCACTGCCGATCATTGAAACCCAAGCAGGTGACGTATCCGCGTACATCCCAACCAACGTAATTTCGATTACCGACGGTCAAATCTTCTTGTCGTCTGACTTGTTTAACGCGGGTCTTCGCCCGGCTGTGAACGCTGGTATTTCAGTGTCGCGTGTGGGTTCTGCGGCTCAGACCAAGGCGATGAAAAAAGTGGCGGGTAAAGTGAAGCTTGAACTGGCTCAGTTTGCAGAATTGGAAGCGTTTTCTCAATTCGCCTCTGACTTGGATAAATCGACTCAAAATCAGTTAGCTCGCGGTCAGCGCTTGCGCGAAATTCTGAAGCAGTCGCAGTATTCGCCTCTGTCAGTCGCCGAGCAAGTCGCCGTGATTTACTCTGGAATCAACGGCTACTTGGATGATATTGCTGTTGAGAAAATCACTGGCTATATCAAGAGCTTGCGCGAGTATCTCAAGACGGGTAAGCCTCGCTATGTTGAGATTGTGCAGAAGGATAAGCAACTGACTGAAGAAGCTGAAACCCTTCTGAAAGAAGCCATTACTGAGGCTAAACAGACCTATTTGGCAGCAGCGTAATATCTGCAAGCGGGAGATGAAGCTTTATCCCTTTCATCTCCCGCTTGCGAAGCGTTGCCGAAGCGTCCCCCCATCCGAGCAGATCAACTATGGCAAACCTAAAATTAATTCGCGATCGCATCCAGTCGGTTAAAAATACTAAGAAAATTACGGAAGCTATGCGGCTTGTGGCGGCGGCAAAAGTGCGCCGTGCTCAGGAGCAGGTGATTCAAACCCGTCCGTTTGCAGATCGCTTGGCGCAAGTGCTCTATGGCTTGCAGTCTCGGTTGCGCTTTGAAGATGCGAACCTCCCGCTGCTGAGAAAGCGTGATGTGAAAACCGTGGGATTGCTCGTGGTTTCTGGCGATCGCGGCTTGTGCGGTGGCTACAATGCCAACGTGATTCGTCGAGCGGAAACTCGTGCGAAAGAACTGAAAGCCGAAGGCATCGATTACCAAATGGTGATTGTCGGTCGTAAGGCAGCCCAATATTTCCAGCGTCGAGATTACCCGATCGCGGCTAGTTTTGCTGGAATTGAACAAATTCCAACTGCCGCCGAAGCGGCGGATATTGGCGATCGAGTCTTGTCCATGTTTTTGTCGGAAAGTGTCGATCGGGTTGAGTTAATCTACACAAAATTTGTGTCGCTCATTAGCTCTCGTCCGGTAGTTCAAACTCTTCTGCCGCTCGATGCTCAAGGGTTAGAAGTGTCGGATGATGAAATTTTCCGGTTAACGAGTCGGGGCGGACAGTTCCAAGTGGAGCGCGAGAAGGTGACATCTCCGACTCAAAGCTTCCCGCAGGACATGATTTTTGAACAAGATCCGGTACAGATTCTTGATGCGCTGTTGCCGTTGTATCTCAACAACCAATTACTTCGAGCGCTACAAGAATCGGCAGCGAGCGAGTTGGCAGCGCGGATGACGGCAATGAATAACGCCAGTGAGAACGCGAGTAATTTGATTGGATCGCTGACGTTGAGCTATAACAAGGCTCGTCAGGCGGCGATTACTCAAGAATTGCTTGAGGTGGTCGCGGGTGCAGATGCACTGACTTAATTCTGGTTCTTGTCAATCTGAAAAGCGCCTGAGATTTTCAGGCGCTTCTTCGTTTAAGGTTACGAGGCAAGAGTATCTTTAATCAAATCGTGATAAGACGCTGGTAGATCAGGATGTCCTTAAAGAGTAGGGTGTTTTCACTCGTCTGTAAGTTCAACTTCGATATTTAAATACTAAATAGGGACAGGAAAGGTACTGCGTGACAATCAAACTGTTCTCTCAACCTAGCTTGGCACGGGTTCTCAGAATGCCTAGTTAAAATCTTCCTCCTGGGCGCACGATCGCTGCACGTCCCCCACAAGCTCGTCCTAAAGAGTCTGTCTGGGTAGTGTAGTCACAGGGATAATCTTGTGAAGAACTATTCCACCTTTGCATAGCAGCTTCAGATAAAGCTTGTGCATTCATTCTGCTCATTCTTGAATAGTTTTCAGATGCCATTTTTGCTATTTATTGATTCATACGAAATGATTCCATTGCCATTTGCTGGTTAAGAGCTGGATCAAAATTAGTTGAAGTCTGACCACAAACCAGACCGTAAACTCCTGCCTGTAGTGTTCCAGGCTTGGTCTGAGATATGGAAGAAGGTTCTTGACTCTCCCTATCATTCGTCCCTGATTACTAAAACTCATATACTCTAGTGATTGATATAGACCTGATCGGCAATCCATAACTTCATGCACGGCAGTAATTGACACTCCATTAGGTGGAGAGCTATGCCTCATACGAGTGAAGTAAATTGCGGATGATCCATTTATTTGAATTGAATTTGTATCAACATCAATTAATGACCCGTTGCTTGTGCTTCCGACATTAACCCAATAACTTGAATTTTTAGCAGGCTGGTGTGGACTTGATTGCTGTTCCTCAGCTAGTGATGAAGCGTTAGTTGTTTGTCCATAACGGTTGGTAGAAGGACGGCAGGCAGAGGTAGCTAGACTCGCTAGGAGAAGTGAACTCAGTAGAACTTTTGGAAAATGCCTCATCGCAGAACTTTTGTGATTAGCAGAGCTGCTTCAAACGTTCCCCAATTCATAATTCTTTTCTCAATCGGAAGTTCTGTGATCGCACTTGAATGCTCATCTATGCTGTACGCCAAAGCCGCGCTCTCTAGTAGTCCTGTGATAGACTCAACGGCAAGTCAGTCCGAGTGAGCGATGCCTGTACAAACCAAAGATCAAGTTCTGTGTCTTTTGCATCAGCATCAATCAGAGCTACAGCAATTTGGAGTCAGTCGGTGCGGTGTGTTTGGCTCATTTGTGCGGGATGCCATTCACGAGCAAAGCGATGTTGATATTTTGGTTGTCTTTGACCCAGAGCGAAAGACCTTTGATAACTTCATGCATTTGGCGTTTTTCTTAGAAGACTTGTTTGGTCGAAACGTTGACTTAGTTACGGTCGAATCACTTAGTCCTTATATCGGTCCAAAAATCTTGCGCGAGGTGGAATATGTCTCCGTCGGCGCGTGAGTATCTCCAGCATATTCTTGACGAGACAACTTATATTCTTACCAGCGTCACTCACCTTGACAAAGCAATTTTCATGCAAGATGAAACGTTAAAACGGGCATATGTTCGTAGTCTTGAAGTGATTGGTGAAGCGGTCAAACAATTGCCTAATGATTTGCGCTGGAGATATCCTGCAATTGAGTGGCGTGCAGTGGCTGGAATGCGTGACCAGTTGATTCACAATTATTTTGGTGTTGACTTTGACATTGTTTGGGATGTAATAGAAAACAAGATTCCTGAGCTTGATACAAAGATTAGGCAAATCCTTGAGCAAGAGTATTCCTGAACTCTTAACACCTTCAGTTAGTATCAGCCATTCATCTGAGCACTAACCGCCTTTACACTGCTGCTGCCAATTGGAAACAAAGGTTTGACGCGATGATAAGGACTGTAAGCGATCGCGGTAGGCTTGCAGCGTCGTTCGGTAAGTTGACGAATTAGACGGTGCAGAACGCAAGGCTTGATCAACAACCTGGAGGGCCTGACCCCAATTTTGATGGCAGGTTGCTTGTAGTAGTTGTCCATCCAAACGACCTACTCCCGGCTGAGATGATCCAACGATTGTAATACGTGAAAACTGCACTTGAGGGCTATTCACTTGTGGAGCAGATTGGTTAAACGGCTCTACAGATGGCACTGGATAGCTAGGTGCAACCGTTGAGGGAATGAGACTGGAATCGGGAGTGGAAATGCCAGGAGAAACCACAGCGCGATTCGGACTGCCATTGTAGAAGGGATTACCCACAGCATCTTCAGAATAGAATCGAGAAGGGTCAGCAGGGCTAAATTCAGGCTGACTCAAATCTTCTAACGTTGGAGCGCTCTGCTCGAAAATCACGGTGGGAGTAGGGACTCCACTTTCAACTCCATAGAATGGTTTGCTGTACTCCGACTTGATACCCAACTGCGACTCTGGATAGGAACTGGGAATTGAGAGGCTAGATCGATTTGAATACGAGGTGGAAGGGGAAAGCTGGGCCACACCAGGGGAAGGTTGCGTTACGATTCCAGAGGAAGCTCGCTCTGCGATCGCTAGCCCTGACACAAAAGGCACTAATCCTAATACAACGATTGCAGTTTTCATCTCCAGTTCCCCTATTAACGCTTGATTCTCAGGATGAAACTTCCGAAACTGTTTTACCTCTACTAAGTGAAGGAAATCAGGTGTTACCGACAAAGCAAGAGAGTGTCGAATGTAATATGTCCTGAGAAGCAAACATAGTCCTGAGAAACAAACATGGTAAAGAATTACAAATACCGCATCTTTCAGACCCCGTACCTCGTCCTCAAGTACATTAAACTAATCTACGCCCCTCGTTTCTGTTGTATCAAATGAAAACTTGGAAAACCTTTGGAGTTTTTGCACTGTTAGGAATTGCCCTAAGCTGGCTGGTGAGTTGCAGCCCCGGAAAGGTTTCCTCGGGTGGATCACAAGCCTCTGGCACAGGAGAAGTCGAATTCTGGACGATGCAACTGTCGCCGCAATTTGATGACTATTTCAAACCCCTGATCGCGACGTTTGAAAAGGAAAATCCTGGGATCAAAGTGCGATGGGTGGATGTGCCGTGGGCAGAAATGGAGCGCAAAATTCTAACGGCGGTGGCCGCCAAAACCGCGCCTGATGTGGCTAACCTCAACCCCGGATTTGCCTCTCAGTTGGCGGAGCGAGGCGCTTGGATGACTCTAGATGACAAAGTTCCAGCCGATGTCAAAGGACAATATTTTCCTAACATTTGGCAAGCCAGTACCTTAGGCAATCAGACGTTTGGGATTCCGTGGTACTTGACGACGCGAGTTGCAATCTACAACACCAATATTCTCAAGCAGGCTGGGGTGAGCACTCCTCCAGCGACTTATGCAGAATTGGCTCAAGCGGCAAAACAAATTAAAGACAAAACGGGTAAATATGCCTTCTTTGCAACGGCGGTTCCGGGCGATTCGGGCGAGATTCTAGAATCATTTGTGCAAATGGGCGTTCAGCTTGTCGATGCTCAGGGGAAAGCCGCGTTTAATTCTCCTCAGGGGAAAGCGGCGTTTCAGTATTGGGTTGACCTCTACAAGAATGGGTTGATGCCAAAAGAAGTGTTGACCGAAGGACATCGGCACGCCATTGATTTGTATCAGCAAGGTGGAACGGCAGTTTTGGCATCAGGCGCAGAGTTTCTCAAAACGATCGCCAAGAATGCGCCAACGATCGCACAAGTTTCAGAATCTGCGGCTCAAATTACAGGTGACACCAAGAAGAAGAACGTAGCCGTGATGGATCTAGTCATTCCAAAAGACACTGACCAACCGGATGCTGCCCTTAAGTTTGCGCTGTTTGTGGCGAATAATGATAACCAGCTTGCGTTTGCGAAAGCAGCGAACGTTCTCCCATCGACTATCAAAGCGGCGTCGGACAGCTACTTTACAGCTCTGCCTACCAATGCGACCCCAATTGACAAAGCAAGAATCGTGAGCGCGGGTCAACTTAAAGATTCTGAAGTGCTGATTCCAGTGATGAAGGACGGCAAGCTATTGCAAAAGACGCTCTATGAGAATTTGCAAGCGGCGATGTTGGGTCAAAAATCGGTGGAGCAGTCGCTGAACGACGCTGCCCAAACTTGGAATGCGCGATCGTAGAAGGCCTATCGTAGTCTTGAGGAATGAGGGAAACAGCGTGGCTTACAGTGACTGACTTTACGTTGCATCAACTCAAAAAGCAGTTTGCTCTAGAGATCGATGAACAACTTGATCTGTTCGCCACGGTTTGCCCTGTTCACTCAGCAATCTGCTGATCACGCATGGTGTCATCAGCATAGCGGTTGCGTTTTTGCCAAAAAATCTCCAATGAGATACAACGAGCCGCACAACACGACTAATTCTCCACCCGTTGCCGCCGCTAATCCTGCAAAAACATCCTTATGCACCTGACACTCTATTAACTCAGGGCAAATTGCAGTGGCCAAGGTGGCTAACGAGTTTGGATCAGCAGAACTGTGACCGGGAACCGGAACTAGATAAAGCGAATCTCGCGGATTTAGCAGAGCTTTGAATATGTCTGCATGATCTTTGGTTGACAGCATTCCCATTACCCAGCGAACAGAACTTACGTTCAATGTATTGACGTAATCGCGCAGTACTTTAGCGCTTGCAGAATTGTGTGCGCCGTCAATCAAAATTTCAGTCTGTTGCCATTTGTACCACTGTAATCTTCCTGCCCATGTTGTTTTTTCGATTCCATTGACAATGGAATCATCTGGAAGATTCCAGCCAGTTTTTCTGAGGTGAAAGAGAGTCGCGATCGCAAGTCCTACATTCTGCATTTGAGCCTCTCCTGGCAACGGAGGGCGATACTGAATTCCATCGTATTGAATTTGCCCGTTCGATAACCGTTCACTTGAAAGCGGCGAAATTAAAGGGCAAGCTAATGCTTCGATTCGTTGATGGATAACTGTTTGAGCGTCTTGAGGAAGCGTTGAAAGCGCCACCACAGCAGGGCAGTTCGGCTTAAGAATTCCAGCTTTTTCGGTGGTAATCTGCGCGATCGTATTGCCCAATCGCTGCCAGTGTTCACGGCTAATCGAGGTGATGATGCTGGCGAGCGGACGGTCAACCACATTTGTGGCATCGAGCCGTCCGCCTAAGCCCACTTCTACGATCGCAACGTCAACCTCCTGATCAGCAAAATAGAGCCACATTGCGGCTGTGATCACTTCAAACTGAGTAGGAGAAGGTTGTTCAGGATCAATCGCAGATTGCACCTTCAGCAACACGCGGTAGAGATCATCAGGCGCAATTGGCTGCCCGTTAATGCAAATTCGTTCGCACCAATGGATTAGATGAGGCGAGGTATAACGCCCAACTTTGTAGCCTGCTTCTGTTAGAACAGAGGAAAGATAAGCGCAAACAGATCCTTTGCCATTGCTGCCTGCAACATGAACAATGGGCACACGATGCTGCGGGTTGTTTAACGCGGCAAGAAGCGTCAGACTGGCTTCAAGCCCCAAATTGACTCCGAACAATTCAAATCCTTGTAGAAATTGTTCGACCTCCAGGATGTCTTGGGTAGCCATTTGATGATCGCGATATGGGAGACTAATATTTTAGAACGATTGGTTGTGAGTTGAATCAAGGGTCGGTAATTGAATTAAATCAAACGATCTAAATCTACTATGTTGCTGATGCGATGTGGTATCTTCCAAATTTAGAAATAAGTGTGTTGCAATTAATGAAAAGACTGTTGACTTCTGCATTTCTCTTTCTGTCACTTTTACCGTTGTCAGCATGTTCCAATAATTCTTCGCCTAATTCATCAGCGAATTCTGCTGCGCAAACTAAGACACAAACTAAAACATTTGTAACAGGCGCAATTCCAGACCAAGATGCAGAAAAACTCCAACGGCTCTATGGCAAGCTCTCTCAGTATTTAGAAGCAGAACTAAAGACTCCCGTAAGCTATAAGCCTGTCACTGACTATACCGCCGCCGTTACTGCATTTAAAGTGGGTGACTTGGATATGGTTTGGTTTGGTGGCTTAACGGGAGTGCAAGCCCGGTTGCAAGTTCCTGGAGCAGAAGCACTGGCACAGCGAGACATCGATGCTAAGTTTCACAGTGTTTTTATCGCCAATAAAAATAGCGGCATTCAACCAATCAACAATCTGAAAGAATTAACCGTACTAAAAGGGCATTCCTTCACGTTTGGCAGCGAGTCTTCAACGTCAGGACGATTGATGCCGCAATATTTCTTACAGCAGGCAGGCGTAACGCTAGAGGATTTTAAAGGACAATCGGGGTTCTCTCAAAACCATGATGCGACGATCGCGCTTGTGACAGCCGGAACTTACGATGCCGGGGTATTGAATGAGCAGGTCTGGCAAAAACGCTTGCAGGAAGGCAAAATCGATCGCAGTAAGATTGACGTGATTTGGCGATCGCCCGAGTATTACGATTACCATTGGGTGATTAGTCCGAGTGTGAAGCAGCGCTTTGGAGATGATTTTCCTCAGAAAGTACAGACCGCCTTGATGAAGCTCGATCCGAAGGTGGCGGAGCAAAAGGAGATTTTGGAGCTATTTGGCGCGACGAAATTTGTGCCGACGAAGAATGAGAATTACGCTCGAATCGAGCAGGTTGGGCGGGAGATTGGCAAAATTAAATAAGTCACTGTTGCAATCAGCAAGTTAGCAACAGACTTGTAGCGGATGAACCAATCTATTACTCACTACATCCGTGACATCTGCCACCCTACCCATCGCCAAAAATAACGGCATGAAGGAGCGCTCCTACACCTATAGCCCATATGTCATCTGATCCCATTATTTCTGTCGATCGCGTCACGCTTCAATTTGGACAGTTTACAGCGCTAACTGATATCTCGCTGCATATTGTGGCAGGTGAGCGGGTGGCACTTGTTGGATCGAGTGGAGCAGGAAAGAGTACGCTAATTCGATTGTTGAATGGAACGCTAGAGCCAACGCGGGGAGAAGTACAAGCATTTGGACAAAAACTACATCAACTCAAACCGAAGCACCATCGCCAAATTCAACGCCAAATCGGAACGATTTATCAGCAGCTACATTTGGTTGATAATCTGCGAGTAATTCATAACGTCAATGCAGGTCATCTGGGGCATTGGTCGTTTCTGAAAGCGCTGATCTCCCTCATCGTACCGCTCGATGTGGCAACTGCCACCCAAGCCTTGGCTCAAGTCGGAATTCCAGAAAAGCTGTACGATCGCACCGATCGGCTCTCTGGCGGGCAGCAGCAGCGAGTCGCGATCGCACGAGTCCTCGTTCAAAATCCAATGGTGATCCTCGCTGATGAACCCATTTCGAGTCTCGATCGCGAACTTAGTCGCGAAGTGATGGAGATTTTATGCAACTGCCAATCATCCCGAACGCTGATTGTGAGTTTGCACGACGTTGACGTTGCGTTGCGCTACTGCGATCGCATGATTGGGCTGCGTCGGGGTCGTATTTTGTTCGATGCGCCCAGTACGGCTGTATCGAGCGAAATGATTGCTGATTTATATCGTCTCTGAGCTATGTCTAGACCTGCATCCCGCTTCATCAGTCCGTCGCTCCAGTGGGGCATGATTGGACTGATCGCGATCGCGCTATCTCTTTGGCAAGCCGGGCTGTTTCGACAAACTGTTGTGAACTTTAACGGATTTCCGTTGCTGTGGCGATTTGTTGCCGCCAGCGTTCACCCAGACTTAAGCTACGATTTATTAGCAACAACCCTTCAAGCATCCCTTGTAACTTTGGCTTATGCGGTCTGCGGAACTTTTCTGAGCGTCACAATTGGCGCGATCGCAGGCGTATTTTGCTCAGAAGTATGGTGGCTAGAGGTACTGCGAGCAAAGCGATTGAGATACTTTGGCTTTCACAGCGTTCGAGCCATACTTGCGTTTCCCCGTGCCATTCACGAATTGATTTGGGGATTGTTTTTTCTCAACATTTGGGGACTCGATCCCTTAGTTGCTGTAGCTGCGATCGCAATCCCCTTTGGAGCCATTACCGCAAAAGTATTTTCAGAAATTTTAGATGAAACTCCTAGGCAACCGCTATTAGCCTTAATCAATAGTGGGGTTGCTCCAATTACTGCTTTTTTCTATACGCTATTGCCACAAGCGTTTCTAAATCTTTTGTCCTACTCATTCTATCGATTTGAGTGCTCGATTCGTTCTGCTGCTGTACTTGGTATCATCGGCGCTGGCGGATTAGGCTACGAAATTCTTTTAAGTTTACAATCGCTGCGCTATGAGCAGCTATGGACGTTTTTCTATGCGCTATTAATTTTGAATGGAGGCGTTGATATTGCTAGTGCAACACTCCGCAATCAATTAGGATGCGCCAGCCGAATTGACTTAAATTCACATCGCCCAACAAAACGCAACATTTCCAATAGCCGGATTTTTAGTTTGTTTCCAATTGCGATCGCAGGAGTAGCGCTCAGTTTTTGGTACATCCAGCCTGACTTGAGTAAGATTGGCTCGCCGCGATCGCAGCAACTGCTGCATCAAATTGTTCAAACCTCGTTGCCGCCCAATTTCACAGGAATTGCTGAATTGATTCCACTGTCGGTAGAGACGGTAGCGATGTCAGTTCTGGCGATCGCGATCGCCGCAAGTGGTGGGCTACTGCTCGCCTTTCCCGCCGCCCAAATTTTTCTCCTCAGCGGCTTGCTAAACCGACGAGGTAATGCAAATCTCTTCCCTCTGGTTCTGCTAGTGATTGCTAGAATTGTATTATTGCTCTGTCGTGCTATTCCTGCCCCAATTTGGGCGCTTGTCGTCCTGTATGTCTTGTTTCCCGGAATTTTGCCCGGTGCGATCGGGCTGGGGTTGCACAATCTTGGGATTTTGGGCAGGCTATTTGCAGAAGTGATTGAGAACCTAGAGCAACCACCGCTTAAAGCTCTCAGCGCTGGAGGAACGCCTAATTCTCTGGTGTTTCTATATGGCGTGTTGCCGGCGACGATGCCTCGGTTTCTTGCCTATACTCTGTATCGGTGGGAAGTCTGTATGCGCGAAACGGTGATTGTGGGTTTAGTGGGCGCGGGTGGATTAGGACGATTGCTCACCGAACAGCTAAGTAGCTTTGACTACCAATCTTTAATCGTGACCTTGGGCGCGTTTCTGGTATTAACGTTTTTGGTGGATTGGATCAGTGGAAGGGTGCGGCGATCGCTCAGAGCGTCTTAACGGATCAAACGGGACAAATAATTCAGGTCGAGTGTTTCAGGCAGATGAACGAGGTTTACCACGGTTGGCTCATTGAACTTGTGGCGGAATCCAATGGATTCTCGTTTCAGTGCTGGCTACCCGGAAATCGTTTGGCAGTGAGCGATCGTCAGGTCTACCCAACGCTAGATGCTGCCCGGAGCGCTGCCCAAACCAGAGCCGATACTGAATCTGCCAAATGGTCACTCAACCACTGGTACGCTACCTATATCGAAAGAAAATTTGGCGATGAACCGCTCTCTTTAGAGCATTTAATTCTGGCAACGCTAGGGTAATTACCATCCTGTAGGAACACGACTACCACACTATAGTTGATAGTCGCGCCAGTCAAAAAAGCCCCCTCGCTGACGGACGAAAGGGCTTCAAAAAATATTCGAGTGCCGCGGTCATATCGAACAGGTGAATCTACGCCTGACGCGAGTAGTACTCCACCACCAGCAGTTCGTTGATCTGGAGGGCTACCCACTCTCGATCAATGACATTGTTAACCTTTCCGGTTAGCTTGTTCTTATCAAACTCTAAGTGGCTCGGCAAGTTCGCCAAACCGGGATACTGCAGATTTGCTTCCACTAGTTTTCTGGAGCGATCGCGATCGCGCACCCCAATCACATCTCCTGCACGACATTGATAGCTGGCAATGTCCACTACGCGACCGTTCACCGTCACGTGTCCGTGATTCACTAACTGCCGGGCTCCCGGAATCGTCGCCGCCATACCCATCCGAAAAACAGTGTTGTCTAACCGCATCTCTAGCAGTTGCAACAAGACCTGCCCAGTAGAACCAGCTGCCCGACGCGCTTTCCGCACATAGCGAAGCAATTGGCGCTCAGTCACCCCATAATTAAACCGAAGCTTCTGCTTCTCATCCAAACGAACTGCATATTCAGACCGTTTTTTGCGGTTTTGCCCGTGTTGTCCGGGGGGATATGCCCGTCTGGGGGTTTTGCGAGTGAGACCAGGCAGATCTCCCAAACGACGCGCAATTCGTAAACGCGGACCTCGATATCGCGACATGAACTTTCCTCGTGTACTCGAAAGAAGATTTTGACAACTTTACTAGTATAAGGCTTTGCGTTGATATCAGGGAAGTCTATTTTTTGTTTTTTGGATTCTGGTAACTTTAAGTTCTGAAACACAAACGAGAGTCTGCTTCACTCTGTAGTTTATTTAAACGCAGGGTTCAAGCAAATACAGTGCTAACACACCACTATGAAAAAACAGACGTCAAGATTGATTACGGGTTTTGTCTCAACGCTGGTCGCGATCAGTGTTGCTGTCTATGGATTTTCTTCAGAGTCCCGCGACGCGCCTCGCACCCGTGCTGGACTAGCTCAAATTGGGGAATCGGTCAAAGTTGTGGTCAATTCTAGCTTTGTTAGCCCCCTTGTAGAATTATTTGGAGATGTCGCGATCGGGCAAAAGAGCTTTGTCGCGAGTAATACGATTCTGCGGGCTGACCCCGGAACGCGAGTTTGTATTGGCAATGAAACGAATCTACAAGACAACATTTTGTTCTTGGCATTGCGATCTTTACCATCACCATCATCTTCCTGCGGCAGCCGCTCTAACAGCACCCAAGAGCGAGCTAGCATTGCCCATCAAGCGGTGATTGTCAATTCTCGGATCGGGAAATTTACATTTGTTGGGTTTCGATCGCGCATTACCAACAGCATTCTCGAAGATGGGGCCTTTGTGCTGCATGGGGCCACCATAACGGGTGTGCGGATTCCCAAAAATCGCTTAGTGGCAATTGGACAAACGATCACAACACAAGCTCAAGCCGATGCTCTGCCGCTTAAGACTGCGGATAACAGTACCTTCCAGGAAGAAGTTTTAGAGGTGAATGAAGAGTTCGCAGAGCACTACTCTGAGCTGTATCAGACAGAAGGCTTTGATGCGGTGACGGGCATCAGTGCCGCACCCCGCACCTCGTGGAATCCTAAACCCGTCAAGCCAACGCTAGGATCAGGGGTTCGAGTCGAAGAATTTGCTCGACTAGTGGGGGATGTGCGTTTGGGCGCAAATAGCGTCGTCGGACGCCGCACCTCAATTCGGGCAGATGAAGGGGCACCAATTGTGATAGGTGAGAGTGCAGCTATTGAAGATCGAGTTACATTTCATGCGCTGAAGGGAACTAGCATTAAAATCGGTCGCAATTTGGATACAGATGACAATATTGTGTTTCACGGTCCGCTCACGGTCGGCGATAACCTGACGATTGGCGATGATGCCATTCTTTTTCGATCAACGGTTGGCAATCGAGTCACGATTGGCACAGGCGCGATCGTGGTCGGCGTGACGCTCCGTGATGATGTTCAAGTTCCAGATAGGGCATTGATTACGACACAAGCTCAGGCAGACGCCTTGTCTGTACGACGAGGATAACGCGAGACTAGACGAGCGTTACAATAAACCCATGAAGCTACTTTTGATTGGGCTAGTTCGCGGCTATCGCATGGTCATTTCGCCATTGCTCTTACCGAAATGCCGCTTTCAACCTACCTGTTCTCAATATGCCATTGACGCGATCGCCACTCATGGCGCGCTTAAGGGCAGTTGGTTGGCGACGAGACGCATTTGCCGCTGTCATCCGTTCTCGTCGTCGGTTGGTTATGATCCGGTTCCGCCTAAAGACTAGAGCGCTACAGGGGTTCCGTAAGGGGCAGTAGGGGAACTGTAGAAATCAGTAGAAATCGTCACCGTTCCTCGTGTTATGCAGAAAGCTCCTTTGATTGTTGCGCTTGCCGCGATTTGCGCAGGCGGAATTGGGATTGGAATTGCCGCCACATCAAACCGTTCCGCCCCGCCCCTTGTCGTTTCTCCCTCGTCTCAACAGTCTCCTTCGACAACCCCATCACCCGATGCGCCCATTGTGGCATCTCCCGTGACATCTCCTGCTCCGACACCCGTCCCGTCGCCGCTGGATGATTTCCCGCATCAGCGACTCGTGTATCGAGACGAGGTGAAGAACACTTCCTTTGCTCAGTTTCGCGATCGCGCTCGTCAAGCCATCAAGCGCCGCGACCTGGAATTTCTCAAAAGTGTGGTGCCAAAAGGAGAGATTTCCCTCGGATTTGGTGGACCCATACCCCTGGAAGAATATTTGAAATCAGAGGGTTCTACCACACCGCTCTGGAGCATTCTTGAAAAAGCAATCTCAGGTCCGTGTTCGCTCACAAACGTAAATTCTGAACAAGATGCAGATGGCTTTGTTTGCTCGAATGCGGCGGGTGAACTTGAGAAACAGTATCCACCGCCAAAAGGCACTCAAGGGATTGGACACCTCCTCGATAAAGTGATTATCGAGGGTGAGAATGTAAATGTCAGAGCGCAACCGAGTGCCAATAGCACGATCGTGGCAAGGCTCTCGAATGAGGTCGTCAAGCTCGATCGAAAAACGTTTGAACAACGGTACAGCGACCCTAAGGAAGGATACGACCCGATTAAGAGCTGGATGCCAATTCTTCTACCCAACGGAAAGCCGGGGTTTGTGTCGAGTCAGTATGCCCGTCAGCCGTTAGAGTATCGAGTTATCTTTGCCAAACTGAATGGACAATGGCAACTCACTGAGATTCCCGGAGGAGATTGAGTCGCAGGAATGATAAGGTTTCTGCTATGTTTATCTTCTACTGGCATGAAGCCTTATCAATCAGTCGCGATCGCCGAGTGTCACGAACCTCTCGTTCAAATTCCTGACGAGTTTGCCTTCGTTACCCCCCATCCCTACGCTAAGCTAGGCGCACCCTACGGGAAAAAATCACCGTTTTACGTCCGGCAAGGCGTTTGCGCTCGCTTGCTGACTGCCCATAAAATATTGCAACAGTCTCATCCCGGTTGGAAAATTCAGATTTTTGATGCCTACCGTCCAGTTGCTGTGCAGCAATTTATGGTGGACTACACGTTTGTTGAGGCGGCGCGATCGCAAGGATTAAACCCAAAAGCTTTAACAGAAGCGCAGCGAGAAGAAATTCTGCAACAGGTCTATCAATTTTGGGCCATGCCGAATGGTGATCCGAGGATGCCTCCGCCCCACAGTACAGGAGCCGCCATTGACATCACCTTAATAAATGCTGAGGGGAACGAGATTGATATGGGTTCGCCGATCGATGAACTATCACCGCGATCGTTCCCCAACCATTTTGCAGACAGCACTAATTCACTAGAGAAAACCTATCATCAGCATCGCCAGCTTCTTTGCGATGTCATGGTTAAATCAGGCTTTAAGCGGCATTGGAATGAATGGTGGCACTTCTCTTACGGCGATCAGATTTGGGCATGGCTGACCGTACAGGAAGGTGGAAGGGCTAGTGCCAAATATGGCAAGGCGGGGAGGTAGGGATAAAGACCTCCCTCATCCTTCATCTCTACTCTTCGATCTTCACAGACAAAATCCGATCGTCTTGCCGAATCGCATTCACGACATCCATGTCGTTGGTCTGACCAAACACAGTATGCATTCCATCTAAATGGGGCTGAGGCGAATGGCAAATAAAGAATTGGCTACCGCCCGTATCGCGTCCCGCGTGAGCCATGGATAGCGAACCCGCCTTGTGCTTGTTCGGGTTAATCTCACACTTAATTTGGTATCCCGGGCCGCCCGTTCCCGGTCTTCCTTTTGCGCCTTCTCGCGTGTTTGGGCAACCGCCTTGAACCATAAAGTTAGGAATGACTCGATGAAATGCTAATCCATCGTAGTAACCCTTAGTCGATAAATCCACAAAATTCTTCACCGTGTTGGGCGCGTCTTGATCAAACAAATCCAGATGGATCGTACCCTTGTCGGTCTCCATGATTGCGCGAGTCATAGGTGTTCCCTTATTTCAACCCCACTATCCTAGCAGGCAGTGTAGAACTAGCGGATTCTAGGGATATTCGGGGTTGAGTTTGTAAATTGCCCAAGTTGTATACGTGCCGATCGGACCCCACAGCAAAAAGGGAACGAGCAACAGCGCAGCCCATCCAGAAATTGGATAGACTCGCGCGGTCAACAGTAACCCAATGACAAAGCCTAACCCGCCAATAAATGTTCCCAGTTTGAGGCTATGAGACCAAAGTAATGTGGGGGAATAGGCCACGATCGCAACTTCTAGCACGAGGTAAAAAATCATCAACTGCCAGTCTTGCGTTTCTTCCCATACAATATAGGCAGACCAAGCGCCACAAATAAAAATAATCATCCAAATCACTGGAATCAGTTTCTCAAAGGTGAGCCAACGCGGACGCCGCAACCGATTAAACCACTTCACGTCCTGCGGTCTGACAATATTACTTCCCAGTGCGACTAAGAACGTGACTGCGCCAATCACCAGCCAGGATTTGATCATTACTTTTAAGCCTTTAGAAGAAATATGAAAACTGTATAGGTTGGAACCATATTTCAGCATTGTGCCAGGGTGGCGCGATCGCAGGAATCAACCCTGAGAACGAAAATCAGATGCATTACCCAAATTGTGGAACTGGAGAATAGGAACCCCTCTCTCAAGCAGAGGATTCATTGCCTCTAAAAGACCCTAACTTCTTAACCCAACGAGAAACTGGCTCAATAAAAAAACTGGGTAGCCGAAAAGCTACCCAGTTTCTCAATTAGACCTAGCGATTAGACACTAGCGGTCTTCTTAGCGACTTGATCGAGTTCGCCTTTCTTATACATTGCTGCATAAACTTCAACCGAGGCTTGCTTAATCTTGCTGGCATTGCCTGCCGTCCAGAACTCCTTATAGCGATCGGCACACACTCTCTGCATGTACTTAATCGACGGCTTCAGGAAGTGGCGGGGGTCAAATTCCTTGGGATTGGATTGGAGGGCTTCGCGAACAGCAGCCGTAATTGCCAAACGGTTGTCGGTATCGATGTTCACCTTACGCACCCCATTCTTAATGCCCTTTTGAATCTCTTCAACAGGTACGCCATAGGTTTCAGGAATTGCGCCACCGTGCTGGTTGATTAACGCCAACAGGTCTTCGGGTACAGACGAAGAACCGTGCATCACTAAGTGAGTGTTGGGCAAGCGCTCGTGAATTTCTGCAATCCGGCTGATTGCCAAGATTTCTCCGGTCGGTTTGCGGGTAAATTTGTAGGCTCCGTGGCTGGTTCCGATCGCAACTGCTAACGCATCCACCTGAGTCTGCTCAACAAAGTCAACCGCTTGATCTGGGTCGGTCAACAGTTGAGAATGATCCAGCTTACCCTCGAAGCCGTGACCGTCTTCTGCTTCACCCATGCCCGTTTCGAGCGAACCCAAACAGCCAAGCTCACCTTCGACCGATGCTCCGATCGCATGAGCCACTTTCACCACTTCACGGGTGACTGCCACGTTGTACTCATAGCTAGCAGGAGATTTTGCATCGGCTTCGAGTGAACCATCCATCATGACGCTCGTGAAGCCATTCTTGATCGCCGAGTAACAGGTGGCAGGCTCGTTACCATGGTCTTGGTGCATGGTAATCGGAATGTGAGGATAAGTCTCGACTGCCGCCAAGATCAGGTGACGCAGGAAGTTTTCGCCAGCGTAGGAACGAGCGCCACGAGAAGCTTGCAAAATCACAGGGCTGTCAGTTTCATGGGCAGCCTGCATGATCGCTTGGATCTGCTCCATGTTGTTGACGTTGAATGCCGGGATGCCGTAGCCGTGTTCAGCCGCATGATCCAACAGCAGCCGCATTGGTACGAGCGCCATAAATAGTCCTCCTGGTTGGGTATGGTCAGCGAGTTTTGATCTAACCGCTTAAATCGTTACGACAATCTTAAGGCAATTTTACTCATCCCGTATGCCGAATCTGACCAATCACCCACCTAAATTAGGTAAAAATAGCTATTAAATTTACTTATATGTCTTTGAGGGGTGATTGAGAACGAGAGGAGTGATAGGGATTGAAGCGGAACGCAAAAATGAAACACAGCAAAACAGCAAAATCGATCTTAGCAATTGCGGTTAAACTTGGGGATCAAGAAACTTTGCCCTACAGATCTGCAACTTTACTCAGTAAATGTGTTGCGGGTGACAAAATTAATTTTGCAACTAAGGGCAATATTTAGACTAGATTCTGAGTCGGTCTAACCGCCTTGCTTCTACTGCGAAGCGATCGACAACTTAGCGATAGGGCGCTCAAGAATTCGTTTTGCTCTTTGTTCGGATGACCCTTCTCATGACGATATACGTTGGAAACTTGTCTTACCAAGCGACAGATGAAGATTTGAGATCTGTGTTTGCAGAGTACGGCTCCGTGAAGCGGGTCGTTCTGCCCACCGATCGCGAAACGGGCCGGATGCGCGGTTTTGCGTTTGTTGAGATGGCAGAGGACGCTCACGAAGATACGGCAATTAGTGAACTTGATGGAGCAGAGTGGATGGGTAGACAACTTCGGGTGAACAAGGCGAAACCCAAGGAAGAAGGGCGAGGAGGACGGTTTTAGAAAAGCAATATTACCTGTCTTGAATGCACCACAGCAGGTTGCCCGACAAGAGGGAGGGTTGGAAGTACGGCTTCCAACGAACTAAGAACTGCTTGAAGCAGTAAAGAGGTGAATTTTAGCTTGTGTGCCCTGATAAAACTAAAGGGTTCTCTCCAGCCGTCGCACTGGAGAGAACCCTGATTTTTTTTAAGACGCTAAAACCCCTAAAGCAATCTTGTACTGAATTAACTTATATTAAGAGCTTACGCCGCACGACGGGTGAGCAAGCCCCACAAGAAGATTGCAATAATCGCACCAATCACAGCAACGAAAATACCACCAATGCTCAGACCTGTTGCAGCGAAAGAAAGCGTTCCCGTCGAGAGCAGGTTAAACAGGCTGCCTCCGATAAATGCACCAACAATACCGAGAATCATTGTCGCAACGATGCCGCCACCTTGTGAACCTGGATAGATTGCTTTCGCGATCGCACCTGCAATCAATCCTAAGATAGCCCAAGCGATTAGATTCAACATATTTCGTTCTCCTAAAAAAATTGTTTCAACACTCAAAGAATATCAAGTTGATTTCTCAAATCCAATCTGCCGAAGGATGGAATCAGGAATTGTCGAAAGAGGGAGGAAGAAAGGGTAGAGACATAGGGCACGAAAGAGTTAGAGAATGCTTTTGGTAACGCTTTGCCAAAAATCTGTTCCTTCACCTTAGTGAAAATTGTCAGAGTTCATCGACCAACCAACGTTGGTCATGCCTCTTCTCACAAAGCGTTGCAGAAGAGATCCCAAAGTCCTCACTTATCTCTCATTTCGCTATTAACTCTCCTGTTGCCTGCACGACCTGATCGGGTGTCACTTGCCGAAGACAATCTTGATGTCCTTCTGGACAAATGCTTTTGTAGCAATATTTGCAAGGAACATCGTGAAACAAGACTCGGTTTGGAACCTGCCACGGGGTATGTTGAGGGTTGGTCAGCGCATACAAATCGACGATAGGCGTTCCGGTAGCCGCCGCCAAATGAACGGGGCCTGTATTGTTAGAGATGAGAACCGGAGCCGCTTCGATTAAGGCAGCAAACTCGCCTAACGTCAGGTCGCACAAAGAATGAGAGGGGGCGTTCATCGTCGCTTGAATCTGGTTTACTAAGTCACGCTCTGATTCGGTTCCGGTAAACACAACAGACCATCCTTGCTGCGAGATGAGGCAATCGGCAACGGCAGCAAAGCTTTCTGGGGGGTAGCGACGAGAAGCTGCCGTTGCTCCAGGATGAATCACGACCCAAGGAGAAATTCTGTCAATTTTAAGGCGTTGGAGGAGAGCGGTAATGGTGGTGCGATCGCGCTCTTCCACCTGCACCGATAGGCGTTCATTCTGCGTTGTGCAGCCAATGTGAGCAACTAAATCAAGCTGCCGTTGAACTTCGTGGCGAATTCCGCCATCGGGTTCTGGATCTTTAATCCAGTCGCTCAGCAGCTGATAGGGATTTTCGTGGCAGTGAGCTAAGCGCAGAGGAATTTCTGCCATGTAGCACAGAAAGGCAGATGGCAGCGGGTTTTGGCTATAAACCGTAAAGATGACAGCTCCATCGAAGTGAAACGATCGCAAAAACTCGATCATCTCGAATTCAGGACGGGGACTCGAGCGAGGGGCAGTGGCTTTTAGCCAAGGCGAATCGTAAATCAGGAAGTGATCGAGTTCGGGAATCAGGGGCGCGATCGCGGCTCCCGCAGAAGAGGTCAGGAGCGTAATTTGGCGGCCGGGTACGGATTCTTTGAGGGCGCGAAGGGCGGGAGTGGTCATCAACACATCGCCAATCGTGTCTAGGCGAATGCAGAGCAGATTCTTAGCTTGGTTCCACATGCAATACGAAAGGAATACAGAACGGAATACAAAAACGCCTAGGCGCTGTGAACAACTGATGAAAGATGAGCCAGCAATTCTTCAGCTGTGCAAATAGAAGTGCCTGTTTTGCTCACAACCAGGGCTGCTGCTGCCGCCGCTAGTTCGGCCGCATCGGTGGGAGAAGCCCCAGCCGCCAGCGCGATCGCAAGAGTAGCGGTAAAGGTGTCCCCGGCTCCAATGGTGCGAGTCGGACAAACTGGATTGGCATAAATCCGATGCGGGGAAGTTTGAGGTTGCAAAATGATTGCCCCCTCTTGATCTAACGTTACGGCAACCATCTGCGCTCCGGTTGCCGCTAGAATTTGTGCGGTTTGGGCAATAATCCAGTCAACTCGCGATAAGTCTCGTTCTGAACTGGTTTGAGGTAGAAGTTGTGTAACTTGCTCGTAGTTAGGCTTAACGGCAGTGACGTTGAGCGTTTTATAGCGTTCTAGTGCTTTGGCATCTACAACTAGGGTTTTAGACAGCGTTTTAGAGTGCTGAAATTGCGGCGACGTAGGTTCTATATTGCGCAGAGTACCGATTGCATCAATCACGCCTGATGTTAAAATCCCGTATCCATAATCAGAAACAATCACAGCATCATAATCATAAAAATGCTGCGTTAGATAGTGAATGATTTCGTGTTCAAGACTGGCCGTAATGGTGTTAGTCGTTCCTTGATCAAATCTAAGCAGTAGTCTGTCTTCATCCATGACGCGCTGTTTTGTCAGCGTTGTTCGATCGCTGGCTACAAGCATTGGATCAATATCAATTTGATGATCTAACAAGGCGCGTTGTAGCAGTCTCCCTTCTTCATCATTACCAACCACCGACAGCAAAGTGACCTGAGTTCCCAGGCTTCGTATATTCACGGCGGTATTCGCGGCTCCTCCAGGCTGATTTTCGCAATGGGAAAGCGTCACAACCGGAACCGGAGTTTCTTGACAAAACCGATTTGCACAACCATACAGGTAGCGATCGAGGATTGCCTCGCCAATCACGAGAACCCGCAAGTCTGAAAATTTTTCGACAATGCGTGACAGGTTACTCATGGATATTTTTTTATGAATTTGAGAGATAAATGACTAATACAGAACAATTAATGCGGAGCAAACAGCCTTAAGGCGGATTCATTCGTGGATTCGTTAATGGATTGATGTGTGAGTATGAATCACTTCAGCTGCCTCAGCCAAGGTTCGAGTCCGATAGTGGGGAAGTCGTTCGGGAGTGAGAATCCACTCTGTTTCGTTGCCATTATCTAGCAGAATGGTCTGACAACCCGCTTTTCGTCCGGCTTCTACATCGTTGAGAATATCTCCAATCATCCACGACTTGGTACAGTCGAGGTGATGTTCTTGCGCAGCTTGAAGCAGGAGCCCAGGTTCGGGTTTACGGCACTGACATGCGATCGCATAGGACGCCATTTCGCCAGTTGGATGATGAGGACAGTAGTAAAATCCGCTCAGAGGAACGTCAAACATCTCCAGTAGGTCTCGAATTCGCCGTTCTACCCCCACTAATGCTGATTCTGGAAAGTATCCTCTCGCAACTCCCGATTGATTAGAGATAATGACTAATTTGTAGCCAGATTGGTGGAGCGATCGTAGGGCTAATCCGGCTCCAGTTGATAATTCAATTTTGTCTGGATCAACATTGTAAGGAATGTCAGGAATCAGCGTTCCGTCTTTATCGAGGAAGATGGCAGGAAACATAACAGGTCTAATCGATAAACTGACAGCAAGAAGATTGAGCAACCCCTAAAGAGCTACTTCAATGACGGCGTAATTGATAATACGGTGCATCCTCTGCAAAAAGCGATGTTCAACGAAGATTGATGTGAAAAACGGCTTTAACAAGCTCTAGAAGAGTTTTCGTCCGGAGCGTTCAACAAAAATTGGTAGCGCTCAGCAAGACGAGATGAATTGAGCGATTGGATCGGGTTACAAGTCTTCTGCATTGACTGACAACTTTAATATGATCGCACTTTCTTGACTATATTCCCTATTATCCTTCCACGATTTTCCACAGTGCATCAATTCCTGCTCCGACATACTCTGAGTCTTGATGGCGTTCAATCCAATCGAGGAGTAGGGGAAGGACGCGATCGCACTTCTTGCCCAATTTGCCTATTATCCTAACTGCTGTGGATTTCAGCGAATAGGGATTCTCCGCAGCGTCATCGTCGAGTTCCAGCCAAGTTAGTAGTTCACTTACAATAACGCTATCGGAGTTGCCTAGTTTTCCTAATGATTCCGCTGCTGTAACGCATATCAGCCAGTAATTTCGTTTATTTAAGCACGCTATCAAGAACTGCATCACTTCGTTAGAGGGATTACTTAAGTTGCCTAAAGTTTCAATGATTCCGTTGAATAACATCAAAGATTCATCTTCTAAGCGCTCCAATAGTTTTGGAATGATTGAACTAAATTGGCTACTTGCTTCACCCAAAGCCTTTGCAACATACGAGGCAACATTGTACTCCTCACAGCTTAGCCAATCAATCAGTTGATCAATGGCTGACTCAGAACCATTCTTAAGGTTTGAGATAAGTACATTGACTTCTGCATAGTAAGTTTTTGCTTCCTCCAATTCTTCTCGGAGATACTCATCATATGATATTCGCCTAGACGCCTCATCGTAGCTGTCTTCATAAAGAACGTCGTCAACCCATTCATCTCTATATTTCAGCTTTTCTAAAGCTTTAGCTATGCTAGCCTCTCCATTAAATATCGAGATTAATCTTTGAACATAAAACTTAGAAGCTTCAACGAATTTATTACTCTTCCCTAGCATCTCAAGTGCCCATTGAGACGACAATCGATCTTCGAGCAGAATGAGTAGAGATTCTAATGCCTCTTCATGATTTCCTAGCAGCATTTGACTTTTCACTAGATAACTGTGAGAGATTCTGTCCCTATAAGCTCTGATGTGTTCTAGAGCATCTGCTGCAAAAGATGTTTCACTTAAATTGAAGATGATTTCTTCAACCAATTTCTTAGCTTCTCGACCAGTTGATCTGTCATCCTTCATACTCAGTTGAACTAAACGAGACAGCACTTCTGCAATTAAATCTTGAGCAGTTGCTTGAAGTCCTTTCGGATCTTCTAGTAAACAAATTCCAGCAAACATTAAATCTCGATGTAGCCATTGCTCGTATTCACTACCATTCTTTAAAATGGCACGAATTGCTTTCGCAGCCTTCTTCGGCTTCTGTTGAGCAACCAGTAACAGCAAGACCTCTCGCCAATGTGGATTATGCAAATAGTCTTTAATGTATGACAGGACAATGTCAAAATCATCCTCATCATCCGCACGATACATAATGTCCTGAGCGCAAAGATATTCTTGAAGTGTTTTGTGAACAAAGGCGTAACAGTCCTGCCCTTGTTCATTCAGCAATCCGGTTCGCTCTCGAATTAGTTGTAGAAAGCGCTTTGACTCATTCCTTGCTTGATCAAGCTGAATTGGTTTTCGTGCTTTGATCAATCTGGTTAATTGCTCAAGCAGTTCATCTTTATCAATTAGCGTTCCGCCTTCTGGATCGCTTGTACTGCCCTGCGTATGAATCCAATACGCTAATTGCTCCATCAACCGTTGCACATCATCCAGATCCAGATACTTAAATACTGTATGGTTCGTTAATTCCTTCAGGGCATCCCAAGAAATTAGCAGTGTCTCCACCGATTTTTTATAAATCTTATGGCGTTCTTTGGGCAGCACTGCATAGTAGCGATGAATCAACGCAATAATTGTCAGCAACAATGGATTTCTCGCCAGCAATTTGATGCGATCGTTATCCCCCAATGCTTTTCTCAAGCTCTCCTTCTTCCGCTCTGCCTCCGCTTTGTCTGGAATCCGACTGTCATACCAATGATTGATAAATTCCTCCATTTTGGGGTCATCAAACATCAAAAGCTCGTAGTGCGGATACTCATGCGTGCGGAAAAAGTCGCGTTTATAGCCTGCCGGACGAGAGGTAATAATCGCAAAGTTTTCGCGATGCTGTCCTAAAAAGTTTTCGATCCGTTGCACAAGGTCATAGCGCTTCGCATCTTCGGCAACTTCATCTAACCCATCCAGCAGAATCAGCGCTTTGCCTCGCTCTAGCCAATACTCAAAAAATCCGACAGGTAACTTCTTGACCTCCATCGTCTTCTCAGCGAAGTGTCGCGCATACTCCAGCAGCGAGAGGTTTGGAAATCGTGCCCAATCGCGAATCCGAACTAAGATCGGTAGCGGCAATTCTTCTGTATGGGGCTGCAATCCTTTTACATCGGACGACCTTGCCAATGCGTTGTCCCACATTGCTTGTGTACCGCCTGACATTGGTAACGGATCGGCTGACATTGGTAACGGATCGGCTGACATCGGTAACGGATTGCCTGACATTGGTAACGGATTGCCTGACATTGCTTGTGTACCGCCTGGCATTGGTAACGGATCGGCTAACATTGCTAATGTCTTGGCTTGCATTGCTAATGCGATCGCAAAATAACTTAATAGCGTCGTCTTTCCTGACCCTGGCGCACCCAACAGAACGGCGGCTTTGGTTCGATTGGGCTGCTGCAACAACTGACGCGCCGAGAGTTTGCGTCCGGTTCGCTCAAGATTGGAGTAATATCGCTGTTCTGCCAACAGCACAACCTGTCGATCTGGAGCCGAGTCTTGAGCGATCACATACGCAAACCCAGTCCGCGTTACTTCTTCTTGAACATCCGGCATCACAAAGATTTGCAGGAGCTGATTTGCCCGATCAACTTCCTGCCCATCGATCGCAACGCCCGCAAATTTGACATCATCAAACCAGTTTGCCAACTGCTCTAGATAATCGTCCTGAGCAACTCGAAGCGCAATATAGGCGCTGGTCTCCTGAACGTAAGCGTGCGTAAACGTTTTAATCCAAGGCTCAAGAATCGCATCATTTAGGTCAACGTGTTGATCTGTCTTAACCTGCGAAAAAACTTTGACCAAACACGCCACATCAGGAAGTCCTTGCGCTTCTAAAGGCTTTTGTAACTCACCCAATGCACTTGGATGCTTCAAGGCAGCTTCCAAAAAATCTCGCTTTGGCTTATCAGGACATCGACGAAACAGCATTTTAGAAGGATCAAGACCTGATTCATGTTCACTATCAGCCGCTTGCATTCCCTTCGTTAGCGCGGCTTCAAGCTCTGTCGGATTGAGCCGACTTTTCACTTGCGTCAACAGCGCTTTTGCCACAGGTGGCGCAACCATTTTGAGAACAGCAGCCCCGAGCGTTGCAAACTCCATGCTTGATCCTCATCGCTAACTTCCTGATTATGGCGTGTCTTTCAGATATCACCGCCAAGCATTCAAGTCGATAGGATGGAAAGAAGAATCACTTTACACAAACAAGCTTCCAACCGCACTCACACTTTCTATCTTCAGAATGATGCAAGACTCCGCGATTCTTGAAATGACAGAAGCCTATCTGCGATCGCAGGTCGCCCCTCATGCAAACGCGATCGATCATGATCCGGAGGCGTTGCGTTCTGCCGTTCAAGGATTAGCAGAACGGCAGTTATTAGCGTTAAGACTGCCTCAAAGCTGGAACGTTAATGCTTTGACCTATTACGCCGTTCAAGAACTGATTGCCCGCTTCTCTGGAGCATTAGCATTTCTGCAAACGCAACATCAGAGCGCGGCTTCAATGTTGCTTAAGAGCGAGAACGAATGGCTGAAACAAACCTATCTTCCGTATTTAGCAAACGGTCAAAAGTTGGTTGGAATTGGATTCTCGCATTTGCGACGAGAGCACAACCCGCCCCTGAAAGCGGTTCCAGTCGAAGGCGGCTATCGATTGCACGGACACATTCCATGGATTACGGGATTCAACTTCTTTCAGGATGTTCTGATCGCCGCCTTGTTACCTGATGGTCAAGCGGTGTATGGCATCGTGCCCTTCCAAGACACGCTGCAAAACGGAGAGATTCGCTTCAGCGAACCGATGTCACTCGCCGCAATCACCTCGACGAACACCGTCACGGCTGAGCTAACAGAATGGTTTTTACCAAATTCTCACATCGCCTTTGTACTGCCTGCGAGAGCCATTCACAAGAGCGATCGCGCCAATGTTCTCAACCACAGTTTCTTTGCATTGGGATGCGCTCAAGCGGGATTAGACATCGTAGAAGCAGTAACGCAGCAGAAATCTATCGCTGTTCAACAGGCTTTAATTGACGAACTCGCCGCTTGTCGCGACGCCATCTACACGGCTCAACCGAAGTCTCCCCACTTCGAGACAAACCTCAACCTAAGAGCTTGGTCAATCGAATTAGCCGTTCGCTGTGCCCATGCTGCGATCGTCGTTTCAAGCGGTGCCGCGAATTCTACATCACATCCTGCCCAACGGGTCTACCGAGAAGCGCTTGTGTTTTCGGTATCTGGACAAACGAATGCGGTTCTAGAAGCTACGCTAGAGCAACTGAGTGCGCGACCCCGAACCTTTGAGAGATGACACATCTACGTCGTTTATGAGAATAGTTAAATAGCGATCGCTAGTCGCTCATAGAATGTAGGGCGTCCTTCAAACTAGCGCCATTTCTCGCTTTGTTACATCCTATGAATTGGAGCGAATGTGGCTCCTGCAATCCTCTCATAATGATCGTAAAGACCTTTCAGCCGCACTAAGCTCATGGCAAAAACTGTCGCAGATGTAATGACCCCCGCTCCCATTACTGTCAAGCCTGAGACTCCCTTATCCGAAGTGATCAAAACCATTGCAGAGAAACGCATTAGCGGGCTTCCGGTTACAGATGAAGCGGGTCAACTCGTCGGTGTCATTTCAGAAACCGATCTAATGTGGCGCGAAACCAATGTCACTCCTCCTGCCTACATCATGCTATTGGATAGCGTGATCTATCTAGAAAATCCGGGTCGATACGAAAAGGATCTCCACAAAGCCTTGGGTCAAACCGTCGGAGAAGTGATGTCTTCTAATCCAGTCACGATCGCGCCAGAGAAACCTCTGTCCGAAGCGGCGAAATTAATGCACGATCGCCAAGTCAATCGGCTTCCCGTCATTGATGCGTCTGGGCAAATTGTTGGCATCCTGACGCGTGGCGACATTGTTCGAGCAATGGCAGCTGAGCAAAGTTAGAGCGCCACAACAAGGGAAAATAGTGAAGCAGATAGACTACAAAATTTGTATCGCATGACTACACCAGATAGTGTTAAAGAACTTCTAGAATCAAACAATTTTGGCGATCGCTTGCGCGGGGTAAATCATCTAAGACAGCTTGATCCTGCGATCGCATACGACTTAATCAAACCCTCTGTCACCGATGAAAATGTGCGCGTCCGATATGCTGCTGTCAGTCAGTTGGCATCGCTCGGCGAGCAAAACCGTTCGGAATCCTTATCACTACTGAAAGCCGCCCTGTTTGATCCAGAGCCGGATGTTCAAGCGGCCGCCGCCGACTCGATTGGCGGATTGCATCTCACCGAAGCTTACGAAGATCTAGAGAAGCTATATCAAAGAACCCCAGAATGGTTAGTGCGCTTTAGTATTGTGGCAGCGCTAGGAGAACTGGGCGATGCGCGGGGCTATGATCTCTTAGCCGATGCGCTGAACTCGGAGAGCGATTTGGTGATTACCGCCGCGATCGGGTCATTAGGTGAATTAGGCGACGATCGCGCAGTGCCATTGCTGATTCCCTACGCGACAAGTCCAGATTGGCAAATTCGGCATCGGGTTGCTCAAGCGTTGGGTCAGTTAAAAACACCAGAGGCAAAAGCAGCTCTAGAAACGCTCGCCAATGACGAAATGGAACAAGTCGCAGAGTTAGCCAAGTCTGCCTTGTAAGAAGTCGTCCGGATTTCTAAACACTCTCTAGAAATGATTAGCATCGCTGTACCGGTATTTACACAGGCAACAGCGATGTTTTTTAGTAACCGAGGCAGTTTTAGTTGGAAGACAAAAGATAAGCTACTTAGGTTGTACGTAGAACTGTATCGTTTAGTTGAATGTTTAATTTAGCTGGAATACGTGAACTCTACGAACAGTCTTCTAAATTAAAGTTTGAATAAAGAGAAACTGCGGAAGATACTCATTTCTGTGTATCAGTAATAACATTCAGATACGCAACTAATGCATTACTTCTGTAACCTGACAGCGCCCTCCTGAATTGCAGAACCTGATCTAAAGAACACTATGCCCCCAACCTTATTAACCATTTCAAGCACTCTTACCCATCTCTATGATTCAGTCCAAGCGCTTCTCCATCTTTACCCGTGTTTTAGGTAGCGCAAGCAGCCTTGCTGTGCCCTTAAGCATCGCGTTTGCCACTGCGCCCGCTCATGCCGCATCCTTCACGGCAGACGATGTGATCAGTCAGTGTTTTAAACCGAGTACCAGTAGTTTCGGTCCTCACTCTTGCAGTAACGTCAATGGTTTCTTCACCCTCACCGCGACCACAAATCCGATTGATTCTGCAAGCGACAATGTTCTCACTCAAAAAAAGGTGGGAGGGTTGACAGGCATTGGCGTGGCTAAGAATGGATTGACGAAGATCAACCAAGATCCAGCAAGCGGCGAAATTAACTCGAACGAGACACTACAAGTAGGCTTCAATACAGCCGCGATCCTGTCACAATTGCAGCTAAGTTTCTTGTATCCACCGAATACGCCAGATAATCCGGCTTACGGCGACAAGGTGTTTGAAGCCGCGATCGTCACTTCAGCAGACACAACCCTAACCGGAACCCTAAAAGTGACCGGAAAAGACTCTGCAACTTGGAGCGGAGCCGACGGCACAGTGGCGAACCTGATCGTCTCCTCTCTCGGCAAGGCAGGCTTGTATGCCATTTACAATCCGTTTGGCAACAACAGCATCAAAGGATTTAATCTGACGGCGCTTGCTGGAGCCAATACGGGTGCAGGCTACTCAGATTACGCCCTCAGATCGGTGTTGGTAGAACCAGTGTCGGTTCCTGAACCCGCGACGGTAGCAGGGTTGGGATTGGTTGGTCTGTTAGCCGCCTCTCGCCAACGTCGGGCGGTGAAAGCGAGCTAATTCGGTTTTGTTCAGCTAACTCTATTTAACGGCGCGATCAACTCTACCGATCGCGCTTTTTTGTGATCAAAATCCTAATTAGTCCGCATGGCCTAAATGAAATCTACACTCAATGCAACTTCTGTTTCTAGACTGGCATTGGGGTCTAAATAGAGCAAGCGTTCTCCCGCGTTCAGCGCATTTCTGGGCGCGCTCCACGGCTCTAGGCAGTAAAAATCTTTCCCCTTTACTGTCCAAAAAACCAACGATGGAAAGGCATCGCCATAACTCAACGTAATTCGAGTATGGCGACTCAAATCAGAAACACTCGCGCTTTGTCGAGAAAGGTGCGGAAAAATCCAATCAATTTCGGCTTGGTCAAAATCAAATGTGTTGAAAAACGGCTGGGGTTGCTTCGTAATTTGATCAATCGCCTCATCAGAGGGAACTTCAAACCGTAACTGACTTTTGTCTGGCGCAAGAAAATAAGGGTGGAATCCTACAGAGAACGGCATCCGCCCGGAGGAGCGATTGGTATAACGTTGGTGCAGCGTCAGAGCTTGCCCTTGCAACGTATAGGTAAACTCCAGCAGAAAATCAAACGGGTAGACCTCGCGAGTCTGAGCATTGCTCGCTAATGCAATCGTTAAACTTGCGCGATCGTCAGTGCGCTGAGCCACCACTTCCCACGGCAAATCCCGTGCAAATCCGTGCTGTTTGAGCAAATAAGATTGCCCGTCGTAGATGTAAGTGTTGTCCGGTAAATTGCCGCAGATCGGAAACAAAATTGGAATGCCGCCCCGCACCGACATACTCGGATTGGCAAACCGTTCGGTGTCCATGTAGAGTAACTCCCGCCCCTGAACCTGCCAACTAGCGATGATGCCACCCCGCTCGGGAACAACTTCTAACCGAGAAAAGGACTCTCGATTGTTTAAAACGTAAATGTCGTATAGCTGTCGGCGACGTTCAATGGAAAACACAGGCGTTCTGAGTAATTAAGGGTGTTGAGCAACTTCGATAGCAGACGGAACCGCAGCGTAGCGACGCTTTCTTGGCTCTAAGCTGCTGCGGGCGCTAGTCACAGCAGGCGTAATAGACGCATCTCCCTGAAGCTCAGAGGAAGGCTCTGCATTCGTGGGAGTAGGCTGCTGAGGAACCATCGGACCGGAGGAATTGGGAGCCGCTTGGGAATTGGGATCAGAAATAAATGAATCGGGCGTCGGTTCAGGCGTAGCCTCAGGCGATGGGGCAATCGACTCTGGAGCAGGGGTAGATTCAGGCTGAGCAGGGGTAGACTCAGGCGGAATATCAGTTGGTGTTGGATTCAGGTCTAGGTCTGGAGAGGGTGTCTCTAAGGAGTCCGAAGGGGATGGGGGGCTGGAACTAGGGATGTCATCACTTGACGAAGCAGGATCGGGTGCAGCAGGAGCTGACGGCGATTCGGTCGGGATGGGCGTTTCGGATGGAATAGGCGTCTCTGACGCTCCATCGGTAAGCGGAGCTTGTGGCTCAGGGCTGGACGTTGGGATCTCGCTGGGTGTGGACTCCGTTGACGCGGGCTCTGAAGGCGTTGCCGTTGGAGAGGCTAGAGCTTTAGGCGAAGAAGCCGGTTGAGACAGAATTGTGTTGGATTGCGCGTCGAGAATCATCGGCGATCGCAGCGGTTGAGCAAACGTATCGGAGACATTTTCGATCTGGTGCAGAATCTCTTGGGCGCGATCGCCGCTGACGACGCTCGGCTGAAGTCCTTTTACCTCAACGGGCAAAAGCTCGACTTTCATTTGCTTATCCTTGACGCCGACTTTGAGAACAGCAGTATCGTAATCGGTTGACGCTTTTTCGCCAAAAATAAAATTACCAAGCGAGTAGACAATTGGGCGTCCTTTATAGATTTCTGCCCCTTGCAACATGTGAGAATGGTGCCCTACAACGACATCTGCGCCGTGATCAATCGTGGTGTGGGCCAAGTCAATCTGCCAATCCGCTGGATATTTCGCCAGTTCTTCGCCCCAATGATAATTGACGATGATCCAATCAACTTGAGGACGAATGGCTTGAATATCCGCCGCGACCCGATCGTTCTGACGTGGGTTGACCCCGGCTTTAGCGATGCCCGCTGCCTGCAACTCCGCCTCAGAATAGCCCAAGTACGCGATCCGCTGACCTTTCACATCTACAATCTTCGGACGCTGAGCCGCTTTGGCATTCTCTCCTGCACCGACGTACTGAATCCCTGCTTTGTCCAAGGTGCTCAACGTCTCTTCTAACCCTGCGGCTTGGTAGTCCATCGTGCGGCTATCTGCCAAATTCACAATATCAACGCCGCCATTCTTCAGGACTTCGACAGTAGCAGGATCGGCTTTGTAGGCAGAATCCTGTTTGGCTTGAGTGGTAAAGGGCGCATCTAGATTGACCATCGCGACATCGGCTTGGCGATATTCATTCATGGATGAAAACGCCCAATTGTGATCGTCCTTCACTAAGTCAGAATAGCCTTCTGTGAGTGCGACATCACCGCTAAACAGGAGGTTAACGCGATCGTCTTGAGCGGTGGGGTTGCCCTCAAGTTTGGTGACCGGGACAGCATCTGTCGTTCCGTTTGCCTGGATCGAAACGGTATCAGGGCGAGGCACAGTAACACTGGATGCCGTTGCAGTTGTTTGTTCTGTTGGAGAATCTGCGTAGCCTAACCAGCAGCCCATGATAAAAGCGGCGGCAGTTGTGCCCGTTAGCAGGAGCGATCGCAGCGCTCGAAACTGAACTTTTTGCAGCGTGACTTTTCGGATTCGCGAGCGGAGGGCAGCAACGTTAGGTTGGCTATGGGCGGGTCGCGACGAGTCTTCAAACTGCTGTGCGGACAACTTGGCCCGTCTAGCAGGAGACACGACCCGCGCAGACTGACGCCACAGCACGCGTGGCTTATCCACATATTTAGTCGTGATTTGGATACCTTCAATCACGTCGGAATTCAATTTCCAGAGGTGACGACACACAAACCGCACCAAACTTTTACGAAATTCTGGGGATTTGGCGTTGAGTTGGGGAAGCGGGTGAAACTCGACAACGATTTGGAGGTGACCTGGATGCCGCGCCGCGCCAACTTGGGCGCGAAGATGGTGAGGCAGCAAAAACACATTGAGCCAATCCGCGATCGCTCGGAAGTTGCCCGATCTTGCCAACTCTACCAGTGACGATTGCTCTCGATGGACGGCGTAACTCATACCTCGGAACTCCACACGCAAGTCATATCCATTAACCCACAGAATATTAATACTCTAAATCGGGTAGTTTGGATGCAATTTTAGGAATTTGAGCGCTATTTTGTCATCAAGAAGACATATTTGAGTCATTGCTCTGAGAAGTTCAAACTCTAGCATGAAGCCAACCACCAAACGTTTGATCTGAGTTTGACCCGCATTATCTATTGTGAAATTTATCGTGAAACGAACTCATAGCATGAAAGCAATCCTGCTCTTATTTGGATTGTATGGACTCTACCTTACAAAGTCGGCAGTTGGAATTAATTTATCTGATAAATATACAGCTTGGGAGTTCCTAAAGTCTCCAGTTCATTCTTTTATCTACAAATAATCAATAGTCTCTCATACTAAAGCGATGAGGATACGAGCGAGCGAGTACGATAGGGCATGAGAGATTATACTCTTCTGTTTGGTTCTGCCTGATTTTGCTCGTTTCATCCCCCTATTGCCTTCTCTACTGCTATGTCTGTTGATCCAAATGCTTCTAACGCCGCCCCATCTCGTTTGCCAAGCTCCACTCAAAACGGGCATAGCAGCCATCCGACTGAAGTAGAAGAGTATCCAGTGGTGGTGTCTCCTCTGCCAGGGAAGCAGCGCTCTGTCGCAGATTATTTCGCTCATCGAGCGATTGCACGCCCTCAAATAGGTGTCTCGCTCATCGTTTTGATTGCGACCGGAATTATTATTGTCGGCTTCGTTTTCGATCAAGTCTGGATCATCTTGGCTGGCTCTCTTGTCGCCATTATTCTGTCGATTCGATTGCTGATTCCGACCTTAAAGCCGTTCTTTCTTGAATTTATGTCTGAGGAAGATCGATCCGCTTTGATTGGCTCGATCGGAGCCATAGCAGCCGTGGCGGGAGGGTTGAAACTACTGGGGGTAGATCGGGCGATCGCGCAGTTGTATACGCAACTGAACTGGGATGCGATCGGGGCGTTGGGTGAAGTGTTTGGGGCGTTGGGGCAAATTTTGATCGCGATTCTGGCAGTCTACGTGGCGTGGCGACAGTATGTGATTTCAAAAGATCTAACCATTCAGCAAAACACCATTACCCAACAGCAAACCATTGATACTTACTTTCAGGGAATATCAGATCTGGTGTTAGATGAGGACGGTTTGCTAGAAGATTGGCCACAAGAACGCGCGATCGCAGAAGGACGAACGGCGGCGATTCTGAGCAGTGTCGATGGCGCAGGCAAAGCGAAGATTTTAAGGTTTTTATCGAGTGCGAAGTTACTGACGCCCCTACAACGAGATCAGCGTTTAGGACGGGCGATGCTTGACGGCTCGGGTGGATATGCCGAAGATCGCGTCCGAGGCGTGCGCGTGATTGATTTGGGGGTCATGTTGGCAGGGGCGGATCTATCCCGAACCGATTTGCGCTGGACGGATATGACGGAGGCAAATTTAATTCGGGCGGATCTGAGCTTCTGCGACTTGGTGAAGACCAACTTTGCCCGCACCATTCTAGTCAGCGCGAAGCTTCAGGGGGCCGATTTCACGGGAACGCGATTCTTCTACGGCGATAAAGAAACCGCAACACCCCGGAGTCGCACCGAGCCGCCGAACTATAAAACAGGGGTTCACACAGGGGCTGTGATTGAAGGAGCAGATTTTACAGATGCCCAGGATTTGTCAGAGTCTCAACGCTACTACTGCTGCGCTTGGGGCGGATCGAGGAGTCGAGGCACTATTCCGGGCGGCTGTGAGGGCATCCCGAATAAGTTGGGGCGGTAAGGGATTACCGCCAAGCTGAGGAGTGCCCTGTCATCCTCACGATCCGCCAATCAATTCTGTCCGCCCCGTTTCTGTCGATCGCTGAGCAGCATTAGCCACCTTAAGCGTATAGAGACTTTCCTTTGATGCCACATATAACGGTGCGCCGTGCAGCAGATGATCGATCACCGCCGCCGTATCTTTGGCAAACAGCCCCCGCCGACCGCCGACGGCGATCGCATGGTCGCCCTCTGCATTCACCAACCGTCCGACATCGCCATCAAACACGAGTGCACCGCGATCGCCTTGCACCTCTAATTTGCGCTCAGCCGTCCAAACGGTTTCCCCTTTGCCATACACGACATCGGCAATCAGTCCGCTTTTGAATCGCAGTTGCGCCTCGCATAGACAAGCCGTGTAGTACGACTCTTGCAGGTTCCAATAGCGATTTTGACAACTGACAGTTTCCACCGCTCCAAATACGTGAATTAGGCGATGTAGCCGCGATAGTGCTCCTGATAAGGGAAATCCGAACAATTCGGTGTGATACGTCCACTTGCGTGGAGCCGGGTGCTGAGGGCTGAGCGTGGCGTACCGCGCATAGAATGGCGTTCCTATCTGAGGTAGGGCTTGAACAAATGCCTGATGAACGCCGCCGAGTAGTTCGATATGTTCGACGTGAAGTAAGCGATTTCGGTGTTTCGCGAGAGTTAAGAGCGCTTCACCTTCTTGCGCGTTGAGCGAGAGCGGATATTCGACAACGACATGTTTATTCGCCTCTAGAGCAGCTCGCGCGATCGCACCATGTTGAGCATTGAGGTTAGAAACGACCACCAGATCCACGCGATCGCACCCGATCAAATCTTGCCACGCGGTAAAAGTCTGTGTCCCATGCGTGTTGCCAAAGTCGCTTGTTGTTTCAGGCGTGTGTCCTGCGACGCCAATCAACTGGGCGCGATCGTTGGCATTGATCGTTTCTGCTCGGAGTTTAGCGGCGTAGCCTGTCCCAACAATGCCAACTCGAATCGGCTGCGATTGAGAAAATTGTGTCATGTCTAAGTAACGCGAGTTCTGAATAAGCACGGGCAGGGAAGTAGGCTGAGAATACCAAATCCTTCAGCATCCCCCGCACCCTAATATTCAGCTTAGAAGAATTTTCTGCACCGTCGATTGATTTGGCGACAAAAAATCCGCAAGCCGCGAATACTCAGGCTCAAGGCGGCATTGGTACAGCTCAAGCCGCGATCGCGCAAGCACAAGCTCAAGTGGTCGAATTGGGCACAAAACGGTAGAAGTCGGTCAGCAAGTGCAGCCAGGAACTCCGCTACTGGCGATCGTAGACAATCAATATTGGGTGACAGCAAACTTTAAAGAGACGCAGCTTCTCGAGCTGCGTCCGGGACAAGCCGTGGAGATTAAGCTAGACGCGTTCCCTAGTCACGAATTTACGGGTCATATCGACAGCTTATCGCCTGCTTCAGGAGCAAACTTTACTCTCTTACCTCCTGATAATGCAACGGGCAACTTCACCAAGGTCGTGCAGCGGATTCCGGTGAAGGTCGTGTTTGATAGCAACAGCATTTGTGGGTACGAGCAGACTATTACTCCTGGTATGTCGGCAGAAGTAACGGTTGAGACAGGCAAATAGTGAGGGTTGAGAGGGGGCCATCAATCCTCTCTAGGGCCTCTCTATGGACGGATACATTCTTCATCGGTTTTGAGGTTCTATTTGTCCTAGCGCATCCTCTTCCTCAGATCAAAATCGTGATTCCTTGCGGATTTTGCGACTTAGGCCTCCCCGCAATTCTGAGGTATTCTCTCTTCAGCCGATCTTTACTATGAACTCTCAGAGCCAGCTAGCCTCCGTCCTTCGAGCCTTTCGATCGCGTAACTATCGTCTCTTCTTTGCAGGGCAAGGACTGTCTCTGATTGGAACGTGGATGACCCAGACGGCGGTCATTTGGTTGGTCTACAGCTTAACCAACTCGGCGTTACTCTTGGGAGTGGTTGGGTTTGCTCAACAAGCGCCAAATTTTTTGCTCAGCCCAATCGCCGGGGTATTTGTCGATCGCTGGAATCGCCATCATGTGCTGATTGCCACCCAAGCGTTATCGCTACTGCAATCGTTGGGATTAACGGTACTCGCCATCACAGGCACGATTGATATTTGGCACATTGTCCTGCTGAGCGTTTTTCAAGGGGTCGTGAACGCGATCGACATTCCGGCGCGGCAGGCGTTTGTGGTCGAACTCGTTGAGCAGCGAGAGAATTTAGGCAATGCGATCGCGCTCAATTCTTCCATGTTTAGCGCGGCAAGATTGGTAGGCCCAGCGATCGCAGGGTTGCTCATTGCGGCGGTGGGAGTTGGAACCTGCTTTCTAATCGATACAGTGAGCTACGTAGCGGTGATTATTGGACTGCTGGCAATGCGATTGAGATCGCGGCCACGGACTGCATCCAACAGAGCCAACGATACGGTTGTGCAACGCCTGAAAGAAGGCTTTCAGTATGCGTTTGGGTTTCCGCCAATTCGCGCGATTCTGCTGTTGATTGCCTTGGTTAGCTTAGCCGGGATGCCGTACACAGTTCTTGCCCCAATTTTTGCAACCCAGATTTTGCATGGCGGGGCTGAGACATTGGGCTTTCTAATGGCAACCTCTGGACTGGGGGCACTTTGTTCGGCGATTTACCTCAGTTCTCGTCGGAGTGTTGTAGGACTCGGCAAAATCATTACTGCCGCTCCAGCTATTTTTGGTATCGCGCTGATCGTATTTTCTCAGTCGCGATCGCTGCTAATTTCACTCCCTGCAATGTTTGTTTTAGGCGGAAGTTTAATTTTGCAGTCTACCTCTAGCAATACGGTGCTGCAAACCATTGTGGACGACGATAAGCGGGGGCGAGTCATGAGTTTCTATTCGATCGCCTTCATCGGCATGGTGACATTTGGAAACCTTTTAGCAGGGAGCCTAGCAAGTCGCATCGGTGCGCCTAGCACGCTGTTACTGGGCGGAGGAGTGTGTATTGCAGGCTCGCTCATTTTCGGTCGCCAACTTCCCGCCCTGCGTCAACTCGTTCTGCCGATTTACTGTCGTCTTGGGCTACTAGATCCACCAGAACCGTATCCGCCTCGTTCTTAAAGGGCATCTTATGACTACCGTTGCTTACCCGCAGCCGAGCGATTCGCAAGGCGAAGACCCAAACGATCGTGTTTCTTTCAAAACCTGGGTTGGCGTGTTTGGCACCGTCCTAGGTACATTCATGGCGGTGCTCGACATTTAGATTACCAACTCTTCGCTTCAAGATATCCAAGCGGCAATGAAAGCCATGTTAGAAGAAGGCTTCTGGATCTCAACCTCTTAATTTGGTGGCTGAAATTATCGTCATTCCATGCAAGAACGCCTCAATCAGGCGACGCAGTATTTCATCAGTCGAGGCGCTGATTTAGCCACCGCCCAAAGGCAAGCGATCGCCCAATGAAATTTCAAATATGGCGTATGCAGCGCTACATGCCCTTCTGGAGCAACTTTCTCCGAATTACAAATTACAATCTACAATCTACTCGTTAGCTTGCCTAAAATAGCGTCAACTTTAAGTTCATCCGATTAACTACAGCGGCGGTGATCATGACGAATTCAAGCCCGATGAGACCGATGAGCGCTGGTAACGTCGTCAGCGCTGGGTTTCGGCTCTACAGTTCCCACCTCAAGCCCTACCTTAGCATTTCAGTCAAAGCGACTCTTTGGGCAATGTTGCCGTGGGTCACGCTGATAATTTTGCTCACCGCCGCCTTCGTACCCCTCATCCTCAGCCAAGGTCAGAATTTTGTTTCGCTCATTTTGCTGCTGCTGATCTTTCCTTGGATTGGGTTAGCGATTTATTGCGGGGCACGATCGAGCCTCAACTCTGCGCTCATTGCCCGCCTCGCCTATGGCGAACTGAGCGGACAGCCTGAAGACAGCCGAACCGCGCTTCAACAGATCAGACCCCGGATGTGGAGCTTTTTGCTCGTCCACATTGCGGTTGGGTGCGTGATGTTTGGCATCAACTTTGGCCTGTCGATCGTGCAGAACCTACTGATCATTGGGATTCCAGCGATCGCGCTTCGGGACTACCCGAGGGTATCTGGCATCTTCGCAGTCTTCGTTTCGCTTGCCAGCCTAGCGATATACTTTTGGTTCTGGGCGCATTTCTACATTCCAGAAGTGGCGATCGCGATGGAAGGTGACACCAACGCCTTTGATATGATTGGACGAAGCTGGAACCTTTCAAAAGGGTCAGCCAACCGAATTTTAATTATTCTGGCGATCGCAACGTTGGTAACTCTGCCCTTGTATGGATTGGCCGCTATTCCAGTTGTACCCACGCTCATTGCTACAGCCAGTTTAATTCAGGCTCAAGATGCTTCCGCAATTGGGTGGTTTGTGTTGGCTTGCCTAGCAGGAATTCTTCTCTTTCTATTAGTTGGTCTGTTCACACTTCCGTTCTGGCAAACGCTCAAAGCGGTAGTTTATTATGATCTTCGCACTCGTCGAGAAGGCGTTGACCTCGAATTTCGCAATTCTACAAACGATACACCCCGCAATTAGTGCAAGGCGACTCACTGCAACCGCTCATCCTTTATGCCGTTATTCAATCAAGTCAAAGTCCGCACTCCCGAAAGCGTTGACCTCGAATTTACGCTAGCTGGCGTTGGCAATCGTGCGATCGCGCTGTTGATCGATTATGCCGTTTGGGGTTTGCTGCTGATTGCCGTGATCCTTTTGTGGGGTCTGCTCGCCTATAATCTGCCAATTTATTTTCGGGGGTTAGCCAACGTTGACACTCTAGAATTGTGGTTAGCCGCTTTGTCGTGGCTCCTATATTTTGCAGTTTACACAGGCTACTTCGTAGGCTTTGAGACGCTGTGGCAAGGGCAAACGCCGGGCAAACGATATACCAAAATTCGAGTGATTCGCGAGAATGGTCAATCGGTCGGACTCGCGCAAGCTGCCCTGCGATCGTTGCTCCGACCAATTGACGATTTTCTCTCAATCGGACTGCTGCTCATCCTATTTACAAAACGAGAGAAGCGTTTGGGAGATTGGGCCGCCGGAACATTAGTGGTTCAAGAAGAAACGGTAATTACATCTGCCAATTTTGCTCTTCTACCTGATGCGCAACCACTCGCTGAGCAGCTACTGCAAACCACCAACATTAGCGCATTGCTACCCGACGATTTTGCGGTTATTCGGGAATATCTCCAGCGTCGCACCTTAATGGAGCCAAAAGCTAAAAGTCAATTGGGGCTTCAGTTAGCAAGACAAGCGAGAACACTGATTGGATTGCATGATTTGCCATTTGAGATGACACCAGACTTATTCTTAGAAGCGATGTATCTAGCGTATCAACAGCAATCCGTATAGTGCTTGAAACACAGTGCTTGAAACACAGTGCTTGAAATTGCATAACCTCCGCATTAGGACAGATGAGGGAGAACGGCATTTTGAGCTAGTAGAAGAGTGCTGTTGTGAGGAGAAGCGATGCGATCAGCTCAACCGAGTTCCAAATTGCTAAGATTAGTCGGCTTAAGTGCCGCTGCACTGTCCTTTTCCGTGGGTCTATCTGCAACGATCGCGCAAACGCCTCCTACACCCCTTCCGATCAAGCCTGATGTACCCTATGTTCCCACTCCTCAGAATGTAGTCGATGCCATGCTAAAACTCGCCAACGTCAAATCAAACGATGTGGTGTACGATTTGGGTTCTGGCGATGGCAGATTAGTGCTGACTGCTGTGCAGCAGTTTGGTGCAACAGGCGTTGGCGTTGAAATCAATCCAGGATTAGTGCAGCGGAGTCAGGCGAGTGCGGCGAAGCTCGGAATTGCTACACGCGCAACATTTCTTCAGCAAGACCTCTTTCAAACCGACTTTCGCAACGCTTCGGTCGTGACCCTTTATCTCCTGCCTAAAATCAACGTCCAACTCCGTCCCAAATTGCTCAGTGACCTAAAACCAGGGTCGCGCGTCGTGTCTCACGCGTTTGGCATGGGGGACTGGAAGCCCGATCGCACCATTCTGGTCAATGACGGGGGGCGTCCCCGCAGCATTTACTATTGGGTTGTTCCAGCCAACGTGAGCGGCAATTGGAGCGGAACTATGACAACAAAAGCTGGGCAAGAACTACCTTATACCGTGCAGGTCAATCAAGCCTTTCAAGCCGTCAGAGCCACGGTAAAAGTAGGAGGGCAGACCATCAGCTTGCCGCAGGTTCAATTAGTCGGCGATCGCATTAGCTTACAACAACGTCAAAAGTTTAATAATCAAGATGTCAACATTCAATTTAATGGCAAGATTGTCGGAAATACGCTGCAAGGAGTAGCAGAGATAAAAACACCAACGGCAACAGAACAGTACAATTTAAGCGCAAAGCGGAGTTAAATATAGATTTGGATTGCACCGTAAATGTAGAAGCCTCTTTTATTCCACTGATGAGGAACGCATTCTTATATTGATGTGCGATCGCTCAATTCTTGCGATCGCATTTATTTACAAGTGAGCGACTGAGATCATGATAGACTGACCTCTCGCAATCCTTTATTTGCAACAAAGCGGTTCTGATGGAAAGCAGCCATCAGAAGTAAAGGGGAAAGTGCAGTGTGAGTCTGCCGCTGTCCCGCAACTGTGAGTCACAGTAGGATTTAAGATTCCAACTTTGATCAGTCAGAATACCCGCCGCTTTGGGTCTACGTCCTTTACTCATCTGCGAGGTATAGATGAATCAACAGAAATTAAATCCAGTCGCTATTGTTCAAGTCAGCACCCTTGCAGGGTGCGGCTGGTTGGCGACGCTTCAGCCAGCGGCAGCCCACCATTTGATGGATGGCAAAATGCCGTCTAGTGGATGGGAAGGATTTCTGTCGGGATTGGCGCACCCCGTTATTGGGCTAGATCATTTGGCGTCTATTGTTGCAATCGGATTACTATCTACCCTCTATTCTCGCGGTTGGCGTCTGCCTATTTTCTTTCTGATTTCCGCAATGATGGGCACAGGTGTTCATCTCTTAAATTTAAATTTGCCTGCAACAGAAAGTGTGATTGCTCTTTCGGTCATTGCATTCGGAGCAATTTTAGTGCTGGGCAAACGGTTTAGTTTTGCTAGTTTAGCCAGCCTATTTGCGATCGCAGGACTGTTTCATGGCTATGCTTACGGAGAAGCCATTGTTGGTGCAGAAGCGTCGTCTGTGGTGGCTTACTTAATTGGGTTTACCATGATTCAAGCTGCGATTGCCCTTCTCACTTACAAGCTGAGTTCTGGATCGGGTCAAAAAGCATCTGTCTTAAATCGCTCCTTTGGCTTGATTGCCTGCATCGTCGGAGCTATCTTTCTAGCAACTTCGCTTCACTTTGCTTGATCACATTCGCTTAATTTCAATTCGATGACTTTAGAGAGGAGATCACACCGACCGATCTCCTCTTTTATGTTTGGCTTCAACCTGATCAGGAAACGTTCGTCCTTGCTGTCTCAATTCATTATCCAGATAAAGCCAATAGAGAATCTCTTCAGCACGATTTCGCTCTTGGTCGATTGTCCTAAGATGACGCTGCACCGCTTCGTATTGCTCTGGCGTAGACTGCTGAAAGGTTTGCTCAAACTGAGTTCGGTGTCGCTCCTGAATCAAGCGGAACAGAAAGGCATACTCATTGCGATCGGGATCTTCTAGCATCCAGTGATCATCAATCACCTGCAAAAGCTCTTTTCTGGAAACGTATTGTCCGTTCACCTCAACCTTGCCTAGCTCAAATTGTTATGAAATTCCCACGTAGTCTAGCAGCATTTTACCCGCTTATTCTTTTAGGTTAGCAATTTCATATCGCCAAATAGCAGCTTAGCCTGCAGTTTGGCGATTCATGAACCAAAAAGTAGCTTTATTTGAACCCCTTATTTATTTGAAATGCGAGATTTTTTAATATAGAGAATTGCAAAATTAGAAGCGCATCTTAACCGGGATCTAGTAACTTAGGAAATCTAGGATACAACTAGAATTTGAGTTTGACTGTATAGTAAAAATGAAAATTCATCTTGAGCGCACCTTAGCGACTTGCCCTAAAAAACTACTATGTACAACTTGCGGTCAACTCTTTGAAGCAGGAAAACTTCGCGCTCTTCTCTACAGCGATCACGGACTGCTGCAAGGAGATGTTTGTCACGACTGTATTAAACTTAAATCCTCCGAAATTCGGAACCAGATGCGCGATCGCGCCAGCCTTCTCCTCCAGCAACCTTGCGAGTCAGATTGCAGACCGACTGCCCATGAACGCGCTTTAGAACTTTTAGAAGTCGCTCAGGAAGAGGTAAAATTTCCCACGTTTTACCACTGGTGGTTTAAAAAACTTACGGTGATTTCAGAAGAATCTCAAGAACTAGAAGCTGCTCGGCTGGGATTAAAGGGCTGCTATGGCGAAGAGCGATCGCGCTTGCAAAAAATGCTAGAAGACGATCGCGAATAGGGGTGTCTGACAGAGCCGCTTTATCTGCGCTAGGGTGGAAGTAATTTTTCTAAGGTTGGTCGGTGCGCCCGTGTTACTTCAACGAATCTCCACACAGCTTGGTTTAATTGCCGTCTTGCTCGTGCCTTTAGCTAGCTGCTCCGGTCCAGCAGGCAAGTCCCTTCAAGATACCTTTGCTGCCGATCCTAGACTCAACAGCAGCCCCAGCCCGCTTGATGCAAGCAACTCGCAGCCCACTCCAGCGTCGCAGGTTCAGCTTCCGCCCAAGTTTCCCGTTGAGGTTCCGACCTATCCCAACGCAACACTGGTTGAAGCCACTTCCACAGGCGAGTTTCCCCTCGAACAAAGTGCTGAGTTACTGACGCGATGGACAACAGAAGATAGCCGAGATCGCGTCAGCACCTTCTACCGCGATCAACTCCAGAAAAATGGCTGGAAGCTGAATCAGCAACCTACAGAACAAAATCAAGGCAACTTTGAGGCAAGTCGGGACGGACTTCAAATTGCGGTCGGAGTGCAACCAAACGCTCAAGCAGGAACCAGGATTAGCATTGAAACTAAACCTTCTGACGCCCAAGCCGCTCAGTCCCCTGCATCCTCAAATCCTCAACCCGGCGACCCTGAGTTTGTAGGCCCGATTCCACCAGACAGCACTGCGTCATCAGCCTCATCTGCCTCCCCCGATAGCGCCCAAACACAAGCGTTTGCTGATTTAAACAAAGCGCCTCAACAGTTGCGTTCCTACATCAGCGATCTCGCGCAGCTTGGAGCTCTCACGCCGTCTAGTTCATCTAATTCATCTAATTCAAAAGAGAAGAATTCTGCCAAAACGTTCGAGCCAAATAAGACCATCACGCGTGGAGAGTATGCCCGCTGGCTTGTCGCGACGAACAATCGGGTCTATGCCGATCGTCCAGCTAGGCAAATTCGGCTCGGCGTTGAAACTGCCCAGCCTGCATTCAAAGATGTTTCTGCTAAAAATCCGAATTTTGCGGCGATTCAAGGACTTGCGGAAGCTGGGTTGATTCCGAGTTCTCTCTCAGGCGATAGTACTGCCGTCTTATTTCGTCCCAATGCCCCGCTTAGCCGCGAAGAGTTAATTCTTTGGAAAATTCCAGTTGATATGAGACAGGCGTTGCCGACCGCTACCCTAGATGCAGTCAAACAAACGTGGGGATTTCAAGATGCAGGGCGAATTGACTCTAGAGCTTTGCGAGCTGTGTTAGCCGACTACCAAAACGGGGATCAAGCCAACATTCGCAGAGCCTTCGGCTACACGACCCTATTTCAACCCAAGCGCCCAGTCACCCGGGCAGAAGCGGCGGCGGTGCTGTGGTATTTCGGCTTCCAGGGAGACGGCGTCTCCGCACAAGACGTGCTGAAAGGAAACCTAAAAGCCTAAAAATACGTGGAGAATGGATGTCGTTGTTTCTAACGGATTGCATTGGTGAAGACTGACAGAAGCATCCTCTCGCTACAAGCACTTCAACAAGCACTTATGCGGGCTATGCTTTCGTTCCTTCACCTACTCCATGATGGATCTAAGCGTTGCAATCTGTACCTACAATGGTGAATCTCGCATTGGTAAAGTGTTGGACTGCCTTCGATCGCAGGTCACCCCAACCTCAATGTCTTGGGAAGTGATTGTTGTCGATAACAACAGCACTGATGGTACACAGCAAGTGATTGAGGCGTGTCAACGTCAGTGGCAGCGCTCTCCTCTAAGGTACGTATTTGAGCCAGAGCAGGGATTGGCACTGGCGCGATCGCGGGCAGTTCAAGCGGCGTCTGGAATATTCGTCTGTTTTCTCGATGACGACACGTTACCTGCCGAGGATTGGGTTGCTCAAGTGTACCAATTTGGAAACAGCCATCCCAAAATTGGCGCATTTGGAGGACAAATTCACGGCAACTACGAGGTTGAACCGCCACCTGAGATTAAGAAAATCGCCGTCTTTTTAGCCGTGATCGAGCGAGGCTCGAAGCCGTATCGCTACGAACCCCAGGCACGGATGCTGCCTCCCGGAGCTGGGCTGGTGATTCGGCGTCAGGCTTGGCTAGAGGCAGTGCCAGAAAAGCCCATTTTGTTAGGTCGAGTCGCAGGCGCGATGCTGGCAAGTGAAGATATTGAAGCCTTAGCTCACATTCAGCAGGCGGGCTGGGAGATCTGGTATAACCCTGAGATGCACCTCTATCATCAGATTCCGAGATGGCGCTTGGAGAAAGATTACTTGTTTTCTCTAATTCGAGGCATTGGGTTTGCCCGAACTCATATTCGGATGGTGCGGCTCCGTCCATGGCAACGTCCTTTGTTTTTGCCGCTTTATTTAGTTAATGATCTCAAAAGAGTTATTTTGCATGTATTCAAGTACCGCACCTTGATTCAAACGGATTTGGCGATCGGGTGCGAGATGCAGTTGTTAGTCAGCAGCTTACTGAGCCCATTCTATTTATGGCTCCATGCGCTTCGTTTGAAGTGATATCTGCAATGAAATTATTAATCCAACACACGCACCGCGATGGAGAAATTGCGGGCGTTTTAACCTATGTCCGGGCGATTGAACCTGCATTAAACCTGCGGAGTGTAGAAACTCAAGTCATTTCGACTAAAACCGCGTCGATCTGGCAGTGGATCAACGCGATCGCAAACGCTGATTTGATTCACATGAATTCTAATCATTTAGGATTTGCTTTACTATGCAAGCTGTTAGGTAAAAAAATTATTATCAAATATCACTATTTATTCTATTCGTCTATTCATTCTAATTATGAAAAGATGCCATTTTTAAAACGGCTTCAAACAGAACTAATTCAGACCTTACCTAAAGCAAACTATCCTCTCAAATGGAAACTTTATACGTTCATTAAATGGGCAAGATTTGGAGTTCGGTTTCTAACAGCATTGCTTGCCGATCGCCACACGGCTTGTAGTCAGTTTCTAGCAGAATCACACAGTTTTCCCTGGACTGTTTCTACGTTATTTAATCCGATTTCCGTTCCGTTAGATCAGTCTACAAAGACAGTAAATAGCTTAGTTCACCCCTACATCTTTACTTACGTCGGTCGAGTGTATGGAGATAAAGGAATTGATTTGTTGGTCAAAGCAGCTAAGCTTTTACAAGATTGGGGTTACCAGTTTCAAGTCTGGATTATAGGAGATGGAAGTTCTAGCGATGAGCTGAAATCATTAGCCGATGAATTACTAGTTCGTGATCGCATCGAGTTTTTAGGCAGTCGCGATCGTCAGGAGATTCTTCATCTAGTTCGATCCTCTCTAGCGCTCGTTGTTCCATCTCGCTGGCAAGAGCCTGCGGGCTATGTCACGTTAGAAGCATCGAGTGTTCAAACGTGTTCGATCGTGGCAAAGGTTGGAGGTTTACCCGAAATGGCAAGCCCATATAATCTGATGTTTGAACGGGAAGATATTGAAGGATTAGCAAGGGCAATGAAAGCGTGTCTAGACAATCCAACTGAGGCCATTGAACGAGGACAAAAGGCAAATCAATACGTAATAGATCACTTCTCATCCGATAGAATCACGGCTCAACTCCTCGAACTTTGCTACGACTTAAACCCTTTCGCTACTCATTAATTTCTATCATCAATTTCTGAAATGGTTGCCGTACTGAATTCGTGCCCCTGCCCACTGCAATTTCTCGCGTAGCGTTTGATAATACGAGTAATCTTCTCTCAAAATAATAAATTGAGCGTCATACTCTGCCATCCGAATATCAACTCGCTGTCCGGGCCACATTGAGGTCGCTAGCACTCCATCCATCCAAAGCTTGGTACTCAAGTCTGGATCAGCCAACGCCCAAATGCTGACCACAGAACCGGGTGGAATGACGATTGGGCGACTCGATAAACTCAGGGGGCAAATGGGCGTAATTGCGATCGCTTCCATCCCCGGATGAATAATTGGCCCATTCGCGGCCACTGTGTAACACGTCGAGCCGGTCGGAGTCGCCACAATCAAGCCATCGCCTTGATATTGATCCACCACTGCACCGTCAATTTCCATTTCTAAAATTGAGGTGATCATCCGATCCGCAGAAGCAGGTTTGATGCACATCTCATTGAGGGCGAGATAGCGATCGCTTACGGCCTCCAAATTCGTTCGATTGCCTTCATGCACTGCTGCCTGCAGCATCATCCGACGCTGCACCGCAAATCGATCTTCTGCTAAGCGATCCCAAACCGTGTCGCTGTCAAAATCATCGGGTGACTCGGTGAGAAATCCCAAATGTCCACCCACATTCACCGCCAATATCGGAATTCGATCCGCCGCTAAATTTCTTGCCGCAGAGAGCGCGGTTCCATCGCCGCCTAGTACGATCGCTAAATCAATCGGTTGCGTCACCGATGCCAGAAACACAGGATAAGGATTATCTTTCGGGCCGCTTGGACCTAACAGCACTCGACAGCCCCGATGTTCTAGCGCTTGGACACACTTCTCTGCCCAACGCTTACTCATCAGGTCGCCTGCCTTGTGAATAATAATGACTTGCTTTAACTGCACAACGCCAGCATCAGAAGGACTTCAAGTTGTTATACCATCTAGAACTCTAGGTTGATTCGTTTCTCGCGAATCAATTATGAAGGAGGTGGAGAGTTTTGTTGCAACTGTTGCCCGCTTTCGAGCGACGACCTCGTTAGGTTCATTACTAGCACGCTTCACCTAGCCACACGTCAGTAGACACCCAAAAGCAAGGGGTGCATTAGGCTGCACCCCCGCGTAAATATAGGAGTCGTTGAATCGGAGTAGAATTTTTCTACCACTTGAGTAAGTTAAATTGCTCCATATCCACCGTGTCGCGATTTCGGTAAATAGCCAGCACGATCGCCAGTCCAACGGCAGCTTCAGCGGCTGCGATCGCAATCACAAATACCGTAAAAATTTGACCTTTGATCGTTTGCGGATCGAGATAGTTAGAAAATGCCATCAAGTTCAAATTCACGGCATTCAGCATCAGTTCGATCGACATCAACACCCGCACTGCATTGCGGCTATTCACTAAGCCATAAATGCCAATGCAGAACAACGCCGCCGCTACAAGAAGAAAATACTGGAGTTGCATATTAACCTACCCTTATTTCACCGTTTCATTACGACCTGACGGAACTAACTCACGAGGTCGCTCTGGCAACTTCAACGCCTCCGCTTGCGCCTTCTCGAAATCATCATCAGGCAGAAACTCGCGACGAGCAAGCACAACCGCGCCAATCAACGCCATCAGCAGCAAGATCGAAGCCAACTCGAAGGGCAACAAGAAATCACTGAAGAAGTGCAAACCAATTACCACAACTGACGCATTTCCAGCTGGAGTCGCGGTGGAAATCGCCCACGGGGTGGAAAGCACCATCGTACTGAGGAGGGCAAAAATACCCGCGCAAACCGCTGCTGTTGCCGCCTTACGAATCCAGGCCCTCGGCACAGGCTGAAACTCTTGTCGCTTGTTGACCAGCATGATCGCAAACAGAATCAGGACGTTGACCGCGCCAACGTAGATTAAGACTTGCGCGGCGGCAATAAAATCTGCGTTCAGCAGTAAATAAATCCCTGCGATGCTGATGAAGACACCGCCTAACAGAAAGGCGGAATACACAATGCTGTCAAGTAGCACCACCCCGATCGCGGCTCCTAACATCATCACTGACAGGATACCAAACGATACAATCTGAACTCCTTCCGCTAAATTCACGCTCTTCTCTCCAAATACAGGGGCAGACGACCCCTTAGGTCGTCTCTACGATTATTTTTCGGATTCTACAATTTCCTCAGGGCGTGCCCCAGCTCGCTTCGATCCCGGAGGCAAATCATGGGGCTCTAGAACTCCTTTGGGAAGATACACCAGTTCTCGCAACGGCGTCACCATCGAATCATCCGTGACCTTATAGGGCAGGCGACCTAACGCCACACTGTCAAAATTCAACTCATGACGATCGTAGGTTGACAGCTCATACTCTTCAGTCATTGACAAGCAATTGGTAGGGCAGAATTCCACGCAGTTCCCGCAGAAAATACAAATCCCAAAATCAATGCTGTAGTGATTGAGTTGTTTTTTCTTCGACTCTTTGTTAAATTCCCAATCCACCACAGGCAGGTTAATTGGGCAGACGCGCACACACACTTCGCACGCGATACACTTGTCAAACTCAAAGTGGATACGTCCCCGGAAGCGCTCGGATGGAATCAGCTTTTCATAGGGATATTGAACGGTTACAGGGCGACGGCGCATATGGTCAAAGGTGACAGCCAAGCCTTGACCAATATATTTACCCGCTTGAACCGCCTCTTTGGTGTAGTCACCAACTTGTTTCAGAAACTTTAGCATTGTGTTCTCCGCTCTTAAGGCAAAGGGCAAGGGTTGCGAATTAGCCACCAAATGCCACTGGAAAGGCAAGCTTTAAACCCGCCGTAATCAGCAAGTTCACTAGCGAAACCGGAAGCAAGAACTTCCAGCCCAAATCTAGGAGTTGATCAATGCGCACGCGAGGAACCGTCCAGCGCATTAGGATCGCAATGAAGATTAGAAAATATGCCTTTAGCAGGGTCATGCCGATCCCTAGCACTGCTGCCACCACTTGCAGCCAAGGCGTTGTCTCGCTGATATTCAAGAATCCTGCGATCGTACCAATTGGTACAAAGAATTCCCATCCGCCCAAATACAGAACCGCAAATAGCAGGGCTGAAAGGGTCAGGTTGACGTAGGAACCAATGTAAAACAAGGCAAACTTCATGCCTGAATACTCGGTTTGGTAGCCTGCTACCAGTTCTTCCTCTGCTTCTGGCAAGTCAAACGGAATTCGCTCGCATTCTGCTAAGGCTGCAATCCAAAAAATCAGAAATCCAACCGGCTGTCGCCAAATGTTCCAGCCCAAAATTCCGTAGCCCGCCTGCTGATTCACAATGTCCACCGTGCTAAGCGAGTTAGACATCAGTACGATCGCTAACACCGACAGCGCTAGAGGCAACTCGTAGCTAATTGACTGTGCGGCGGCCCTCAGTCCGCCCAGCAGGGAGTATTTGTTGTTGGAAGCATAGCCCGACATCAGTAACCCGATCGGGACGACGCTAGAGAGCGCAATCCAGAGGAAAATGCCCATTCCCACATCGGTGATGATCATGTTCTGTCCAAACGGCACAATCAGGTAGGACAGAAACGCTGGAATGACGACGATCGCAGGCCCCAACGTGAACAGTAAGCCGTCTGCTTGGGCAGGCACTACGTCTTCTTTAAAGACGAGCTTCAGTCCATCCGCAAGCGGAGCCAAAATTCCCAAAGGGCCAATAAACTCAGGACCAATGCGCTGCTGAGCTGCCGCCGAAATTTTTCGCTCTAGCCACACCAGTGTGAAGACGCCTAGAGTCGCGCCAACTAGCATAATCAGCATCGGGAAAGGCATCCAAAGAACTTTGGCCACACCCGGAGGTAAACCAAAGCTCTTAAGGGACTCGATAAAACTTCCTTGAAGATCAATTCCTGGGTTCATAGTTCCCATTACGCAGCAAATCTTAAGCGTTGAAGTGTCGCGAAGCCCTCACGATGAAGATTCTTAACAACCCCAACGACTATCAGTATAGCGGTCTGACGGAAACCAAACCTTTCTAAAGCATTGAATTTCTAACCTTCTTACCCACCGAAGAATTCAATCTTTAAAACTGGAAGTCGCGCCCAAAGCTTTTATCCGTACTATGCAGCGAGTAAAGTATCTAACTTACGAGTAAGCCCTACACCCCACATTTTGCATATTTCAATAAAGAAGCCCCCAGAAGCAAGATGTCTGAGGGCTGGAGTTCCTGAAAATCGTCACGTTGATATAGTTACAAGGGAATTGAAAAACGACAAGAGGGGTCTCACCCATCAAGGGGTAATAAGTTTTTGTCGTTCATCGATCGGAACATAAGGTGCTGAATGTAACCCTGTATAAATTTGCGTTGGTCGAAAAATCCGATTTTCTCCCAATTGCTCCTTCCAATGGGCAAGCCAGCCAGCCGCCCGAGAAATGGCAAATACTGGCGTGAACAGATCTGTTGGTATACCAAGCTTGCGGTAAACCAAACCGGAATAGAAATCTACGTTCGGGAAGATCCCTCGATGTCCAAGTTTTTCCTCCACCACCCGCTCTACCTCAACAGCAATGTCATAGAACTTGTCTTGGCCAAACTTCTCAAACAGTTGCTCAGCTAACTGCTGCAAAATAATCGCCCTTGGATCTTTAACTTTATAGACTCTATGCCCAAAGCCCATGATTCTCTGCTTATGCTCTAGTCGGTCTTCGAGAAACGGGCGGACGTTTTCCACCGAGCCAATCTGTTCTAGCATTTCCACCACTTCCTCGCTGGCTCCCCCATGCAGCGGACCTGCCAACGTCCCGACTGCTGAGGCAATGACAGCATAAGGGTCGGTCAGAGTGGAAGCAGTCACCATAGCCGAAAACGTGGATGCATTAATGGTGTGTTCTGCATGAAGCATGAGCGACACATCAAAAATACGGGCAGCGAAAGGATCAGGCTCTTGCTCATTCAGCATGTACAAGAAGTTTGCAGCATATCCTAAATCGTCCCTTGGCTGAACCGGATCATTGCCCTTACGCATTAATTGAAATGCTGCCACCATCGTCGGAACTTTTGCCAAAATTCGGACGACTGCCTCTCGGATATAAGTCGGATCATCTAATGCCCGCTTTGAGTAAAACAGTCCTAAAGCAGCAGCAGACGCTTGCAAAGCATCCATCGGATGTCCGCTTTCTGGAAAGCACTTCATCATGTCCCGAATGCGGTACTTCAGGCGACGATGATACTGAATCTCATGCTCGAACTCCGCAAGAACGTCGCGGGTCGGTAGCTCATTCCAAATTAGGAGATAAGCAGTCTCAAGAAAGGTACTTTTGGTTGCAAGTTCCTGGATGGGAATACCGCGATATTCCAGGATTCCTTTTTGCCCATCCACAAAGCTGATGCTGGATTGGGTGGCGGGAACACCTTCAAGACCTGCCCTAAATTCGCAGACAGTCATTCGTTCACCGTTAATAATTGATGATTCACTGGTTAACTTATCAGATTCAGAAAAACAGTTTGTAGTGGTTCATCCGAATCCCAGGGTTATAAATGATGAATTATTGAAACAACTTCTAGCCATTAAGCCGTAAATTAACTAGCTGCTCTAGAGTTTCGCGACGCTTTAATCGTCATAACACCTCACTATTTCGGAATACCACATTTTGGGGATGGAAAGTACTTGTTTAAGATACAGATAAATTAAGATTTGCAGTTTTTTATAAAAGACAATATTATCAGAATAGTAAAGCTTTAAACCTTGACTAAATTGCATCTACCTAGTAGCCAACTAATTTTTCCAGCGCCTGCTACATGCTGGGAGATATGGATTGGCGCTTTTTATACACGTTCGTAAGGAGTTATATGCATCACAACTATTCCCATAATAAGACGGCCCATCAGCAGAATTGGGCATCTCGAAAAACAGCAAACTCACGTCATTTACACAAACCTGTTGAAACCCAAGACCGAACCAGAACGAACCTTACTAAGCTGATCGAGTTAGATGCTCCTCTACAGACGCATACTCACTTGGTTCTGATGTACGGTCCGTTTCAAACCGAAATGGCGGCTGAAGAGGGTCAAGGCGTAGCTTCATGGATTAAAAGTTGTATTCGTCAACATGGTTTGCCTAGTCTTGTCCGGTTTGATTATCACCGCCGTGCACAAATTTTTCGTCGAGACCAGTTTCAACCTTGGTTAGAGCCGTTGATGGATCAAGCGTGCTGACGACGAGAAACACTGCTGAGAATGGTTAATCCTTCATAAACGCAGTTTGGGCAGAAGGGTTAGAGGATTGGAACCTCTGTTTGCGACTAGCTATGTTTTAAGAGCTTTCTCTAAAGTGCAGGATCGGACATCACAACACAACTTTCTAATCCGATAGAGTGGATTGGTTAGAACTGCGAGTGGGTTAGATCATGACTTCTCAAAATTACGAGTTGCTGCTACGACGCTGCAAGCTTCTATCGGCGCCCGATCGTACTGAAATTGTAGATATTGCAATTAGCGCAGGGCGCACCGCAAATGGTTCCGTTTCCCGAACGATTGCCGCGATCGCGCCGCACATTGACGGTACAGCCTCGATCGAACTCGATGTTCAAAATCAGCTTGTCAGCCCTCCGTTTGTCGAGTCTCACATTCACCTCGACTCTGCCCTCACTGCTGGGGAGCCGCGTTGGAATGAGAGCGGCACTCTGTTTGAGGGCATCGAGATTTGGCGCGATCGCAAGCAAACTCTCTCACTCGAGGACGTGAAGCAGAGGGCAATCGCAACGCTGAAGCAGCAGGCCGCACAAGGGGTGCTGTTTGTGCGCAGTCATGCCGATGTCAGCGAAGCGAGCTTAACAGCGCTGCAAGCGCTGCTAGAGGTGCGTGAGGACGTAAAAGACTGGCTGACTCTGCAAGTGGTGGCGTTTCCGCAAGATGGCATCTACGGAAGTCCGAAAAACCAAGACTTGATGGAAGAAGCGCTCAAAATGGGCGTAGATGTGATCGGCGGCATTCCTCACTATGAGTTAACGCGAGAAGACGGCGTTAACTCAGTGCATCGGATCTTTGAATGGGCAGAGCAGTACGATCGCTTAATTGACATTCATTGCGACGAAATTGATGATGATCAGTCAAGATTTTTAGAAGTGGTCGCCGCGTCCGCCATCCGTTGTGGAATGGGGTCACGAGTTACCGCTAGTCACACGACGGCATTTGGCTCCTACAACAACGCTTATGCCTTCAAATTGCTCGGATTTCTTCAGCGCACCCAACTTAACTTCATTGCCAATCCGTTAATTAACATCACTCTGCAAGGACGCACCGATACTTATCCCAAACGACGAGGGGTAACCCGTGTCAAAGAACTTTGGCAGCAGGGCATCAACGTTAGCTTAGGACATGACTGCATTCAAGATCCTTGGTACTCACTGGGAACAGGCAACATGTTAGACGTTGCATCAATGGCAGTTCATGTGTGTCAGATGACAGGAATGGCAGAGATTGACGCCTGCTATAACATGGTGACTTGGAACGGAGCCAAAACTCTGAACCTAGAAGAGTATGGAATTGCCGTGGGCAAGCCTGCCAATTTGATTGTCTTAGATGCCAACGATCGCTATGACGCAATTCGTCGTCGCGCGACTGTTCGATATGTAATTTCTCAAGGCAAGCTACTTGCTAAAACCAGTCCAGCAGAAGTGACCTGGCAAGCAACCTAGCTTCTGCGGTTTGCTTCCAAGTTAAAATAACTCAGTCCCTTTGCGAGTTGTTTCGCAAGTTACTAAAACCGCACACTATGGCTGTTGGTCAAAAGCTCTACGAAGGCAAAGCTAAAATTCTCTACGCTACAGAAGATCCTAATATTCTCCTAACGCACTTCAAGGACGATGCAACAGCGTTTAATGCCCAAAAAAAAGGCAGCATCACCGGAAAAGGCGAGTTTAACTGTGCGATTTCAACTCATTTGTTTAAGTTGATGGAGGCGAACGGCATTCCAACGCATTTTATCGATCGTACGTTCCCTAATGAGATGCGCGTCAAATCTGTAAAGATTTTGCCGTTAGAGGTCGTTGTCAGGAACATTGCTGCCGGGAGTCTCTGTCAACAAACAGGATTGAAGCTAGGAACGATTCTGACCCCTCCCTTAGTAGAGTTTTATTACAAAAACGATGAACTTGGCGATCCATTGTTAACTTTCGACCGTCTACGAGTCCTTGATCTAGCTACCCCGGATCAAGTAGATCAATTAATAGAACTAGCGTCGCGGATCAATCAGATTCTGACGGACTTTTTTCAGCAGTGTGGCATCACCCTCGTAGACTTTAAGTTGGAATTTGGCTGCGTTTCCTCGGTTGGTCAAAGTGCTAATCACACGGGTCAAATTATTCTGGCAGATGAGATTAGCCCAGATACCTGTCGGTTGTGGAACCAGGCGGAATCCGATCCCAACAAGCGGGTGATGGACAAAGATCGATTTCGGCGAGACTTGGGCAACGTCGAGGATGCCTATCGTCAGGTAATGGAACGGGTGCTGCAACAGACTATATGAGTGCTAGAAGAATTCCTGGCACTCATAACCGAGGATTGATACCCATGATGCGGTAGAATTTCACAGTTCTGTCAGGATCGGGACTGTTTCTTACTATCGTGATGTAGAGTCTGCTTTGTGCAGAGGTCTGAGGACGTGCGAAATACTGTGAACAAAATGCGTTTATCTCCTGCTTTAATGGCAGCCCTTTCGATTGCGGCGATCAGTTGCGCGACTTCTGCTAACGCCCAAACTTCTAAAGCTTCAGCCAAATCAGCGACGAGTTCAGCCCGCTCGGTTGTGGTGAATTCTGTCGCTTCCACAGAGCTAAAGCGTGCCGTAGCCCAATCGGATCTTAAGCTGAAACCACTCTCAAAAGACGTTGTGGTAGAGACGATTCCCGTTTCAAAGCGGGCAGCCGTTGCTCCGTTACCCCAACCGGTTTCTCGAACCTCGCCTCAGGCGAAAGCTGTGGAAGTGGCACAAGGCGGCTCGATCGAGCAGGAAACACCGAACCGAATTCAAGTTGATCCGCTCAATCCATCTCAACCGGCTCCGTCGCCAACGCCGCAACCCACTATTCCTGCCGCACCCACGGAGCCAGCCAATCCGGTTTTGCCCCCTCAACCTGCCACTCCTCCGTCTGGGACTCAAATTACCCCTGCTCCTGGAGTTCAGACCTCTCCAAGTCCGGTTGCTCCCCCAGAAACAACGCCGACCGATCCGTCCGTTACGCCACCTGCCACTCAGCCCGGTCAGCCTGCTCAACCTAGTCAACCGGAGCAGAATGCTGAACCGGAACCCCAGGTTTTGGTCAGTGAAGTGCTGGTCGTAGGTGCAAATGAAGAACTACAAGCTGAAGTTTACCGGGTGATTCGGACTCAGCCTGGACAAACAACGACACGATCGCAGCTTCAAGAAGATATCAATGCGGTCTTTGCAACAGGCTTTTTCTCGAACGTGAGAGCAAACCCGACCGATACCCCACTTGGGGTACGAGTCACTTTTGATGTCACGCCAAATCCGCCACTGCGATCGGTTCAAGTAGAAGGGGGCCGAGTGCTTCCATCCAAAGTCGTTCAAGATATTTTCAGTCCGCAGTATGGCAAAATTCTCAACCTACGCGATCTGCAAAACGGCATTCAGGAACTTAACAAGTGGTATCAGAGCAATGGCTATGTTCTGGCACAAGTTGTAGACGCGCCGAGAGTCAATCCTGATGGCAACGTTACCTTGCAAGTCGCTGAAGGAGAAGTCGAAGCGCTGCAAGTCCAGTTCATTAACAAGGAAGGTCAAACCCAAGACGGGAAGGGCAATCCGATTCGGGGACGGACGCGCCCGTTTATCGTCACCCGCGAGTTTCAACTAAAGCCGGGGGATGTCTTTAACCGCAACACGGCAGAACGTGACCTACAGCGTGCGTTTGGTCTCGGCATTTTTGAAGATATCAAGCTCTCCCTGCAACCAGGACAAGATCCTCGGAAAGTTGTTGTAGTCGCAAATGTTGTCGAGCGCAACACTGGAAACTTTGGAGTTGCAGGTGGCTTTAGCTCGGCGAGCGGCTTGTTTGGTAGCGTCAGCTTTGGACAGCAAAACTTTGGGGGCAACAACCAAAAACTGAATGCCGAAGTTCAGATTGGTCAGCGCGATCAACAGTTTGACCTGAGTTTTACCGACCCCTGGATTGCAGGCGATCCGTATCGCACCTCCTACACCGCTAACCTATTCCGTCGCAGAACCATTTCGCTGATTTTTGAGGGTGGCGATCCGGAAATTGAGTTGCCGAATGGCGATCGCCCTCGCATCGTTCGCACGGGGGGCGGCATTAGCTTTAGCCGTCCGCTCTCGAAAAATCCCTATGAGCGCTCAGAGTGGAATGCGTCTCTTGGCTTGCAGTATCAGCGGGTGTCGGTGCGCGATGCCGATGGCAAACTCAGTAATCGCGATGAACTGGGCAATCTGTTGAGCTTTGATCCGTCTGGTAAAGATGATTTGTTTACGGCTCAACTCGCGTTTGTGCGCGATCGCCGTAATGATTTTCTCCAACCCACCAGCGGATCCCTGCTGCGATTTAGCACAGAACAATCGGTTCCCGTCGGATCGGGCAGTATTTTCTTCAATCGCCTCCGAGGAAGCTACAGCTTCTACATTCCAACTCGACTGCTGAAAATTTCACCCGGATGTCGTGACCAGAAACCTAGAATTGGAGAGGAACCAAACCGCGAAGGTTGCCCGCAAGCCTTTGCCTTCAACGTGCAAGGCGGAACGGTATTAGGCGATATTCCTCCCTATGAAGCCTTCCCGCTCGGTGGTACGAACTCGGTGCGTGGTTATGATGAAGGAGATGTAGGTAGCGGTAAGAGCTATTTGCAAGCTACTGCCGAATATCGCTTCCCGCTATTCTCGATTATTTCGGGTGCGCTGTTTGTTGATGCGGCCACTGATTTGGGAACTGGAGACAATGTTCCAGGTAACCCGGCGGGGGTACGAGGAAAGCCAGGAAGCGGACTCGGTTATGGCGTGGGAATTCGCGTTAGATCGCCTCTCGGTCCGATCCGGATTGACTTTGGTATCAACGATCAAGGCGGTAACAACATCCGGTTTGGATTTGGAGAACGATTCTAAATGAACGATCGTCGTCAAGGTCTCAGCGTTGCCCAAGCAGAATCTGCCTCTGAGACTCGCCAGTGTACCTTGGCGTCCAGCTTCTCGCGATCGGGCGTGGGACTTCATAGCGGTGTAATGGCTCATGTGCGAGTGCTGCCTGCCGAACCCGGACGAGGACGCTACTTTGTCCGAGTCGATCTGCCTGATGCGCCTGAAGTTTTGGCAAAGGGTGAGGCGGTCAATCCCACTCTGCTTTCGACAGAGTTGGTGAGCGGCGAGGCCCGAGTTCGGACTGTGGAGCATTTGCTCGCCTCGCTTTCAGCACTGGGAGTCGATAACGCCCGGATTGAAATTGATGGAGCGGAAGTGCCGTTGCTCGACGGGTCGGCGAAAGAGTGGACGATCGCGATCGCAGATGCAGGCATTGTTTCTCAATCCGCTCCGCGCTCCACACTCACGCTTACAGAACCAATTTGGATTCGAGAGGACGATGCTTTTGTTGCCGCCCTGCCTGCGCCAGAATTGCGATTTACCTATGGCATTGATTTTGAAGTGAGCGCGATCGGCAATCAGTGGTACAGTTGGTCACCCCAGCAATCCTTGTTTGAAACAGATATTGCCCCCGCCCGCACCTTTGGATTAGCCCATCAGGTTGAACAGTTGCGGGCAAATGGTTTAATTAAAGGCGGCTCGCTTGAAAACGCCTTGGTTTGCAGCTCAGAAGGATGGATCAATCCGCCTCTGCGATTTGCAAATGAGCCAGTTCGCCATAAACTGCTAGATCTCATTGGGGATTTAAGTTTGTTGGGAGCGTTTCCAACGGCTCATTTTCTTGCCTATAAAGCAAGCCATCGTTTGCACACTCAACTCGTTCGTCATATTCTTGCAATACGTCCTTCGTAACTAACGAACGACGGCTCTTGATTTTTAACCCCAAACCTCATGTCAACCCTGCTCGAAACCCATGCGTCTGTAGAAAATCTCGCAGCTGAGAGTGCTTCTGAGACGAAGACAACATTTACGCTTGAAGAAATTCATCAACTGCTACCTCATCGCTACCCGTTTGCACTGGTCGATCGCATCATTGATTTTGTGCCTGGCAAACTGGCGGTTGGAATTAAGAATGTCACGTTTAATGAACCTCAGTTTCAGGGGCATTTTCCGGGGCGTCCGATTATGCCAGGAGTGCTAATCGTTGAGGCAATGGCGCAAGTTGGCGGAGTCGTGCTGACGCAGATGGCGGGCGTTCAGGACGGATTGTTTATGTTTGCCGGAATTGATGGTGTCCGGTTTCGCCGTCCGGTTGTGCCAGGTGATCAACTGGTAATGACGGTGGAACTGTTGTCGGTGAAGGGTCGTCGATTTGGGAAGATGCGCGGTCGTGCGGAAGTTGACGGTCAGCTTGCATGCTCGGGTGATCTAATGTTTGCCTTGGTAGATTAAAATACGGACGATTGTTCGGGTTGTAATCTAGCGTTGTTGGATGTTCCCGTTTCAACTTGATCGGTGTAGACGCGATTAACGCCGGGTGAAACTTCAAAGAAACTGGCTCTGCCAAGTTTCAAAGGGTTCGCCAGGCGAAATCTGAGAACGCATCGCGTCTTTTACATTGCTGCGCTCTTTCCCCCCTGTTTCTACCTCTGATATGACAACCCTAATTCATCCGACTGCTGTAATTCATCCTGGGGCTGAACTTCATCCAACTGTACAGGTTGGCGCGTACGCGGTGATCGGAGAACATGTGAAAGTTCGAGCGGGGACGATCGTTGGACATCATGTGGTGATTGAGGGCAACACTGACATTGGGGAGCGCAATCACTTCTTTCCAGGAGCCGCGATCGGGCTAGAGCCGCAGGATCTAAAATACGATGGGTCGCTGGGTCTGCTAAAAATTGGTAACGGCAATCAAATTCGGGAGTTTGTGACAATTCACCGCCCGACGCATGGAGATGACGTGACGCTGATTGGCAACGGCAATCTCTTGATGGCCTATACTCATGTCGGTCATAACTGCGTGATTGAAGATCAGGTGATTATTTCTAACTCGGTGTCACTGGCGGGACATGTTTACATCGAGACGAAAGCCAGAATTAGCGGCGTGCTGGGCGTTCATCAGTTTGTGCGGATTGGGCGTCATGCAATGGTAGGTGGCATGGCCAGAATTGATCGCGATGTGCCGCCGTACATGATAGTAGAAGGAAATCCGGGTCGGATTCGAGCGCTGCACAAGATTGGACTCCAGCGATCGGGATTTTCGGCGGACGATTTGCAGCTTTTGAGAAAGGCATTTCGGATTCTTTACCGCTCTGGTCTACGGCTGACAGAGGCGTTGGATCAGCTTGAGCTGTTGCCTGAAAATGAGCATATCCAGCATTTGCATCAGTTTATTCGGCTGTCGGTCTCGCCCGGACGCCGAGGATTAACGCCTGTTTTAGTCAAGGGTGGCGAATGAAGCGGCGTATTTTCATCAGCACGGGAGAAGTATCAGGGGATCTTCAGGCGGCGTTGTTAGTGGAAGCGTTGCAGAAGCAGGCGAGATCACTGAATATCGATCTTGAAATTTTGGCATTGGGCGGCGATCGCATGGCAGAAGCTGGCGCAATCTTGCTGGGCAACACCAGCTCGATCGGCTCGATCGGCATATTTGAATCTCTGCCCTACATTCTGCCAACGCTCAGTCTTCAGCAACGAGCAAAACAGTATTTGCTGCAAAACCCGCCCGATGCCGTGGTGATGATTGACTACATGAACCCCAACATCAGCATTGGTCGCTACGTTCGTCAACACTTGCCGCACGTTCCAACCGCTTATTTTATTTCGCCACAGGAGTGGGTGTGGTCGCACACGCTTGAAAACACCAAAAAGATTGTCAGCATTACCGACTCGCTCTTAGCTATTTTTCCAGAAGAAGCCCGATATTACGCTCAGCATGGTGCAAACGTACGACTAGTCGGGCATCCCTTGCTCGATCGCATGGAGGCGGCTCCCGATCGATTGACGGCTCGTGCGGCGTTAGGGATTTCAGACGAGCAGGTTGCGATCGTGCTACTGCCTGCGTCGCGTCAACAAGAAATCAAATATCTCATGCCGATCATGTTTCAAGCGGCTCAGCTGATCCAGGCACAGGTTCCGACAGCTCACTTTTGGATTCCACTGTCGCTAGGGAAATATCGCGGTGCGGTAGAACGCGCGATCGCCAAACACCAGCTTCGCGCCACGATTCTAGAGAGTAACCAGGGAAAATCGACGCTGAGCGCGATCGCAGCGGCAGATCTGGCGCTGACCAAATCTGGTACGGTGAACCTCGAAATGGCATTGCTGAATGTACCGCAAGTGGTGATGTATCGGGTCAATCCAATCACGGCTTGGGTCGCCAGAAATATTATTAAGTTCTCCATTCCATTTATGTCACCGCCGAATCTGGTGCTGATGAAGCCGATCGTGCCGGAATTTTTGCAGGAGGAGGCAATTCCTCGAACCATCGCAGATGTGGCGTTAGAGCAGTTGAAACCAGAGGTGAGGGAGCGGACGATCGCAGGCTATCAGGCGATGAGAGCCGCGTTAGGAGAACCGGGAGTGGGCGATCGCGCCGCTCAAGAAATTCTTAAACTGCTCAAACTTTGATTTTGGATTTGATTCTGGCAGTTAGATCGATCGGACTTCAAAGTTTTGCGACCAAGATTTCCTAGATTTCTGAACTATCGCCTAGACTCAATATGGTGCTGTCAAGTAGATCGGGGATGTATACCTACGCCTTTTTCAAAACGCCTAAAACAGACTTGCAGTTCGAGCAAGATGGAATCGCTGGACAGATTGAAATTATGGGTACACCGACTCTCTCGGCACTGGTGGAACCAGACCTAGATTTAGATGAAATTCAGCAAAATGATCATCGGCTGGTTCAAGCGGTCTTGACCCACGATCGCATCATTTGCGACTTGTTCTGGACGACTGCAATTCTTCCCTTACGGTTTGGGACGTGGTTTGTCTCGCCCGAAAATTTGCTCGAACATCTCGAATTACATCAAGATAAGTATCTGGCAAAGCTAAATCAGTTTGAAGGAAAAGCCGAGTATCGCCTCATGCTGATGCCTATCGACAACCCGCCGCCCCAGTTAGAGTCGGAGTTGCGAGGAAAAGAGTATCTTTTGGCCAAGAAACAGCGCTATCAGCAGCAGGTAGACCAACGCACTCAACAGCAGCAGGAATTGAAGACGGTACTCAATGCGATCGCGTTGGCGTATCCTAACCACATCCTGAAAGAGTCTCAGTCTGAAGGCGAGAAGCTCTATTTACTCGTGAACCGTGAAGCTGAAGACACGCTTTATTCGCGCCTAGAAGGGTGGCAAAATCTCTGCTCTAGCTGGGAATTGACGTTGGGTGAGGCGCTGCCGCCCTATCACTTTGTTTAGGTTAGCGTTTTGAGGCGGCAATTAGAAAGCTGAGGACTAGCAGCCCTACGATCGCAATCCAAACTCCATTGCGGCGAATCCAAGCTTGCGGCGATGAACTCGTTTCGTAGTTCGTTGGGGTGCTGACCGTAGCGACGCGGCAATCGCGGTACATCGTGCATTCCCACGCATCGGGGCGCTGAGGATAGTTGCAGGTGTCATCCGCGTGATAGGTACAGGTTCTACAGAGTGGCTCATTACCGATCGCGCGATGAAGTGGAATGCCCGCGTGACCGTGCGCCTTTAATGGGGTGCGGCAGTGAGGACAGGCGATCGCATCTCGATTTTTAATCGGTTGATGGCACTTAGGACAAGACAACATAGCGGGTCAAGGGTTTGATGTGGGGAGTTCTTTTTTAGCGATTGCCAAATTTGCGGACTTGATATTCGGCTTCTTCGAGAAAGGGAAACGACTGTCCCATCGCTTCAATGAACTTGCGATCGATCTCTTGTAGTACGTCTGCCGGAATCGATTTCCACGCTTCTTTACTTTGCCAATAAATCACCATGATCAGTTCTGTTTCGTCCTTTGGGTTAAACCAAATTTCTTTACCCGCATAGCCTGGGTACTTGGCTAAAGCTGCTGTCCAGATTTCTGCGTCCTTTTCAATATAGGTTTCGCGTAGTGCGATCGGCACTTTAACCTTGAGCCATTCAATCACCATAAGTTGATCTGTTACAGATAGACATCTCTAATTCAGAGTCATCTCTATTCTTACGCAGCCGTAGCTTGACAGTCTTGTATTACGCGTGTAGTATATATACTACGGTGAGGCGATGGGCATCATCAAACCGTTATCGATACTCTACTAGGAGGCAATCATCATGCCTTACGAAGCACTCAATCTTTCTACATCAACGCCTGTTTTATCGTGGGCAAACCACGACCTCGGCCCGCAAGAAATCAAAATGGCGAAAAATGTTGCCTCCTTGCCCTTTGTGTTTAAACACGTTGCGCTGATGCCCGATGTTCACCTAGGTAAAGGAGCGCTGGTTGGTTCTGTTGTCGCGACGAAAGATGCGATCCTGCCTGCGGCTGTCGGAGTCGATATTGGCTGCGGAATGTGTGCCATTAAGACGCCATTTGTGGCAGACCAACTGGAAGGTAAACTGAAGAAAATTCGTCAGGATATTGAAGCGATCATTCCGGTTGGCTTTAACGAAAACAAGGAAGCTGACAAAAAGGCGTTGAATTGGCAGGGATGGCACGACTTTAAGCATCTGCATTCAGGTGTGCAGCATCTAGAGAGCAAAGCCCTGAAGCAAATGGGGTCTCTTGGCGGCGGAAACCACTTTATCGAAGTGTGCATCGATACCGAGAATCAAGTGTGGCTGATGCTGCATTCTGGGTCGCGCAATATTGGCAATATGCTGGCGCAAAACCACATCAATACCGGAAAGAATTTGGCAAAGTTGGCGGGTGAGAAATTGCCTGATCCTGACTTGGCTTACTTTACGGCGGGGACTGCTGAATTTGAAGCCTATTGGCGTGATTTGCAGTGGGCGCAAGAGTATGCACGATTCAATCGAGAAGTGATGATGAGTCGCTTCCAAAAGGTAATCGAAAAGCATCTTGCGGGCGGGAAGCCGATCAAGCCTCTCATGTCGGTGAACTGTCATCACAACTATGCCGAAAAGGAAATTCATTTTGGCGAAGAGGTGTATGTGACGCGCAAAGGGGCAGTGCGTGCCCGTGAGACCGATTACGGCATCATCCCTGGATCAATGGGCGCAAAGTCCTACATTGTCAAGGGCAAGGGCAATCACGAAAGCTACTGCTCGTGTTCTCACGGGGCAGGGCGATTAATGTCTCGCAACAAAGCGAAGAATGCTTACACCTTGGATGATTTGATTCGGCAAACAGAAGGGGTTGAGTGCCGTAAAGATGGAGGCGTGCTAGACGAGATTCCGGCGGCTTACAAGTCGATTGAATCGGTGATGGCAAATCAGGCTGATTTAGTGGAAGTTGTAGCAACGCTAAAGCAAGTGGTTTGTGTGAAAGGTTAAATCAAATCACTAACTTATCAAATCAACTTAGAGATGCGTTCCTAACCGTGGAGCGCATCTTTTTTGTATCTAGAATAACGTTCTATCTCTGGAGGAATGGCAGCGGCGATCGCATCCCTTGTATCTTAGTTTCATTTCTTTGCTGTGAGCTATGAAAAAGGGTTTGGCGAAGCAGTGGCGCACTGAACTTCACGATCTGCTGCGCGGGGCGTCAGGCGGATTTCTATTTGGTGTGCCGTTGCTCTACACAATGGAAGTTTGGTGGATCGGCTCATCTGTGGGTCCAGTGAGAATGCTATTAGCGCTCGTACTCACGTTTGCAATTATATTTTTTCTGAATCAGACGGCGGGCTTTCGCCGCGACAGCGCTGTTCATACTACAGATGCATTGATTGACAGCGTTGAAGCGATCGCAATTGGCATTGTTTGTGCTGGATTTATTCTGATATTGCTGCAAGAAATTACGCTACAAACTCCTTTACATGAAGCGTTGGGAAAATTGATTTACGAAGGTATGCCCTTCTCACTGGGTGTAGCATTAGCGAATCAGTTTCTTAGAGGAGATGAAGGACGTTTTGATCAGCAATCTAACTCCTCTCGGTCTAAGCAACTGAGCGCCACCCTTTCAGATATCAGTGCGACGTTGATTGGAGCAACTATTATTGCATTTAATATTGCACCCACTGACGAAATTCCAATGCTGGCGGCGGCAGTTTCAGGACTTTCGTTGTTATCAATGATGATAGCGTCGTTGCTTATTTCATACTGCATTGTGTTCGCATCAGGGTTTACAAACTATCAGCAACGACAACAACAGCGCGGTATCTTTCAGCGTCCGTTAAGTGAAACGATCGCAAGTTATCTTGTGTCTCTCATTGCCGCAATGGTGATGCTGCTATTCTTTCAAAAGCTTGAATTTGGCGATCCGTGGCAGGTGTGGCTAAATTATTCGATTCTTTTAGGTTTACCGGCTACCGTGGGCGGAGCCGCAGGACGGTTAGCAATATGAGCCATTCTTCTCAAGAACGACCCACGCGATCGATCGCAGAATGGACAACGTTTGGAATTGCGTCTACGATTTTGGGCGCGATCGCGGGTTTAGTGATTTACGCTTGGGCAACCGAGCAAGACCGTCCACCCGTGTTGACTCTAGAGCGGCGCGAGCAAATTCGGGAAGCGCAAGGACAATATTATGTTCCCTTTACCGTAGAAAATACGGGAGGCGAAACGGTGGAGTCGGTGCAGGTTGTGGCAGAGTTGCGGGTCAACGGTCAGGTTGAAGAATCGGGCGATCAGCAGATTGATTTTCTGTCGGATGGTGAAACTGAGGAAGGAGCGTTTGTGTTTCGCCGTGATCCGCGTCGGGGCGAGTTAACGGTTCGAGTCGCCAGCTATAAATTGCCGTAACTCAAATTCTGCTCCGCCATGAGCCGCACAGATGGAAATTTTAAGCATCAAAGTCAAGCCTAATTCCAAACGCCAAACCATTGAACAACAAGAAGATGGCAGTTGGATTGTGCATCTAAAATCCCCTCCAGTTGATGGTAAAGCGAATACAGAACTGATCAAAGTGTTGTCCGATCGCTTCGATGTTCCTAAATCGTGCATTACGATCAGATCTGGCGCATCCTCCAAATTAAAACGAATTGAAATTGATTGCTAATGAACTGAGTACTGTCATTCTGGCGGGTGGACAAAGTTCACGTATGGGTCGAGACAAGGCGCGGATCGAGATCAACGGTGTGCCGATGCTGCGACGAGTCTACGATGCGGCGAGGCCCTGTAGCCGTGAGATCTATGTTGTCACCTCTAGAGTTGAAGCGTATCGATCGCTGCTGCCACTCGACGCAAAATTTATTGCTGAGATCGAACCGCGAGGTCCTGCGATCGCATTCGCTCAAGCATTACCTCACCTATCAACGGAATGGGTTCTCCTGTTAGCCTGTGACCTGCCGCAATTAGATGGAGCCCAGCTAAAGGGTTGGACAGCCTTACTTGATCGCGTGCCAAATGATGCGATCCAAGGAAGCTTGACTGCGCCAATCGCGCTGCTGCCCAAACACGAAAAAGGTTGGGAGCCTCTGTGTGGTTTCTACCGCCGCACTTGCTTACCCGAATTGGCACACTTCATTGATCAAGGCGGACGCTCTTTTCAAAAGTGGCTATCCAACCAACATATTCAAGAATTGCCTGTGAGCGCTCCGCAAGTTCTGTTTAATTGCAACACGCCTGATGATTTAGAACAGGTTATTCAACAGTTCTAGTGGTCCTCACCCTCTTTATTCCTTCCTTGGCATTAGGTAATTTCTGCCACAGATCGATAAACTCATAAATGATGTTTGGAGGTGATCGGTGTGCCCAAGTTTCTGCTTGTAACGGATCTGGACCATACGCTAGTCGGAGATGACTTTGCCTTAGATCAACTGAATCAGTGGGTGATCGAGCAGCGACAGACGAACGGAGCAACGCTAGTCTATTCGACGGGGCGATCGCCAACGTTGTATCGAGAACTCCAAGCAGAAGCAGGACTGATTGACCCCGATATTCTCATTGCCTCCGTTGGCACAGAAATCTACCATGGCGGGCAGAAATCGCCCGATTCGGGCTGGTTAGAGAAGTTGTCTGTCGGATGGGATCGCGCCGCTGTTTTTGCTGTGACGGCTCATTTTTCTGATTTGGTCTTGCAACCCGAAACAGAGCAATGCGCGTTTAAGATCAGTTTTTTCTTAACCAAAGAAGCGGCGGTAGATGTGCTTCCCGAACTGGAATCGTTGCTAGAACAACGGGGTCTAGATGTGCAACTGATTTACAGCAGTGGGAAAGATTTAGATATTTTGCCGCGCAGCGCCAACAAGGGAGCTGCAATGACGTTTATTCGCGAGCAGTTGGGATTTGCGGCGGCAGAAACGATCGTGTGCGGGGATTCGGGCAATGATATTGCGCTATTTGCGGCGGGAGAAGAATGCGGAATTATCGTTGGTAATGCTCAGCCGGAACTTCTGCGATGGCATCGCAATCATCCCAGTACTCAACGCTATTTAGCAAAAGCGCATTGCGCGGCTGGTATTCTTGAAGGCTTAAAGTATTTTGGCTTTCGGTAAACCGTTCTCCCTCTTTGCACGCCGCCCATGATTGGTTATCTCACATGATTGGTTATCTCAAGGGTACGATCGCAACGATCCAAAAAATCAGCAGTTCGCGTGTGGTTCTGACACTAGATGTGAATGATATCGGCTACGACATTCAGATTGTGCCGCGTCTGATGCAAGATTTGCCCGAAATTGGAGAAGCTGCGCAGATCTTTACGCATCTCAATGTGCGAGAAGATCAGGTAACGCTGTTTGGGTTTGGCTCGTCGGCAGAGCGAGATTTGTTTCGGCAGCTGGTGAGTGTGAGTGGAATTGGCCCGCAATTGGCCGTGGCGTTGCTTGATACGTTGGGATTGCAAGATCTGGTGCAAGCGATCGTATCGGGCAATACGCGATTACTGTCTCGCACGCCGGGCGTTGGGGCCAAAACCGCCGAACGCATTGCCCTAGAACTCAAGACAAAGCTCTCTGAGTGGCGATCGCAGGCAAATCTTGTCCTGGCTCCGGGCGCAGGGCCTGCCTCGAATATTCAAGAAGATGTGGAAATGACGCTCCTCGCGCTGGGCTATACCGATCGCGAGATTACCCAAGCGTTGCAAGCGGTGGGACAGAGTTCTACCTTGTCAAAATCGGATGATGCAGAAGTGTGGATTCGACAAGCGATCGCTTGGTTGAGTCAGTAGTAAGCATCTGTATTGCATCGCTCTGCCTCTGAAAAATTAGTAGTCAGCTTTGCTAACCTAGGACAAGCTAAAACGCCTTAAGTAACCCTGCTTGCTTCAGCACAGCATTTGCCGTGTGTCGAGATCGAATTGCTCCATCTACTACGAATCGACGAGCGGTGATTGGGCTATACCAAATTTCATGATCTCCTTTGCCCTGTCGCTCGAAGTAGCACCCCGCTTCTAAAAGCAGCTTCTTCAATTCAGGAGTCAGCGATGCGGGCATTTAGGAAGCGACCTCAATCTGCTCTTCCCAAAGGCTAATCAACTGAAAGTTAACTGAACTTGGGAGTTGCTCCGGTAGAAGACGATTCAGCAGGATGAGTTCTGGGATAATCACCCGCAGTTTCTCCGTTAGGGCTTCGATCGTTGGGGCTTCTGTTGCTAACCCCGGCACATCCTCACTGGTCGCAACCCAAACCTTTACCTCTGAATCCCAAAACGCTTTCACACTGCAAGTTAGCTGAACCATTTGCAACGACGCCTAGGGATGACTGCTCCATTATACAAACACTAACGTGTTCAGAAGTTATGGATTTGATCAGCGATCGCGTGGTTGAGTCAGTAAATGATTTGTCAGCTTCGCTAACGTAGGACAAGCTAAAACGCCTTAAGTAACCTTGCTGACCTCAGCTATCTTTAAATTACTGACAAATCACCTTTGCATCTTCACGCTGTTTTACGAGTTGCTTGACGTAGGTTGTTTTACCCTCACAAAACGCGATTGTAGCGCGATGCCTATCGTGAACAACTAGCTCTGTTTCAACATCGCCTGCTTTTAATTTAAGTTTGTTGTCTTTAATCTGTCCTTCTGTTTTTGTACAGTTCAACCCATCATCCCAAGTAAGGGTGACCTTTCCGCCTTGATTTAACTTGATTGCATACCAGTCGTATCCGTAGATTCGACCCTGTATTGGCGAAATAAGCTGACCTTTCTCCGTCACCCAATATCCACCTACGACGTTCGCAATATCGAGTTGGCTAACTTTTGCCTCTAAAGGAGCGAGTTGCGTTGAGGGTTTGAGCACTGGAGTTGGATTGGAGGCTAAGCTACAGCCCGATAACATGCCAAGAATGCAGGCGGTGATAGGAAAATTGAAAAAGATTGAAGAACAAGCTTTAAATTTTGAATTATTGAATAAGCCAAATTTCACTGCAACCTTGCTCCAAATAATTGTCCCTACACTACCTCTAATTTCAAAAGGCGTTGCTGCTGTTACTAAAGCTGAAACCCCGTCATGATGGCTGTCTTATGTTCTACAAGCACATCCCAAATCCGTTCTATCCGATTTAACCGAAGTGACCTACGTTTCGGTGAAACATCTGTGGGCTATCGGATAAATGCCCATCTGTCGCATCCAGTGTTCAATTTCACATGAGTACCTTTTCGTCGCGAACGAGCACCTTTTCGTCACGAACGAAACGATGTTTTCTACGAACGAGACGATGTTTG
>JAHHHO010000007.1 GCA_019359315.1 Myxacorys californica WJT36-NPBG1
CCACAAACGAAACGATGTTTGCCACAAACGAAACGATGTTTGCCACAAACGAAACGATGTTTGCCACAAACGAAACGATGTTTGCCACAAACGAAACGATGTTTGCCACAAACGAAACGATGTTTGCCACAAACGAAACGATGTTTGCTACGAACGAGACGATGTTTGAAGATATTGCGCTGATTTGTATCAGTCCTATGTCAAGCCATATCAATTTAAGGAATTATCTCCCTCAATTTCTAGAAGCTCATCCCACGTGCAGCCAAACGTATTCACAGCCAATCGTATTCTTTGACTTGTGTCTGATTCCATGAGCGCAGAGCGCAACTCCAAAGGAACCGATCAAAGCTGATTTTTTGCTTTTCAATCCTGTTCGCGCAATCGCAGTCCAAATCCTTCTTGCCGCCTCAACACTTCGAAATAGGTCACCGCTTTGATAGATTGCCAAAATGGCATAGTAACTACACTCAACATGAATGACAATACGATCAACACAACACCGCCAAGCTGATTATAGATTTGCTGATCATTCCAGATGAGTTGAACAAAAATACCTGCGGCAACAAGTCCTATAAACTGCACTAAAAGAGCGATCGGAATCGTTAAGCAAACCGCAGTCGTCATTACTCCTCCAATTTGAGATGTAAATCGCTTTGTGAGAGTTCGGCTACGTTTGAGAGCCGCGATCGCGCTCAATCTATGACCCAACAGCAGCGAAATTTCGGTCACAAACAATCGACACTGTAGTCAAACGCTAAGGACGGGAGGTAAAACCAAAATTAGGACTCCAAGGACGTAGCCCATCAGGTCGCGATCGTCTTTTCTTGAGTAGGTGAACTACCAAGAAAAAAAGAGAACACGGTAATAGCCACAAAAGTAAGTGCGATCGTGGCTATAAAGAGAGCAAGACTAAGCAGCACGATCCCCAGAACAGTCATCAAACTTGTCAGAATGTTAGCGCTCAAAAGCCGCCACTTTTTTCGCTTTGCTTGTCCATAGACTGCCTGAATTTCTCCAGCAGGCATAGCAGCGAGATTTGCAAATGTTAAGCCTGACAAGAGTGCAGAAATTTCACAGAACCTCGCCCTCCGTAGATCGGAATGAGTAACAAGAGATGGGCGCTGAATGTTAACCATAAATATTGCTTAAAGTTAGCTTGATAAAACCGCGCTCCTAGCGTCACAATATCGCCAGCCCTGAGATACGGTTTAAGTTGAAACAGCGTTTGATTGTTTGTCATTCCTACAGAGTTAAAGCTGATTTTTTGCTTTTAGTTGCAAATAGCGATCGACAAGTTCTTCGGTAATTTGATTAGCGGGTGCATCTAGTACCAACACTCCTCGCTGCTTCAGTTCTGCAAACGCCACCTGACGCTGAGCCAACAGATCCAACGCCACCGCTCGTTCATACGTGGATGGAACATCTTCAGTCGGCGTGTGTGCCTGCTGATCGACAGCAAGATCGCGCAACGTCACACAGAACGGCAGATAACGTGGGGCCAACCGTCCCAACGCGGCCAATAACTCAGCCGAAGCCGTTTTATCAACAATATCGGTAATCACAACGACTAACGCCCGGCGAGTTTGCTGATTGACAACCGTTGTGACAGCTCCTAAATAATCGGGTTCAAGAATCTCTGGTTGAATCGGTGTCAGGCGTTCGATCAGACGATTGAGATGATTCTGCCCTCGCTCAGGTGGAATCCATGTGTGAATTTGACGATCGAACACGGCAACTCCGACGCGATCGCCGCGATTCAATCCCGCCAATGCAAGCGATAACGTGGCATTCAATCCCCAATCAAATCGAGCTAACCCGTTGACTTGAGCCGTCATCAACCGACCCCGATCGAGCAAAATGATCAGCGTTTGTTCTTGTTCTGGCTCTAACACTCTGACCAGCGGCACTCCTTTTCGAGCCGTCGCTTTCCAATCAATAAAACGTGGATCGTCTCCAATCCCGTATTCTCTCAGTTCGGCAAATTCTGTGCCGATGCCGATGCGTTTGGCTCGTTTCATTGCGCCCGACGATTGCAACGTGAGACGAATCGAGAGCGATCGCAGTCCAATCAGATCGGGATACACCGCGACCTTTTGCGGTTGAGGAATTCTCCAATCGTGCCACGCGAGTTTCCACGGGCTGAGTTGCCTCACTTGAATGGCTCCCCACTCATATTCGCCGCGATGAGTCGGATGCACCGTGTAGCTCAGCTCTTGTGTGCTATTCGTGTCAATCGCGGCTGCCAACGGCATGGATGAGACGCCGAATTTCAGCGGATAGTGATCGTGGAGCCTGATGATGGCTGGCTTGCTAGACTCGACCGTTAGACTCACGACATTATCCCGTCCGATCGAGAGGCGGGATAGTTCTTGACGGTTGACTCTGACGCGCTTTGACCGAACCCGCCTGCTATCCAGCGCCGCGATCGCGAGGACGATCGCATCAAACATCAGCACAAATATGACAGTGAGCGCCAGGTGCGAGGGAAACAGAAAGGCAAGAGCGGTTGCGATCGCAAGCCCGAACAGCAACAGTCCATAGGTGCGGCGAGACGGAATCATGAGGGATGATTAGCGAGGGACAGGAACTTGATTTAAGACAGCGCTGATGACAGACTCGATGGCGATGCCGTCAAGCTGTGCTTCGGGGCGGAGGATCAGGCGATGGCGCAACAAGGGAGAAGCAACGGCTTTGATGTCATCGGGTGTGACAAACTCTCGACCGGAAAGCCACGCTTGCGCTTTGCTGACGTTGAGCCATGCCACCGCCGATCGCGGCGATGCACCCAACGCGAGATCAGAATGTTGACGGGTTTTCTGAACCACGGCAAGCAAGTAATCTAAAACTGACTCTTGGACTGCGATCGCGCTGACCGCTTTTCGAGCGTGCAGAATCTGTTCAACGGTGGCTAACGGTTTCAGTTTCGCTAGGTCGAGTCGCTTTGCCCCAAAGCCCGCCTGAGAATTCAGGAGCATTCGCTTTTCTGCGGCTAAGTCAGGATACGCCACCACTAGTTTGAACAGAAAGCGATCGAGTTGGGCTTCGGGTAAGGGATATGTGCCTTCAAACTCCAACGAGTTTTGCGTTGCGATTACCCAGAATAAATCTGATAACGGCAAACTCTCACCGTCTAACGTCACCTGTTGCTCTTCCATTGCCTCTAGCAATGCCGATTGTGTTTTCGGTGGCGTTCGATTAATTTCATCTGCTAGAAGAATCTGTGTAAAAACAGGACCCTTTTTTAGGGTGAAATCGCGTGTGTTGAGATCAAAAATGCTCGTTCCCAAAATGTCTGAGGGCAGGATATCAGGCGTTAGCTGAACTCGCCGGAAATCGGCCTCGACTAACCGCGCCATCACTTTGACCAGCAACGTTTTGCCCGTGCCCGGAACGCCTTCCAAAATGACGTGGCCTCCGGCTAGCAGCGCGACAATTAACTGTTGAACGAGCGAGCTTTGACCCACCACAATCTGATCGAGAGCTTGTTTGAGGTGCGTAAACTTAGCGTGCAGGTCAGACATATCGGTTAGCAAGTTGGAACGTAGGCAACCATATCTTACGTTCTGATGCTTGAAATGAGGCAGTTTAGCGGACGAATCGATTAGAGCTTCGTGCCGCTTGAGGCGTCTTTATTGATACAGCCTGCTTTCTGAACGTGGCGACACACCCGCGATCGCAACATTTCTCGCGTTCCAAATGCGCCAGTCGAAAAGATCACTCGATCTTCTCCAACCAGTTTGAGAATTTTTACACTGCAAACCGGACACACCTGCACTTGACCTTGACTCATATGCGCTTATTCATCAATGGCTTGTGATTAGTCTCTGACAAAGCTGATCGGATTCAGTACGAATGACACATTTATTGATGCAACTGGGAGAAATCCTTACTCAAATTTCATCCCAATTCCCCTTGACAATGGGAAAATAGAGCGGTGTGAAAGGAACCTTTAATATGCGTAATATACGGCGCTTTTTAGGAGCGCTAACGATTTGCTTCAGCTTGGCTCAACCCACTGCGCTCCAAGCAAGCGTTCGTTCTAGTCCGTCTGACGATCCATCACGAGCGTATTGGCTAGAAGCGCAGCAGCTGACTCAAGACCAGTTGCTGTTGTTGAGCCGAGTTGAACAGTCTTTGACAAGTGCCGAGCCAAATCGCCTGCGATCGCTTCAAGGCCAGTTGTTTTTGCAGACTTGGGCAGTCGATCGCTTTCTCAAATCAAACTATCCGAACCCGAGCGTATTTTGTTTGTCGCCGAACGGGGAAGTGGCTGGAACGGATGCGGTCGATCTAGCTCAAGGGCAGGTGTATTGCGGATTGTATTTTGCTGGCGAAAATCTAGAGATTCTGCGAAAAGATCTTGCCCGTCGCTCTGGCATTGCCGCTCCGCCGCGACAGGGGAAGCTCGCTCCGCGATCGCGCGCTACAAGTCTTAGCGCTTCCCAAACGATGCCGCAAGATAATTCACTGGTTTTCGACCTTCCGGAAGGTACGATCATCGGCACAACCATTCAACGACCTGTCGTGCGACCCGTTTTGTCTGATACTCCCACTTCGACGGTTAGGGCAACAGCCTTGATCAAATCTGCGCGGCAGTGGCTAGCCCGAATTCAGCCCGCGTTTCCTCAAGCATTGCGCGTTGCCGTTCCGACTGAGACACAGACGACCAGCGGAAAACCGACGGATCTCTCCAACTGAGGCACAGCCTTAGACGCAATTTTTGCAACAACCCAACACGGGTGTTGCGCGGCTGCCGACCGAGGTTTATCTTGATGCCAATCTCAATCGTCCACCAAGCAGCAATTCATTCCGTTGGCGGAAGAACCGTATCCCTTACCTGTATTGAGCAAACGCAATGTCTGAGGTGGACTGGCGAATGTTTGATCATTAGCGATGAATGTCCGAGGTGGGCTGGCCCAGGTTAAACATTCATCAACGAATGTTTGATCATCAACGACGAATGTTTGAGGTGGATAAACGCAGGTTTGAGGTGGACTGATCCAGGTCTGAGGTTCGACGACGAATGTCTAAGGTGGGCTGACCCAGGTTAAATATTCATCAACGAATGTTTGATCATCAACGACAAAGAGTTAATCATCCTTCATCCCTCTTGACCTATGATGAGTGAACCAGACACTCAACCCTGTCTCATGCGCTCTTACTCTCTAATTGCACCCGCAAAGATCAATCTTTATTTGCAAATCTTGGGCGATCGCCCCGATGGGTTTCATGAACTCGTGATGGTGCTGCAAAGTATTGATTTAGCCGATCTGGTCACGGTGCGATCGCGCGCCATCGACGGCATCCGCTTGCACTGCGATAACCCTGATGTTCCGACCGATGAAACAAACCTGGCCTACCGCGCCGCCGATCTGATGATTCGCGAGTTCTCTGACGAGTACGCTAGGTTTGGCGGCATTGAGATTGATCTTCACAAGCGAATCCCAATGGGGGCAGGATTGGCGGGCGGCTCGACTAATGCGGCTGCCGTTCTCGTGGGCATCAACATGATGTGGCATCTGGGACTGACCCAAGGCGAACTGCACGATCTAGCCGCAATGCTGGGGTCTGATATTCCGTTTTGTATTAGTGGCGGAACCGCATTGGCAACAGGGCGCGGAGAAAAACTTGACCCCTTGCCCGATCTGAGCAATTTATATGTCGTGTTAGCGAAGTATCGTGATCTTCCGGTTTCGACCCCTTGGGCCTACAAAACCTATCGACAAACCTTTGGGCACACCTATCCCACTACCCCCGCTGCTTGGGACGCTGCCAAGCAGAAAGCCGGAGGGATCTTGAGCGCGATCGCCCATCACGATGTCAAGCAAATGGCGAATCTTCTCCACAACGATCTAGAGCGAGTCGTACTGCCGTCGTATCCCAAAGTTCAACAGTTGCGCGACGAGTTTCAAAGGTTGGACATTCTCGGTACGATGATGTCGGGGTCAGGCTCAACGGTGTTTGCCCTAGTTGAGTCGATGGCTCAAGCAGAGCAAGTTAAGGCGCAAATGAGCCGCGCGACCCCTGATTCAAATCTCGATTTCTGGGTGACAAAATTTTGTCAATCTGGTGTGCGTTTAAGCAACAACTAAATTTTTTGATCTTAAATTTTTTGATTTTATGGCTGACACTCCTTCCAATTCCACAGTTTCCGATTCCACAATGCCCAGTCCGCTGCGATGTTTGATTGGGTCACTCATTGCCGCTGCGATCGCGTTTGGCGCTTATAACCTGATGCATGCGATCGCCCTTTCATTCGCCTCAAAACCGATTCAGTCCAGCAACATCACGGTGGTCAACATCACCGTTGCGGTTCGTACCTTAGTCGTGGGAATCACGGCATTAGCAACGGGCGTGACGAGTTTAGCGTCAGTAGGGCTATTCGGTCTAGGCATTCAGCTTCTACTGCGTAAATCAAACGATTCAGCCGCCGAATAATTTTGCCATTTCAGGATAGGATATAAAACCTGTGCTCATAGATTTCATCCACTGAGCTACATCTCCCAGCACGCGATCGACATTTAATCGAACTCTATGACACGCGGCGGAGTACCTTAACGCGCTAATTCACAGGAATAGATTATTCAACCCCTTCGTAGCTTGTTTTTATGCTAGTTATTTTTAGCGACCAATAACTTTAAGCCAGATCTCGCCGTTTAAGCTTGATCTGCTGAGCGCTTTTCCACAGAAAAGATAAGTTTTCCACAGGCCATCAAGCATAAGCCTTGAAACTCATCTTGCCTGTGGAAAACTTTCACACCGAGTCATTTTTATTGCGAAGAGTTTAAAGTTTTGTGACGGAAACAGGGGTTAAGCCCTGTTTTCTCGTTGTAGTGCCCGTAATCTGAAGCAAAAAGTAAAATCTTTTACACATTAATAAATTCTCCGTTAAACCAGAATACGAATCACGCGGTTCACACTCCGAAAAATCGACTCGATGCTCTGAAACCAGTACATATGTTAACTCTCAGCGAATTAAGGTCAAACTGTTCAGCGTTTCTTAATCGGCTGAATAGTAACGCGCTATTTTGAGGTTTTCCACAGGCTGTTTAGATCGTTATTTGTTCAATCGTTATTTCTGGCAGAAGCATCCATCTATGTCCTCTTCAACGGTTAGCATTCTTACCGAACTGCCCGAATCACTTCACGAAACCTTAGCTGACTATCTCGAACATCATCCTGATCGGGATCAAGACCAAGTGTTGATAGCCGCGCTGTCCTTCTTTCTCATGCACAGTGGTTGCGATCGCAATAGTCAAGCCGCTCGTACCTATCTCAACACCCTATTTAACAATTGCGCCTAACCGCCTTTCGCTACAAATTACAAAGCTACAAATTACAAACTACAGCCGACTTTGCGTTGCTTTGTTCGAGAATAGAGTGTAGAGCAATTCTTTGACGCTAATCGCTCCGCGCGATCGTTTAATCTCACCTCACCCTACAACCGCATTTTTCTATGGCTTATCTATGGTTTAAGGCGTTTCACATTGTTGGATTTGTGTGCTGGTTTGCCGGAATGTTCTATCTGCCTCGGCTATTCGTCTACCATGCCGAAGCCCGCGAGCAGCCCGAACCCGCTCGCACCATTCTGCAAAACCAATATCAGATCATGGAGAAACGCCTCTACAGCATCATCATGACGCCCGCGATGATTCTGACGATCGCGATGGCAGTTGGGCTAATCTCAACCGAGCCAGATGTGCTAAAGCAGCCGTGGCTTCAGATTAAACTTGCCCTTGTCGCGCTGTTGGTGGCGTATCACCATGTTTGCGCCCGGATCATGAAGCAGTTTGCCGAAAATCGATGCAAGCTGACTGGGCAGCAGTTCCGTTGGTTTAACGAGTTTCCAACGGTGTTCTTTGTGATTGTAGTGATGTTAGCGATCTTTAAGAACAATCTGCCGACTAGCGTCACCGCTTGGGGAATTTTCGCGATGGTAATTGCGATGGCAGCATTCATTCAGCTTTATGCCCGCAAACGTCGATTGGCAAAAGAGAAAGAAGCCGTACAATCCGGTTCAGAAGTTGGAGCTTAAAACTTGAATTAATGAAGCGATCTCATCTATGTCGGGGTGCGATCGCTTTTGACTGAGTGGAGCCGAACAAACCAACGCCATCACCTGGTTTTGTTGCTGCCATGGGAATACTTAAAGCAGTGACAGCATGGGGTGAGGAGCGAATGGAACGCGGTTTTTGGTTGGCTTGGTCACAAATTCCAGGAATTGGCCCAGTTTTACTGAAGCGATTATATTTACACTTTGGGCAACTATCTGTCGCTTGGAATGCCCCTGCTGGTGAATTGGCAGAGGTGGAAGGAATTGGTCATCACAGCGCGATCGCCATTGCAGCAGAACGCACGACTCTCCATCCCTTAGACTTACTCGAAACCCACGAGCGCCAAAATCCTCACTTTGTTACTCCTAGTGACCCGCATTATCCTCAGTTATTATTTGAGATTCCCGATCCGCCCCCTGTGCTGTACTACCGAGGGCAGATCACCCTGCTTCAAGATCTAGACGCTGTAGCTGCGATCGCGCTAGTAGGCACACGCCACCCGTCTGAGTACGGCAAACGCTGGACGCGGAAGCTGAGTTCGACCTTAGCGAAAAGCGGTTTTGTGATCTTGTCAGGTCTAGCCGACGGCATTGATGGCGAAGCGCACCGCAGTTGTCTCGATGCCGGGGGGACGACGATTGCCGTGTTGGGAACCGGAGTCGATCTGGTGTATCCGTGGAAAAATCGCCAGTTATACAATCAGATTTTAGAAACTGGGTTGGCAATCAGCGAATATCCGGCAGGAACTCAGCCCGATCGCACCCATTTTCCTCGCCGCAATCGGATTGTTGCAGGATTATCCCGTGCCGTTTTGGTCATCGAAGCGCCTAAGAAATCGGGCGCTCTGATCACGGCTCATTTAGCCAATGACTACGGACGAGACATATATGCGCTTCCCGGGAGTTTGGATAATTCTAAATCTGAGGGCTGTCTTGCCCTGCTGAGCAAAGGAGCGCAAATGATTTTAGGAGAAACAGAACTGTTAGAAATGCTAGGAACATTGCCAAAACTTGATCAATCCAACTCTTCAGAAATGCAGTTATCGCTGCTTGATCTAAGTCACGAACTCTCTCAAGTTCTACAAGCCATTCTCTCCATTACTCAACATCACAGTTCTGCACCATTTGATGCAATCGTTGAGCAAACAAAACTGGAAACACCATCAGTATCGAGCGCGTTATTACAATTAGAATTGCTAGGACTGATTAAACAACTACCAGGAATGAGCTATTGCAATGTTTAATCGAGTAACTTGATCACGATCAACCGAGTGCTCTGAAGCGACATTCCTGCTTTTGGATTGCTATTCTAAATAAGGCATCTTAGCTTACATTTAGAATTTGACTCAAACTCCTCGCCAATTGGCGCTGATGGCGCTGCGATCGATTCACAAGGGCGCATTTGCCGACATCGCCGTTGATCAAGCGCTGCATCACAGTAATTTCACAACTCTCGATCGTCGCTTCCTAACTGAGCTTGTGTACGGCACGACTCGTCGCCAGCGCACACTTGATGCGTTAATTGATCAATTTGCGAAAAAGAAAGCGTCTCAACAGCCGCCCGATCTCCGTCTCATCTTGCATCTAGGACTCTACCAACTGCGGTATCTAAGCCAAATTCCACCCTCTGCGGCGGTTAATACAACCGTTGATCTCGCGAAACAAAATGGCTTTGCCGGACTGACCGGATTTGTAAACGGAGTTTTGCGGCAATATCTCCGGTCTAGCGAGACGGGCGATCCGCTGCGGCTGCCAACCGATCCAGTCGAACGGCTCGGAACGTTGCACAGTTTACCTGATTGGATAGTGCAAGTTTGGGTCGATCAGTTTGGGGCAGAAGAAACAGATCGTCTATGCGCCTGGATGAATCAACCGCCGCAAATTGATTTACGGGTCAATACCCTCCGAGCCAGTGTAGATCAAGTCCAAGCTGCGATGACCTCCGCTGGAGTGGAGGTCAGCCGGATCCCTCACTTGCCTCAAGCGCTGCGACTTCCACCCAGCGCGGGCGCGATTCAAAATCTTCCGGGTTACCAAGAGGGATGGTGGATTGTGCAAGACAGTAGCGCCCAATTAGTCGCATACTTGGTTGATCCGCAGCCCGGAGAAACAATTGTCGATGCCTGTGCGGCTCCAGGAGGAAAAACAATGCATCTGGCGGAGCTGATGGGCGATCGCGGAACCGTTTGGGCCTGCGATCGCACGCCATCTCGGCTCAAAAAGCTGCAACAAAACGTTGATCGTCTCGGTTTGCAGTCGATTCAAGTCCAAGTCGGCGATAGCCGCAACTTACCGCACTTTACAGGTAAGTGTGAACGAGTCTTGATCGATTCTCCTTGCTCAGGCTTAGGCACTTTAAACCGTCATGCAGATGCTCGCTGGCGACAAACTCCAGACAGCGTTCAAGACCTCTCGCAGCTTCAACAAGAGCTCTTGGCTGCTGCCGCTTCTTGGACTGCGCCTCAAGGTGTAATCGTTTACTCAACCTGTACGCTGCATCCGTTAGAAAATGAGTCTGTGATTCAGAAGTTTCTCAATTTACATCAAAACTGGAGGATTGATCGTCCTGAAGCAGCATCACCCACGGCTCCGTTCGTGACCGAAGCGGGATGGATCAAAGTTTTGCCTCATCAACATAGAATGGATGGGTTCTTTATGGTGCGACTAAAGCGCCAAGATGTATGACAAACGACGTTAAAACTCTCGTTAAAATTCTGATTGGCGCAGCCTGGCTTGATGGCAAAATTCAGCCTGAGGAGCGGCAATATTTATATCAAGTTGCCAAAGAAAAGGGAGTCGCTGACGATCAAGAGATACAACCTTTGCTGCATGAGTTGCGATCGGTGAAACCGAATGAATGCTATCAGTGGGTACAAGAGTATTTGGGCGATCACCCAACCTCGGACGCCTGCCAAAATTTGATTGAAGCTATTAGTGGACTAGTTTACAGCGATGGCGCGATCGCAGACGAAGAAGCAAAGCTGTTAACTCGCTTGCAGCTAGTGACCGCTGAGGGCAACGCCTCAGACTCACTGCACGCCAAACTGCTATCGGTCATCAGAAAGCTGTATCAACGCGGAGCCTCGCAAATTGGCTAACCACATTACAAACAAACAATGACTCTGAATAAAACCATACTCAGAGTCAATAAATTCTCAGCTTTAGAAAGTTTTATAAACCGGGCGTTTCTTCTTTTTTAACTTCCGGAACAATGTCGGGACGGTCTTTGTCTTCCCAACCCACTGGACGCTTTGAGTTATACCAAGTGATCGAGCCGAATGTAACAGCTGCAATGAATCCAAGCACGTACACCAGTGTAAACGATGTTGGAAACTGCATGCCTGGCTTGGTTGCCGTTTCCGTTGCTGCTTGTAATAGAATATTCATCATAAAAACGCTCCTTTGAAATTTTCATTATCGCTAGTATATTAGCGCGAGTATCCTAAGTCATCCTTCAAGAGTCCGAATTCGCGGGTAGAAATTGAGCCAAAAAATCTGCCAATAAGAGGAATACAAGAATAGAAAAGGGTAAACCGACCTCATTCTAAAAGTAGAGATTCCTCTTCTCTGGGCTCTGTCTTCCACGCCCCTAGGGGGATGATCTCTGAAGACCAGCCAACTGCCTACTAGTTTCCTGAAGGTGGTAGGGGATCAGATCCTCCAGCAGGGGCTGGATCAGGAGCTTGCTCAGATTCAGGGGGCGGTGCTTCTGCTTGAGGGAGGGCAGGCGCTTCGGGTTCTGGCTCCGGCTCATAGGCTCGCTCTGGTTCAGGCTCGGCATAGCTCGGCGCAGAGTAACTCGGCTCTTCATAACTCGGTTCTGCGGGCGCTTCTTCGTAGCTGCTCTCGCTGCGAGACTCAGCTGGATCAGGAGCTGTACCTAACGATTGAGAGCTACTTGGCTTCACAGGTTGGGCTTTGATGCTACCCTTTCGGGTGTCCAAATTCTCTGGAATTTCAGGAAACTTTTGAACCGGCATTCCGTTCACGACCTCTTTCATAAACTCGTGCCAAGTAAAGGCTGCCGTAGAACTTGCACCCCACGTCGGCGAGTTATCATCGTTTCCAAGCCACACCCCAGCAACGACTTGAGGAATAAAGCCAATAAACCAGAGATCTCGTGCCTTTTCAGAGGTTCCCGTTTTGCCCGCGACAGGGCGATCAAGCTGCGCCGATCGTCCGGTTCCGTCAGTGACGACTCCCCGCATCATCCATGTCATGATCGATGCGGTTCCCGGATCTAGCACCCGCTTTTGCTTGTAGTCAGACTGATACAAAACCTTGCCCTTGCGATCGACAATTCGACGAATTCCATGCGGATCGACAGCATTGCCCTGCGCAGCTAACGTCCCGTAAGCGTTGGTTAACTCCAACAGATTCACTTCGTACGCGCCCAGCGCCATCGCATAGGTAGGTTCTAGCTTAGAATGAATGCCCATGCTCTGCGCCATTTTAATCACTGGCGCAAATCCGATATCGATTAGGGTTTTAACAGCAATCACGTTCACGGACTTCGTGAGCGCCGATTTGATCGTCATCCAGCCAGAATACTTATTGCTGTAGTTTTTCGGCTGGTAGCCATCAACTTTAAACCGCTCATCAAGGTAAGACTGATAGGGGGAGAATCCCGCCGCGATCGCAGCAGTATACACAAACGGTTTGAACGTCGAACCCGGCTGCCGCTGCGCTTGAGTTGCTCGATTGAATTGACTTTCTTTGTAGAAGTCGTAGCCGCCGACCATCGAGCGAATTTCTCCATTTCTTGGATCGATCGCGACGAGCGAGGCTTGCTTAAAACTAGCAGCTGATCCATCAATTTCAATCGTATCTTTGATCGCTTTTTCCGCTGCCTTCTGCCATTTAGCGTTTAGCGTCGTCTCAATCGTCAGTCCCCCCGCCGCGATCGCCTCTTTGGATACATAGTTCGGCAACTGCTGCTGCACATAGTAGGTAAAGTAAGGCGCGTCGCTTTGAATTTTCTTTGGCTCACTCGGCTTTACCTTCAGTTCTTCTGCTTTTGCCGTTTGAGCTTCAGTGGTGGAAATGTAGCCCGCCTCAACCATTTTGTCGAGGACGTTATTGCGTCGTTGCTTCGCCTTCTCCGGGTTCTCTAGGGGTGAATAAACGCTCGGTGCCGGGGGCAGTCCTGCGATCGTTGCCATTTCTGAGAGCGTTAGCTGGCTTGTCGATTTACTAAAGTAGATCCAAGCTGCATCGCCCACCCCATAAGCATTAGAGCCAAGGTAAATCAGATTGAGATATTTTTCTAGCAGTTGCCGTTTATCCACTGATCGCTCTAATTTCTGCGCGATTAGGGCTTCTCGAATTTTGCGGATTATACTGCGATCGTTGTTGAGATAGACAATTCGAGACAACTGTTGTGTCAGTGTGCTGCCGCCTTCGACCACGCCGCCCGATGTGATGTTGCGTGCGATCGCGCGAACAATACCCTGATAGTCAATGCCCTTGTGTTCATAAAATCGCCGATCTTCTGACGCAATAAACGCATCTACCAAGCGTTTCGGCATCTGATCAATCGTCAGTTTCTCGCGCGTCGCTGGGCCTAACTGATGCAAAATTGTGCCGTCGGAAGCTCGCATTGTGAGCGTGCCGCGCCGAGCAAACGTTTGAATCTCTGACGGATCAGGGAGGCTGCGATCGATTTGCCACGAGATTAGCTTTACCGCTCCAATCCCGCCCACGACGACACCAACCCACAGCAGACGCTGACGGACTCTTGGATTTTTGAGCGGGGGTGGCAGACGGCGCTCGAATCGTTCTAGCCGCGCCGTAGCAGTATCTAAGGCACCCCGAACTCCTGCCATACGGGGGTGTTCGAGCAACCGAGCGATGCCCTGACCGATACGAGAGCGATGTTGCGTTCCCAAACGATGTTGCTTCTTACTTCCGTCAGTCATCGCATCTTGCCCCAGCCGGGAACGATTAAGACGAGTTGGAAGCCCTCGGCGGTTCGAGCTATACTTTGCCACATTCGTGCCTCATCACACAAAAGCTATCACTTCAATTCTCAGTGGAGTTACCTGCCTGTGACTTACAGTGACGGAAAGTGTCAAATGAGTCAACCGTACCACCAAAGTGCGATAACTTCGGGGCGGCGCATAGACTGCAACTGAGAAACGGTCGTCCCACTCGTAAAATTACTGAGCTTAGTTTACACGAGATTTAAGAAGATCGACGACGTTTGAAACGAATTTCGGAAGGATGAGCCAAAACAAAGAGGTAATCGAGATTGCCTCCCTAATTACCCCATTGCTTAGAAAATAAGGAGCTAAACCCCTTTAGACGCCTGCATGACCGAGGGCTAAGGCTGTCACTAGCATGCCTAACACCAAGAACGGCTGAGCGCTGGCTTGATACTTCACATCGTTTTCCACGGGGTTACGCAAGAAGTACATATCCTGAAAAGTAATTTGAGGAATAATCATCAACATCAAAATCGTTGCGTATAAATTTTGATGAATGCTAATTAAGTAAGCAGCAATGCCGCCTTGAAACACATCGATCATCAGGACACAAATCCAAGCGGCAGTAGAAATCCCAAAGATAACTGGCAGAGATTTCAGTCCCAATTGACGATCGCCTTCAACGCTCTTAAAGTCATTGACAATAGCGATTCCCAAGCCTGACAAGCTGTAGAACAGGGTCAGCACGATGATCGTTGGATTTAGGTCACCAAACAGCGCATGTCCTGTCCACCACGGAATCGCGATATAGCTTGCCCCTAAGGCATAGCAGCCCAGCCAGCCGTTCTGCTTTAGTTTTAACGGCGGAGCGGAATAGATGTAGGAGAGCAAAGAACCTCCGATCGCGAGAGCCGTAATCGTCGGGAAAGAATGTCCTGCCCAGCGATCCAACACGTAGGCAATTCCAATTCCGCCGAGCAGTAGTGCCCAAATCTGAGTCACCACTTGAGGCAGGGAGATTGCTCCCGACGGAATCGGTCGATACGGCTCATTGATCGCATCGATCTCGCGATCGTAGTAGTCATTCATGATCTGGGTGTAGCCCGTCATCAGAGGGCCTGCCAGCAGCATACAGGTTGCGGCCTTCAAGACATCTTCTAGCGACCAGGTATATTGCCCTGACGACGCTGCACCACAAATAATTCCCCACATGAGAGGAATCCAGGTAATCGGCTTCATCAATTGGAGGCGAATTTTCCAGATGGACGCTCCTTTCACATCAGCGCCTTTCATGCCCAGCATTTGCCGGGTTCTAGCACGGTTCGCGTCGCGCAGCTCCGCAGGAGTGGCACTCACGGGCATCGGTGTAGAGGCATTGGAATCTGTTGGCAGGTCTGGAGTTGTGGAATCTGTCATAACAGCATCTAAAACGTTAGAAGGAGATAATTAAGTAGCCATCTTGAAACTTCGCACCTTTTACAGGTTGTCCTCTCAAGGCGGGTGGAAGAGACACATTACGGCGTTGATCGCCCGCTTCAATCGTAATTTCCGGACCCGACTGCGTCAGTTTGACTTGCTTTTTATCAAATCCTGGTAAAAACAGGCTGACCTTGCGTTCTGCCACATTTACTGCCATGGGGCGAGGAGCCTGCGTGGCTTGGTCGAAGTCTGGCAACGCTTCAATCAACGGCTGCCAATCATTCACGGGTTGTTCTGGAATCGCTGAAACCGGAAGCGGTTGAAACGCCTCAGCGTCACTGAGCTGGTTTGACCGATTCAGCAGCACGCCGCCGACGGTTAGCCCCACCTGCTGAGCGCTGCCCCATAGATATCGTGCCATTGCGATCGCGCTTGGGTCGTCGGTCGTCACCAAGTACGCCGCCATCCGCTTCGGATCGTTAACCGCTTCTTTGCCCTGCTCTAGCAGGTTATTCACCTGACCCGTTGGCTGCGCGAAGTTATCCCCCGCAAAACTCGCGTTGGTCAATACAGCGCTCGCCACGGGCTGGATAAATGGTGACAAGGTTTTTCCTAAGTCAGACTCCGTAAATACTTGCCGGAACCGCCGAATGTACCAGCTAATAATTTCTGGCATGCCCAGCATCCGCAATGTCGTCTGATCGCCTGTACCATCATAGACAATCACATCGTATTGTCCACTCCCGTCATATTCGCGCAGCGCATTGAGGGCCAGCGCACTATCCATACCCGGAAAGATGCCCAACTCTTGCCCGTACACTTCTTTGAAGAACGGTGTGCGGAGATATTGCGCTTCGAGCTTTTTAACCTCTTCCCAACTCCGCTCCAACAAAAGCGCCGTCTGAAGCTGAACGACCTGCAAATTTGGAGCCATTTCTTGAACTTCAGCCCCTATGGTCGCGCCGAGCGCCAACCCAAACGCAGGACTTGAATCTTGCCCAATCAGCAAGACCCGCTTGCCTTGACTTGCGAACTTTTTAGCGGCGGCGATCGCCAGCGTTGTTCGTCCAGTCCCACCTTTGCCGAGAAACGTCAGAATAAAAGCCATGTCCAGTCTTTAAGAGAAATATAGGGCGTAGAGTATGGGGTCTGGAGGTTCAGAATTCTCTTTCATGCTCCATATCCCCTACCTTCACACCTCTATGGTATCGATTGCCTGGACGTGAAGATCGCCTAATTATATTGCTCTAGCTCATCTTCAAAAAACCACGTCGCAAATTGGTCATCGAACTGAATCAACAGTCCAAGACCCTTTCCGTCTACCACTTTAAAATCGCGCACGACGCCGACTTGTCCAAGCTTTTTCACCACTGCCGGGGGAACACGATCGCGCAACCGACGCACGCGCACTTTCTGACCAATTTCCATCACATCTACTGATACATGACCATTCCAAAGTTTACCAGCATGTTGACGCGGTTTGAACGCTGGCTGACCCAGAAGAAGAATTGGAGCCATCCCCGACCCGCATCACTGCACCTAAAATTTATTTGCCGAGATTGTCAAGGGAGGGATTACGTTGAGTTGACCAAGGGCGTGACTAGAAGATCATCGGGAACTTCTGAATACTTTTCACCTATAGATAGGGCAAGCTATCCAATAGAAAGCACGTCCAGCATAGTCCTTATTTTTCAGTTTTTATTTTTTGTTAGTAGATTTTTTGGAGGCATCACCATGAGGGTTAGTGAAAAGCGATCGAGATCGCCCTTGGCAATCGGTGTGTGCATCACAGCGGTTGTGACTGTTGCAGGAACCGCTTATGCACTGACACATCCGCGTCAAGATACTTCTACCTCTGTCTCCCTAACCTCTAATGTTTGGCAACCTTTAAAAGGACACGCTTGCAAAACCATTGTTTTTGATCCACAACCGCCACTTAATGTCCGTTCTGCACCCATTGAGCAGAAAGGTAACATCATTGGTGGAATCGCGAACGGTACAGAGTTGACGATTCTGCTTGAAAAAGATGGATGGTATCAAATCAGCGCGCCAACGTCTGGTTGGGTCTACAAAAACTTAACTAAAACCGATTGCGGAGCATCCAATCGAGTGGCTACTACCAGTCCTTCAACACAAGAATCAGATTCGCTACAGTCTATAGATCAAGGAAAGCGGCTGCTAAAAACAGCAACGGATCACTATCAAGCTGGAAATTTAGAAGGTGCGATCGCGCTTGCCAAATCGGTTTCGATTGAGAGTGCGGCTTACGATCAGGCTCAAGTGGCGCTAAGAACAATGCCGCAGAAGTGGAATCAAGCCAAGTCGAAGTACGCGATCGCCAAACAGGCACTCGATGAGAGCCGATGGAGTGATGTTTTGAAAGTGGCAGTTGAATACCCGGATATTCGCTATTGGAGGCAAGAACTTGCACCGATTGTCAAGAAGGCAACCCTCTTACAGCACTATCTCAAGGCAAGCGAGTCTAGCTTATGACCACCTATACAGCCTTCAGAGCTTCGCGATCGCGTCGGAATTGGAGTGAAAGTTTTCCTCCTGAAGGTTACAGTTGAGGAAAACGCTTCCCAAGGAGCCTAGAAGAAATAAGTTGAACGTTTTTCTGATGCAAGCAGCAAGACAAAGCGATTTCAGCAGAAATTGGTTCAGGTTATTCTTTCTAGCTTCCTAAATGCCCAAGCGCTGATAAACCTGATCGAGGTTTTTCAGATGATGCAGAGGATCGAAGCAGTCATTAATTTCTGCTGGAGAAAGAACTGCCGTCACCCGTGGATCGGTGCTGATTAGCTGGCGAAAATCTCCGTCGGCTGTATTCCAAGCTTGGTGAGCGCAGGACTGCACGATCATATAGGCTTCTTCTCGATTGAATCCTTGTTTCACTAGCGCTAGAAGTACCTGTTGGCTAAACACAACGCCGCCATAAACATTCATATTTCGCGCCATGTTGTCGGGGTAGACCAGCAAGTTTTTGATGAGTTTGGTCGCCTCGACAAGCATGAAGTGCATCAGAATGCAGGCATCGGGCAACGCGACACGCTCAACAGAACTATGAGAAATATCGCGTTCGTGCCACAGGGCGACGTTCTCTAGAGCAGCTACGGCATAGCCTCGAATCAGCCGCGCCATCCCTGTTAGCCGCTCTGAGCGGATCGGGTTGCGCTTATGGGGCATGGCAGAGGAGCCTTTCTGACCTTTTGAGAAAAATTCTTCGACTTCCAATACATCTGTGCGTTGGAGGTTACGAATTTCAACCGCAAATCGTTCGATTGAGGCAGCTAGGAGTGCCAGACAATTCATGAAGTCAGCATGGCGATCCCGAGAAATCACCTGCGTCGATGCTGGATCAGGCTCTAATCCCAAAGCTTGACAGGTCAAGGTTTCAATCCGGGGATCAATATTGGCGTAAGTTCCCACTGCACCTGAAATCTGTCCGACTGCGATCGTTTTTCTGAGCTGGCATAAGCGATCGCGGTGACGCAGCATTTCGGCTAACCAGCCTGCTAATTTAAACCCAAATGTCATGGGCTCGGCATGAATTCCATGCGATCGCCCGATCATCACGGTGCTGCGATGCTGCTGCGCTTGATAACGAATCGCTTGAATCAACGCTTCAACGTGACTCATGATCACATCGAGACTTGCTACCATCTGCAATGCCAGTGCCGTATCTAGCACATCAGAACTGGTCATTCCGAGGTGAATGTAGCGTCCTGCATCGCCCACATATTCATTGACGTTGGTGAGAAAGGCGATTACGTCGTGGCGAACTTCTGCCTCGATTTCTAGAATTCTTTGGGGGTCAAAGTTCGCTTTTTCTTTGATTTCTGCGACAGCTTCGGCGGGGATGTAGCCAAGCTCACCTTGGGCTTCGCAGACAGCAATTTCAACCTCTAGCCAAGTTTTAAACTTGTAGGCTTCAGTCCAGAGGTTGCCCATTTCGGGCAGGGTATAACGCTCTATCAAGGCTCGCCGCAGAATACAACGGTCACATTGTAGCGCCTAATTTAGCTCGCTAATGATGAAGTTATCTCGCTGTATTCTGGGGCATGGCAGTGGTTTCAAAGCCATGTGTTTGTGTGCAAGATCAAGTACGATTCAAGTAATTGTAGAGGTAAGTCAAGGGCGATGAAGCCTAAAGTTATTACTGCAACGATCGCGGCGGCAATAGCAGTTATTTTGGAAGGGACGGCTAGCAGGCTCTTCGTCTAGCGTTGTCGTTCTTTCGTCGCCGTTCGACTTGGTCGTTGAGGTGGATATTGAAAACAATGCCTGCGCTAAGGGTGCAGGCATCCTATACTTTTAACAAAGTGGTTGACGGCTCAATCGCTGTCTTCGTCTTCGCTCTCTTCGTAACTGTCCGCAGCTTCTTCGTCTTCTTCGTAGCTGTCCTCTTCTTCGTCTTCCTCGTAATTGTCTTCAGTTTCTTCGTACTCTTTTTCGTCTTCGGTTTCGTCTTCGTCCTCTTCGTAACTGTCTTCAGTTTCTTTGGTTTCGTCTTCGTCTTCCTCGTAACTGTCTTCAGTTTCGTCCTCTTCAGTTTCGTCCTCGCTGTCCTCTTCTTCGTAACTGTCTTCAGTTTCTTCGTCTTCCTCGTAGCTGTCTTCGATTTCGTCTTCAGTTTCTTCGTACTCTTCCTCTTCCTCGTAGCTATCTTCAGGTTCAATCTCGTCTTCTTCGTAGCTATCTTCGGTTTCTTCGTCTTCTAATGATTCTTCATCCTCGTCATACTCTTGGTAGTAGAGAGATTCCAAGTCTTCGCACGCATCGACGGACAAGAGTCCTTTCTCGACATAGACGAGTTCTTCTTCGTATTCAACGGTGTAGAAATTATTAAAGAGATCGACGATCGCGGAATTACGAATCGCGCCTGGCGATTGGAAGGCGGACGCGATCGCAGCCGTCGCGCCATCAAACAAGGAGGAAGAATTGCCTTGGATGTCTTGGCTTAAATCAAAATCACTGACCTGCCGAATTACCCAGCAATCTCCATTGAGATGAGGCTTCGTCATGTAGTCATAGGGAATATAGCAGTATCCCTGCTCGCCCCATTCCTCGCCCCACGAGTTGCGAACGATAAAGACTTGATCGGGGTCTGAATAACCGACACACAGCATGGCATGACCGCCATCGTGCTTCTCGTTGTCTGGGTCGGGCATGGGAACGAGTCCGTTAGACCCTGCTGCCTGAAACGACGAAAATAGCTGCAATCCGAAGGCAAACGGGTAGCCGTCAGCGAGGCAGCTTTGCATCTCGTAAAGATCGACCTTAACTCGATACGCATCTTCAATGACAAAGTTTGCTGCCTCTTCGTAGGCTTCAGTGGGAGGCTGTTCTAAGATCTGTGCTGGATTAAATGCCCAAGTTGCTTCAGAGCAAGCCCCATGCTTCCGCAGAACCTTGATGCAGCTTTTTAAATAAGTGCCTTCATCAATGGCGACATCGCCATCTAATTCACGAGCGTTGTAGTAAATAAATAGACGGCTCACATCGTCCGATCGATTCAATAGCCGATTAGCGAGATATTCATAAGCGCCTGCCATCGCGTTAGCGGTGCAGCTATTGGTATCACCTTGATTCTCTACAGGGGTTAGGTAGGAGCGCAGATCAATCTTGGAGGGTAGAGGTTCTCGACGATCGCGACTCGCACTATATTTTTTGTCGTTGGAATCTTGCTTTTCAGGGCGGTAGCCGCCGAGCTTAAAGTGTTGCCCGATCGAATTTTTGACAACCGTTGATTTACGAACACGACGATAGTTCTTTGACATAAAAAACTCCGAGCATTTTACTCAGAGCCTGAAGTTATACCGTATGCTTCCCAGAAATTAAGTTATGCGATCGCTCGTCTGGGAGTGAATCGTTTTGGCAATGTGGTGAGTCTGATCTCACTGCATTCTGTCGATCGTACGATATTGAATTGCTTCAGCAACGTGTGACGTTTGCAACTTCTCCTCGCCCGCTAAATCCGCGATCGTCCGTGCCACTTTGAGAATGCGATCGCTCGCTCTCACGGACAGCCCCAATTTGCGAATCGCATTCTCTAGTAAGGTGCGAGTTGCAGTGTCTAAGCTGCACCATTTTTTCAAGTGAGCGCTCTGCATCTCGGCATTGCAGCGAAGCGATGTGTTCTGGAAGCGATCGCAGGCGCGATCGCGGGCTGCCTGTACTCGCGATCGCACCGTCGCAGAATCTTCCCCAGTGGTCTGCTGCGTAATTTCTTCTGGCTTCAGTCGATTCACACCGACTTGCAGATCAATGCGATCCATCAATGGACCCGATAGCCGCGCCCAATATTGCTCTCTGTGTCTCGGTGAACAGGTACACGGCTGGACGGTATCACCATAGTATCCGCAAGGACAAGGGTTCGTGCTGGCAATCAGAGTAAATTGCGCCGGAAATGACACGGATTGTCGCGTTCGAGAAATCGTCACCGTGCCGTCTTCTAAAGGCTGACGTAGAAATTCCAGCACATCCCGTTTAAATTCAGTTAATTCATCAAGAAATAAAATGCCCCGATGGGCGAGCGAAATCTCTCCGGGTCTCGGAAAGCTACCTCCACCCACCAGAGACGGCCCAGATGCTGAGTGATGTGGGCTGCGAAAGGGACGAGTGGCGACTAATGAGCCTTTATTCTTTAGCAAGCCCGCGACCGAGTGAATCTGGGTCACCTCCAATGCTTCTGCAAATGCCATGGGCGGCAGAATGCTGGGAAGTCTCCGGGCTAACATCGTCTTTCCACTTCCCGGAGGTCCAACAAAGACTAAATTGTGGCCCCCAGCTGCCGCAATTTCTAACGCTCGGCGTGCGTGAGCTTGACCTTTAACATCTCGCAGATCTGGGGCAGTAATTTGCGCTTGCGTTAACTCAGCCTCGCCATCAACTTGAGCTGGCAGCACTGAGGATGGATCACTCAAAAACTGTCCGACTTCCGATAAATGTTTGAAGCCGTAAACCTTAATGCCCTGCACCACAGCAGCTTCTCGAACATTATCGGCAGGCACGACTAAGCTTGAAATGCCGAGCCGTTTGGCGGCAGCCGCGATCGCGAGGACTCCTGCCACCGGACGAAGGCTGCCATCTAACGAAACTTCGCCCAAAAATAAATACTCTTCCAACAGGTCTGCGCTCACTTGTTCTGAAGCGGCTAGAGCGCCAACGCTAATTGGCAAATCAAAACTTGGGCCTTCTTTCCTTAGATCAGCAGGCGTCAGGTTAATGACGATCCGCTTCATCGGAAACAGATAGCCTGCGTTCTTGATGGCGGTTTTGACTCGTTCTTTCGATTCTTGAACGGCGGCATCGGGAAGTCCGACCACAACGATCGCGGGGAGTCCATTGGCAACGTCTACCTCAACGCCAACTTTCACTGCGTCGATTCCAACTAGCGCCGCACTCCAAACTCTTGCTAGCATGTTTTTTCCTAATCATTCTTGTCGGTAGAATGCCCTGCATTCTGAATGCACCAACAAGATGAATGTTTAGAGTGCATTTATATTAGTTTTATTGTCTGCGTAAAAAGTTGAGTAACGATTTAATGCAACACTGTTTGGAGCATGGGATATTAACTGCCTTTCGGGATGTGAATCCGCCAGCTCTAGCGCATAGTAAAAGTCATATGCAAAATTAAAGGGAACGGAAAGCGTTGTTATGGTTAAACTCACCCTTGGCAATGCTATTTGCCATGCATGGATAAAATGAAACTAAAGCAGAAGACGGTGTGAAACTACGTTCTACGCAACTGCGTTTGTCGATCGAGAAGCAAACGGTCTGCGATACCGGTCAGTTAAGCCTTCCCACTCCACGACGATGGTGCTGCCTCGTTCCTCCTGCTGACATGCCCACATAGAAAGCAAGTCGAAACACGAGTGATCAACATAGACCAGCTTTTCGAGATGGATATGTAATCGTGTTTGGGGAGGAATCTTTTCTAGAGCAGAGGCCAACTCAGGCAAACGAACGAACGTAGCAGCGCCTTCTAGGTGAATATCAATCCGTTGGTCGTGCTCGTCATGCTCGATACGAACGTTCAAACGAGACACTTTAGAAATGACAAAGATTGCCGTTAATACAATTCCAATAAGAATTCCGGTCAGCAGTTCTGTTACGACGATGCCGATGAAGGTCGCAGAGAAAATGATCAGCGGAATTCGCCCGTATCGTTTGAGGTGACGGATGTGTTCTATCTCAATCAGTTTGTAGCCAGTGAAAACCAGAACGGCAGCAAGGCTAGAGGTAGGAACCATTCTGAGTAAAGTAGGTGCGGCTACGACCAATAGTAATAGCCAGACACCGTGCAGCATTGCTGAAAGTCGAGTTTTCGCCCCTGCCTCTACATTGACTGAGCTACGCACAATCACACCCGTCATTGGCAGTGCTCCCAGTGCTCCACAAATTAAGTTGCCAATTCCCTGCGCACTCAACTCTTTATCAAAGTCAGTTTTTGGTCCCTGATGCAATCGATCGACCGCAGCAGCTGAGAGCAAACTCTCGGCACTGGCAATAAAAGCAATCACCATCGCTTCTAGAAGTAGCGGCGCTTGAATCAAAGTCATGAAATTGCCCGGTGTTGGAAGTCGAAGCGTCTCCAGCAGATTAGCAGGTACATCTACGTATTGAATGGGCAATTGCAGTACGGTTGCGATCGTCGTTGCCAAAACCACTGCGATCAGCGCTCCAGGCAATAGCCGTAACCGTGTCGGCTTAAACCTCTCCCACAGCACCAGCGTCACAATGGTAAACACACCGATCGACGCTGCAAGGTGATGGTTGCTGCCACTGATTGGAAAGAATGCTTTGTAGATCGCATTCGGGATGGAAATCAAATTTTCAAGACCATGAGCCCGCGGTTTGTCGTCAATCATGACGTGGAACTGAGACACGAGAATCAACACACCGATTCCCGACAACATGCCGTAGATCACCGCAGGAGACATGGCGCGAAACAGTTGACCTAGCTTAAACCGACCTGCTAGGAGTTGAATCAAACCCGCTAACATCAGCACCGGACCGACCATCTCAATGCCGTAATCTCGCACAAGTTCTGCCACCACGACTGCTAATCCAGCTGCTGGACCGCTGACTTGAAAGGGAGATCCTGAAATTGCTCCGACCAGCATACCCCCTACCATTCCGGTTACTAAGCCGAGGGCAGGAGGAACACCGGACGCGATCGCAATTCCCATACATAGGGGCAGCGCGACCAGAAAGACTACGAAGGACGCCAAAAAATCTTTGATCAACGATCGCCTGTCTACTTTGCCACCGATGATGTTTAGTAACGTTCCCATGTTTTTCTCCAGTGAAAATGTTGCAAGATTTACATCCATCGAACCGCGATCGCAGTTCCAGCCAGAACCGCTTTGACTGGCAACGCTCCACTTTGACTACTCAGATGATTCCAATGAATTAAGTGCTTTCAGCTACTCACTTTCAGCTACTCAAAGGTTGAGGGGGCTAGCCCACAGAAATCTAAAATGCCGTCTGATAAAAACTTCAGGTAAACTTAAAAGCCGTCATCGCCATGAACCTTAATAGTAGAAGGAGAGGATAATCCTCAGAACGTTGTTGAGATATCGTGCTCCACACCTCCTAAGTATTTAGATTTCTTAATTCTTCTTAAATTTAATGAATTTGCATGAAAAAAAGATAAGCTTTTCGTGAGAAATCTCTCATGAATGCTTGCCAAAGCGATAAGCTTTCTCTTTATACACGCGAATGAAGTTAGGGAACTGGCGGAAACCTCTTGGCGAAGCACGAACACGCATCTTGGTTTGGTATGTCGTGTTAATGGTCTTCTTCATGCTGGTTTCCATTCCAGCAATTCGCCAAATCTTGTTTGTTCGGGTTCAGGAGCGCATTGAGCAATCCATTAACCAAGAAGTTGAAGAATTCTACCGGTTGCGCAAAGGGCGTAATCCTGATACAAGCAAACCCTTTGGTCAAGATTCAGCGGCGCTTTTCAACGTTTTTCTATCTAGAAACATTCCCGATGAAAGTGAATTTCTCCTGACCCTGCTTAACGGCCAATTGTATAAATCTAACCCCAAAGTCTTGCCAAGCATCCTTCAAGCGGACTCTGTTCTCATTCGGCGCTGGGCACAAGCTACCCAGACTGAACGGGGTGAATTGTCCACGCCCATGGGAGCCATTCTGTATCGGGTCGAACCTGTCATCGTCGATCGAAAAGTAGTGGGCGTGGTTGCAGTTGTTCGCACCACAACGAGGGAACGCAGAGAACTTCATGATGTGATTACAGTCGTTATTGAAGTGATGGTAGTAGTGCTAACGCTCTCATTTGTGCTAGCGTGGCTTGCGGCAGGTCGAGTCTTAGCACCCCTGCATGTTTTAACCGCAACTGCTCGTTCTATCAGCGAGTCTGACCTCACTGAACGAATCTCCGTCCAAGGAACCGATGACCTTGCAGAGTTAGCAACAACGTTTAATGACATGATGGATCGACTCCAAGCCGCGTTTGCGAGTCAGCGGGACTTTATCAATGACGCCGGACACGAACTTCGCATACCCATCACCATTATTCGAGGACATTTAGAATTGATCGGAGACGATCCGATCGAACAGAAAGAAACTCAAGCGCTGGTGTTAGATGAACTCGATCGCTTGAGCCGCTTTGTTGAAGATTTGGTGCTATTGACGAAGGCAGAGCGACCTGATTTCTTGCAGTTGGAGACCGTGAACGTTGGTGTTTTGACCGAAGAGTTGCTTGCAAAAGCGAGGGCACTCGCCGATCGAGACTGGCAACTTGACGCCGTTGGAAAAGGTCAAATGGTTGGCGATCGCCAGCGCATTACGCAAGCAGTGATGAATCTTGCCCAAAACGCCACTCAGCACACTCGCGAGGGCGATCGCATCTCCTTGGGCTCAGCCGTTACTAAACACCACATTGAATTTTGGGTTCGAGATACAGGGGAAGGCATTGACCCCGCCGATCAGCAGCGAATTTTTGAACGGTTTGCCCGCGCTGCCCATAGCCGTCGCCGTTCAGAAGGAGCGGGTTTAGGATTGCCAATTGTGCAAGCGATCGCAGAAGCTCACCACGGGCGTGTGACCCTGTGTAGCCGTCCTGGAACTGGAGCAACCTTCACCCTCGTTTTACCTTTGGAGCCATCCTCGGAGACTATGCCTCATGCATCGGATTCTCATCGCTGAAGATGAACCTCGCATTGCGGCGTTTGTCGAAGAAGGACTACGGGCATGCGGATTTACCACGACGATCGCAACTGACGCAGAGGAAGCCTTACTTCTCATTCGGCAAAGTGAGTTTGACCTACTCATTCTTGATTTGGGGCTTCCAGGCAAAGATGGCTTAGAAGTATTGGAAGAGTTGCGCGGACAGGGTGAATCATTGCCAGTTATCATTCTGACGGCTCGCGATGATATTACCGACAAAGTGACAGGATTTGAACTGGGTGCAGATGACTATGTAACAAAGCCATTCCGGTTTGAAGAACTGTTGGCACGCATCCGAGCGCGTTTAAGGAACGCAGCATCTTCTGTGTATGTCAGAGAAGAGATGGTGCTAAAAGCAGGCAATGTCGTACTGGATTTGCGAACCCGTAAAGTCAGAGTCGGCGATCGTAGCCTCGAATTGCCTGCCCGCGAATTTACCTTAGCAGAAACTTTCTTTCGGCATCCCGGACAGGTGTTGAGTCGGCAACAACTTCTAGATCATGTGTGAGGTTATGCCTATGATCCAGGGTCTAACATTGTCGATGTCTACGTCGGCTATCTGCGTAAAAAACTAGGCAACCAGTTGATCGAAACAGTTCGCGGCAGGGGGTATCGTCTGCGAATCTAACGCAAGGTGCGGCTGTTACAATAATCCAGCAGTTGAATTCTAATCCCTAGTCCCCACGACCATTCGTCTAAATTTCTCACCACCTGATCTAAAGTGTTATGAGCGACCCCAACGACACCATTTTCGGCAAAATTATTCGTAAAGAAATTCCTGCCGACATTGTTTACGAAGATAACTTGGCGCTTGCCTTTCGGGATGTGAATCCGCAGGCTCCGGTGCATATTTTGGTAATTCCCAAGCAAGCGATCGCGAAACTTTCTGATGCGGAATCCCAGGATCATGCGTTGATGGGGCATTTGTTACTGACCGCAAAACGGGTTGCTCAGCAAGTTGGGCTGACAAACGGATATCGCTTGGTCATCAACACAGGAAACGACGGCGGACAGACCGTCGATCACCTTCATTTACATATACTGGGAGGACGTCCAATGGCATGGCCTCCAGGCTAACGAATCAATCTACTAAACTCTGCGAAGTGCGAACGGCTACGCTACGATCGAGATAGAGATTTGGAGGAACGACAACGGTTTACACACGCCCCCTCGCTCGATTAATTGAGCATCTTCAACATTTACCTGGCATTGGTCCAAAATCGGCCCAGCGCTTAGCTCTGCACATCTTGAAGCGCCCCGAAGAAGAAGTCAAAGCTCTGGCAATGGCTTTGGTTGAAGCCAAACTGCAAGTGGGTTACTGTTCGGTCTGCGGTCATCTCTCCGCAGAGCCTGTTTGTGAAATTTGTCGTGCCCCTAATCGGGAGAGTAAAACGATCTGCGTTGTGGCGGATTCGAGAGATCTGATTGCATTAGAGAAAACACGGGAATATCGCGGCAAGTACCATGTTTTGGGCGGCGTCCTCTCTCCGATCAATGGCATTGGTCCTGACCAGCTCAATATCAAAGCCCTGGTTCGTCGAGTCAGTCAGCAAAAGGTGGAAGAGGTCATCTTAGCCATTAGCCCTACCACAGAAGGTGATACGACATCTATGTATGTTGGTGGGCTTCTAAAACCCTTCACTCGCGTGACTCAGATTGCCTTCGGGTTGCCGATGGGAGGCGATTTAGAATATGCCGACGAAGTGACATTGGCACGTGCGTTAGAAGGCCGGCGCGAATTGGAGTAAAAAAAGGACGCTCCTCGGAACGTCCTTCCTATTTCTAGAAGAGGTTGTATGACCAATAGCGATCGTTGGACTACTTCATCTTTTGCTTGATGAACGCCAAGATTTGAGCCATTTGTTTCTTCATTGCATCCATTTCCACCTGCATCTTAGCGATCTTGATGTTGAGCGCTTGGATTTCTGCGGCTCCCGCACCTTCTGTTGGTGGAACGGTTGGAGCGGCAGCAGGGCGGCGTTTTGCTTTTGTCATTGCCGCTTTGATGGCTTCAATTAGCCCTTTTTGGTCAAACGGCTTTTGGACAAATTCAAAATAGTCGAACGGTTCTCGGAATTTTTCAGCCACTTCTTCCTTTCGGCCGGACATCAGCACGAGAGGAATGGTCTGTAAATCGGCTTGACCCTGAATTTGCTGAAAGACTTCCCAACCGCTCATGCGGGGTAGCAAGAAATCTAACATAATAATAGTCGGGCGCTCCTGCCGAATTTTGTTAATGCCCTCAACGCCATCTTTGGCTTCTAGGACTTCAAAATTTCCTTTTGGCAGCATGTCTCGCACCATCGTGCGAATCACGGCGCTGTCGTCGATAACTAAAATCTTGTGACCTGCCACAACTGGACTCCTGTTTAACGGTACTGAGAGAACAACTTTAATATCGTCAGGGAATAGTGTCGGGATCTGATGCGGGCACTTGGTGAGCCAAATAAAGCGGACATCCTGAGCCTAGAACTCTTACAAGTAGAAATAAGATGTCCAGAAGGAGCTTGACAGATGCCCTTCTTACTCTCTCGACAATGGTAAATTCGGTATTAAGATGTGCCAAACACGACTTAGTGTAGCTCCTAACTTTGGAATTGAACGAAGGGTTCTGCATTACTCTTAGAGTGATGAGTTCCCGATTTAGCTCTGGTTTAGCCCACAAGCCTAAATACCGCACTTGCCAGCAAATTTACTGAACTGAGTCCTAGTATTCCCATCTCTATGTCACCTGAAACGAATTCCACCCTTTCTTCGGAATCTTTCTCACGCCGCCCACCTGAAATCGTCGCGATGCCCGATTGGTTAAGGCGGCCCATTGGCAAAGCAAGTGAGATTTCAACCGTTCAGAGAATTATCAAACAGCGCAACATTCATACGATCTGCGAAGAAGGACGTTGCCCGAATCGAGGTGAATGTTACGCCCAAGGAACTGCTAGTTTCTTACTCATGGGGCCCACCTGTACGCGGTCGTGTGGGTTTTGCCAGGTTGATAAGGGTCACGCTCCGATGGCGCTTGATCCTGATGAACCTCGTAAGGTTGCTGAGTCAGTGCGATCGCTGGGATTACGCTACGTTGTGCTAACCTCTGTGGCGCGGGATGACTTGCCCGATCAAGGAGCAGGTTGGTTTGCTCAAACCATGATGAAGATCCGTCAGGTGAATCCAGAGACGCAAATTGAGGTGTTGACGCCAGATTTTTGGGGCGGGCGAGACGATGGAACACCGCCGGAAGACTTGCAGCAGCAGCGAATTGCGACAGTTGTAGCGGCGAAACCCGCTTGCTATAACCATAATATTGAAACGGTGAAGCGGTTGCAGGCTCCGGTGCGACGAGGAGCGAAGTACGATCGCACGCTCCGAGTTCTGCAATTGGTAAAAGAACTTGATCCGACCATTCCTACTAAGTCAGGTGTGATGTTGGGACACGGGGAGACCGAAGCAGAAGTGATCGAAACGTTGAGCGATCTGCGGGCAGTGGAGTGCGATCGCGTCACCCTCGGTCAATATATGCGTCCCTCATTGGCCCATCTTCCCGTTCAGAAATACTGGCATCCTGATGAGTTTGAGAACCTAGGCGCGATCGCCCGCGAAATGGGATTTTCTCATGTGCGATCAGGCCCGTTAGTCAGAAGTTCTTACCATGCGGGGGAAGAAGGGTAGCAGAGCGACTTTGCCCAACATCGCTTTTCCAATGGGCCTATTGCTTAATTGGAAACGGCTTGCGATTGGCTTTGTCAAGCTCCGAAGAATCGCGGCTCAAGTGCGATCTTCACAGCTTAGCAAAGCTAATTGCGACCCATTCACCAGATCGCTCGTGATCAATTGCTTTAAATCCGGCTTTATCTAATGCTGTAGTCACTTCAGTTTCGTAATCGGCAGTGAATCCAGAGGTAATCAGAAGCCCAGAGTGAGCATTGGTTTGGCGGAGCGATCGCCCGTAATCTTCTGCCAAATCAATGTGTACCCGCGCAAAGATATTGGCAACGATCAGATCAAAGCGAGCAGTCGGTTCAAGGGTGGTGACGGTATCAAGGGTTCCGCCCATCCAATGACCCAACTGGCTGCCTCGACCCAAACTGCCTTGCATCACGGTAACGCGGTCTTGAACGCCATTGCGATCGACGGCATCTTGCGTCGCTTCCACAGCGGTTGGATCGTTATCGAGGGCAAGAACCTGAGCGTTGAGGCCTGCGATCGCGACACTCAAAATTCCAGAGCCGCAGCCTAGATCTAACACCTGCATCGAAGGAGTAACGTGTCGCTCGATCAAGCGCAAACTTAGTACCGTCGCTTGATGCAGCCCACTGCCAAAGCTCAAACTTGTTTTCAGGCGGAGTGGAACATCGTTTTCCTTTGTGGTAAACGGCGCATTGGAGCTAAGGATTACAAATCGTCCGACTCGGTGAATTAAAGCAGCTTCGGTGTCAGGCGCTATTTCGTCTACGATCGCGACTTCTAGAGCAGTGGTTTGTCCGGTTCGATGCAGTGGAGAGAGCAACTGACTAATTTTTGCCACCTGTGCTTTCGCCTGCATTCTGTCAGGTAGATAAAAACGAATCGTGAACGCCCAAAGTTCGCTCGCTTCAGTTGTAGCCTGACCTGCTCTGTTGTAATTTACAACGCGAAGATCATTCGTGTAATGATGTTCAGCCAGCAGCGTCCGAACCCAGTCAACCGCCTCAGCCGTTGCATCAAGGCTCAACTCAATCCATGACATAGCATTTCTCTTGAGATTTTTTGCGATCCTACCCTCTTTTCTACACTGCTAGGAATTGTTGAATGACATCATTGCTCAATTGACTCGTCGGGCCCGATGCGACCATACTGCCTTTCTGCATGGCGTAGTACCAGTCTGCCTGCCGCACAAAATGCAAATGTTGCTCCACAAGCAGCACAGAAATACCGGTTGTTTCAATAATCCGCCGGACGGCAGCTTCGATTTCCAGAACGATTGAAGGCTGAATGCCTTCAGTCGGTTCGTCGAGAACCAGCAAGCGAGGACGACCCATCAGGGCGCGGGCGATCGCAAGCTGCTGCTGCTGTCCGCCACTCAGATCGCCCCCCATACGAGACAACATCGTCTTCAGCACCGGAAAAAGCTCGAATATTTCTTCGGGAATCTCCTGCTTTTTCGGGCGCTCTGGCAACGCCTCTAGTCCTAAAATCAAATTCTCTTTAATGGTGAGTCGAGGAATCACTTCCCGGCCTTGCGGAACATATCCGATGCCTAATCTTGCCCGTTGGTCGGTTGTTCTGGCAATAATCGAGTGTCCGTCTAGCTTCAGGTTGCCGCTCCGGGGTTTGAGGATACCCATGAGCGTCTTTAACATTGTGGTTTTGCCAACTCCATTGCGACCAATTAGACAGACCATTTTGCCCGGAAAAACGGTCATATTCACGTTGCGGAGAATGTGGCTTTCTCCGTAATACACGTTGAGATCCTTGACTTCCAGCATTGGTAAGTCTGTATCGGGTTTCGTTGGCTCTAGCGTTGCATTGGCGTAACTCATGGTGTTGTAATAGAGCGTTGTAATAGAGAGAATTATGAGGTTAGGCAATCAAGCCGCAGCGCGATCGTCCTCTTGCTTACCGAGATACACTTCAATGACTCGCGGATCGTTCTGGACTTCATCCATCGAGCCTTCGCACAGAACTGTTCCTTGATGCAGAACCGTAACTTTCCGAGCAATCTGGCGCACAAATTCCATATCGTGTTCAATCACAATAATGGAATGGCTCTCGGCTAAGGCAAGCAATAGGTTCCCGACGTTCTCGGTTTCTTCATCGGTCAGTCCGGCAACAGGCTCATCGACTAATAAAAGATCCGGTGACTGTGCGACCAACATGCCGATTTCTAAGCGCTGCTTTTCCCCATGAGAGAGCAGTGCCGCTTTAAGGTCGGCTTTTGCGTCTAAGCCGATTGTTTCAATCAAGCCTGCTACCGTTCGCCGTTCTGCGCTAGAAGGCTTGCCAAACAAAGCATTCCAGACGTTCTTGTAACGGTTGCAAGACAGTTCTAAATTTTCTCGTGGCGTCAGATTCAAATAGATCCGTGGCGTTTGGAACTTTCGCCCCACACCCAACCGAGCGATTTGATACTCGACGTTGCCCTTGGTTGATTTTCCCTTAAACGTCACCTGTCCGGTTGTGGGCTTTGTTTTGCCGGTAATCACATCTAGGAAGGTTGTTTTGCCCGCGCCATTGGGCCCGATAATCACCCGTAGCTCGCCTGTGTCTAAACTGAAGTTAAGGTTGTTGAGTGCCCGAAAGCCATCGAAATCAACCGTCAGATTCTCGATTTGCAAGATTTTTTCGCTCATACTGCACGCCTGGGTCTTCTTCTAAACTGGGATAGGTTTGGAGCGGACGCCGCTTGTTGATCTGCGATCGCACGAGCCGGACGCCATCCTCTCGCAGCCAGCCAAGGATGCCGCCGGGTAACACCGTCACAACGATCAGAAACAGTCCGCCTTGGAAAAAGTACCAAAATTGCGGAAACCTTTCGCTCAAGATACTTTTGGCAAAATTGACAATCAGTGTGCCAAGAATGGCACCAACGATCGTGGCGCGTCCGCCGACAGCCACCCAAATCACCATCTCGATCGAGAAGGCAATATTCATCGCTTGCGGGGTAATAATGCCCGACTGCACGGTGTAGAGTGCGCCCGCAATTCCGGCAAGTCCGGCAGAAATGGCAAACACCAACACCTTAAACATCGTGGGATCGTAGCCTGAAAACCGCATTCGGGCTTCATCGTCTCGCACGGCCACGAGTAGCCGTCCGGAACGTCCACTTGTGAGCCAGCGGCTGAGGGCGTAGCCGCCCACGAGCAGCAAAATAGTCAGTGTATAGAGAAATGCTTGAACTGGGGGTGAACTTACGGTCTGCCCAAAAATGGTAGCGGTGTCCGTTTTCAGACCGTTGGTTCCGTTGATCAATTTCTGCTGACCATTAAAGAAGTTGAAGAATACGATCAGCGCGGCCTGAGTCAAAATCGAGAAATAAACGCCTCGGATTCGGTTTCGGAACACGAGATAGCCGAGAGTCGCGGCCACGATCGTCGGAATAAAGACGATCGCAAATAGGGTAAACGGCAGCGAATAAAACGGCTGCCACAACCATGGCAGCTCTGTCACGCCGTAGGGCGAGAAGAAGTCGGGCAATTGACCATCGGGAAGCTGCAACAGCAGAAACATCGCCAAGCTATAGCCGCCGAGGGCAAAGAAAACGCCTTGACCTAAACTCAGAATTCCGGTGAATCCCCAAATCAGGTCAATGCCTAGTGCTGCGATCGCCAGGGCTAAGTATCTCCCCAGCAGATTCACGCGAAATCCTTGACCCGAACCAACTAAAATCGGTGGAATCACGAACAGCAGCAGCAGTGCGATCGCGGCGACGATGCCTGCTTCGATCAAAAGCCTCTGTCGAGCTTTGGATTTAGATTGTATGAGTGCATCCACTGATTTATCTCCAACAACTGAAGGGAGCCTGCCTCTAAGCTTCTGTGAGCTAGGATCATCAAACTGTAGCGAGTGGCGCAAACCGCGACTCAACTTAGCACCGTTCTAAATTACGACTATCAGTTTAAGCATCCACTGTTCGTCCTTTTTGCGGGAACAGCCCACCAGGACGAAACTGTAGAAACGCAATAATCAACGCGAACACCAATACCTTCGCCATGCTAATGGTTGAAAAGAAGGCAAATGTGTCTGACAGCGGCTTAATCGGGGCAGTCAGATCAACCAGCGTGTTCGAGCCGATCAGATAGTTGGCGGTGCCGATCGCAAGAGCGGCAATAATGCTGCCTGCCAGTTTCCCAACACCGCCCACGACCACCACCATGAAGGTGTCTACGATATAGTTCTGTCCTGTATTCGGTCCAACTGATCCGAGCAAACTCACCGCACAGCCTGCCAGTCCTGCCAATCCAGACCCCAAGGCAAACGTCAGCGCATCGACTTTCTTAGTGGGAATGCCAAGACAAGCACTCATAGTGCGATTCTGCGTCACAGCGCGAATTCGTAAACCCCACGGCGTGTTGTTTAAAAACCAATACACTCCGACGACACACGCGATCGTCAGCACAATAATAAAAATGCGAGCGTAGGAAAACTGCGTTCCCGCGATGGGAAATCCCCCTCTTAACCATTTCGGCGCGGTTACGTCCACATTGCGGGCGTCAAACCACAGTTTTGTAAAAGCAGGTTTGTAGAGTGTGCCGAGAACGTTACCCGTCGCGATCGCAGCGGCTGCCGATAGCGGAATCATGATCGCTAGAAACCAACCGCGTGCCCGCTCAAAATCAGTGCGACGGGCGACGATCCACATCGCTCCAAAGAACAGCAGGCAAAATAGAGCCACGATCGTCACAAGTTGCCAACTGACGCTGCGGACAAGCTGCTGCAAAATCAAGCTGACGCCCCAAGTGGCCAGCAACGTTTCGAGCGGTCGCCCATAGAGATAGCGAATGACGCCTCGCTCTAAAACCAAGCCAAAGATCGCCGTTACGATAAACGCGGCGATCAGCGCAATAAAAATGTAGATGCCAAACAGAGGTGTTCCTTTCAGCGCATTCTGCACCATGTAGGTGGTATATGCGCCCAGCATCATCAACTCACCGTGTGCCATATTGATCACACCCATGAGTCCGAATACGATCGCAAGACCCAACGCGGCAAGTAACAGCACTGATCCGAGGCTGATGCCGCTAAAAATTCCGTCTAGTAGTCCTGATAGCATAAGGCTTTCCTAAAGATGGATAAGGGACGCTGAAAGGCGTCCCTTCTTCTTACGTCGTCTTGTACTTACCGCCTTTAGCTGGATCAGACCAGTCGCACGCAAATCCTTTCGTATCGGTTACAAACTGATTCCACGGCACGGGCTTCACCGCTTCCTTGGTTTCGTAGACAATCTTAAACAGCGAGTCCTCACCCACTTCGCCAATGCGAACGAACTTAGACAAGTGATGGTTTGAATTCATCGTGATCTTGCCTTGTGGCGCATCGAAGGTCTGACCGTAAGCGGCGGTTTTCACCTTTTCTAGATCCTCATACGTTCCCGCCTTCTCAACCGATTGCTTCCACAGATACACCATGATGTAAGCGGCTTCCATCGGATCGTTAACCACGCGATCGCTGCCATACTTCGCCTTGAATGCCTCCACAAACTTCGTACTAGCAGGCGAATTGACCGTTTGAAAATAGTTCCACGCGGCGTAGTGCCCTTGGAGATAATCCACCCCGATCGCTTTGACTTCTTCTTCGGCAATACTGACCGACATCGACGGATATTTATCAGGGCCTAAACCAGATGCTTGCAGTTCTTTAAAGAACGCAACGTTGCTATCACCGTTCAAGCTGTTGTAGATCACGCCGCCATTCGGCAACGCCTGCTTGATCTTTTGAATCACCGATTTGACTTCTGTGCTGCCGAGCGGAACGTAGTCTTCGCCAACCGTCTTACCACCTTTTGCCGCTAACTGCGCTTTGATAATGGTGTTGGCGGTGCGAGGGAAGACATAATCTGAGCCGACTAGGAAGAATTCTTTGCCTTTGTTCTCTAGCAGCCAATCGACCGAAGGCTCGATCTGTTGGTTCGGCGCTGCACCCGTGTAGAAGACATTTTTCGAGCATTCTTGCCCTTCATACTGCACCGGATACCATAGCAGGCTGTTCTTTGACTCAAACACAGGCAAGACGGCTTTGCGGCTTGCCGATGTCCAGCAACCAAACACCGTTGCCACTTTGTCTTGATCGATCAGTTTTTTCGCCTTCTCAGCGAAGGTGGGCCAGTCGGAGTTGCCATCTTCGATAATCGCTTCGATTTGCTTACCGAGAACGCCTCCCGCTTGGTTGATTTCTTCGATCGCCAGGTTCTCGGCATCAACGACGCTCTTTTCGCTAATCGCCATCGTGCCGCTCAGCGAGTGTAAAATTCCCACCTTAACGGTGTTGCCCGACGCTGATGTGGAGGCAGCGGTCGAAGCAGCAGGCGACGCTCCAGGACTAGCCGTTGTGGAAGGATCGCTCCCACAGGCTTTGAGAAGAATGCTCCCAGCGGCAGTGGAGCCTAGAATCATAAATTCACGCCGACCGAACGATTTTGTCATATCTAGTGTTGCTCTCCACGGGAATAGTGCGCTTAACTCAATCCGACTCTTCAAGCTATCTATTCGTCATCACGGCTGAGCGGTTCTTTCGGGAGGGTGCGCCGCGCTCGATTGCGAATCAAGCAATCCGAGGCAGAGAACACTTGCTTTGTAGGGCGAATGATCGCTTCAACTGGGCAAATTAGACCCGCGTTCTAGTCCTCTTCAGACGTGTTTTGATCAATAGCTAAAGCAGACTCAGTGATAACTCTGAGATATTAGGGCTTCGCTTCGCCGGGAAAATGTATTGAAAATTACAAACTACTGTTTAGCCGATGCTCTCTGGTTCTAAAATCAGTCCTGAGTGGGTTTCTAAGAAATGAATTATTGTATTAAGCCCGTCCCCAGTTTTGAGGTTTGTAAAGACAAACGGTTTGCTGCCTCGCATTTTTTGGGCGTCACGCTGCATCACAGACAAATCTGCCCCAACATAGGGCGCGAGATCGATTTTATTAATCACGAGCAAATCGGATTTTGTGATTCCTGGCCCACCTTTGCGCGGAATCTTGTCGCCTCCTGCAACATCGATCACATAAATATTGAGATCTACAAGTTCTGGGCTAAAGGTTGCGGCCAAGTTATCCCCTCCGCTTTCAACCAGAATTAAGTTGAGGGTTTGAAACCGCCCTTCGAGGTCATCGATCGCCGCTAAATTCATTGAAGCGTCTTCTCGGATCGCGGTGTGGGGACAGCCGCCTGTCTCAACGCCAATGATGCGATCGCGCTCTAATGCCTGCGATCGCACGAGATACTGTGCGTCTTCTTGGGTGTAAATATCGTTTGTCACCACCGCAATGCTATAGCGCGATCGCATCGCTTTGCACAACGCATCCACTAAAGCGGTTTTTCCTGAACCAACTGGACCTGCGACTCCGACTCGAAACGCATTCATACCCTGCCCCAACTAAAAAAATTCGTAATTCACAATTGAGACCTTACCTCAATTCTGAATTACGAATCGTGAATCACAAAGTAGTTTTAGGATTTGGGCTAAGTTTAGTATTCGGGTACAGAAGGATCAACATCGCGACTCCAAGCCGTAATGCCGCCCGTTACGTTTGTGCCTTCAATTCCGGCTTCTTTAAGAATCGCCAACGCTTTCGCCGATCGCCCGCCCATTTTGCAGTGAGCGATTAGCTTATGGCCGTTGAGCAATTCTTTGACTTTTTCAACGCCTGATCCGTTTTCAATATCAGGGAGTGGAACCAAGACAGAACCTGGAATTTTAGCAATCTCGACTTCGTTTGGATTGCGGACATCGAGCAGCACATATTCACTGCCGATCGCGCCACTATCAATTAGCTGTTTCAACTCAGTTGCAGACATTTCTTGCACGTTTTTACGCTCCTGTTCTTCAGCCGCTTTCGCTTGAGGAATGCCACAGAACTCCTCATAATCGATCAACTTTTCGATCACCGGACGCTCTGGATTGGGACGCAATTTTAGCTCTCGGAATTTCATCTCCAGCGCATTGTAGAGCAACAGTCGCCCGCTGAGAGTGTTTCCAGCTCCCAAAATAATTTTAATCGCCTCGGTCGCTTGAATCGTGCCGATAATGCCGCACAGCACACCCAAAACGCCCCCTTCTGCACAAGAAGGAACCAGTCCGGGTGGCGGGGGTTCTGGGTACAAATCGCGATAGTTGGGTCCGCCCTCGTAGTTGAAGACCGTTGCCTGTCCTTCAAATCGGAAAATAGAACCGTACACGTTGGGTTTGCCCAGCATGACACAGGCATCATTGACTAGATATCGAGTGGGAAAGTTATCCGTTCCATCAATCACAATATCGTAGGGTTCAGCAATCTCTAAAGCGTTGTCAGATCTAAAACTCGTTTCGTAGAGATCGACTTGACAGTGAGGATTGATTTCTAGAATTCGGTTTTTAGCAGACTCGATCTTAGGTTTACCGACCCAAGACGTTCCATGAATGATTTGACGTTGCAGATTAGAGCTATCAACAATATCAAAATCGACAATTCCGAGCCGCCCGATCCCCGCTGCTGCTAGATAGACCAACAGTGGAGAACCGAGTCCTCCGGTTCCGACACACAAGATACTGGCAGCTTTGAGCCGTTTTTGACCCTCAACGCCAACTTCCGGCAAAATCAAATGGCGCGAATAGCGCGCAATATCGTCTTGAGTTAACTGGATATCATCCAGATTGGGATTTAGCATGGTGCGTTTGCTGAGATGAACAGAGTGCTAGGGACTGTCTTGGAGAATCAACACGTCCTCTTCGTGAAAAACCTGTTGATCGTTGAGGCTCCAGCTACGGACATCGCCTGCTTTGCCTTGGGGTACAGAGACGATCAGATATGAATAGTGCTGCCAAGCAGCGGCGCGATCGTACTCCGAGGGTTCAGCCAGACAATCAGGATGAGAGTGATAAATACCGATGATATCTAAACCAAGAGTCCGTCCGTATTTCATTGCCACCAGCATTGCTTCGGGTGGAATCAAATAACGGCGCTTCTTCGTCAGGTCAGACTGGGCTTCCTCTCTCCAAATGTTGTTCGTCGCTCGAACTTCCATGACGGTTTTCCCAGTGGGGTCACTCGTGCCCAACAGCAAACCACAGCACTCTTCGGGATAGGTGCGGTTGGCATGAGCTTGAATGCTCGCCAAATGCTGAGAGTCGAGGCTGAGAACCACGGCAGGATGATCTTTGGATAAGACAGACACCTATTGTAAGACAGGATCGAACCGTCCGCGTTAACCGTCTATATATAGGATAGGAATATAGGAATATAGGATAGGAATATAGGAATATAGGATAGGAATATAGGACTCTGAACGCCTTTTCTAGCTCAGCTCAAAACAGGCATGTCAAAACAAGCCATGAAACTGTCGCGAAACGTGTTACCTATCCTTCTGAACTATCACAGAATTGCTATCACAGGATTGTCGTAGGCGTCGCTCCGCCAAGGCAGATAGACCCCAAGGCAGATAGAATAGAGAATGCAATTCAGCCGATCCTCTTTGGGAGAGAACACATTATGGTACAAGTTACCGCACAACCTACAAGCGGACTTGATATTCCTAGCCTCGATGCGGAACTTGAAAGCCAAAGTCCGCAAAAAATTCTCGAATGTGCCTTGAGTCAGTTTGATAACATTGCCATCTCTTTTAGTGGAGCGGAAGATGTTGTCTTGATCGACATGGCTCACAAAATCAGAAAAGACATTAAAGTCTTCAGCCTTGACACTGGACGCTTGCACGCAGAAACCTATCAGTTTATCGATCGCGTCAGAAAGCATTACGGCATTGCGATCGACATTATGACTCCCGATGCGGCTCGACTCGAAGCCATGGTTAATGCCAAAGGACTCTTTAGCTTCTACGAAGACGGGCATCAAGAATGCTGCGGCATTCGTAAAGTCGCTCCCCTGCGGCGCAAGCTTTCAACCCTAGATGCCTGGATTACTGGACAGCGCAAAGATCAGAGTCCATCGACGCGTGCGAGCGTTCCAGTTGTACAAGTCGATACAGCGTTTTCCAGTGATGATCACAACTTAATCAAATTCAACCCCCTCTCCAGTTGGTCATCAGCAGATGTCTGGATGTATATCCGCTCGTATGACGTACCTTACAACCCTCTCCACGAGCGCGGATTCATCAGCATTGGCTGCGAACCCTGTACCCGCGCTGTTCTTCCCAATCAGCACGAACGAGAAGGACGCTGGTGGTGGGAAGAGGCGACCAAGAAAGAATGCGGTCTGCACGCGGTTAACCCATCTGAAGCTTAATGCACAGATCGCTCAGCAGGAAATAATGCCGTAGAATAGGAAGGTTGTCTACATTACGATCGCAGGCGAAGTCATGGCAGTTCCTAAGAAGAAAACATCAAAATCAAAGCGAGATAAGCGTAAAGCCACCTGGAAGCACAAAGCTACTCTTCAGGCTCAGCGGGCGCTCTCCCTTGGGAAATCCATCCTAACAGGACGGGCACAGGGTTTTGTCTACCCAGCCAATGAGGAAGAGGAAGAATAGTGCCACTCTATCAAAGTGGGGATTCGTTCAGAACTTGAATCTGTTACTTAATTTAAGTGCTGTTGTAGGACAAAGGCATGGCGGGAAAGTTTTTTACAAAGCCAGGATCGGAGTACGGCGATCGTGTCCCCAAAGGTCAACATTTGACCAATGGCTTCCCAGTGCTGACCTATGGCGGAACTCCCCACGTTGACCGAGACACCTGGCAGTTTAGAGTCTGGGGCTTGGCAAAGGAAACTACCTTTAGCTGGGCAGAGTTGATGGCAATGCCTCAGACTGATTTTACGGCTGATTTTCACTGTGTTACCACTTGGTCAAAGCTAGACGTGCAGTGGACAGGTGTGAAAGTCGTTGATTTTATGAAGCACGTCGAGGTTGATCCCGCCGCTGTTCACATCATGGAACACTGCTACGGGGACTACACCACCAATATTTCAATGGACGATTTTTTGCGTGAGGAGAATTTCTTTGCTCACACAGTGTTTGGTGAACCGCTTCCGCCAGATCACGGAGGGCCGCTTCGGCTCGTTGTTCCTCATCTCTACGCTTGGAAAAGCGCCAAGTGGATTAACGGCTTAGAGTTTCTGTCTAAAGAAGAGCTAGGCTTTTGGGAGCGAAATGGCTATCACCATCGCGGAGATCCCTGGAAAGAAGAACGGTATAGCGGTCGGTAATCATGCAGAAAGGTCGAGGTGATGACACCCCGACCTTTTTTGTAGATAGCCTTTTTGTAAACAGAAGTTACGTGGTTAGTGAATGGGCAGGAGAACTGTAAAAGTACTTCCCTCACCGGCACCAGAGCGGACGCTGATCGTGCCGTTGTGAGCTTGAGCAATTCGGCGCGACAGATGCAGTCCAAGACCGCTTCCCGATCGCTTGTGTTTACCTGAATTAAAGCTCTCAAACAGTGTGCTTTGTTCTTCTAAGGGAATGCCAGGACCCGTATCGATTACTTCAAGCTTAACGGCTGCCGTTGAAGACATATGGGTTTTAGATAAGCGTACCGTTACCGAACCTTGATCTGTAAATTTGATGGCGTTTCCGATCAGGTTGGTCAGAACGCGCCGCAATTCGATGCGATCGCCCTTAATCGAATAGTCTTCGCTAGGATTACCCGATTCAAATAGGAGTTCTAGCTGTTTGTCGATCGCCAGCGGCGACAATTCCTCAATCACCTCTTGGGTTAGATCTAACAAGTTAACAGGTGAGAAAGTAAGAGTTTTGCGTCCTGCTTCGTAGCGATAGACCTCAAGCAGCATGTTCACCATGGTCAGCAAGTTTTGATTGCTGCGAACCATGATCGAGATTGCTTCTTGCACATCATTGGATAGCTCTCCCATCACGCCTTGTGCCAGCAGATCTAACATGCGATCGGCAGCAACAAGCGGGGTGCGTAAATCGTGGGTGAGGCGAGAGACAAAATCTTCTCGCTGACGGGCAATCTGATCCCGCTCATCGACGCTATGTTTTAGGCGCAGCAAGGCCCGGACTCGCGCCAAAAGCTCATCAAAGTGAACAGGCTTACGGATGAAATCATCTGCTCCCGTATCTAGACCCTGCGCCACGCTTGGCTGATCGTAAGCCGTCGTGAGCAGAATCGGCATAAACGGTAGCTTGATGTTGTCGCGAATTCGACGAGTCACCTCATAGCCATCCATGCCAGGCATCATGACATCGAGCAGTACCAAATCAGGCGGAGCCTGATCGATTTTATCTAGTGCTTCTCTGCCGCTTTCTGCAAGTTCGACTTCGTAGCCTTCATCTTGGAGAATCGCTTGGATCAGCAGACAATTGTCGGGTGTGTCGTCTACAACGAGAATTCGATCCACGTTACGAGTTTGGGTAAGAGGTCTATAATTCATGCGCCTCTAATGAAGAGGGCATGGGCTTATAATATGGGTTCATAGTGTAATAAACACTACTTTCGTTAGATCTAACCTCATTCCTGCGAGTGATCTTTTGATTTTTCTATCGTGTAGGAGTTGACGTACTCCACAGCAATCGGTGTAATATGCTGCACAATTTGATTTATGATTTGGCGTTCTGTTTCCGTCCAGCGGCGCGATCGCGCCATTAGGCAAGGTTGCAGTACGCCCCAAAGTTGCTGATCTTGGCAGAGGTGAGCATGAATCAGGGCACGATGACCAAAATTTTCTTGCTCAAACTGTCGATTTAATTGATCAGAACTGGCGGTTTCAACGTCCTCAATAAACAGAGATGGTTCGGTTCTTAGAGCAGCAGCAAACATCGGATCTTCATCAGGTAACGAAGGTGGTTCGGGCTTCCATTCCTCATCATAAACTGTGGGAACATCAGACGAGCGAACCCAACAAAAGGGTACTCTACCCAGGCGCGTTTGGGGCTGTCGCAGATACAAAAAGCAGCGATCGCACTGCAAAAATTCTGCGATCGCGCCCATCAGGTCAGAAAAGCGCTCTTCTGGCGATCGCTCACTCGCCAAAACTTCAGCAATCTGGCTCGGTAATTGAATCGTATTTATCATTTCTTGCTATTATTTTTGCTCTTAACAAATGTCCACTCTACTAATTGGCGCTGTGCTTCTTTGAGGGCAGCGGTGAGACTGGCATTATTCTCAAACTTAATCTGGTTGAGATTAGAAACCTCGACATTGACGGTAAAACGATCGTTCTCAAAACACCACGGTTCGATCGTCACGGTTCCATCGCTAAACTGCCGAATGTCGTAGCGTTTGCCGTCGTGGGCTTTGCTCACTTCAAGGGCGCGTTCGTCCTCTGGAAGCTGAGCTTGACAGAGAATGAGAGAGCAGCGATCGCACCACTGCAAAAAGTCATAGGCGCTAGAAGCATCCTCTTTGGAAATCCCTAGCTCTTGACACCACCGCTTCTGATCTTCGATCTGGTCATCTAAGAATTCATCAGCTTCTTTCGAGGTTCCGCGCTGCGATTCCAGCAACCGGGACATGTGCATCGACGTTAGGAGAGCAACCCATCGACCACGATAGAGTGAATCTTGCAAGTGCTTTCTCAATCGAGGAAACGACGTTTCCTGATCTTGAGTAAAGTCCATCGGCGCACCAGCTTTTGTAAGGTTGTTTTCTTCCCACTCTCTTTCTAAATCATCGTGGTGCGAAATTGCCGCAAGCGTCTCATACAGTCTTGGAGGGGCCTCTTTTCTGCGCCATTGACCTGCAATTTGGGCAGCCAGCAGAGCATGGGCACGATGGTAAATCACCTGCCACCCCGTTTGAGTTGGATGTACGATCATAGAAGTAAAATTAGAAACCCAAAAGTTAACACTTCTTCAAAGTGTATTGATATTAACAGAAGACTTAAATCTACCCTGCGATCGATAGACCGGGTTAGGCACGATGCAATCGCGTTAGTTGATGTTGGATCAGCAGGAGCGCGATCGCAAGTCCAACCAGTACGACAGGAATGCTGGTTAAGCCGATTGAGGCCGCAATCCATCCTAACGCCGTCGGAATCGTCGCTGCGCCCAAGCTCGCCACACTCGTTACAAATCCGATCGTTGCTGGAACTAATACACTCGGCACTCGCTGCGGCATTAGCCAAATGGTGGCTGGAAAAATTGGCGCTAGCGCAAACCCAATCAAGGGCAGGCTGAGCCATTGGCCGGGCACTAACCACCAAAGGAGTAACCCAATTGTCAGAACCAAGAGTGAGAGATTAATGGTACGACTCGCCCCTAGCTTTGCCAGAAAGTAGCCCAAGCTGAACCGCCCTAACGTTAAGCCCAACCAATAAGCACTGACACTGTATCCAGCAATTAGCGTAGACGTTCCCCGGCTGACCGCTTCAACCGTATATGCCCAATTGCCAACTGCGCTTTCTGTTCCCACATACACGAGTAAAAGCAATCCAGTGAGCAATACGGCTGGAATTCGTAACGCCAACCGTAAATTAGAGGAATTGCTGTCATGGGAATTGAGTGTGCGAATACTCATAGGGCGATAGTTGGATAATACAATCCACAACACAGCCAGCACAAATATGCCAACAATAGCGGCAATGACTAAATAAACTAATCGCCAATCGAATCCCAAGGCTAATAGAGTCGTTGCGATCGCAGGCCCTAACAATGCTCCAATGCCATAAAATCCGTGCAGAATGCCGATCAAATTAGCATTCTGCGAATCGCTCACAATATAGGTATTAATTCCAGCGTCAATGAGCCCAATGCCCAATCCTAGCGCTACTCCTGTGATAACCATCAGCCACCAAAACGGAGATAGAGCGTAAATCAGCACTGCGCTGCTTAGAAGGACGCCAGCGAGTAACAGCATTCGGGCAAGTCCGATACGAGCGCTAAGCAGACTACTAGCGATCGCAGCAGTGACGTATCCCCCAATCTGGCTAACGAATAGGAAAGTGACTGTTGCCGGAGTGAGATTGTAGGTCGTCACAATGGACGGCAGCAGCACGCCTAATCCTCCTTCTGCCACACCGATCGCAATGAACGCATAGAGGGAGAGAGCAATCCCAATCCAAGCTGGGTGCTGAGAGCGGCGGGCATCACGAGGAGTGGGCGACTGACTGATCCAAGCCGTAAAGCGCTGCAACCATTGTTTGACCATATTGTTTAGCCTTAAAAGCTCAAAATCAGGATTGGTGTATCCTGATTCCTGTGGCTGTGAGCCCTCAGTGTGTCATCAAAGTTTAGGTTTTATCTATCCCGTGAGTGATAGCAACTGCAAATACTTTCCTGATAGAGTATTAAGCAATATTACGTTAAGTAATATGACATTAATCGTCTGCCCAACCTTAGCTTTGTGCCGCAACTCGAACAAGCATCTAATGTAAATTCTGATTTGCGTGTCAGAAAGAGTTCTAATCTTCAATAACCCTATCCGGAGAAAATAACGTGTCATATCAGAAAGGCGCGATGATGCAGTACTTCCATTGGTATCTTCCCGATGATGGGAAGCATTGGGATAGGCTCAAAGACGAGGCGCAAACGTTGGCAGAGAAAGGATTTACATCTCTGTGGATGCCCCCTGCCTACAAAGGTGTGGGTGGAAAAAGTGAGGTTGGCTATGGTGTTTATGACCTCTATGACTTGGGCGAATTTGACCAGAAGGGATCGATTCGGACTAAATACGGCACTCGCGAGCAGTATTTAGATGCTCTTAAAGCCCTCAAAGCGAATGGCATTCGTGCCTATGCAGATATTGTTCTAAACCATATGATGGGCGGCGATCAAGTCGAAGCTGTAAAAGCGATTCCTTACCCCCGTGATAATCGTCTCAATCCGAAAGGAGAGCTACACGAGATCGAAGCCTACACGCACTTCAACTTCCCGGCTCGTCAAGGCAAGTACTCCTCCTTCGAGTGGCACTGGTGGCATTTCGACGCGGTGGACTACAACGCGAACAACCCAGACGACGACTCTACTATCTTCGTGTTTGAAGGAAAATCGTTTGATGATTATGTCGCGCTTGAGAAGGGTAATTTTGACTATTTGATGGGCTGCGACTTAGATTTTGGAGAAGAGTCCGTCCGCGATCAGCTAGTCGAATGGGGCAAGTGGTATGTTGAAACAACGAATGTAGATGGGTTTCGGATTGATGCAGCGAAACATATTTCTGCCTGGTTTTTCCCAGATTGGCTAGAGGCAATGAATCAGGTGGTTGGAGAGCCGCTGTTCGCGGTTGCTGAGTACTGGGAATTTAGCGTTGAAGCTCTAGAAGCTTATATTCACAACACTCAAGGTAAAGTAGCCCTCTTTGATGTGCCGCTTCACTTTAATTTTCACAGTGCGAGTCAGGAGGGCGATCGCTATGATATGCGGCAAATTTTAGACGGCACATTGGTGAAAAAGCAGCCCGCGTTTGCGGTTACATTTGTTGCTAATCATGATTCTCAAGCGCTGCAAGCGTTGGAGTCGGTGGTCGAACCCTGGTTTAAGCCATTGGCCTATGCCATTATTTTGCTGCGTCAAGATGGCTATCCGTGTGTGTTCTATCCAGACTATTACGGAACAGAGTATGAGGATGAAGGACAGGACGGGCAGATACATAAGGTGATCATGCCGTCACACCAATGGCTGATCGATAAATTCTTGGATGCACGTCAGCGCTATACCTACGGTGCGCAGTACGATTACTTTGATCACCCCAATACAATTGGCTGGACATGCCTAGGAGATGAAGAGCATCCTCAAGCGATGGCGGTCATCTTGAGCAATGGGGCAGAGGGTAAAAAATGGATGGAAGTGGGTAAGCCAAACACAACCTTCATCGATTTGACTGAACACGTTCCAGAGCCAGTGCAAACGAATGATAAAGGCTGGGGTGAATTTAGATGTGATGGCGGGTCCGTGTCCGTGTGGGTAGAGGTTGCTTAAGCCGCACGTATTGCTAGATCTTTAATAGCATTCCTCGTAGAGGCAGTCTTCCAGACCGCCTCTATTTTCGTTAAAATAATTCTCTACAAACCTAAACAGAATCGCTGCCTGGTTCAAAGAATGAAACCTAGCTTTGCGATTCTGTATCAACTCCTATCAAGTCGAGAACTACGCTCTATTTTCGGGGCAAGCTCTCTTCCGAACTCCGAACCGGGGATGAATCCACTGGCTCGTGAACGGGCGGCTCTTCTGCATTTCCTTCAGGGGTGAGCGGATCGCGATAAAGGCTTCGCTTATTCCTCTCCTTCCTGCCCATTCCACCTAACCGACCAAACATCTCATGGAGCAATAGATAGAAGCAAGGAATGATAAACAACGTGAGAAATGTTGCCAACGATAATCCGGCAAAAACTACGATGCCGAGCGGCTGTAGAAACTCGCCCCCTTGACCTAAACCCAACGCCAGTGGAAACATCCCCAAAACGGTTGTGATGGTCGTCATGAGAATGGCACGCAGACGCAGAGGTGCGGCTTGCAGAATGGCGGTTCGCCGTCCGACGCCATCCTTTGCTCGAATCTGGTTGGCTAACTCCACCATGATAATGGCGTTGTTCACCACAATTCCCACGAGTAGCACAGCCCCTACAACCACCGTTGCCCCGATCGCAGTATTAGTGATGAACAGTCCCCAAATTCCACCCGCTAACGCTAAGGGAATTGTGAACATAATGACTAACGGATCAACAAGAGAGTTGTATTGCACTGCCATCACGACAAATACGAGAAACGCAGCTAACCCTCCTAATAGTGGCAGTGCAGACTGAATCTGCTGATTACTTTGCGCCGCCGTACTGGGTAGCCGACTCACGCCCTCCGGTAGCTGAATCTGTTGGAATACACGCTCAATTTCTTCGAGCGCTCCTCCCAAACTTGCGCCCTCATTTAACGTCCCTGCAATCTGGTAGACCTGACGCTGGTTAATTCGCTGGACTTCTCCCGGTGCTTGTCCGGTTTCGATTTGGGTAACATCACTGAGTCTGATAAGTTGTCTATCTTCTGTAAATAGCGGCAATTCAGCGAGTTGAGAAGCATCCTGAATCACAGAATCATCTAATTCAACGCGTACATCGACCAACCGATTTCCCCGTTGAATTTGAGTTGGAACTGAGCCTTCAAGCGCCGTTTGAATGGTATCCCCAATGTCTTGAATGTTCAGTCCGAGTTCTGCTGCTCGTTCGCGATCGCGCCGAATCTGAATTTCGGGCTGTCGCTGGTCGGCATCTGGACGGTATCGCGCTTGTTTTGCTTGTTGGCTCAAGGCTGCCAAAACTTGGCGTCCGGCTTGTTCTAGCTGATCGGCGTTATTGCCTTGCAGCACTACGTCAACTTCTGCACCCCGTACTGGAGAGTTACTCAAAATCAAACCCCGGACTTGACCCGGACTCAGACGCAAAGTGATATCGACCAAGTTGAGTTGGTTGAAGGATTGAGTGACGCGCTCGACAAATTTTTCTACATCAGTATTGGGCTTGAGCGTAATGTTGCTCGAACTCCGCAAGGCATTTTCGCTCGTATTGCTGCCAAATAGAAATCCGCCCACGGTAGTGAAGACATATTCTGTCTCCGGTTGCTCAATCAGGAGTTTATCCACCTCAGTCATAACTTTACGGCTGGTTTCAATCGGCGTTCCGGGCGGAAACTGAGCAAACAGATTGGCTTGCCCTGTGTTGATGCGCGGCAAGATTTCTTGCGGAATGCGACCCAAGACAAAGAGGCTACTGCCACCCAAAATTAGAAAGGTCAGCGCAACAACCAATACGCGGCGGTGTAACACTTTATTTAACAGCGATCGATAGCTGCCAATTGCCGCTTCAAAGCGTCGATTGAAGCCACCGATTAGCCAGGTTTGTCCCACTCGGCTCGACCACTGGATGGCTAAGAGTCGAGATGCCATCATCGGAACGATCGTTACAGCAACGAGAATGGAAGCGGCAACCGAAAAGCTAATGGTTAGAATCAACTCGTTAAACAGGAGTGCGATGAATCCACCAATAAGCAGAAATGGTAGAACAGCCACTAAGTTTGTACTTGTGGACGCTAGTAATGCCGATTCAACCGATTGACTGCTCTCAACCGATTTATCCATCAATTCTTGTGAACTGAGGTCTGTGTTGGTCTGTTGACCTAGCTTAATGCCAACTCCATCGGCAATCGTTTCGAGCATCACAATCGAGTTGTCCACGACGATGCCAACTCCCAAGGCCAAACCGCCTAAACTAAAGACGTTAAGCGACAGATTAAACAATCGCATGAAAATAATGGCGACCAATGTGGCAAGTGGAATCGACAACACAATGATTAGCGTCTGACGAATCGAGCCGAGAAACAGCAGCACTGCGATCGCAGCGAGTCCTGCTCCAATCAAACCGGAACTGGTGACGTTAGAAATCGAGTTGCTAATAAACACCGACTCATCTAACGTGGGGAACAACTGCATGTCTTGGGGAACAACCCCTGAGCGTCGGAGTTCCTCAATCCGTTTCTTCACCCCTTCTACGACTTGAATGGTGTTAGCATCAGGCTGTTTCTGAATACTCAGCTTGACGGAAGGCTTGCCATTCAGCGATACAAAAATACGCTGCTGCTGCGTGCCGTCGCTAACCTTGGCAAAGTCCCTTAGATAAACGCGGCTAGATGAGGTTGCTGGCGTAGTCGTGGTGGAAGAACTGCCTGATGCATTACCCGATGAACTGCTGCCTGACGACGATTGCGATGTGCCAGATGGTGAAGCTTGACCGACTGTGAACGAAAGATTCTCGATTTCGGACGCTTCCTGAAACCGCCCGATCGCTCGCGTTAGCGGCTCGGAGTTTCGCCCGATAATTCGTCCGCCAGACACGTCCTGATTCGCCTCGGTAAGTTCTGTCAACACATCGTTCAATCCCACGCCCGACGATTGCAGGCGATCGAGATCAAGAATTACCCTGACTTCTTCTTCTACTCCGCCTGCCACATCGACTGCCGCCACGCCTTCCACCACGCCGAGTTCCCGCGACAGTTCTTCGTCTGCAAACACTCGCAGATCAACCGATTCCAAGGAGTCGGAGGTTAGCGCCAGTTCATAAACTGGGGATTGAGACGGATCGACTTTGAACAAGGTCGGCTCCTCGATTGTGTCAGGAAGCCGACCACGGGCGCGGTTGAAGGCTGCCGTCGCATCGTTGAGGGCTTGATCAATGTTTCCTCCTGGCTGAAAAAACAGGTCTACGCTGACCTGTCCTTCACGGGTGCGCGAGAAGGTTTGCACTACCCCTTCCGTGGTTGCTAACGCTTCTTCTAAAGGTCGGGTGACTTCATCAACCGCCACTTCTGGTGAAATGCCAGGGGCGTCAACCCGCACCCCAATGCGGGGATAGGTGATCGAGGGCAGCAGATCAACTTGAATCGTGAGTAGAAAAAAGATGCCGATCACGACGATCGCCAGCGATAGCATGAGCGTCCCGATATGCTGGCGAACCGCTACGCCGCTAATACTAAATCCACGCGGCTGAGGAGATGATGTCATAGCAATTGCTTACCTTAGCTTCTCTTGTTGTCGTCAGTTTGCTCAGAAATCAAACTCAGTCGGACGGGTTCGCCTTCTTTTAACTCTCCGCTGCTGCGAACCACAAACGATTCACCCGGATTCAAACCCGACAGAATCTCGACTTGTCCATTCTTGCGATCGCCCACCTGCACTTGACGGGCTGCTACCGTCGATTGCTCTCCGTTGCGGTTGACAACATACAAGGTGGCACTGCTAGGCTGCTTTTGATCTTGTGAGGCGTTGCGATTGGCTCCGCCAAGTTCCGAAGGAGCGCCGCTATTACCTGCACCTTGCACTTGAGAGCGCCCGCGATCGCTAGAATTCCCTCCCGGTGCTCCTGAAGATTTGCTTCCTGGCTTTTGCACTGCCGCTTCTGGAATCACGACGTTCTGCGCCTGCCGCACATTAAAGCTCACTCGCGCTAGCAACCCACTGCCAATGCGCCCACCCTCATTAGGAATCGTGACTTCAATTGGGATTTGGCGCGATCGCGGATCAGCCGCCGGAGAAATGCGGGATACTCTTCCAGTTAACGTCTGATTCTTCAACGCATCGAGCCGAACTTGTGCCGGCTGCCCTTCTCGAATGCCTGCAAGCTCTAACTCCGACACGCGCACCTCAACCTTCACTTGGCTAAAGTCGCCCAGCTTTAAAATTTCGCTTCCGGGTTGCGCTAAGTTTCCAGGTTCAGTCAGCCGCTCTAGCACTGAGCCATTAACTGGAGCCGTCAGCGTGCTGTAGGACTGGCGTTCTTGCTCTTGGGCGACGATCGCTTGCTGTGACACCACTCGTCGCTGTGCCGCCGCGACTGCTTGTTGACGATTGCGCACCTGCCGTTCGGCAGAACGAAGCGTCTGCTCCGCCGTTTTAGCGTTGGTTTGGCTCGTTTCTGCCTGTTGCTCAGAAATCGCACCAGAGCGAAAGAGTTGAGCTTGTCTAGCCGCATCTGAGCGAGCTTGCTGTAACTCTAAGCGCGATCGCTCCACCTGTGTCAGCGCATCATCGACATCGGCTTGCAGGCTGGCGACCTCCGATTCTCTTGCGGCTACCTCTGCCTGTGCTTCAGCCACCGCCGCTGCCGATAACCGATTATCAATTCGGGCTAGCGTCTGCCCTCGTGTGACCTGATCGCCTACATCGACATTTAAATCCGTGAGTTGCCCTTCAGCTTGCGATCGCAGCGAAACCTCTCGATACGGCCGGGTTGTGCCCGTATATTCAGTCGAGGATTCTAAGGAAGATTGGCGTGCGATCGCCACATCAACCGCCACGGGGCCTCCCTGAGATTGGGCGTTGGGCCGGGTCTGAGCGTCGCCAGAAGGAATGAGATTGCATCCTGTTCCAAGGAAGAGCAGCCCCATAAAACTCAATTGACTAATCAGAGCCGTGTGCGTGAAACGATGTGGTTTCCGTAGCGCTAACTGTAAAGGAGAAGGCGGCATAATTCTTCACTGACTCTAGAAGGGATAAAGGCTGCAAACACTGGCATGTTAATGTTTGTAAAGCAGTTAGTACCCTAAATGTATCAGTCTAGGGGACGAGAGAAATATCAGAAATCTCAGAGAAAGATCTGAGGTTGCGACAGCCATTTCTGTTGGACTGCTTGAGTAGGTAAATAGGTTCAATTAAACGAAAACTTTTCCTCAAAAGTGATTTTATGGAACGGGTCAAAGCATGAACCGAACCTTCTACAGCACTTTATGGAAGGCATCGCGATTAGCGCTTCGCAGACCTTTTAAGATGAGCAGAGCGAATCTTATGTGCACCTTATCTAGTTGCAATTCAAGAATTTTAAGATTCAGGAGTTTTAGATTCAAAAATTTGGATGCCGGGTTGTTCGAGAATAAAACCCGTATCGGTGAGTTTGCCCATCTTTCCAATAATGATGGCCATCCAGTTCGAGTATCGCTGGGATCCCTCGACTAAGTTGCGCCAAATTCGCGGTCTGACTTGGACCGTTACGATCGCACTTCCAATATCGACGGTAAATTCTTGCCACCCATTCTCAATCTCCTGAGCCTGGGGCAATGCTGAAATTTTGATAGTGAGGGGATCAAGCTGACCAGCAATAGAAGCCATCGACGCTGCGAACTGAACGAGTATCTCTTGCGATATTACTAGGTTTTGAGGTTTCCTTGACGCGATTGGCTCAACCAAGCTCCAAAGGATCGCGCGTTTTGATTTCCAGTCATCAAGTAACGCTACCTTAATAGAAGTTGCTGTGAGAAACGATTTGTCTTGGATGCAAACTAGTCTATTCAATCTAATCAAACAATTTATTCGGCTTCAGTTTCCAACGGTTCGTCCAATTCAGACGGCTGACCTTGCTCAGTGGCTCGAAAGCTCGACTCAACCTCAGCCGATTTTGCTCGATGCTCGAACCCCGCCAGAGTTTGCTGTCAGTCATCTTCCGACAGCACAATTCATTGATTCAAACTCATCTCATAACCCAATTTTAGAAACGCTTCCAAAAGATGCTCCGATCGTTGTGTATTGCTCTGTTGGCTATCGCAGTGCCAAGCTTGCCCAGCAGCTTCAGCAGCAAGGGTTCGCTTGTGTTTTCAACTTGGAAGGCAGCATTTTTCAGTGGGCAAATGAAGAACGTCCTGTCTATCAAGCGGATCGATTAACATCGCTTGTGCATCCCTACAACGATACGTGGGGTAAGTTGTTAAATGCTCACCACCGCGCTCAATGCCCTTAGAAATGCCGCTAGTAGTGCAGTCTAGCTGTAGCTGAAGCTATTCAATGGCTCAATGACTAGCGCATGTTTATTCATTAACTTCTAGAATTTAGACAAGTTTAATTCGTAACTCTACTGCTTGCAGCACCCGCTCCGCTAATGTCTCGCGTCTCCATTATTATTCCAACCTTCAACGAATCCGCAACTCTACAGAGTACTCTTCGTCAATTGACGATCTTGAATCCGCCTGCTTATGAAATTATTATCGTAGATGGAAATAGCACAGACAACACTATTGAGATTGCTAAGCGATCAGTTGAACACTTTGGTTTAGATTGTCGTGTTTTAAGTTACGGCCTTTCTAAAGGAGTGGAAGGGGAAAATTGTAGGAGTCGCTCAGCTCAGTTAAATCACGGCGCAAAAGCCGCAACTGGGGATATTCTTTGCTTCCTGCATGCTGACACCCGAATTCCCGATGATACGATCGCGGTGATTGAGAAAACGTTGAATGATCCTGCGATCGCATGTGGTGGTTTTATCTCATTGATGTCTGGAGCAGAAACAACGCGCTGGGGAATCTCACTTCATAATGTCCTTAAAACCTATTATGCTCCTCTGCTATTTCGACCGCGTCACTTCTTCAAAGGATTGCGTTTGTTATTCGGAGATCAGGTGATGTTCTGCCGTCGCTCCGATTTCTGGCAATGCGGTGGATTTGATGAAGCATTGCCCATCATGGAAGATGGCGATTTGTGTCTCAAACTCGCGAAAAAAGGACGAATTCAACAAATCAATCGCGTTGTTCATAGTTCTGATCGACGTGTTGTTTACTGGGGCACTTGGAAGGCCACCGCAATCTATCTGTATGTTGGAATTTTGTGGGGAGTTGGAGTTTCAGCAACGTATCTCAAGCAGTTTTACGATGATATCCGCTGATTTAAGCTCCAATCATAATCCAAGTAGACAATGGGTGTTGTCGCCGTTAAGGACTGTTTGAGATAGGCTCCAACGTACTGGGGAATCGATGGAGCAACGCTAAGAAAGTCTTTGCGATACCATTTCAGAATTTTGCTGCAATACAACACATTCTCTTGAGCGTCGTATCGAACTTTGTTTGGATTATTGATAAAGCGATCAGCATCTTCCTGTAGTTGCTGGCGCACATACTCTGCTTCATATGCCGTGTTTCGCAACAGCGGACAGCCAATTGATGCACAAGCGATCGCAAAATGAATGCGAGGTTCCTGCAATGGTCATAGAGTTCGGTTCTCAATCTGAGCAAGCCTGTATTGCTGATCAAACATAGAATGGTTTCGGTGCATAAAAAACCACAGAAACGTAAACCAATTTGGCAATCCTAAAATTATGGATTGGATCAAGCGAATTGGATAGCGCTCTAAAATTTTATCAATGGTAAAAGCATTGTAGAGATTAATCCATAAAGCGAGTTGTTCGTCAACGCTCTGAGACTTGAGTTCTAACGTAGAAATCTGTGAAATCTATTGTGCGATCGCAGTGGGTTGTTCGCGCTGCCATTAGGCTCTTTCCATCATAATGCTCATTCAAATTGCCTCTCCAGATGGAGAATAGGTTTGCGCTCTCTTTGCCCTTCAGTAGAGGTGATTTAGCTAAGATTCAAGTAATTTAGTTTTATCATCAAGCTCACTAAAAGCTCTCTACATATTTTAAGGATTAAAAATTATGAAATACCTTGGACAGCATGTAGAAATTACCGAGCAAGATCCCGGTTGGGTTGGAGTTTGGTGGCATGAAGGCGGCATGATTCAACTCGGCTACTTCACAACCCCTACTGAAGCATGGCAAGCTGTTGTAGAGCTGATTCAACGCGATTTGGCGGTGCGATCGCTCCTTTCTGTTTTAGACGAGTGGCGCGATTACACCTGCATTGATGACTTAGAGTATGCACTTGGCGTTAATTCCTTAGTGTCTTTTGTTCTTGCCTAATCTGTTCTTTGGTTGATTAACTAGTCATTGAAGCCAGTAGCTTCAGCCGCTTTCTTACTATCTTTACCATCACACTTGACTTAATCGACCCATATCAAAGCACTATTCTGAGCCTGCCGTAGAAATTCAAGAATAACGACATTAACCTCGATCTTTTGCGCTTAGATCTGCAAAACTCCTTGATTCGTTGCGAATCAGTTCTGAGCGGATTCGAGAAATTATTTTATCGCCTCCGAAATTTTTCTCGTTTTGACAAGGAAGAAAGGATCAGAACTAGCATTATCCCCGCTATTTGTCTTAATCTAGTCCTGACAGATAGTCCTGACAGATTGATAAGCATTGGTGGGAGAACGAATAATGACGAAATATGTGATGTGGGGCAGCTATTGTGAGAATGTTCTCGAAAAAAGAGAGCCTTATCGCCAAGCGCATTTAGATGGGTTAGCCAAACAGAAAGATGATGGCGTTTTGATTACAATCGGCCCAACTAAAGATGTTACAAAGGTCTTTGGTATTTACGAAGCTGAAAGTGAATCGGCAGTGCGATCTCTTGTTGAGGCTGATCCGTTTTGGCAAAACGGAATTTGGACAGAGTACGAGGTCAAAGAGTGGATTCAAGCATTCTAGAGAAATTGCCGACAGAATTGTAAGGCTTGCTCAACATCGCTTGTCTGCTGGGGATAAGTAATGATTGGACGATCAATGATGATCAACCGGATGCCTAGCTGCCCAGCAAGCTTGCGCTTAATATCTTCGCCGCCCGGTGTGCCAGAAGCTTTGGTGACAACGGTTGAAATTTGCCACTGTTGCCAGAGCGATCGCTCCAGTTCATACGTGATCGGCGGACGCAGGGCAATGATGCGATCGCTGCTAAATCCTGATTCCAACGCGGCTTCTAAAGCAACCGGAGACGGCAAAATTCGAGTGAACAGTGTTGCTCTATCCTGCCATGCTTTGAACAACGATAAGAACCGATACCCGATCGTGAGTAGTACTCGTTGCCCTTGCAGCCAATCCGTTTCTAGCAGGTTTTCAACCGTGTCTACGAACCAAACCGTAGTTTCATCGCTGGTTTTCTCACTCTCTAAAGCGGGACGTTCAAATCGCAGATAAGCAATGGTCTGAGAATTTACCCCTCCTAAATCATGCACAGCGCTAATGGCATTCTTTGAGATGTCAACCGCGAACGGATGAGAAGCATCTAATACAACACCAATATTATATTTCGTTAGAAAATTAGATAATTCTTCAGAATCAAGTTTACCAATATGAACTTGAATTTCTGGAGCAAAGTCATAAAGTGCGGTTGCGGATTGAGTTGTCACGGAAACGATACAGGGAAGACGAGCATGAGCGATCGCTTGTGCCAAAATCACGCTTTCCCCAGTTCCGCCAATGAGCCAAATCCGTTTCAAAACGAGACTTTGTAGAGTTCAAACAGTTCACCCGAGTGCGTTTTCAAAATCTTTCCGCCTTCAGAGCCAATCATTTTCCGCCACTCGTCTAGCGGCTCTAGAAAGACTTCTGCGTTGGAATAGGTTTCCAAAATTGCCCAACTTTCGGCAAGTTCGGCATCCGGGTTCAATACATCGAACACGAAAACGCCGCCCGGTTTGAGGACTCGTCGAACCTCAGATAATACTAACTTCCAATAGTCAAGAGGGTAATAGCAACTGAATCCGGTCGAGATCGCCAGATCAAACTGCTTTGCCTCGTACTGCAAATCGTGAGCTGCGCCAAGTTTGACGCCTTTGAACAACTTTGAGTTGAGCTGCGGGGCGCGAGCATTCAATGCCTCACGAGCCACGGTGCTAACTTCCTGACCATAGAAAAAAGCGTTCCAGTCCCGCCAATCATAAATCAGAAAACTAACCCCGCAGCCAATGTCGAGACAATGCTGATTCTTCTGCGGCTGAGCAAGCTGCCAAAACGGAGAGGTGAGCTTTGCTTGCAGCAACCCTGACACCCGTTCTCGAAAGATAGGCATCGCCTGAACCTCATCCGGCAGATCAGCTGACTCACCTCGATATTCTCGATTGAAGCGATCGGCAACCGCACTAATTTGCGTTTGCCAGTCTAGTGAATGTTGCAACGTCTTAGCCCTTCAGTGCTTTGGTAAAATTCTGACGGTAAGATTTATTCAACACCAGAACGGGCCACAATGCCGTCAAATACAGCTTTCCTTGACTAAAATTAGTGCGTCGAAAGCCCGACCAGAACTTGAACGCACCCACCACATACACGACCAGTAATGAAAAAACAAGAAAGTTCATCTTCTAACCCTCGCGGTTCCTTCGGAATTTGCACTGTTTTGCACTGTGCGCTAATCGCACAACGTTCTTCAATGTGCGATTAGCGCAGAACGTTCTTTAAATTTTAGCAATCCTAATTTGCATACTGGTAGAGGATGACAAATCACACGTTGCTAATCAAGGGTTATACACCGTAAACCAATCAAACTTTTAATAAAAATTGTTAGATTCAAGACTAGATACCGTCAGGCAGGGTCAAATAAGGTTAAGAACACGCCAGGTTTTGTCTCTTGGCAGATATCAGACTTTTGAGTTTAGTAGGACACTATTAAAACCCTGTCACATAAAACCACGGATTGGAGCAGGTGAGAGAAGCTACCGCAGGAATTTGCCTCCAACCTGTTGACCTTCACCTTAATCTCTACCTCTCTTTGATTGATCTCTGTTTCTTTACTCTATAGATCTTTAGATCTTTACCTCTCTATAAGTTAAACGCGCACCTACAAGGAGATGATATGCGAGCAGTGCTAATGGCAGGTGGTTCAGGAACGCGACTTCGACCGCTAACGTGTGATCTGCCAAAACCAATGGTTCCGATCCTCAATCGCCCCATTGCAGAGCATATTATCAATCTATTAAAACGACATCGAATTCGAGAGGTGATTGCGACGCTACATTACCTGCCCGATGTCATGCGCGATTACTTCCAGGATGGAAGCGACTTTGGGGTACAGATAACCTATGCGGTTGAAGAAGACCAGCCTCTTGGAACCGCAGGCTGTGTCAGAAACATTATTGAATTACTAGATGGAACCTTTCTGGTCATCAGTGGCGATAGCATCACCGATTTTGATCTCAGTGCCGCGATCGAGTTTCACCAGCGCAAAGGATCAAAAGCCACCATCGTTCTCACGCGTGTTCCCAACCCAATCGAATTCGGTGTCGTAATCACTGATGAAAATTATCGGATTAGCCGCTTCTTAGAAAAACCGTCCACCAGCGAAGTGTTCTCGGACACCGTAAATACAGGCATTTACATTCTTGAGCCTGAAGTGTTGGAGTATCTGCCCCCCAATCAAGAAGCTGATTTTTCCAAGGACTTGTTTCCCATTTTGCTTGCGAAAAACGAACCTATGTTTGGCTACATTGCAGATGGGTACTGGTGTGACGTTGGACATTTAGATGCCTACCGGGAAGCGCAGTATGACGGATTATTGCGCAAAGTGAATTTGAACTTTGTCTACACCGAGCGATCTCCCGGATTATGGGTGGGCGAAAACACTTTTATCGATTCCACGGCCAAGATCGAAACGCCCGCCATTATTGGCAATAATTGCCGGATTGGGTCAAGAGTTACCATTGATGCCGGAACTACGATCGGCGACAACGTGACGATCGGAGCAGACGCCGATCTAAAGCGTCCGATCATTTGGAATGGCGCAATGATTGGCGATGAGGTCAATCTGCGGGCCTGTGTCGTAGCACGTGGGGCGAGAATTGATCGTCGGGCACATGTGCTAGAGGGTGCGGTCGTCGGATCGCTTTCCAGTGTGGGAGAAGAAGCGCTCATCAGTCCCCAAGTGCGCGTGTGGCCCAGTAAAAGCGTTGAATCAGGTGCAACCTTAAACACCAACCTGATTTGGGGATACACGGCGCATCGCAATTTGTTTGGGCAACGTGGCGTTTCAGGATTGGCAAACGTCGATGTGATTCCAGAGTTTGCAGTCAAGTTAGGTGCGGCGTATGGCTCAACCTTAAAGCCCAGATCACAGGTATCAGTGTCGCGGGATCAACGCACGATTTCGCGGATGGTGTCGCGATCGCTGATTGCCGGATTAATGTCGGTCGGCATCCATGTTCAGAATCTAGAAGCGACTTCCATTCCCGTCGCCCGTTCTGTCGCTCCGACGTTGGGCGTTGCGGGCGGCATTCATGTCCGCGTTCATCCCGACAAATCTGATCACATTTTGATCGAATTTTTCAACCCAAAAGGCATTAATTTATCCAAAGGGGCAGAAAAGAAAATTGAGGGCGCATTTTTTAAGGAAGATTTCCGGCGTGCCCCGATTCAAGAAATTGGCAACGTCGCGACTGTGACTCACGCGATCGAGCTTTACAGTCGCGGCTTTGAGAAGCATCTCAATCTCAAAGCCGTTCAGCACAGCAGCTCAAAAGTTGTGATCGACTATGCCTACGCTGTGTCAGGAGCCGTGTTGCCGCAACTCCTCGCCAAGTTTGGCTGTGATGCGGTGGTGCTGAATGCCAGCTTGACCCAAACGGCTCCAACGATGGCCGACCGAGAAAGTCTGCTGAATCAGTTAGGACATGTGGTGGAAGCCCTAAAAGCTACCTTTGGCGTTCAAGTGTCGGCAAACGGAGAGCAGTTAATTCTGGTGGATGAAACGGGCAGTCCGATTCGCGGAGAGACGTTGACGGCACTCATGGTTGATATGATTCTCACCTCAAATCCGCGTGGTACGGTTGTCGTTCCAGTTCATGCCTCTAGTGCAGTCGAAATGATTGCTCGTCGCCACGATGCCAAAGTTATCCGTACAAAGGCGAATCCCACCTCCTTGATGGAAACCTGCTACTCCAACTCCAACACGGTGTTGGGAGGTAGTGGAGAAATGGGCTTTATCTTTCCGCAGCTGCATCCCGGTTTTGATGCCATGTTTTGCATTGCCAAGCTGATAGAAACGCTGACATTGCAAGAACGCACCCTCGCCGAAATTCGCTCTGAGTGTCCCCGTGTCTCTCACAAAGCCTACTCAGTGCGCTGTCCTTGGACGGTCAAAGGTGCGCTGATGCGACACTTGGTCGAAACTCATGCGACTGAAGATTTGGAATTGATTGATGGAGTGAAGATTTTCAATCATCAGCGCGATAGTTGGGTCTTGATTTTGCCCGATGCAGGTGAACCCATAGTTCACATTTACGCCAATAGTAGCGATCGCGGTTGGGTGGATGAAACGTTGAGAGAATATCGGCTGCGGGTGCAAGAATTTGTCTATCACGAGCAGGGTGTGGAAGAGATTCGAGTAGAAAAAGTGTACTAGTTTCTTCCGGGTTTGGAGCTGAAATTTGTAGAATAGAACTACGCAATAGGCAGTAGAATAAACGCTTGCGATTTTGACTCCATTCACCCATCCCCGTATTGTTCTATGAATAGCTGCATTCTTCTCGCCGAAATTATTGAAGCACCCCAACTGCGCTACACCTCCGACAACCAAACCCCGATCACGGAAATGCAGGTGCAATTTGCGGGGCTGCGCCCTGAAGATCCGCCCGCTACGGTAAAAGCGGTAGGGTGGGGCAACATGGCGCAAGAGATTCAAGGTAACTATCACCAAGGCGATCGCGTCATTCTTGAAGGTCGGCTTGGTATGAACACGGTCGATCGTCCTGAAGGCTTTAAGGAGAAGCGGGCAGAGTTGACGATTCAGAAAATCTACAGTTTAGATGGGGCATCAATCGGATCGGTTTCCAGTGCATCTGCTCCTGCACCTGCTCCAAGCGCTCCTCCCACTGCTAAGCCCAAAGCCACAAAAGCACCTGCTGCACCTGCTCCAGTCGATCAACCCGAACTTGATGACATTCCCTTCTAAAGCTGTGGAATCCTGTATTGTGGCGAGAATTGGAGATGAACTCATGAGATCGGGTAGTAAGGAGCAGAAACTCGCTCGGATGCATAAGAGCAACAGCGAAGCCCTCAGTGATCTCATCTAGCAAAATGATGAACTTGTCAAGTCGTTCCCCACTCGTCTTAGTCTTCGTAATTGTTGCAGTGAAAGGCTTTGGGCTTCTATCTTCTGCAAAGTAACGTTTTCTACGCAAAGGTAGAGCGCGATCGCAGGGCCTCTCTCTCACCGTACAGATACAATTCTTCTAGGTATGACCTAAAGTAGCGCCATAGGACACTACGAGAGGACAGGTATGCCGGATTTAGGTGAGCAGGCGATCAACAAAGCCGCAGAAATTGGAATTAAGAGCCAGCTTGACGAAGTTGAAGATGTAGAAGTTGAAATCAAGACTGACCCTTTAAAGGCAATGTCTGGCAACGTTGATCAGGTCTCTGTCAAAGGAGAAGGCATGGTCATGCAGCAAGACCTTCGAATTGAGCAAATGGAGCTAGAAACCGGAAGTGTTTCGATCAATCCGCTCAGTATTGCCTTTGGTAAGGTTGAGTTAACTCAGCCGACAGACGCAGAGACCATTGTGACCCTACTAGAGTCAGACATCAATCGCGCTTTTAGTTCCGATTTTGTGGGAGCTAAGATGCAAAATCTCGATGTGCATGTGAATGGAGAACTAGCCACAGTCGACACTCGAAGCCTTAAGTTTGGATTGCCGGGCGAAGGCAAAGTCGCTCTTAGCACAGACGTGATCTTGCAGAATTCTAACGAGAAGAAGCAGGTTTCTTTCACCGCCATTCCTACTATTGGGGAAGCGGGTCAGAAAGTTGTCTTAGGAGATGTGCAATACGCTGACGGACAAGAATTATCGCCCGAGTTGACTGATGCCTTGCTACAGCAAGCCAGCGAATTATTAGATCTGCGAAACTTTGAGCTTGAAGGCATGTCCCTTCGGCTAAAGAAATTAGATGTGCAAACCGGCAAACTCGTTCTTCAGTCAGAGGCGCATATTGAGCAGTTTCCTTCATCCTAAGGGTGAACGACGCATAAGCTCTTTAGGAGAAAAAAATGCCTGAGACTCCCGACATTCCCTTGTTAGTTGAAAGTGATGAAGCGGAATATCTCGATAGCGGTGTACCCAGCACCGTTCATGTTGTGAAACATCCCTTGCATCCTTTAATTGTGACGTTTCCGATCGCGTTTCTCACGGGAGCTTTATTTACCGATGCTGCCTATTTCTTTCTACGCGATGAATTCTGGGCAAGAGCCTCTTTCTGGTTGCTTCTAGCGGGTCTCATTGTAGGTCTAGTGGCAGCAGCTACTGGCATGAGTGACTTTCTTAGAATCGGTCGGGTGCGAGAGCATAGTGCAGGCTGGGCACACATGGTAGGCAATATTGCCGCATTAGCGTTAACCTCTGCGAATCTTTGGTTACGCTGGGACGATCCGATTGGTCGCGTTGTGCCAACTGGGCTTCTGATTTCACTGTTTGTAGCGACGCTGATAGGAGTGACTGGCTGGTATGGTGCAGAACTCGTTTACCGTCACAAAGTTGCTGTTATTGGTAACGGCCCTAACGGCAAGCCGACGCTACGGTAGTTCTCAAAGTCATTGGCTAAAATGAGTAGGCTGTAGGCGTGGTTATCTTCATGCTTTTGACCTATTCAAGATTACTTCATATGAAAGAGGCTTTAAAGCCTCTTTTTTTTTAGCATTTACCGTATTGATGTTTAAAGGGTAAAAATTATGAATCAAGATGCAAAACCTGCTTATAACGAACCGGGTATTAATCAACCGATGACGGCTGAAGAGGTTGATCCTAAACAGAAGCTTGACCAAAAACGAGAGTTGGATAAAGAAACTCTAGCGTCTAACCCTGGCGATCGCATCGATTCAAGTCAATCGGTAGAAGAGAAGGCGAAACAGGTCGCAGTTGACGCTCCGGACATTACTGGTGACCACATCGTTGTACCGGAATATTTTGTGGTTGATGAACCGGATGGGGAGAAGAAAGCCCTCCACCATGTCAAAGATGCAGAAGAGATTTCTGATGTGATTCGTCAAGCGCGAATTGATGAAAATGGCAATCAGATTTGGCGATAGAGCGTGATTTTAGGACGGGCCATATTGTAGAACATCTACGATGTGGCCCGTCTTTATAGTCTCATTTCAAGAATAAAAAAGTTGTAGCGATACTAGGAAAAAGCAATGACACAATCAGAACAACTTCAGCCAAAGCAACACCAAGACCAGCGACCTGGATTGGAATCAGAAATGGATCCAACGCCACGTAGTACAGATTCTAAGTACGCTGGAAGCAACAAATTACTCAATAACGTTGCCCTTATTACAGGCGGCGATAGCGGAATTGGTCGCGCAGTTTCTATTTTCTTTGCCAAAGAAGGGGCAGATGTAGCGATCGTGTATCTCAACGAGCATGACGACGCTAAGGAAACCGTTCGACTCGTTGAGCAGGAAGGGCGTCAGTGTCTTGCGATCGCAGGTGATGTCGGTGACGAAGAGTTCTGTAAGCAAGCTGTTCAGAAAACCATCGATCAGTTTGGGCATCTAGATATTCTTGTGAACAACGCTGCAGAGCAGCATCCTCAGAACAACATTGAAGATATTACGGCAGAGCAGCTAGAGCGTACCTTCCGCACCAATATCTTTGGCATGTTTTTCATGACCAAAGCGGCAATGCCTCATTTGCAACCAGGTAGCAAGATCATCAACACCACGTCTGTTACTGCGTATCAAGGCAGCTCGACGCTACTGGACTATTCTTCAACAAAGGGTGCGATCGTTGCTTTTACTCGGTCTCTCTCTCAATCCCTAGTCGAGAAGGGTATTCGTGTAAATGGAGTCGCGCCAGGTCCGATTTGGACGCCTCTGATTCCTTCAACTTTCCCCGAAGACAAAGTGAAAAGCTTTGGTCAGCAAGTGCCTATGCAGCGGGCGGGGCAACCCGAAGAAGTAGCTCCCTCTTATGTGTTTCTTGCGTCTGATGATTCTAGCTACATGACGGGTCAAATCTTACATCCTAATGGCGGCAACGTTGTAAATGGATAACGCGATTGGGCGCAGTCGGTAAGGGCACCGCAATGTGCCCTTACTTACGTGCTTTCGTCTAGCAGTGAATGAAATCGGTATTATTGGGCGAAATACGGCTTGCGACGACAGTAGAAATGGCGACAGTAGAAATAAAAAGTAAAAACGCGATTTTTCAGGCAATTTAGTTAGGTTCTCAACAATTCCTTCAGGCACATTTGCTCTACTTAGCACCTCAGCGAAGCGATCGTGTCGTATGCTTAGAATAATTGCTAAGTAATGTTAAGCAAATGGTTCAAGACCTGCCTTTTAATAGAAACAACTTTTTTAGTGACGACCTTCCCCTTTTACGACGAAAGCAATCTGCCTATGAAATCGAAGATTCACCTGGACTGCGGCGCATTCATTGGCAGCTAGGCGACACTGTTATCATTTCAACCTTTTACACACGCATTGATCAGGCGTGCTTCTTGTGGGGCATCATTTCTGCGATTATTTTCTTTACGGCTCAGTTTGCCTTGATTGACTGGAGTACTCAGGCGATTCTCTGGTCGGTGCTGACGTTAGCAGGCACGATCGTTATGGTAGAGCGATCGTACGTTTGGCGAACCGTTGAACCCATCAGTCAAGTGGTGAGTGCTTGGGCTCGGCTAATGACGCTCGGTATCGTCATCACAGATTTAAGTATTTTCTTGGGTTGGGGACAGGTTCTCGCTTCTCTTTGTGCAATGTGGCTGGTGCTGAACGCGATCGGGTATTTCTACAGTAGCTGGAAGATGCGATCGCGCGCCTTCAGCCTGATGGGCCTAATGCACCTTGCTGGAATTGCAGTCCTTCCCTATGTCGGAGTATGGCAATTCGTTGTGACCGGCGTTCTGATTGGATTTAGTGCACTACTGCTTGCAGAACTGCAATGGGATTCTCATGACATCTGTGCCCATCTATTAGTTCAGTCATCTAACTAGCACAGTCTTAATCTTTCTTATGCTCGTTTACGAGCTAAAACGGTAAAGTAGTATACATAATGCCAATCAAATTCTGAAGCTGATCAAGCTGTAACCGTTGGCGAAGAAAACGCTAATAGTTAAGCAGAATGAGGTGACGCCAAATTTGTAGGTGAAGGTGACTAGGTGGCACGAAATACTGTGCCACCTTTTTTTTGCGCTCATCAGCAGGTTAGCGCTACTCTAGTCCGAGTTCTCGTTTAAGCAGACTCACCGACTTGCTGACTACAAAGTTCTCACAACAAATCACTTGAGGTGGGCGAATAATATCTTCTCGTGCTGCCGACACCGTAGCCTTGACCATCGCACAACTCATCTCATCGAAACTAAAGATGGTTTGGGCACTACGAACGATCGCATTGAGCTTATATTTGTCGTTGACTTGTGCCGTCATGACTAGCAAGTCATCACCCCGCAAACTGTGAATGATCACCTCCGCAACGCCGACTGTGCCGGAACTGAGGCTGACGATACCAAGGCAGGTTCCTTTCTGCATTGCCTTGACAATTTTGATTTCTTTTTCAAAATCATAAATATCAATCGGAATCACACGAGCCGCTCTTGGCGTTGCGATCGCTTCTGCCTGAGCAATAAAGTAGCGGCTCGTCACAACGGTGCTAGAACGAGTCTGATCAAGAACTTGACTCAGTTCTTCCATCGGCACAAGCTGCATCGGAATATTGAGCGCCCGTTCTAGTTCGCGCAGTAGCACTTCACCATTACCAATGTCGTGCATCGGCGCTGTGACTAACACTTGAGCGCTACAGCGCAATCGCCAATCAATTTCTGCTAGAAACAGTTCCCGTGCTTGACCGAGAGAACAGCCCTGCTTCAACAAATCATCAAGGCTATTTTGAATAATTTTGTGAGCTAAGGGATACTGGTCAAGTAAGGGAGATTTGATGTGAATCGCCGCATCATGTCCTTGATCTCGAACATATATTCCTGATCCAGCATGGGCATCAACGACACCAGCATCTTCTAACTGCCGATAAACCTTACTAATGGTGTTGCGATGCAGTCCGGTTTGCATCGCGAGTTGACGGGTACTCGGTAAGCGATGTCCAGGCGGAAACTGCCGTGAGGCGATCGCAAACAAAATCTGATTGTAAAGTTGATTGGATGCCGGGATATCGCTATCTGGCTGAATTTGAAATTGCACCATGCCAGCGCCTCAAGACTTGCTCACCTAATTTATCAGGGAATTCCGACGTTGGAATTCGCTTAATATTCCTACCATCTTAGGTGACAGACTGATTGTGAAGTTAAGTGTTTTCTCTGGTCTCTAACCCGCTTTACCACCTCTAGTCGGTATTTTTTCTGACTTTGGTTAAACGTATGAAATGTTCCCTACAAGTTAAGCAGGGTTAGATGTTTCGAGGGATATCACTATAAATCCAAGGTGTTTCTATACGGTGATTTACGGTTACCTTTAGCGCTAAAGTACGGAGAAGAAATTTTCAAGTTCATAGAGTTTTTTAGAAACAAAAAGTTTTGTTTACTCATCTCAGTTTACTCATCCTCAGAGTATGGCAAGCTTCTAAACTGACGCTCGCTACTATCATGAAGCTAATCTTGCGTCAGCACCCTTTAATTTACGCTCGGTTCAAGGCACAATGATTGAAATTCGCTCAACTCATCCCAAAATTTCTAACGGTTCCCTGCAAATCGATGCCTATCTTGCAGAACCGACTGAGGCAGGACAGTACCCTGCGATCGTCGTGATTCAAGAAGTGTTTGGCGTCAATGCTCACATTCGAGAGGTCACGGAGCGCATCGCCAGAGAAGGGTATGTCGCGATCGCGCCTGCGATCTATCAGCGTACCGCCCCCGGATTTGAGGTCGGCTATAGCGATGAAGAGCTAAAGCTTGGTCGCTCTCACAAAGACCAAACGACAGCAGAGCAGTTATTGAGCGATGTCCAAAGCGCAATCGCCCATCTCAGAGCCTTACCCTCGGTTCAGCAAGATGCGATCGGGGTGATCGGGTTTTGTTTTGGTGGACACGTTGCTTATCTAGCCGCCACTTTACCAGATGTGAAGGTGACAGCTTGTTTTTATGGCGCTGGCATTCCTGTGATGACGCCGGGAGGAGGAGTTCCAACAATTGCTCGGACTCCTGACATCAAAGGAACGGTTTACGGATTTTTTGGTACTCAAGATCCCCTCATTCCAGCCGAACAGATCGATCAAATCGAGGCTGCTCTGCAAGCTCACGGCATTCGTCACCGACTATTCCGGTATCCTGCGGGACACGGATTCTTTTGCGATCAGCGTGATAGCTATAGCGCGATCGCAGCAACGAATGCTTGGGAGCAGGTCAAAGAGCTGTTTGGACAACTCAAGCGATCGTGATTTAAAGACGTGCCATCAGCCCTCAATCTTCAGCTTCTAAGTTCGACTTGGAACTTCTCCGCCAACGCATCCCGGACTTTTTGGTGAACTGGATCAACATCCTCATCGGTCAGCGTGCGATCGATGGCTCGATACACCAATCGAAACGCTAAACTACGCTGCCCCTCTGGCACTCGGTCTCCTCGATATTGGTCAAACAACTCCACAGACTCTAACAATGTGCCGCCCGCTTTTGTGATCGTGCGTTGGAGGTCTGCAACCGCAACCTTAGTCGAAACGTAGAAGGCAATATCGCGATCAGATGCCGGATACGTGGAGTAAGGCTTAAACACTGGCACGAGGGCTTCATCCGTTTCTAGATGCCGAATCGCAATTCCCAAATCGAGTTGAAAGAGATACACTTCATCGGGTAGACTGCGTTCTTGACGGAGTTGCGGATGGAGTTGTCCAAAGGTGCCCAAGCGATCGCCTCTAACCCAGAGCGAGGCTGTCCGTCCTGGATGCAATCGCTCATCCCGGCGATCGGGCTGATACTCGACGGGCAACCCGACTCGCTCAAACACGCCGTCAAGCAAACCTTTTGCCTCAAACCAGGTGAGGGGTTGGTCTTTGCCGCCCCGAATCCACTTGCCTTGGCTCGGATCGCCGCCCAAAATGCCTCCTAAATACTCCGATTCGGTCAGCCCTTCTTCTTCGTTCCAGAACACATGCCCAAACTCGAATCCGTTGAGTGCGCCGTTGCCTTGTTCCTGATTGTATTGGAAGGCATCGATCAAGCCGTCAATCAAATCTGTTCGCAGTGCAGAATATTCGGTAAAAAGAGGATTTGCCAGAATGATTTGACGCTCGCTACTGGGTTTGCCGAGTGAATAGTGAATTAACTCGGTCAATCCTGCTCCTCGAAACGCTTCCCGCAGATGCCGCGTCACGTACTGCTCGATCGAGAGATATCCTGCCTCCGTTTTAGTTGGCAAACTATCGTAGAAGTTGTTGTACCCGTACAACCGCGCCACTTCTTCAATTAGATCAATTTCCCGTTCTAAATCGCGGTAGCGGTAGGGCGGAACGGTGACTGTCCAGGTTCCGGGAGCGCTGATCTCCAATTGACAACCTAAAGCACTCAACGTCCGTTCAACATCAGTCGATTGAAGTTCGGCCAAATCGTCTTCCACTTCGACCATGCCCAAAACTTGATTGATTCGCTCCAAGCGCAACTCAATCGATCGGGTTAAGGCCCCCCCACTCGGACGGGTATCTACCATTTCTTGGGCAACAACTTGTCCTCCCGCCAGCTCGGTGATGAGTTTCACCGCCCGACGACATGCTGTTTCGAGTTCGGCTAAATTAATGCCTCGCTCATAGCGGGCAGAGGCCTCCGTTCGTAAGCCCTGAGCGCGAGCCGAACGCCGAATCGCCGCCGAATCAAAAATGGCTGATTCCAGCATCACGTTCTGCGTTCCGTCATACACTTCGGTTTCCTCGCCGCCCATAATGCCTGCTAGCATCGTCGGCCGATCATTAGCCGTAATCAAAAGCGCTTGCTCTAGCAGTTTGCGATCGTTGCCATCCAAGGTTTTTACCACTTCTCCTGGCTGCGCAAACCGGACGCCCATCGTCAACGGTTCACTCCCGGCTACGGTGACCAAGCGATCGCGATCGAACGCATGCAGCGGCTGTCCCCATTCCAACATGATGTAGTTGGTAACATCCACCACGTTGTTAATTGAGCGAACCCCAGCAGACTGCAATCGCTGCTGTAGCCAAGCAGGAGACGGCGCAACCGTCAATCCCTCAATGACTGTTCCAATATAGGCTGGGCAAGCTTGCGGTTCAGAAATCTTGAGTGCTAACGAGCCGCTCTTGGTCGGTTTAACAGAGGGAGCGTCAGGTAACCGTAGGGGGCTGCCAGTCAGAGCGACAATCTCCCGCGCAATGCCAACCATGCTCAGGGCATCGGCTCGATTGGCGGTAGAGGTCAGGTCGAGAATTACATCATCAAGTCCTAGCAGCGATCGGGCGTCACTTCCAGGTTTGACTGACCCGACTGTAGACGAATCGAAAATGTGGATGCCGTCCGATTCTTTTGTTAACCCGACCTCTGAGAGCGAACAGATCATGCCTTCAGACGGTACACCTCTCAGTTTGGCAGACTTAATTTTTAGATCTACTTTGGGCAAGTACGTTCCTAACGTCGCCACAGCAACGTAAATGTCGGCTCGGACATTTGCCGCGCCGCAAACAATTTGAGACGGAGCTTCACCGCCAATATCCACCTGACACACACTCAGACGATCGGCATTTGGGTGCTGTTGGCGGTCTAACACTTTTCCGACAACGACGCCATCTGCCCACGTGCGCCGATCTTCAATCTCTTCGACCTCAAACCCTGCCATCGTCAACATGTCGGCTAAGGCTTCCGGTGACAGGGATATATCAACAAGCTCTTGCAACCAGTTCAGAGAAATCCGCATTCAGCCCAATCCTAAGCGACGCCAATCTGAATCATTCTACCTAATTCGTATTGACAATTCTTAACTGGTCATTTGGAAGATAGAAAGTAGTGAAATGAGCACTTACGATTGGCTCCGCCAAACTCCGAAGGATCGCTTCGCTAAATCATTCGTCGCTCATAAATAATTCTGGTAACTGATTAGAAACGGTGGGGGATACACTCCATTGTTTTTTTCAGCTTTCTCTCTGGGTACTCTCAATTGGGAGGCTAAGGGAGGGTCAATTTTAGGTCGTCTATCAGGACGTGAGACAAACGCCAACTTTAATGTACAGCTTCAATGTCTTGCCAAAATTCCCTGCCTCTAGCCTCACGACTTGCCCATGCCACTCAAACGGTAGGGGCACATTTGTCCACATTTCGATCGAAGCGGGTGATGCTGAATGAGCTACTGCTTGAATCCGGTTTGTCCTCATCCCGAAAATTTAGCCAACACAGAACTGTGTCAGGCGTGCGGCTCTAAGCTCTTGTTGCGCGATCGCTATCGAGTTCTTCAGGCGTTGGGTCAAGGAGGGTTTGGGGCGACCTTTTTATCCCGCGATGAGGTGCTGCCCGGTCAGCCCAACTGTGTGATCAAACAATTGCGTCCGACCGCCACGGCTCCGCATGTAATGCAGATGGCGCGAGAACTGTTTCAGCGAGAGGCACAGACGTTGGGCAAGATTGGCAATCACCCTCAAGTGCCACGATTGTTAGATTATTTTGAGGCAAATCAAGAATTTTATTTGATTCAAGAATATGTCAGCGGCTCAACGCTTCAGCAAGAAATCAAGCGATCGGGTCCGCTCAGTGAAGCTAGCACCAAGCAATTCTTGAGCGAACTGCTGCCTGTGCTGCAATATATTCACAGCAATCAAGTGATTCACCGGGACATTAAACCCGCGAACATGATTCGGCGATCGCACGACTGCAAATTGGTGCTGATTGATTTTGGAGCCGTTAAAAATCAAGTCAGTGCCGTTGCTAACAGTGTCACCGAGCAAACCGCACTGACTGCTTATGCGATCGGAACTCCAGGATTTGCACCACCTGAGCAAATGGCAATGCGTCCGGTCTACGCCAGTGATATTTATGCGTTGGGAGTAACATGCATCTATTTGCTCACTGGCAAATCTCCAAAAGACCTCGATTACGATCCAGCAACGGGTGAACTGCTGTGGGAAAAGCATGTCCACATTAGCGACCACTTCGCCAGCGTTCTGAAGAAAATGCTGGAAGTATCTGTGCGCCATCGCTATCAATCATCTAGTGAGATTCTTCGAGCGCTAGATTTAGAACCCTATCTCGACAGTCTAGCTGGCAGCATGAACAGCGTAGCTGCAAGGACGGACGGTGCCAAAGGCGATGCTAAAGAGCGGGGGTACGATTCTCAAGATTCTTCATCTCCTGCCGCCCGGGCGGCGATGGCGATTCGGGCACGGCAGCAACAGCGCTCCGATGCCACAAGTTTACAGCCCGGTTTGGCACGTAGTCGCGTAATTGCCGCGAAGCCAACCACGACGACGCTACGAACCAAAGGTACAATTGGACAAACCGACCTGACGGGGCAGCGATCAGTTGCATCTGAGCAAAAGCTAGATGCTCAAGGGCTGCAAAGCTATTACGCCAAAGGCAAGCGAGACTTTGCAGCACATGATCTGGCGATGCTAAAGTTGCCCAAAGCCGATTTGTCAGGCGCAGTATTCCATCAATCTAATCTCCGCCAGATCAATCTTCAAGGTGCAAATTTGTCTAATGCCGATTTTGGGCGATCGAGTCTTAATCATGCCAATCTTCGAGACGCAAACTTGGTACGAGCATATCTAAGCAATGCCGATCTAGAAGGGGCAGACTTGCGCGGAGCAGATTTGAGTCACGCTTATTTGCTAAATGCCAATCTTCGTGGCACAAATTTGTGTGGGGCAAATTTGACTGGAGCGAAACTGAGTGAGGAACAACTGGCATTAGCTCGGACGAACTGGTTAACGGTTCGTCCGAGTGGAAAGCGTGGAAATTGGTAGTTCGTAGCGCTTACTGATCGCGTTTGAGTCGATCGATCTCTTGCTGTAAGGCTTCGATCTGTTGTCGGAGATGGTCGGCATCTTCAGCTTGGGCGTCTACGTTGACCGCACCTTCTGACCCAGTTCGAGTGTAATTGCCTTGACGAATGTGTTGAAAGTCAGATGAAGTAGACCACTCTTGCAGGTAGCGGACGCGCTCGACGGTGAACGGATGAGTGAGGAAGATGCCGCTCGACACGTCGTTATAGAGGAAGAATTTATAGACCTGATTGAGATTGTCTTGGTCAAGATTTTGATAGCGATCGCTCTGCTTTGCAAATTCTTCGACGCTTAATTCATGAGCATATTTATGGCTTCCGCCTGCTAAACGCATCATGCTGTGCATCACGGGATTGAGGTCATCCATGACCAATAGCGCTGCCCGGTCGGCAGACAATTCAGCTTTGCGGAGCCATTCATAGAACGAGAGTAGCAATCCGGTGCTGATCAAATTGCTCAGTCCAAAGGTCAGGTCAGCTAAGCCTGCGATCGCCATGTTGACCCACGTTGCCATCTGAGTCAGCGTAGTATGACCACATTTGAGGTGTCCGAGTTCGTGAGCAATCACAGATTTTAGTTCTACTTCGCTCAGTAAGTCTAATAGCGCGGTGTTTAAAACGACGCAGGGGCGCTCTTGTCCTAGAGCATAAGCGTTGACAAGCGGCGCTTGAGACACAAAGAGAGCAGGTTCTGAGGCGATGTCGAGTGACTGCAAGCATTCGCGAAAGATTTGATAAACGCTTGAATATTGGCGGACGCCGACTTGAATGCTGTTTCCCGTTAAATACACTAGGCGCGGACGCTCATAGACAAACTCGATAACCTTTCGGGCGACAAGATCAAAGCCAGGGACGCTGCGGAGGGCTTGTTCGGCTTGGTAATCTAACGGGTGACGAAAGGCAGCGCTAGAAATTCCGGGATAGGAGGGCATGGATGAACAATGGTAGGGCGGTGATTCTAAGGTAACAGGTCAGTTGCTTCGATTAAAGAGAGACGCTGTTGACAGTGCTTTGCAAAGAAGAATCTTCTTGGCTTGATTAAGCTGCACGATCGTAGGTGAACTTGCGTCAGCTTAACCAAAGTAAAAAATGCTAAACCGTATAGATATCCCGACAATCATAATTGCTAGGCTAGGGAGATGCCCTTGTGATCTCTCCTCGATCCCAGTAATCTAGACCAAAGATTTGTCTATCTAGTCTCCCTAAAGTAGAGCATTTCTCAGCATGGCTAATTCCTCCGATCGTCGCCCCATCCTGCTTGATTTTGAAAAGCCCTTAGCAGAGCTAGAGACTCGCATTGCCCAAATTCGGGAACTTGCCGAAGAAAACGAGGTCGATGTTTCTGATCAGATTCGTTTGCTTGAGGATCGGGCGGTGCAGCTTCGCCAGGAAATTTTTAGCAGCTTGACGCCCTTGCAACGGCTACAGGTTGCCCGCCACCCGCGCCGCCCTAGCACGCTGGACTATGTTCAGGCGATCAGTGACGACTGGATGGAGTTACACGGCGATCGCGGCGGGCGAGATGATGCGGCGATGGTGGGCGGGGTAGCGCAAATCGATGGACGCCCGGTGATGATTCTGGGGCAGCAAAAAGGACGAGATACGAAAGACAACGTGTTTCGGAACTTTGGCATGGCGTCTCCAAGTGGCTACCGCAAGGCGATGCGGCTGATGGATCACGCGAGCCGTTTTGGAATGCCAATCATCACGTTTATTGATACAGCAGGAGCCTTTCCGGGATTAGAAGGCGAGCAACAGGGACAGGGAGAAGCGATCGCATATAATCTGCGCGAAATGTTTCGCTTAGAAGTGCCGATTATCTGTACGGTGATTGGTGAAGGAGGATCGGGTGGTGCGCTGGGAATTGGGGTTGGCGATCGCCTGATGATGTTTGAACATTCGGTCTACACCGTCATCAGCCCGGAAGGATGTGCCTCTATTTTGTGGAGAGATGCCGCTAAAGCGCCGCAAGCCGCAGAAGCCCTGAAAATCACGGCCCAGGATCTGATGAGTTTGGGGATTTTAGATGAAATTTTGCCAGAACCTATTGGCGGCGCTCATTCTGACCCGTTGACCACCGCAGAAACCTTAAAGAAAGCGATTCTAAGACATTTATCTGAGCTAGATCAGCTCACGCCTGAGCAACGGTGCGACCTCCGCTATCGAAAGTTTCGCAATTTTGGCGTCTTCGTCGAAGCTGGCATGACGCATGTAGGTTGAGTGCTGCTGAAATGAACTTCTTCGCGATATAATTAACAATTGTTAACAGTTTCTTATTTTTCTGCTGTCGCTACTGTTGAGGCAGCTCTTTTGGCTTATCAAGTCAGTTCAGCCCTAGAGAGGAGATTCGTTCTACTGACGTTACCGTTGTTAGATCGATGAGTTGGATTTGAGTTTCAGTTTGTAGCGCAATCCATTCACTCACAGCTTTCATCTCACTGTTTGATCGGTTCACCTCATTGTTTTTTCCGGATGAGTATTTCATGACTGCTTCCAAAGGACACTACGCTCTGATCACAGGGGCAAGCAGTGGAATCGGTGAGGCGACTGCCCTTGCCTTTGCCAAAGCAGGTATACATTTAGCATTGGTTAGCCGTTCTGCGGCTAAGTTGGAATCGGTGGCAGATGCCGCTCGTCAATTCGGTGTCGAGGTTCGCACAGATGCGATCGATTTAGCGGAGGTGGATCAGGTGCGATCGCGCATCGAAGCCATTACATCGAAGGTTGGCGCGATTGATATCCTCGTGAACAACGCTGGCATGGGCTACACCGGAACCGTGATGGAGACGTCTTTAGCAGACTGGCAGCGCGTAATTGATCTAAACCTCACCAGCGTTTTTCAGGTCATCCAAGGCAGTCTACCCGCCCTACGACGGCAGCAGAGCAGCACGATCATCAATGTCGCCTCTATTGCGGCCCATCAAGCGTTTCCCAACTGGGGCGCATACAGTGTGAGTAAGTTTGGCTTGCTGGCGCTGTCTAAAACTTTGGCGGCGGAAGAACGCGCCAACGGCATTCGTGTGGTGACGGTTTCCCCTGGATCGGTCAATACCCCGATTTGGGATACAGACACTGTGCAAGCTGACTTCGATCGCAGCCAAATGCTGACGCCTGACGTGGTGGCTCAGTCGATCCTTCATGCCGCAACTTTGCCCACTCACGCTGTGGTAGAGGAGTTAATCCTGATGCCCAACGCAGGTACGTTTTAGCGGGCGTCATTTTCGTGTTTGACTTTATGTTCGTGTTTTGACTTTTTGCACACATTCACTTCGATCTACTATGGCAATTACTTCCCCAAATAGTTCAGATGCTTCCAGTCCTAAGAAAAATTTAGAAGCGAGACCCGATCGCAACACTCAAAACGGGCAAGAGGTCAAAATCACACCTCCCACCGACGAGCATCTTGAGGATATGAAAGATGCCGTGCGAACCATGTTAGTTGGTGTGGGCGAAGACCCAGAACGTGAAGGTCTCCTAAAAACGCCGAAGCGTGTAGCAGAAGCAATGCGCTTTTTGACCAGTGGCTATACTCAGTCGTTGGATGACCTCGTGAATGGCGCTATTTTTGATGAGGGACATAACGAAATGGTGTTGGTGCGCGACATCACTTTCTTTAGCTTGTGCGAGCATCACATGCTGCCATTTATGGGAAAAGCTCATGTAGCCTACATTCCAAATCAGAAAGTGGTCGGGTTGAGCAAACTGGCTCGGATTGTGGAGATGTACTCCCGTCGATTGCAGGTGCAAGAGCGTTTGACGCGCCAAGTGGCAGAAGCAATTCAAGAAATTTTGGAGCCGAGGGGCGTCGCAGTGGTGATGGAGGCGACACATACGTGTATGACAATGCGGGGCGTTCAAAAGCCAGGGTCTTGGACAGTGACAAGTGCAATGGTTGGAGTGTTTCAAGACGATCAGAAGACGCGTGAGGAGTATCTCAATTTGATTCGTCACCAGCCGTCGTTCTGGTAGTTGGGGCTTAAAGACTGAATGGGTGAGATAGTTGTGCGATCGCGCCTTGAATCCTGAATGGCTTCGTGAAGTCTAAAGAAGAAGATGCTAGCTACATCACATCTTGGGTTTAGGCGGGTGGTTTAACAAGCTCCTCTGTCTAAGACATCGCCATCTGAAAAGCGAAGGGGCAAAACTGGTTCGCGATCGCGAACCAGTTTTGCGATCGCGGCCACCAGTACTTGTGGGTCAACAGGTTTAGAAATGTGGTTTTGAAATCCAGCCGATAGCGCTTGTGCTCGATCTTCGGGTTTTGTGCTTGCGGTAAGCGCGAGCGCTGGAATATGGCGCGCTTTTTTGAAAATTGCCGAATTGGGTACGTCGCGCTGTTGTTCCTGTTCACGAATTTGGCGAATTAGGTAATAGCCATCTTCTCCAGGCATCGCGATATCGCTAACTAAGATATGTGGAGTGGTATGTTTCAGACACTTGATCGCTTCGTTCGCTGAAGCAACTGCGATCACATCGGCCCCGGCTTGTTCTAGCACTGCTTTAATAAAGTCGCGACTATCAGCAACGTCTTCAACCACTAACACCTGTATATGATCGAGAGACATCTCTCCTCTATTCTCGGTCTTAGCCGCTAGGGTGGAGTCCAGCTCATTGCTAATTTGAGTTGTTGCTAAGGGTAAGTGAACCGTGAAAGTGGTTCCTTTGTCCTCACCCTCACTGTAAGCAAAAATTTTGCCTTGGTGAAGATTCACTAGCTGATCTACAATTGCCAATCCTAATCCTAGTCCACCATGCGATCGCGTCGAGGAACTGTCGGCTTGACGGAAATGCTCAAAGATGTGGGGAAGAAAATCGGGAGAAATGCCAATTCCGGTATCGATCACGTGCAGGTGAGCAGAATTCTGTTCATGTGCGATCGACCACTTAACGGTAACCTGTCCGCCTTTAGAGGTGAACTTGATGGCGTTCGTGAGCAAATTCCAGATGATTTGCCGCAGCCGTTCTGGATCAGCAGAAATCAGTTGTCCTGTCTCATCTAGTTGAGCAACTAGCTCAATCGCTTTCTCGTCAGCTAATGGGCGCACCGATTCAATCACCGATTCAATAATCGCGATCGCGTTGATAGGCTGGAGCGACAGTCGGACTTTGCCCCGCATCAGCTTGGAAACATCTAAAATGTCTTCGATCAGTTGGGCTTGCGATTTCGCGTTACGGGCGATCGTTTCTAACGCCCGCACCGTTTTAGCCTCATCAAATTTTTTGCTCAGCAGCAATTGCGACCACCCCAGGATCGAATTCAAGGGCGTACGGAGTTCATGAGAAACGACGGCTAAGAAATCATCTTTGATCCGGTTCGCGTCTTCCGCTTGCTTGCGAGCGGCTTCTACCCGCAGAATCTCAAGGTTTTTGGCAACAAGTTGCTGGGCTTGTTGCTGAACCTCAACATTTTTTTTGAACAAATCAACAAATACAGCCACTTTTGCGGTCAAAATCACCGGATCAATAGGTTTGAGCAAGTAATCCACTGCGCCGAGCGCATATCCCTTTGATCGAAGAGCATCCGCGTCACTGAATGCAGTGAGAAAAATGATTGGTGTGGAGCGCGATCGCGATCGTTGCCGGATCAGCGCTGCGGTTTCAAACCCATCCATTCCAGGCATCTGCACATCTAGCAGAATGAGTGCAAAGTCTTGGTCGAGCAAACACTTTAAAGCTTGTGCCCCTGAATGAGCTTTCACCAAGTCTTGCCCCAATCCGTCGAGGGTGGCTTCTAGGGCAATCAGATTTTCAGGATGGTCGTCCACTAGAAGGACAGTTGCTTTGGGTTCAGCTTGCATACGCACGTAGAGCTAGAGGGTTGAAGGAGCAGCTTGAGGGGCGAGTTCCCTTCCTCCTTGACGATAAGTTTATTGGGTCAAGGATCGCCTTTGGCGATCCTTTAGACTTTGTTTTGAGAACCTGAGTTTTGAGAACCTGATTGGAGCTTGGCAAGGCCAATTCCTTCAGAGTTGCGTTCAGGTCGATCGCATCATGCCGTTCTCACTTATGCAGCCACACTCGAATCAGCGAGAGCAGTTGCTCGGTATCGACTGGCTTTGTGATGTAGTCCGAAGCTCCCGATTCGAGACACTTTTCGCGATCGCCCAGCATCGCTTTCGCCGTCAGCGCAATAATCGGTAACGTCGCGAACCGGTCAATTTGGCGAATCGATTGTGTCGTTTCGTAGCCATCCATCTCTGGCATCATCACATCCATCAGCACCAGGTTGATGTCTGGATTGTCGTTTAGTCTAGCAATGCCATCGCGACCGTTTTCAGCATAGAGAACCTGAATTTGATAGCGCTCCAGCAGACTCGTGAGGGCAAAGATATTTCGCACATCGTCATCCACAATCAGCACTTTCTTGCCGAGCAAGATCGGATCGTTTTGCTGGAGGTTCTCTAGCATCTGTCGCTGGGCAGGAGGTAAATCTGCCTGAACGCGATGGAGAAACAGGGCGGTTTCGTCGAGCAAATGTTCTGGCGATCGCGCATCTTTGATGATGATGGTGTCAGAGATGCAGCGCAGTTCCGTTTCCTCTTGGGAGGTTAGCTCTCGACCGGTGTAGACGATGATGGGCAAGTAACCAAGGCTGGGTCTATGTTTAATTTGCTCGATTAGCTCAAATCCGTTCATATCGGGCAGATTCAGATCCAGAACGAGGCAGTCGAAGTGGTTGGACATAAGCATTTCTAGTGCTGCTGTGCCAGTTCCCACAGTTGTGCTATCCACATCATCGTGACCGATGAGTTCTGTAATGCTGTCACGCTGAACTTCGTCGTCTTCAACAATTAGCAGTGCCTTGACGGGGCGATCGACAAACTCTCGAATGCGGGCGAGGGCATTTAAGAGAACATCGCTGCTGATAGGTTTTTGCAGACAGGCGATCGCGCCTTGTCGCAGACAGCGTTGTAGCCCTTCTTCGACCGACATGATGTGAACTGGAATGTGGCGGGTATTGGGATCGTGCTTGAGGCGATCTAACACCGTCCAGCCATCGAGAACGGGTAGCCGAATATCGAGCATGATCGCTGTGGGTCTGAACTGCTGCGCCATTGCCAGTCCGACATTGCCACGGGTTGCCACTAACCCTTTAAAGCCTTCTTGCCGTGCCATATCGAGCAAGATTCGGGCAAAGTTGAGGTCGTCCTCAATGATCAGCAAGGTGCGATCGCCGGGTTGCAGGATTTCGCGATCGTCCTCGATCACGATTGGTAGGGCGATGTCAAGCATAGATGCCGATTGCGTAGGGTCAGAAGGTAGGGTCGTTGTAGAAGTCGCAGCAGGCGGGACGTGTTGAGCCGTAGCTCCTGTCCCAGAGGAGAATAGCGCTTGCATTCTCTCTCTCCTATCTGCGTTTTCCACCCCAACTTCTCGACGCACTAAATACGTCTGGGGTAGATACAGCGTGAAGGTGCTTCCCCGTCCGGGTTCACTCGTGAGGCGAATCTCACCTTTTAGTAGACGAGCAATTTCGCGACTAATCGATAAGCCTAACCCCGTTCCGCCGTAGCGACGAGACGTAGTGCCATCAGCTTGCTGGAAGGCTTCAAAAATCACATGTTGTTTGTCGGGGGCAATGCCAATTCCGGTATCCGAGACAGCAAACGCCAGCACCCCGTCAGCCTGATTCAAGGCTTCATGGTCATAGCTCCAACCGTGAGTCACTAGACTAATATCCAGTGCCACTCGCCCTTGCTCGGTGAACTTAAACGCATTCGATAGCAAGTTCTTCAACACTTGCTGTAAGCGTTTTGAGTCGGTATAGAGCGTGCGAGGCAGAGAATCGTCTAGATGAATTTGAAAGTCGAGTTTGCGGTCTTGTGCAACTTGGCTAAAGGTGCGATCAAGGTGATGCCGTAGGTCAGCAAAGGACGTTGGCTCAATCTCGATCGACATCGTTCCCGATTCGATTTTTGCTAGATCGAGAATGTCGTTAATTAGCCCTAATAGATCATTACCTGATGTGTAAATGGTGTGGGCATACTCCACTTGCTTTAGCGTTAGATTGTTCTCGCTGTTGTCAGACAAAAGCCGCGATAGAATCAGCAAGCTGTTGAGCGGCGTCCGCAATTCGTGGGACATGTTTGCCAAAAATTCGGACTTGTATTTAGAACTGAGAGCAAGTTGTTCGGCTTTCTCCTCTAGCGATTGCCTTGCTTGCTCAATTTCTTGGTTCTTGCGTTCCACTTCGCGATTTTGTACGGCTAGTAGTTCTGCTTTCTCCTGTAGTTCTTCATTGGTTTGCTGCAATTGCTCCTGCTGATTTTTGAGCAATTCTTCTGATGCTGTTAGAGATCGCGCTTGCTGCTCTAGCCGTTGATTGGTTCCGGTGAGTTCTTTTTGCTGAGTTTGTAGTTCTTCTGCTAACGATTGCGATTGCTTCAGCAATTCTTCCGTTCGCATACTCGCGGCGATCGTATTGAGCACGATCGCAATACTTTCGGTCAGCTGGTCAAAGAAGGTCAGGTGAATTTCGCTAAAGCGGCGGAAGGAGGCAAGTTCGATCACCGCCGTCACTTGTCCCTCAAATAAAACGGGTAGAACGACCGCATTGAGCGGCGCTGCTTCGCCTAGCCCTGAACTGATCTTGATGTAATCGTGCGGTACTTCTGTAATCAGAATCCGCTCTTTTTCTAAGGCGCATTGTCCTACGAGTCCTTCGCCCAAGGCAAACCGGTTTGCGAGATTTTTGCGCTCCCGATAGGCGTAGGTGCTGAGTAATTTCAGGTAACCAGGATGGGCGTCGCCCGTTTCCATGAGGTAAAAGACTCCGTGTTGCGCGGAAACTAGAGGAGCAAGTTCCGACAGAATCAGTTTGGAAACGGTTTCGAGATCGCGCTGACCTTGCAACATGCGCGTAAACTTCGCCAGATTCGTTTTGAGCCAATCTTGCTCAGTGTTCTTTTGGGTGGTTTCGCGCAAGTTGGCAATCATCTGGTTGATGTTGTCTTTGAGAATCGCGACCTCACCCTGGGTTTCAACCGAGATCGAGCGGGTTAAGTCTCCCTTCGTCACCGCCGTTGCGACTTCTGCGATCGCTCTTACCTGAGTCGTGAGATTGGCCGCCAGTTCGTTTACGTTATCGGTTAAGTCCCGCCAGGTTCCTGATGCACCCGGAACTTTCGCTTGACCTCCCAGCTTGCCTTCAATACCCACTTCGCGCGCTACAGTCGTCACCTGATCGGCAAACGTGGCCAGGGTGTCGATCATTTCGTTAATCGTATCTGCCAACGTTTCGATCTCACCTTTTGCATCGAGCATGAGCTTGCGCTTCAAGTCGCCATTTGCAACGGCCGTTACAACTCTAGCAATGCCTCGCACTTGGGCAGTGAGGTTACTTGCCATCGAGTTCACGTTGTCGGTGAGGTCTTTCCAAGTTCCGGCAACGCCTGTGACTTGGGCTTGACCTCCTAATTTGCCTTCAGTTCCCACCTCGCGTGCGACCCGCGTTACTTCAGAGGCGAAGGAACTGAGTTGATCCACCATCGTATTGATGGTGTTTTTCAGATCCAAAATCTCGCCTTTGACATCCACCGTGATTTTTTTGGACAGGTTGCCGTTTGCGATCGCGGTTGCCACTTCAGCAATGTTCCTCACCTGGGCGGTAAGGTTACCTGCCATCAGGTTGACGTTATCGGTGAGGTCTTTCCAAGTTCCGCCTACCCCTCTGACATAGGCTTGTACACCGAGTTTTCCTTCGGTTCCCACCTCTCTCGCGACCCGCGTTACCTCTGAGGCAAACGAGTTCAACTGATCCACCATCGTGTTGATCGTGTTTTTCAGTTCGAGAATCTCGCCTTTAACATCCACCGTGATTTTTTTGGACAGGTCACCGTTTGCTACAGCGGTCGTCACTTCGGCAATGTTTCTCACTTGGGCAGTCAAACTACCTGCCATGAAGTTGACGCTGTCGGTGAGGTCTTTCCAGGTTCCAGCCACTCCGCGCACTTCTGCTTGTACACCGAGTTTTCCTTCAGACCCTACCTCTCGCGCCACCCGCGTTACCTCTGAAGCGAACGAGTTCAACTGATCCACCATCGTGTTGACTGTGTTTTTCAGTTCGAGAATCTCGCCTTTAACATCGACCGTGATTTTTTTGGACAGGTCACCGTTTGCTACTGCCGTTGTCACAGCAGCAATGTTTCTCACCTGGGCGGTCAGACTACCTGCCATGAAGTTCACGCTGTCGGTGAGGTCTTTCCAGGTTCCGGCAACTCCGCGCACTTCGGCCTGTACACCCAGTTTTCCTTCAGACCCCACTTCCCGCGCCACCCGCGTTACCTCTGAGCCGAAGGAACTGAGCTGATCCACCATCGTATTGATCGTGTTTTTCAGTTCAAGAATCTCGCCTTTAACATCGACCGTGATTTTCTTCGACAAATCACCGTTTGCCACAGCCGTTGTCACTTCGGCAATGTTTCTCACTTGGGCGGTGAGGTTACCTGCCATCGAGTTCACGCTGTCGGTGAGGTCTTTCCAGGTTCCGGCAACTCCGCGCACTTCTGCTTGTACGCCGAGTTTTCCTTCGTTTCCCACTTCCCGCGCCACCCGCGTTACTTCTGAGGCAAACGAGTTCAACTGGTCCACCATGATATTGATGGTGTTCTTCAGTTCGAGAATCTCGCCTTTAACATCAACTGCAATTTTTTTAGAAAGATCGCCATTTGCTACAGCCGTCGTTACTTCAGCAATGTTTCTCACTTGATCCGTTAAGCTACCTGCCATGAAGTTCACGCTGTCGGTGAGGTCTTTCCAGGTTCCCGCAACTCCGCGCACTTCTGCCTGACCACCCAGTTTTCCTTCTGCACCCACCTCGCGCGCCACCCGCGTTACTTCTGAGGCGAAGGAGTTCAACTGATCCACCATCGTGTTGACTGTGTTTTTCAGTTCGAGAATCTCGCCTTTAACATTAACGGTGATCTTTTTGGACAGGTCACCGTTTGCTACAGCGGTTGTCACTTCGGCAATGTTTCTCACCTGAGCGGTGAGGTTACCTGCCATCGAGTTCACGCTGTCGGTAAGGTCTTTCCAAGTTCCAGCAACGCCTTGTACATCCGCTTGTACACCGAGCTTCCCTTCGTTTCCCACCTCGCGCGCCACCCGCGTTACTTCTGAAGCGAAGGAGTTCAACTGATCCACCATCGTATTGATCGTGTTTTTCAGTTCGAGAATCTCGCCTTTAACATCGACCGTGATTTTTTTAGAAAGATCACCGTTTGCTACAGCGGTTGTCACTTCGGCAATGTTTCTCACCTGAGCGGTGAGGTTACCTGCCATTGAGTTCACGCTGTCGGTGAGGTCTTTCCAGGTTCCAGCAACGCCTTGTACATCCGCTTGTACACCGAGTTTTCCTTCGGTTCCCACTTCCCGCGCGACCCGCGTTACCTCTGAAGCGAAAGAGTTCAACTGCTCTACCATCGTGTTCACGATTTGAGCCGTTTGTAGAAACTCACCCTGCAATGGTTTGCCTTCGATTTCAGTAGCGATCGTATGAGACAAGTCACCATTGGCAACCGCTCGAATCACCCGAGTCGTCTCTGCCATCGGTTGCACGAGGTCTGTAATTAGCGTATTGACCGATTCAACACTCGCCTTCCAAGCGCCTTTCGCACCTCCAACTGACCCCCGTTCGTAAATTTTGCCTTCTTTACCAACGACGGTGCTAATTCGCTCTAGCTCCGTTGCCATCTGTTGGTTCATCTCGATGATTTCGTTGAGGGTATCGGCAACTTTGCCTGCGACGCCAATTTGATCGGTGGGCATTCGCACAGAAAAGTTACCTTTTTTCACCTCGACGAGGGTCCTGAGAATTTGCTTGAGATCCAAGCTATCGGTATCGCTGGTAGCAGGTGCAGTTGGCATAATGTATTTCTGACGGAAGAGCGAGCGTGAGATACATCTCGGGATACATCTATAGTGTAATGAATTACCTAGAGATTGAAGCCTGCAAGATTGTCTAGAATTTGGTCATTGCTACAATTTTATCTTCAGAACTAACTGCTACCACTAAATCTCCTGCCCTTAGATAGATTTTGAATTACGTCACTTCAGTAGATTGAAGGTTCTTCTTAGCAGAGCTAGAATGCTCTAAATGCTTTTTTGATCAGTTTCTCGAATAGCTTGACCTAATTAACCTCTACAGGACGTTCTCTTGCAAGATCAATCACCTAATAACAGCGGCAGTGAGCCAGCGATCGATCTCAGTCAGTTGGTGAAGGCTGTGGTAAAAGTCGTGCTGAAGGCAAAGCAGACACAGAATCCTGACGAGGCTCTAGTTATTCGAGATGAGTTACATCGTCTTCCAGATCAGGTAATGACCGAGGTTCTGAATCAGGTCATGCTAGAACTGGTGCAGATTGATCCAACCTTGTGTCGCTGGTTTATTGTGGATGTCTTTCTGCGAGATGCCGATCCAGAAGGCAGGGCAGATGTAGCAGAGCGAATCAATGTGATGATGGCAGAGTTGCAATGATTGCCTTTTACCTGTCTCGTTGAATCTCAAAGCGTTGTCGATGATAGTTTGAGCATCGCGCGTGAATGTTTGAGCATCGGGCATGAATGTTTAAACTAGGTAAACGAATGTCTGAGCATCACGCGTGAATGTTGGAGGTTCAGCGCTGAATGTTTGAGCATCGTGCGTGAATGTTTAAGCTAGATGAACGAATGTCTAAGCATCACTCGTGAAGGTCTGAGCATCACGAGTGAATGTTGAAGGTTCAGCGTTGAATGTCTAACCATCACTCGTGAATGTTTGAGGTGAACTAACTCAGGCTTAGCCTTCACTGATAAAGAGTTGATCCTCTACTACCAAATCCGCCGCTATGAAATTTGCTGCCAATGCGTGAGTCTTGATCAAACCTTGTGACTCTGCCAAAACTTCAACATCGCTAAAACAACATAGGGGCGTCTGTCAGAACGCCCCTACTAGCTACTAAACCCTAAATTGCCCGAATCAGTCGCGTCTGAGCCGTCGCAATTCCTCTTGCAGATCCGTAACCTGCTGACGCATCTCATCCACGCTCGTTGAAGCTGGGGTTGGTTCGTCGTCATCTAGAATTTCAATCTTACGAGGCTCTGCCGGACGGGATGGATCAGACGTTACCGTCGGCTGCTGCTGTTGCGCCTTCTGAACCATGTCATCCACAAACCGACGAGCTTCTTCTGCATTCATCTCGCCACGCTCAACCATTTCATCGGCTAATTTCTGAACCTGCGATCGCAGTTCAGTCAACTTCTCTCCTGCCTTCTCGCCCGCATAAGAGGCAACGCCAATTCCTAAATAAACCGCTTTTTGAACCAGATCTCCCAAACCCATAGTTTTCAAGCTCCATGTTGAATAATTCCAAGATACGCAGAATTGATCGGGTTGCCCAGTAGAGAACGGTTGATTTGCTGTAGAGAAAACCGTCTACACCTTGGAAACAAAAGTGGTTTAAAACAAGGTGACCCGGAGACTACGCCTATCGTGAGCATCCCGTATTGCTGCTACCTTCCGGTCCTGACAAAGTTTGGGCGTCGCGATCGCATAGATCCGAGTCACTTACTAAGATAACACTTTCCTGCTCAGTTCAAGCTCATTCAACTACAATCTTCCATTCATAAAGTTGATAATGCACGCACCCATTCCGCACGAGCGGATCTTGAGCGACGATATTTTTCGCTTCTTCCATCGACGACGCCTTAAATAGCAACATCCCGCCACCGAAACAACTCCAATATCCCGTTCGGGCTTCATGACCTTTTGTGATCAACTCTTTGACAAACGCTTTATGAGCAGGAACATACCGATCGAAGGTCGGCCTATCAACGACTCCTTCTTCGATTTTGACAAACCAAGGCATTACTGCATTCTTCCTTCATTATCAATCAGGATCTATTCTGTAGCTTAAACGCTAGAGATACGCCATTAGAATAAGGCTTTGACCCATCTAAGATTCAAAAATCAATTTTTTGTTACTACGGCATTACATGAGTAAAGAAACGCTGTTTTTCGTTGCGCTTCTGCCGCCGCAATCGATTCAAGAATATGCCACAGAGATTAAGCACTACATCGCCGAACGATACAACAGCCGTCATGCGCTTAAATCTCCTCCGCATATTACGTTGCAACCACCGTTTAAGTGGGTGCCAGAACGACTAGATGAATTGCACCACTCGCTTTCATCATTTGCTCAGTCTCAATCTCCGATTTCCATCACGCTAGACGGATTTTCAGCCTTTCCACCACGAGTCATTTACATCCATGTCGATCGCACCCAACCTCTCCTAACCTTGCATCAAGCTTTCATTGAACATTTGGAAGTGACAATAGGGTTAGTTGATCCAAAAGAAAAGTCGCGCTCGTATGCACCTCACATGACGGTGGCTTTCCGAGACTTAACCAAGCAAAATTTCAAACTGGCATGGAACGACTTTAAAGAAAAGTCGCTGCATTTTGAGTTCACCGCATCTCACCTAGCTCTCCTCATTCATACAGGTCAAAGGTGGGAGGTTCACAAAGAATTTCCGTTTAGCATGGTGAATAGATGAAGTGATGAGGCAAAGTATGCAACAGTTTGCGATGGACGCAACGCGCCACCCCGACGGAACCGCAACACAGTTTTACACCTGGAATGGATATCGCTGTGCCTACGATGTGCTGAACGAAGGACAAGGCGTTCCATTAGTGTTAATCCATCCAATCGGGGTTGGGCTGTCTCGCGGCTTTTGGCAACGCTTTAACCAAGCTTGGATTGAGTCAGGACACCGCAACCCAATTTACAATCCCGATTTACTGGGGTGTGGCGAAAGCGATATGCCGCGTGTCGCGTATCATCCGATCGATTGGGCAAAACAACTACAATTCTTTCTGCAAACGGTTGTAAAAACGCCGTGTGTCGTAGTGGCGCAAGGTGCATTGTTTCCCGTTGCCGTTGATCTAGTAACGCTGCAACCCGATTTAGTGAAAGGTTTGATCTTAAGCGGTCCGCCCGCGTGGACGTTGGTTGCGCGAAATACTTCTGATCTGCAACATCGCATCGCCTGGAACTTGTTCGATTCACCGTTGGGCAGTGCATTTTATCGGTATGCACGGCGATCGCAGTTTCTGAAACAATTCTCAGTTAGTCAACTCTTTGCTCGCGAAACTCAAGTCGATTCTAATTGGCTCAACATATTGCAGGCTGGAGCGAGCAATCTCGATAGCCGTCATGCGGTTTTCTCGTTTCTCTCTAGCTTTTGGCGGCAAGATTACACTGCTCGAGTTGCGCAAGCTCACCAGCCCACCCTGATTGTGTTAGGCAACCAAGCAACTAGCATTAGTCAAGAAGGCAAGCCTGAAAGCTTGGATCAGCGACTAGAAGAATACTTAGAAGCATTTCCAAATGCTCAAGGCGTAAAAATTGAGGGACGAAATGTGTTGCCTTACGAATCAACTGGGGCATTTGTAACTGCAATTGCGCCGTTCATTCAAGCCTTGCAATAATTACTGAAAGACCTGTTCAGGCGCGATCGCTAAATTGGAGAACAGTGGTGAAATGATCGGGCTGCTTCCTTGAAACTGACCGACTTCAACATAAACGTCGCCCTCTAACATCAAGACCAGAACGGTTTTCTGCTCAGGATCAATAATCCAATATTCAGGAATCCCGACTCGGCAATATTGGTCGCGCTTACGCTTATAATCGCGTTCTCGGTTGCGTTGCCCTGGACTCACAACTTCTACAACTAGCTGTGGTGGCGGCATGTCAAGTTTGATCGTGAGTCGTTTTTGCGTCAGCGCTAAATGCTCTTCTCGAAGAACAACCAAATCAGGATAGCGATTTTGAGCATCACCCTTTTTTAATACGGGAACTTGAATCTCACAATTATGAAGTCGAACCAATCGACGGTTTATGAGTTGAATTAAAACATCGCGCAGGTTTAAAGCAATCCAATCGTTTGGTTCAGATTCTGGCGGCAATTCAACTAGCTCCCCGTCAATCAGTTCATAGCGACTGTTGTCTGCATCATCGTAAGTTAAATATTCCTCAAACGTTGAAAATCGAGGTTTGGCTTGAGTCATAACTCATCTCCAAGTTCTAAGAATCAGCTTTGACAAGTTTCCTAGTGGGCTGCTTTACCCATCGGACGATGAACAATCGTTTCTACCACTCTACGCCGATCGCTAAAGTTGATGCCGACCAAACGCACGTAATTGGCTTCGTGTTCGCCAAGACACGCTTCGAGAGCCGATAATGCGCCCGCTCCATCATCTTGAAACATGCCGTAACAGTTCCACGAATTCATCCGAAATCGGCGTTCATCAACATACTCAATGCCTAGTCGTAGCCCTTGTCCTAAAATTTGATTCACCTGGCTGACAAGCTCTGGGCTTAGACGAGTACCAGAAGACTGTCCGTTATAACTCGCAGTCGGAGTACGATTGGTCGGAGGAGCCGCTGGTTTTGGTGATGAATTCGTTGGAGGTTGGGTCGGTTCAGAACGATGCGCCACCATGTTAATCTCACCTAATCCGCGATTACCGATCGTTTGATTGTATTCCTCAACCAGGCGCAATTCTTGCAGACGCTTCTGTTCGCGTACCAATGCCTGACCGACTTCGATCAAGTGAGGCAAACTAAAATCGGGTTTACGGAATTCTGGCGGCGCTTGCTTGCTGTTGACCACGCGCTGAGAAATTCGATTCACGCCAACTTCCTGAATTAGCTGTTGAATTTGCTCATCGTAGAGCCGCGATCGCAGTGCACCATAGAAGTCGATCGCTTGCTCAGGAAATGTATCGACCAGCTTCTCAATGTCTCTGTGAGCGACCTGATCAACCTCAAAAATGCCACTCACAATTCCAATGCGATCGGCGCGATCGGGTTCCCAATAAAACTTGTCCATTCGCCCATCTCGAACGAGTGGAGCGTACAACGTCGCTAAGTCATTTCCCGTCACGATGATTGGAATGCGCTGCGTTGGATCGGTGTTGTAACTTCCAGGAAGCTGGACGTTGGTTGGATTGTCGGCAATGTTCATTAACGTGCCATGAATCAGTTGAGTGTTCACGGTATATTGCGTGAATTGATCCACTCGTCCCATGCCAGCGTCAATATCGTTGATGATTAGAACCGCCATCTTGCCGCGCACCTTCACCAGTTCACCCGCTTCTATATATCGCAGTCGCACTAAACGCGCCGGATCGCCAGCATCAGGACTTTCTAACTCCCCTGCCGACATGTAAACCGCTTCTATGCCCATCTGCTCAAACACCAGGTCGCATTGAAAAGACTTTCCCTCACCTTTGCGCCCGTGGATTCCCAAAAGGAGCGGCACTTTTACATTAGGCAAATTCAAATAATTCTTTGTGATATGAATCGACAATTTATCTAAAAAGCGAGGAGCGATGTAATAACTCATAGGAACCATTTAAGAAGAACAAAGCAAAGCAGGGTAAGCCGTCCTTACCCTGCTTCAACAAAGGCTAAATCTGATAATAACCAATCTTAGTGGACAGACTGATCAAGCTTTTTAATAGAAGGCATTGACGGAGTTGAAGAGTCACTTAGATAAATCTTAGCGTCTGCTAATTCCTGCTCTCGCAAGTACTGTACAACCGATTCGTAGGTTTCCTGGTTATATGCGATGTCATGGGGAATCCGAGTGAGATATCCCATACAATTTCCCATCAGAAAATAAACACTAACCATTGCCGCTGCCGCTGTTGCAACTAGTGTGCCAGCTAGCATCAGAGAGAATTGTCGCTGCTCAACTGCTTCTTGCATCAGATGCAGTGACCAAGCAACAAGACCGATCGCAATAATTAGAATGGGTATCATCATAATTTACATATCTTAACAGATAATTAGACAAATTGTCTCTGTCTAGCTATGTAAACAGCACAAGTCCCTATCATAGTACTTGCCGAAAACTGCATGAAGTGATTAAACGACTCTAGAAGTAGAGTTTTCAGCTAAATATCGCGAATCAAAACGTTACGCTCCGTTAAGAATGTCTTAATCTGAGAAACCGTTAGTTCACCGTAATGAAGCAGTGATGCCAACAGGGCCGCTTCAGCTTTCCCGTCCGTTAAAGCATCGTAAATATGTTCACAGGTTCCTGCGCCTCCCGACGCAATGACAGGAATTTGCACTTCTTGAGCGATCGCACGCGTCAAACTAAGGTCATATCCTGCTTTCGTTCCGTCTGCATCCATACTCGTCACGAGTAGTTCTCCAGCTCCCCGTTGTTCTACGGTTTTCGCCCACGCGATCGCATCAATTCCCGTATTCTCTCGTCCACCTCGTACATAGACATCCCAACCCGGATTAGTCGGATCTGGGCGTCGTCTCGCATCAATCGCGACCACAATACACTGATTACCAAACCGCCGACTTGCTTGATTGATAAAATCGGGGTCACGCACTGCCGCCGAATTAATGCTCACCTTATCGGCTCCAGCCCGCAGCAATTTTTTAATCACGTCTAAGCTGTAAACTCCACCCCCGACAGTTAGTGGAATAAAGACTTGTTCTGCCGTTTTATAAACCACATCGTAAATCACGTCGCGGTCTTCATGAGTTGCGGTGATATCTAAGAAAACTAATTCATCTGCCCCCGCCTCGTTATAAACCTGAGCAAGCTCAACTGGGTCGCCAGCATCGCGTAAATCAACAAAATTTATGCCCTTCACAACCCGTCCTGCTTTCACATCCAGGCAAGGCAAGATTCTTTTTGCCAGCATTGCAGTCTAACCCTTGAGAAAAGTATGAGTCAGAATCCTACCTCTAACATTGAATGGAGTCTAGCAAGGAAATATTTCTATGCTCTATTAGATGCTCTATTTTTGAAATTTTTTATTTTTGAAATTTTTAAGACGGTTGAGCTTAATTTCGGCTTATTGGAATTCGATAGCGACGCGCTACGTAATTGAAGAACTGATAGTACGCATCAAACTGCTGGCTTGGAGCGCTTCCCCGCAAATAGTATTGGACATTTTCGTGAGTTAGAACAAGCGTAAGAGAACTTGTTTGGGCTTCAATATTAGCTTGGAGCCTCCCTTGAATGCCTTGTTCAGTTGTGAAATTTGCAGGAGGTAGACTGCTCGAACGTTGAGAAGGAACCTGAGTCGGAGGAGCTTTAGAAGAAAAGGGTTTCGCTAGACGAACCGATGGAGTCGGTGATGAGGCCAATTTAGGCGCTGCTGTTCCAGAATTTTTCGGGACTCGAAGAAAGCTTGCCCATCCACGAATCTCAACTTGTTGATTTTGAGGGTTTCTAAAGGCAGCACCATCTCGATTCTCTGGCAAATCAGCCGCTTGCCATCCTGCAGGGTAAGGGAACTCAAATCCATAACGAGGATTTCGATACGTTTCCCATCGGTCTGGTAAACCATCCGAGGAGCCGCAGCTAAACAGCGCGATCGCTAAACATGCTCCCCACGCTGTTCTTCTTGACATCTGTCTAACGTCGTGTTTCAGGCTCCAATTCCAATTAAATCGATTCATGTTGTAAAGAATTGTAACAATATTGCCGTCATGCTGGTTTTCTGGCTTGACAGTCCGAGATTCCCTAGATATTGTTCTTACATACCCGGGTAAAACGACTGAAAGAGATATGCAAGACAAGCAGAAAGTTACGTTGTATCTTCCACCAGAACTGCACCGCCAACTAAAAATTGGAGCGGCAGTTGCCTCCGAAGCGATGTCAACCCTTGCGGAGAAGGCGCTCATCTTCTATCTAACTCATCCCGATGTAGTGGAGCAAGTGGAAGAGGCTCATGGACAAGCGCATCGAGTTTACAACTGTCCCGGATGCACGACCCCTGTTGTCTTGCGGGATGGTGAGTTGGCACCGCTTGGTCAGCCATCTGAAGTCTTAGTAGAGGAAAGTTTTCCTGTTGCGAAAGTTCAGGTTGGTGCGGCAAGCGAATCCTCCAATCAGGAGACGCTAGTTCCCTGTTAAGGTTGCTAACTTGGATTGATTAAGTGATTAGCTAAAGTCTTCTACAATGTTGGATTGGGAAGCTGGTTATTTTTCTGCGCCGTTTCAGGTAGGTCAGTGGCTATGCAAGAAGAGCTAAATATTCTCGTACAGGCTCAATATCCTCTAATTTATCTAGTGACCTCCGAAGAGGAGCGGGCAGAGCAAACGATCGCCGCGATCGCACAAGCCAAGCCCCACCGTCGAGTCTTTTTGTGGACTGTCACTCACGGCATCGTTGAGTACGGGCAGCCTCGCAATGTCACTCAGCACAATACGGTTTCTCCTGAAGCTGCGATTGAATGGGTGATGAGACAAAGAGAGCCTGGACTCTTTGTTTTCAAAGATTTGCACCCTTTCATTGACTCTCCTGCGGTGAAGCGATGGTTGCGTGACGCGATCGCAAGCTTCAAAGGCACTCAGAAGTCGATCCTGTTGATGTCTCCGGTTCAAGAAGTTCCTATTGAGCTTGAGAAAGAGGTAGTGGTCATCGATTTTGCGATGCCTAATATGTCAGAACTCGATCAAGTCCTGACAAGCCAACTCGATCTGACCCGCGCCCGGCGAATCACAACGGAGACTCGCGAAAAGCTTTTGAAAGCGGCACTAGGTTTAACTCGTGACGAAGCGGAGAAAGTTTATCGCAAGGCGTATGTCACTACGGGGCGCTTGACCGAAGAAGAGGTTGATATTGTTCTTTCTGAGAAGAAGCAGCTTATTCGTCGCAACGGCATCCTAGAGTTCATGGAGGAGGATGAGACGATCGAGTCGGTCGGTGGTTTGGAAGAGCTAAAGCGTTGGCTAAAGCAGCGCTCTAACGCCTTTACAGAGCGAGCACGCGAGTATGGGTTGCCTCAACCAAAAGGAATGCTGATTTTAGGGGTTCCAGGGTGCGGTAAATCCTTGATTGCGAAAACCACTTCTCGTCTGTGGGGACTGCCATTAATTCGACTCGATATGGGTCGGGTGTACGACGGGTCGATGGTGGGTCGCTCCGAAGCGAACTTACGGAACGCTCTGAAAACTGCCGAGTCGATCTCTCCAGCTATCCTCTTTATTGATGAGATGGATAAAGCGTTTGCAGGCAGTACTGGGTCATCCGACTCAGATGGTGGAACGTCTAGCCGGATCTTCGGTTCCTTCCTCACCTGGATGCAAGAGAAAACCTCTCCTGTTTTCGTGATGGCGACCGCAAACCGAGTCGAGCGGCTTCCGGGTGAGTTTCTGCGGAAGGGACGCTTTGATGAAATCTTCTTCGTTGACTTGCCAACCGCCGAAGAGCGCAAAGAAATTTTCAATATTCACCTCGTGAAGCGTCGTCGAGACATTACTCGCTTTGATTTAGATCAGCTAGCCAATGTATGTGACGGCTTCTCGGGGGCAGAAATTGAGCAAGCGTTAGTCGCTGCAATGTATGACGCTTTTGCTCAAGACCGCGAGTTTACCCAACTGGATATTATTGCGGCATGTCGAGCCACGATGCCGCTATCCAAGACAATGACCGAGCAGGTAACAGCCCTACGGGACTGGGCTAGGCAGCGAGCGCGACCTGCAGCGTCCTCAGTTGCTGAGTATCAGCGACTTGAGTTCTAAAAGCTTTCTCCTGCTCCCAACAGGAGGAAAGGCTGGTTCCATGCGCCAGCAGCCAAACAAGCAATTAGGCTTCAGGTTTCCACTGAACGCTGATTGCGATTCTCAACAAGCAAAACGTTGTCGTTGTATTCAACTTTCCACGGAGGAAACCCTAATGTCTCACTTTAGCACTCTACGCACCAAGATTACTGAATCCGAAATCCTCACGTCCTCTCTGCGTGATTTGGGTATTTCGACCAAGACCGACGCTGATGTTCGTGGCTACAACGGACAGCGTGTTCGCGCTGACATTGTTGCTGTCCTCGAAGGCGAATACGATTTGGGCTGGTCTCGCAACGCAGATGGTTCCTTCGACTTGATTGCTGATCTCTGGGGTGTTGCCAAGAAGCACAACCAGACTGAATTGATCAACTCGATCAACCAGAAGTATGCTGTGAACAAGACCTTGGCTGAAGTGAAGCGCCCCGGATTGCAAAACGCTAACGTCAAGTTGGTTGTTCAAAAGTAGTTTCTCTGCGCGTTCCCAAGCTGGCGGGTTAACTTAGAGTTAGCCCGTTTTTTGTGTCAAAATGGCACTGCTGTGAGGATTCGCTATGGTTGACTTATTGTTAGATACTGAGATCCGCCGCATTATTCGAGCTTGCGGACAACACGCAAAGTATCTTGCAACCCAAAGGTTTGACGTTTCTGAAAAGGGTCCTGATGATTTTGTCACGAGCGTCGATCAGGCTCTTGATCGTAAACTCACCGAGCAATTCACTACCCTTTTTCCTCAAGACTACATTGTTTCAGAGGAGAATCCCACCTCAAGACCTCACTTTCAGCAGGATCAGCGCCTTTGGTGTATTGATCCGTTAGACGGAACCAAGGATTTTATTCAGGGCGATCGCAACTATTCAGTTTTAGTTGGCGTTCTAGAGAAGAATGCGGGTTCTCCGGGGTCAGCAATGCCAAGCGCTGGATGGATTTATGCTCCGGAGTATGACCTGATGTATCACAGTACGCCAGAATCAGGAATTTGGCGTACTCAAGGGGATGCTGATCCTAAGTTGCTGAACCCTGTGGCATCCTCTCGGTTCGATCGTCCTAAAGTAATGATTGGAGAAATCGATTTTGCCAACTTTGGAAGTGCGCTTAGTCAAGCAATTCCAGAAATTGAATTTGTGCGCGCTCCGGGTAGCTTCGGATTAAAAGTCGTGAGTGCCGCCCTAGGAGAAGCAGATTTGTATGTGTATTTCAACAAGCGAGTGAAGGTTTGGGACACAGTCGCCTCCATTGCAATCGCGCAGGCCGCTGGACTGGTTTGCTGCGATTTAGAGGGGCAACCGATCAGCTATGCATCTGATCAGATTAATTTAGAAACTTTAGCTCATCATCAATCCATCGTAATTGGATGGGCATCCTATGTAGAGTTACTACTTCCTCGCTTGAGGAGTGCGATGTTATCGGCTGCTCCCTAGTTGCCTGTGTTCTCTCCAATTTCTGAGCAGTTCGGCTGATCCGTCAATCTCTGGACCATCAGAACGGACTCAATTTGCCATTTGGTAAATTGGTGGGCGTTTTGGCATATAGATATAGTGTCTACATAGACATGTTTGACGAGTGACCCTCTACCATACACGTCCATCTCTGAAGATCTGTCATGCAGACTGAAGCTTTCAGTGAGTTATTTCCATTATTGGCAGCGGCCAATCCAGAAACGCTGGATTGGCTACTATCCGTTGCGACTGAGCACGAGTACCCAACTGGCAGAGCCGTTTTGATGGAAGATGCCTGGGGAAATGCAGTTTATTTTGTTGTATCGGGCTGGGTAAAAGTTCGACGGCACTCTGGCACCGGGGAAGACGTTTCCACACTGGCTATTCTAGGTCGGGGTGATTTCTTTGGAGAAATGGCAATTCTAGATGAATCGCCTCGCTCAACAGATGTGATTGCGCTCTCTGATGTACATTTACTTAGTATTTCCGCTCAACGATTCATTCAAACCCTGTTTAAAGATCCTCAACTTCATCACCGGATGCTGCAATTGATGGTGAGACGCTTGCGGCAAACTAATATCCGCTTTCAGCTTCGCAATCAACCGCCTGCTGTGAAGTTAGTCAACACCTTATCTTTGCTCGGAGAAAACTACGGCGATAAGATTGGTGAGGGAGCAGACATCTTTAATATTCCAGCCAAGGATTTAGCGGATGTTACAGATATCACCGTTGAGGAAGCGACGAAGATTCTAGAAAAGCTGAGTGACAAAGGGTGGCTCAAAGTAAATACAGAGCAACAGATTATCTCCCTAATGAATCTCAAACAGTTAAATCAACTGCGGACTAAGCGGTGATAGAGAAATTGAAATGAGGCATGATAGGGGATAGAACTCTCTATTGTTGTTCTCTACTACTGTGGGGTAAATTTATGAACCGTGAGGATTTTGAATTGACCCAATCGATTGAAGAGTTGCCTTGCGAGTCACAACCGATCGGAACATCCTCAGCCGCCTTGATTGACACCCCACTCTCACAAGATCTCGCTCTGTTTTATCAAGTCGCGATGTCTCATCCCGAGTCGCATCTGTTTGAGGTGACTTTGCGGATTCAGAATTGGCAGGCGAAGACCCTTGATTTAAAGATGCCCGTGTGGACGCCAGGGTCATACTTGGTACGGGAATATTCACGGCATTTGCAGGATTTTGAAGCGTTTTATGGTGCTGAAACGTCGCTCAATTGGCGAAAGCTGGGCAAAAATCATTGGCAGATTGAGACGCAGGGTAGGTCGGAAATTGCAGTTTGCTACCGAGTATTTGCAAATGAGTTGACGGTTCGGACAAACCATCTTGATGAAACTCATGGCTACTTCAATGGAGCAGCGCTGTTCTTCTTTGTACCAGGGTTTCAACAGGTTCCCATTCGCATCCAGATTTTGCCGCCAGCCGATTGGGTTGTGACAACGGCTTTACCCCGTGTGGGAGTGAACACCTTTGAAGCGCAGAACTTTGATGCGTTGGTTGATAGTCCGTTTGAGATTGGACAGCACCAGATTCATCCTTTTGAGGTACTGAGTAAGCCGCACGAGTTTGCAATTTGGGGACGAGGAAATTTAGAGGTCGATCGCATCATTCGTGATACCCAAAAAATTATAGAAGTCGAAGCGGAGCTATTTGGTGGGCTGCCCTACGATCGCTATATTTTTTTCCTTCATTTAGCCTCTCAAGCCTTTGGTGGGTTAGAACATAAAGATAGCTGTTCGCTAATTTATTCTCGCCTTGGATTTCGGACAAAAGACAAGTATGAGCGATTTATGCAGCTTGTAGCTCACGAATTCTTCCATCTGTGGAACGTGAAGCGAATTCGTCCTAAAGGATTAGAAGTGTTCGATTATGAACACGAGAATTACACACCTTCCCTATGGTTTAGCGAAGGGACGACCAGTTTCTACGATTTGCTCATTCCGCTGCGAGCAGGCATTTACGACGCAAAAACCTATTTAACGGCTCTGAGTCGAGAAATTTCTCGCTATCTGACCACTCCAGGACGGCTCGTACAACCCCTGAGTGAATCGAGCTTTGATGCTTGGATTAAGCTTTACCGTCCTGATGCAAATAGCGCCAATTCTCAAATTTCCTACTATCTGAAAGGCGAAATGGTATCGCTGTTGCTTGATTTAGCAATTCGGATTAAGCATCAGAATCAGCGATCGCTTGACGATGTGATGCGCCAGATGTGGGAGCAGTTTGGTAAAGCTGAAGTTGGGTTTACCAAAGAACAACTGAAACTTGTGTTGGAAGCAGTTGCAGGATTTGATCTGACAGATTTCTACGATCGCTACATTGACGGTACAGAAGAACTGCCGTTTGATGAGTATCTTGTTGGCTTTGGCTTACGTGTTGTATCCAACAGAGAGACAGGAGTACCCGCGATCGGTATGACACTCAGAACTGAAGGCGGGCGCGAAATCGTGAAGTTTGTCGAGACAGATTCACCCGCACAGCGAGCCGCGATCGATGCAGGCGATGAATTAGTGGCAATCGATGGGTTGCGAGTCGGGTCAGGGCAGTTAGATGAGCGTCTGAAGGACTATCAAGCGGGCGACACTATTGAAGTTACGGTGTTCCACAGCGATGAATTAAAGACGCGATCGCTCACTCTTGCTCCGCCTCGCGCCACTCAATATCATCTTGAAGCTATAGAACACCCGTCCACCCTTCAACAACAGAACTTTGAAGGGTGGCTTGGCGTTTCTTTAGCAACAGTCCACTAAAAATCAATGCTTCTTTAATGAGACGGTTAGCTTCAACCGTCCCAAACGCCTTAGCGAATATTGCTGTCTTCTATTTCAGCTTCGCTAGGCGGCAATGTTCCTAAATTGCGATCGCTAGACAGATCCTGGCTAGGGCTAGAGAATTTTTGATTAGAGCTAGGAAGTTCTGCGAGGGGACGGTCGTCCTTCGTTTCTGAATGATCGTCTTTCAGCATTTCACTTGCCTGCTTGAGCAAGTCCCGCAGCAATTGACGAACTTTCCGCTCCCGCCGTGCCAATGCCGTTCCGGCCTCGCCTAATCTGGCATCAAACTCTTCTGCTTTTTGATCGGCTTTGGCTTTTGCAACTTCTGCCTGCGGACGAGCTTGGTCATACCAGCGTTTCGCGTCTTCTAGATGTCCTTGAGCACGATCGTAGTAAACTTCGCTGCGAGCCGCCAGATTAGCACGAAGGATTGACATCTGTGCTTGCAACTGCGCGTATCGCTGTTTCAGCAGAGATGCTTCTTCGCTGTTGCGGATAGACTCGATCGCGTGGTCAATCTGTTCCCGCATCTCTGCCGACAAATCCTTACCCGCCTCTTTCAGCCCTGCCAGTCCTTCTTCTACGTCCTTCTCCAGTTCTCCTTCTTGCTGATCAAGCTGAGCTTGCAAGCGGTTGACTTCCGATTCTGTCTCTGAAATCCGCTTGTGACGGGCATGGCTAATGCCCTCGATCACCCCTTCAACCGAGGCAGATACTTCTTCTTTGACATGTGAACTATTTTCTTGAATACTCTCAATTGCCGATGAGAACGCATCTTTGACAATCGATCGCACCTCGCCCGATCCGCCCTTCACTTCCGACATCACCTGAGAGATTGCCCCTTGAATGATGTCACGAATGCGATCGCGGCGAAGCTGTCCGACTTCTTTAACCTGCTTCAAATCGGATGAAATTTTTTCTTTGACCGAATTAGCCATAATTGACCTCTACCTTAGATTCTTTTTAACTTAATTAGGGATTGTCATCAAAAGAGCAATTGATACGGCTTCTCAAGATTGAAATAGAAATTTCAATTCGTTACCATCTCTATGCTTACAAAAATTATTTCTGAATAACCTCTTTCTTAAGATAGGAAGCTCAAAAAAAGATGGTTCCTGACTTTAGTTAAGTCAGGAACCATTTTCAACTTAATCGCTGTTTAACTCAAATCACCAACGTAGAGATCAGTATGAATTGCTAATTAGAAGCGGATATTGCATTAGAAGCGAATACCAGCACCTGCCTGCAAACCAACTGCACCTGCTTTGCTACCTTGGTAGGCATTAATGCCGTACTTCGCATCGCCAAAAAGCACTACGCCTTTAGTGACTTCAGATTCTACACCTAGTTGCAGTACGGCTGCATCCTTGTTTCCAAGCGGAGATGCTTGACCATCTTTCTGCACAAATGAGTAACCTGCTCCTGCATAGACGTTCGTGTTTTTGTTAACAGGAAGATCATAAGACAGAGTAGGAATCACTGCACTATTATTGCCGTTGAAACTTACTGCACCACGAACAGAAACGGGAGCGGTAGGAACAGCAAAACGGCCTTGGATGGTACCACCGATATTTGCAGCATCATTGTCTCTGCCGCCATTGGTCACACCAGCCGAAACACCAGCACCCACGTAGCTGCCGTCGAAGCGAACGGGTTGCGCAGAAGCAGAACCTGCACCCATAACAAGAGGAGCGACAACGAGTGCAGAAACAGCAGAAAGAGTTGCGAAAGACTTAAGAGAGAGTTTCATTGTTGTGTCCCTAGGAGATTAAGATTGATTGTTGTTCTCTTACTTATTAGTCGTAAGATGGGTTGGAAAAGTTCCAGAGTTTCTCAACAAATGTTCTAGTTAATCAAGGGATTTTTGGATGAACCGAAAGAGTCTCTACTTGATATTAGAAGCCGTTGAACTAACTGGAGAGTTCTAGAGTTATCACCGAAAAACATTTGTGACTTCTCATAACTTAGGTATATCTAATTTGCAGTTGAGTTTCTTTCGATAATGGTCTCTTCCATAAGTGTCACAGTTTATTTGTGCCAGATATTTGCTGTCTTAAATAAAACAAATAAAATCTAGGAGTTGCTGTTAGCTTAGTTCGCTAAAACAGTACTTCTAGATTTTATTTTTGATAATAAATTTGAGTGATTTTTAAGCTGACATTGGTCTATGGATAGAGGCCTATTGTTAGGAATACACGTTAATTGCTGCTAATTCCGAAACCTATTAAAACAATTTATTCGCCTTTTCCGCCTAAGCTTGTTCAGAAGAACGTATTATTTCTACAGAAGGATGAACTGGCTGCCTGCACGCCTGATTAGCTAGCTGATCTCTCATATGGACTTGTCGGCCATATCATGCTGAGTAGCTCTAATGATGCCAAATGACAAAGATTTGTTCCTGACTAACTGACGCAGGCGGAGTAACGATCGCGCCCTTCATGCTTCGCCTGATACAACGCCTTGTCTGCAGCGGTAATCAATAGTCCTGGCGATGTGATTGGACTGGGAATGGTAGTAGCAATGCCTAAGCTCACTGTGACGATCGCATTGGCTGTCGAGCTAGAGTGAGCGATGGCAAGCTCTCTTACACCGATCTGAATGGCTTGTGCAACTTGAATTGCCCCTTCTTGGTCAGTGCTGGGCAGAATTACCGCAAATTCTTCTCCCCCATAACGAGCAGGTAAATCGAGCGATCGCTTCGCCGCATTCTGAATCACATTGGCTACCTGTCGTAAACAGTTATCGCCTGCTTGGTGCCCGTAGGTGTCATTAAACCGCTTGAAGCAGTCGATGTCACACATAATCAGCGAGAGCGAGGTCTGATCGCGCAGCATCCGTTTCCATTCTTGCTGCAAATACTCATCAAACCGCCGCCGATTTGCTACTTGTGTTAAGCCATCAAACGACGCGAGGCGTTGCAATTCATGATTCGCCTGCTCTAGCTGCTGATAGAGCCTGACTTGCTGAATCAAGCGCCGAACCCGTTGGCGTAGCACTGCCCAATGAATTGGTTTTGTGATGTAATCTACAGCCCCGGCTGCAAACGCTTGATCGACAGACTCTTGATCTTCTAAGCCGGTGATCATCAGAACCGGGGTCCGTCCTCCACCGTTCATCCGCTGAATCTGCACACAGCAGGTAAATCCATCTTTTCCAGGCATGATGGCATCGAGCAATACGATATCTGGACGCATTCGGGCGTAGATTGCTAGACAAGCCTCACCATCATTCGCTTCGACCACTTGGTAGCCTTCTTGCTCCATTGCTTGCCGCAACCCAATCCGGGTAATCTTGTCATCATCAGCGACCAGAATCAGAGGAGGATTGTGATTTGAGGGAATTATCTCTGGCATTGCTGAAGTTCCGTGTGTAGCGAGGCTTGAACGCGATCGTATTCAGCCTCCAGTTGGCAGATGCGGGGGACTACTGGATCTAGGTTTCCCATGCGGGCGCAGGTTTCTAACTCTTGGCACAAGTCTGCCAACCCCGTTGCTCCGACAGCAGCGCTGGTGGACTTGAGAGTATGAGCCGCTTGTTGCAACAAAAGGGCATCTCTTTGAGCGATCGCGCATTGAATTGTTTGCACGAGCTGGGGCGCATCGTGGAGATAGTTAGAAATAGTGTCGAGCAACGCTTCTGTGCCCTGATCGGCTGCCAAAACAGATCTCCCTGCTAAAGTCCGCCCATTGAGGGTGGCTTCAGCAGGCGTGAGGCTCGGAAAGCGGGGCTGACATTTACTTAACGCACGCATCAGTGCCTCCAGACGGATTGGCTTGCTGAGATAATCGTCCATCCCGGCCTCAAGGCAGAGTTGGCGATCGCCTCGCATAGCGTTGGCAGTCATTGCAATTATTCGTGGACGTTGCTCAATCGCCCATTCTGCACAAATGGTCTGAGTTGCCTCCAGCCCATCCATCTCTGGCATCTGAACATCCATAAGGACAGCGTCATAAGGCTGACGCCGCAGCGCATCTAATACTTCAAACCCGTTACAGGCAACATCCGCACGATACCCTAATCGTTGCAGGAGGTGCAGCGCGACTTTCTGATTGACAACATTATCTTCTGCCAATAAAACACGTAGCGATCGCGGCTCAATAGATCCGTTTGCTGAAGCAGATTGATTGGTGAGACTGGTCTTGACGTTAGACGAATCAATCGGCGATTTGGTCTTTGTTGGAGTGAAGTTTTGATCAGCAATTCGGGTAAGACCCGATTCCGCAGCGACAGCACAGATTGTGAAGTAGAACGTTGAACCCTTAGCGTGAGTTGATCTGACTGGTTTGAAGCCCTGAGGTGGGTCGCCGCCCAGTCTACCTTCACTTTCGACCCACATTTGTCCGCCCATGATCTCGCTCAAGCGTTTGCTGATCGCGAGTCCAAGTCCTGTTCCTCCATACTGCCGGCTGGTCGAGGAATCTCCTTGGCTAAATGATTTGAACAAGCGCTCCATGCGGCACAGGGGAATGCCAATGCCTGTGTCGTGTACGGCAAATAGCAGATGGAAGCCCGACGTAGGGTTGAGCTTAGAGGTGAGGTTAGAACAGTATTCAGAGAACGGCGGACAAGGTATAGGTATCTCGTTTTCAGTCTTGATGCTAACCGTCAACTCGATCTGCCCCTGCTCCGTAAACTTGACCGCATTACTGAGTAAATTCACTAGAATCTGCCTCAGCCGAGTTCCATCGCCCACGATCGCAGCTGGGATGTGCGGAGAGATGTTATAGGAAATATGGATGCCTTTTTCTGCTGCGTTGACCGTTATCAACTCAATAGACTCATGGAGGCAGGTTTGCACATCAAACGGCTGTTGCTCAACGTCTAGCTTGCCTGATTCAATTTTTGAGAAGTCTAGAATGTCATTGATGAGGGTCAGTAGAGTATCTCCGCTACTGCGAATAGTTTCTAGAAAGTCCCTCTGTTGAGGAGTAGAAGCCATCGCAAGCAGCGATTCTGTTAAACCAATTACAGCGTTCATGGGAGTGCGGATTTCATGGCTCATGGTGGCTAGAAATTCGCTTTTCGCTCGATTTGCGGCTTCTGCAGCATGTTTTGCCTGTTCTAGAGCAACATTTTGGTTGGTGAGCGTTTCGCGTTGCAAGGTTTCTTGCTTTAGGAGCCGAGCTTGAGCGAGAGCAATTCCGACTTGATCGGCAACAGCTTCTAGCAGTTCAATTTCATCTTGGCTCCAGTGGCGATCGCGATCGCACTGATGCAGACAAATGACCCCGTTTGGTTCTCCTTGGTACGACGTTCGCACCACCAGCATTGATCGGAGCGAAACCTGCTGGCAGATCGAGTGATGAGATCGCAGGAGGGGGTCAGTGTAGACATTGGGAGATGCGATCGCGCTATCTGTTCTGAGCACGGTTTCCATATGCCGATTGCCGCTGATCGGAATTTTCAATCCGGTTAAGGCGCTCCAACCCGGCTCTAAATACTCCGCGACGATCGGAATTTGAGGAAACTCAGCTTCGTTCTGCAAAGACTCAAATTCTGACAGAATCGGATCTGCAATCGATACGTAGGCATGAATCAGGCAGCGATTGACGTTAAAGGCACGCCCAACTTGAGTCGCTGCTGTCTGAAAAATTTGTTGCGTATCTAAACTTTGCCGGATCTCTTGAGTGAGTTGTTTGAGCAGCAGCGCCCGTTGATATTGTCGTTTCAGCGCTTCTTCTGTGTGCTTGCGATCGCTAATATCGGTTTGAATACCAACGTAATGCGTGATCCGTCCTTCTGCATCGAGCACCGGAGAAATGGACAGCTCATTCCAAAAGAGAGAGCCGTCTTTGCGATAGTTCCGCAGCGTGACCGTGCAGTCTTCTCCGTCTTGAAAAGCTCGGCGCAACTGCTCTAATGCAGGTTGCTCGGTCTCTCCTCCTTGCAGAAGGCGGCTATTTTTACCCAACACCTCATCTGCCGAATAGCCTGTCATCCGCTCAAATCCAGGATTGACATACACTATCGGGTTGTCAGCACGAGTGGAGTCAGTGATGATAATGCCGTTGCTGCTTGCCCGCATGGCCCGTTCCAAAATTCGGAGGCGAATTTCGGCTTGCTTTGTTTCGGTCACATCGCGACAGACGTTAATAAATCCTTTTTCAGTTAACGTGAGCGACATTTCCTCAAAGAATGTGCTGCTGTCTCGGCGTTTGGCAACCGCTGCGCCACGCCACTGTCCATTTTGCTTTAGCAGTGGAATAATTTCACGCTCAATGCGGCTAATTTCTTCGGGATAGTAGAGTTCTCGCCAACTTTTGCCGACTAACTCTCCTGGACGGTAGCCAAACATGCGTAAGTGAGCGTCGTTGAGGTAGAGAAACTGCCCATGTTCATCTAAAATTGCAATTCCATCAAGCGCCGCTTCCACGACGATCGACTGTCGCCATAGAGCTTCCTGCATCTGTTGATCTGACAGAGATTCAGGGACCTCGATTAACAGCTTGCCCACGGCTGATTTCTGCTTAAGGCGATGCAGAAAGACGGTTAAAGCAATACTGCCTGCGATCGCAACTGCATTCGTACCTAAAGGAATCCACTCTACGCTCACTGACATTCGCTATCCTATCGTTGACCAAACCTGCGGTTGCCTTGCAGTTCCCTCTGGGAGTAATGTCCAAATCCTAGTCATCTCCGAAATGCTATCCCAGTTGATGCATTTTAGATCTCACTTAAAATAGCAGCTCCTACTGTTTATATATTCCATCGCATCAGCACAATGGTCAGGACTCTATCTAATCTTTAGATTCAATTACTAAATCTGGCAGTCCTTCCAGCTTTTCGGTTGCGGCAGCTTCTTCGTTGGGCGGCGGTAAGAAGACCGTTAAGCCTGCGGGAATGCAGTAGATATCGAGGGGAGTTGTGCCGCTCATCTCGCCATCGAGAACAACTTTCTGGGGTGGATTGGTCGTGATTTTGAACCGGCGCGATCGCAGGTAGCCAATATCGTCGCGATCGGCGGGATTGCCACTCAGCGCTGATTGAAATAAATGATACGTTGCGGTGATGGCACTGGCGCGATTGGCGGGAGCAACGATCGTTAAATCTAATAGTCCATCATCTACCACGAGCCCGGATGGGCCTTGGGCTAACACAGACGTGGGGGGAGCCGCGTTTGCAACGGTGAGAGCAGATGCTGTGAAAGAGATAATCTTGTCATCGGTTTCGACTTCGGTTTCAAAGTGTTCTAAGTCGCGCAACTGTCGTAAGCCTGCTAGAACGTATGCCAAAATCCCAAATCGATTTTTCGCCTCCCGATTTGCTTTTGCAACGGTTTCTGCTTCAAACCCAATTCCGGCAAGCAATACCATCGGGTGTCCATTACAGGACGCAATATCGATTTTTTGGGTGTAGTTCTTTAAGATGGTTTGACAGGCTCCCTCAATCGTGGTGGGAATTTCTAGGGCATTAGCAAATGCGTTTGCTGTACCCCGTGCGATCACGCCTAACGGAACCTCCGTCTGCATAAGCGCTTTTGCCGCCGCCGACACAGTACCATCGCCTCCAGACACAATGACCGCATCAACCCCGTGTTCGACCGCTTCTTGAGCTAGGACATCGGCTCCTACGTCTTCAGAGGTCAAACAAACGTCTAAATTGAGATCAGCCAGCAAACTCTTAATCAAGGCTAATTCTTGTTCGGAATCGCCCTGACCCGCCACAGGATTGAAAATCAGACGGACAGAACGCGACATAGGGGCACGATTCCTTAAAATGGGTATCAAAGAAATGATATGCCTTAGATAACATATCTGAAGCAGCTTCTAGTTCTCACCTACGGGAGATTTGAGTGGAAGAGAAAGCGTCACAATAGAACGTATTGAAATGAGATTAAACGATGCCAGATTCGTTAATGTATCAAGAAGACCACTTTGTGGTGCTAGAAACCAATCAGCCAGAGCAGATTTTGACTGCCGAGGAACTGACGCAGAAGCTGCGATCGCTCCTTGCCGCTCAACAAGATGCGTTGCCCAAAGATTTGCAGCAGTTCGCCTCTGTTGAGCAGCAAGTCGCTTACTTAATTAATACAACCTGTGAATTTGATTTGGCTCCAGGACAGTACTTGCAATGGTACGCTGTCCGTCTAGAGAAGTGAGACAATTTTTTAGATTATTCTGGCAAGCTAGCGATCTCTATTGATCCCAAGCTATTGCTCTAAAGTCGCCACAGCCGGATCGGGAGTTGCCACAGGCGAATCGGGAGTTGCAATGATGGACACTTCCACCTCGTCTTCCTCAGGCTGTGCCAACTTCACTTTCACCCCTGGGCCAAAAAAGTTGGTCATCTTCTCCTGTCGTTGCGTCCACACTTCAAATGGCAAATAGGAGGAATCAAACAGGAGAACCAACGTATAAGCTCCATAGGTGCTTTCTTCGCGGACTGCCATCAGTTCAGGACGTTGTTTCTCGATTGGGCTGAGTCCTAAGTAGCTTAAGGCGCTATCGAAATGTGCTTTTTGCCCATACCGAAAGCGAGTTACATCATTAAGAATTTGGGTCTGAGTCTTAGTCGCTTGCGTTTCTCGCAGCGCTAGCACCTCTGGCGTCGTCTGCGTCATGAATGGAACAGGTTTTAACTCAGTAATCTTGAGCGCAATTCCACCTAAGAACAACGGAATGCCGTAGAAAAAGCCGATCATGTTGAGCGCGGCATAATCGAGCAGATAAGCAGCGATCCCGATCACGGTGACGACACCACCGGCAGAAAGTAATAGCAGTCCGAACGGGAGTTTACGGAACATAAGCGGTATTGGTAAGGCAAACGTAATTAGGCTTATTATCCCTGTTTCCGGACATTGTTGTGGCACGGAGCGGACAACCCTAAAAAATCTTGCTAAAACCGTTTTGAACGCTCTGTAATCCTCTACGCTGGTTAATGCAGACGTGTTGGCATGACAGTTATGACTCGTGCAGTGATTAAATTTTCTTCGGAAGATTGTGGCATTTGCCACAAAATGGCATTTTATGACCAGAAGGTTTCAGAGGAGCTGGGGCTACAGTTTATCGATGTGAAGATGCAAGATACGGCAACCTATCGGAAATATCGAAAGGTTCTTCTAGCCCAATATCCGGATAAGGCAGAGATGGGATGGCCCACCTATATCGTATGCGACTCACCCGAAGGAGATTTCAGGATTATTGGTGAGGTAAAAGGCGGACATCCGAAAGGAGAATTTCGGACGAAGATGCAGAACGTGTTGAATCAGGCGTAATTGGAGAAGGTTGAATCAAGAACGCTCCAGAAGGTTGAACTTTCTGGAGCGTTCTTGATTTAGAGTGAGTTCAAAGAACTTTAAATGTTTTCACTTCTAAAACCGGGCCAATCATTGCGATCGTCATCACATCGTCTCGAATTTCACCATCAATTTCAACCTTGAGACCTTTTTTCTGAAGCTCACTCGGCGGCTTGTGGAGTTCATAAGATTTGCCATCCTCGGCGTCGAGTGCCCAAGTTCCGGTTCCAAAGCCTTTGTGTTGAATAACACCCGTTACAGTCATACGATTTTGTCCTCTGGTTTCATAGCAAGACGAGCCAAGCCGAAGCAGAGCAGAGCGTTGACGATCAGGTAGATGCGAGCGATCGCGCCGCCGCCAATCCACATTAAGGTCGGATCGATCGCAGCACTGGTGGCTAGACACACTGAAACACCAATGGATGACCCGATCGCAAACCACTTCCACTGCTGATGTCCCAACAGTAGCGCAAGCAGAAGACCTGGAATCAGAACACTGGCAGAAATTGGATTGAGCGCACTACTGCCCTGCACGGCACTACCTAGCTCAGGCAGCGAACTTCCCAAAAGGCGGAAGGGATATTGAGGCACATCAAATAGGTAGAGTCCTTTCAGGAAAAAGAAACCAGAACTGCCGCTAATTAATCCGGTTGCCAGTGACCAACTCCACGTAAATGGAAAGTAGCTGCGTAAGAACCAGGCAAGAAGATAAGAGCCAAGTACCATCGCCAGTTTAGGCAGTAGGGCAACCGCTCCGCCATCAATCCAGAAGCGCGGGTTGAGGTAGCCATTGTCTCGCAACCACCGGAAGAAATCGTTGAATGTAATTTTGCCTCTAAGTGCCAAATTAACGGCAGCAGCGGCATCAAGTTTCCCTGAGCCAAACTGGTTTAAGGTGTCGTCTTGAACTTTACGAGCCGATTCAGTTAGAACAGTTTCCACTTCGTCTGGATCTTTAACGCCAGCAGACTGTACGAGAGCCGCAACTCCTGCCACGTGAGGAGCTGCCATACTTGTGCCTTGAAACGCTGCGAAAATTGATTCTCCGGTCTGGGGGTTGAGCGTATTTTGCAGAATGCCGCCTGCTTCTCCGTTCGATGTGTCTCCTCCTGGAGCCGAAATATCTACGCCTGCACCAAAGTTGGAGTAGGGCGTTTTCTCGCCAGAAGCACCCAAGGCTGCAACGCCGATCACATGCGGATAGCGAGCCGGATAATTAGCCGCGTTTTGACCGGAGTTTCCAGCCGCCGCAATCACAACCACTCCTTTTTTGTGAGCGTACGCGATCGCTTCTTGCATTGCACTACTTTCACCGCCGCCACCCAAGCTCATGTTAATCACAGTGGCGTTATGATCTGCCGCGAATCGAATCGCTTCGGCAATGTCAGCAACCGTTCCACCGCCGCTGGCGCTGAGGACTTTGAGCGGCATGAGAGAGGCTTCATAGGCAATTCCGGCGACGCCAATGCCATTGTTGGTTGATTGCGCGATCGTCCCTGCGACATGGGTTCCGTGTCCGTTATCGTCTTTGGCATCCTCTTGCTCGCCTACAAAGTCATAGCCAGCGACAAACTTGGTTTCCTTGAGATCTGGCACTTGAGAAATACCCGTGTCAATCACGGCAACGGTGACGCCGCTTCCTTTCGTTTCTGCCCAGCCAGATTCAATGCTGATATTGTGGAGGTTCCACTGTTTGCTGTAGAGCGGATCGTTTGGGGCTTGTCCGCCGCTTGGCTGTGCCGATGACGCATCAACGACTCCTGATAGAGACGCTTCTGGAATGCTGTAGATGTAGTCAGGCTCGATATATTCAGTGTATTTAGAAATGTTGGAGCGTTTGAGCGCGTTAAGCAACTGACGATCGCCCTTTACGACATAGAGATGATCGGCTTCTGAAAAGCGACTATTGAGCTGAGGACGAACGTTGAACTGAGCCGCGATCGCATTGACTTGATTCTCGATCTCAGCGGTTCCCCTGTCTTCTCTAAAATCCAGCACAATGCTGTCGTATGTGCCCTTTGCGGCGAGTCCTGAAAAGTTAGAAACCGCCCATCCCAAACCGAGCAAAAACAAGCCAATGATCAGAAACTTTCTCATAGCCCTCTATCAAAAGTCGGAGTTGAACTCCAAGATAACGCAGGTGCTAGAGGGATGTAAGGATGAGGGAGGAGGGATGAAGCAAAACTAAATGTTTCAACGCGATACCATGATCGTATAGAGGCTTATCTTTTTCATCGCTCACCCTCATCCTTCATTCCTATGATCCACGGTCTTCTATGGCTCCCTTTGCTTGCCGTCTTTATTGGGCTAGCGTGGGCAGGCTGGAACGAATATCAAAAGCTAGAAACATATCGTCAGTGGGCAGATAGTTACGATCGCGCCAAGTTTGACATCTACTCAGTATTAGCTCAGAAGGGCGATCAGTTGACGTGGGGAAAGGCAACTCGTAAAGGAATCGTGCAGCCTCAAACGTTTTCGCTAAACGATGTGCAAGCGATTCGATTGCTGGTGGATGGTCAAGCCGTGGACTTGCAAGCCCCACCAGAACGCGGGAAAGCGATCGAATTAGAGTTTGAAATGTCTAACGCGTCGGTGCGAGTGCCGTTCACGCAGATAAATTTGGCGGCGAAGTGGGGGGAAGTTTTGTTGAAAGATTGGGGGAAGCTGCAATTGGTTCCGCCAAGTTCTGAAGAATCGTCTCTGTCTGGTTCTAACGGGTCGTAATGCTGCACAACAGCATCGCTCGTATCTTGGCCCACTTGTGTCTTGGCTTAGTGCAATTGCTATAGCCAGTGTTTTGGATACGTCCTTTCTTCAGCTAGGTTATTAAAAACCACAGCGCATAGCACCAAGATCAGCGATCCCTCCAAGGCAGGTGCCAGCAGGAATTGCCAGTCCGGTCTTGTCATCATTACGACTAATGCAACGGCTCCTGAGGGAGGATGTAAAGTTCCGGTAAGCTGCATAATTCCGATCGCACTAGAAACAGCCATTCCCATTGCCCAGGGAGAAGAGCCGAGAAGATGCAGAATAATCAGACTCACGAGAGCTGCTAAGAGGTTGCCCCCAATGACATTACGAGGTTGAGCCAAAGGGCTTTCAGGGACACCAAAGATTAATACGCTTGTAGCACCAAAGGGAGCCATCAGCAGAGGAGAATTCGTTTTCAAAGCCAGGTAAGACGTTGCGGTAATGGCTAAGAAACTACCGAACCAACTCCAAAAAACATGCCGATGATGAGGTCGATCAACAGGACAGGTTAAAGGACAGGCTCGCCATCTTCCCAAGGTTTTGAACCAATAGCTTTCCCATTTCAACCGAATTTTTTTATACTCGATCATAAAATGAACCGCCCGATAACCCTGCTTCTTAAGTTGAATGAAAGGCTTTACTAAAAGTTATACTACCATGACATTTCTTAAAAAACGCTCCAAAAAGTATTCAAATACACAGATTTTCCTTATTTCATTGCTTCGGTTTAGTGACTGAAGACGTGTTTAAACGAGAACACACCTTGCAAGAAGTGTCCAACGGGCTGCTTATTTCTGCGTCCTGCCGTATTAAATTTACGCGTATTAAACCTACTTGGTCTGACGAATTAAGTTAAAGGCGTACGATCGCACCCCACGTGGCAGCACAGAAAGCGCCATTCCTGCATACGCTTTAGCAGATGAAGCAGATCTTCCCGCCTGTACAAGTTCTCTGCCAACTTGCATTTCGCCTTTTTCGACTAATCTTAGTCCGAGCAACAATTGAGTTTCGGCTAAGCGCGATCGCCGCACTTTTTCTAATTCTTGCTGCTCAAATTGGAAGTTCTGTAAGTACGTTAATTTGTCTTTTAGATAAGGAATGGCGCGATCGATGCCTTGTTGCTCCGGGTGAACGCGGTATTCCATCAGGCGTTCGGGCAAATAGTAAGCTTGTTTATGCGCGTTTACCCCAGAGGGGAAATTGCTTCGCAACGCTAGCCGAACGAATAAATCGTTATCTTCGCAGTTTTGAATATTGGGACGCATATAACCCACATCAAGCAATGCTTGTCGCCGAAATAGCGTTGCTCCAATCTGAAAACTCTGTTTCACAAACACAACATCTAGCAAGTTAGAAACTAGACCCGCAGGTAAGTTCGTTCTGCCCCAGTTGTGAGAATTTTGTTCGGTTGCCGATGAGTCGCGCTGATTGTTTGAATCGATGATCCAATGATCGGTTCCAACAAAATCGACGTTCGGCGAGCGATCTAGAATTTGACTCGTCTTAGACAAAAAATCGGGCGTTAGGCGATCGTCATCGTCAAATTTAATAAAATACTTCCCGATCGCGGCCTCAAATCCAGAGCGCATGTTGTTACTTTTGCCCACATTTTGAGCATGACGCAGATATCGAATGCGAGAATCCTGATACGTTGTCATTAATTCCGATGTGTGGTCTGTCGAGCCATCGTCACAGACGATCAGTTGCCAATCTTGCTCCGTTTGCTGGAGAACACTCTCGATCGCAAATGGCAGCAGATGGGCACGGTTAAAGGTTGGAATGCAAACGCTAATTTTGGGCATCGGAGAATATTATGCCTGAACGAGTTTTTTGAGTTTAGAAACGTTGGTGTGCAGCGATCGCATCATTTTAGTTGTTGCAGTCGGAGCAATCAGTGCCTTCGGTTTCTGCTCTGGCGACTTGAGAAAGCGATAGTGCAGAAAGACATCTTTGTGCGGAATATCCACATCTTCGCCCCCACACAACCGAGCAAAATCTCTCGAAGCGTAGCTCATATAGTGAATGCGGTGAATCGGCTTTAATCCATCTTTGTTGTAGAGAATGTTGTCTCGATTGATAAATGGATCAGCGTTAGCACAGTTGCCCGTCCGATCGGAGCCGTTAGGGCTAAGCGTAAAGTTAAACATCGTGCACTCTTGAGCCAAGGTCAGATAGTTAAACATGGCTGAACTTGACCACCACGAGCGATCGCGAATCCAGTTGAGTTCTTGATCGTCCACCAAGCGTTTTTTTAACTGCATCAGCGTTGCATCGTTAAACATGCCGCGCCGCGCTGCAAAAAAACTATCACAGTGCAATAACGGACGAATTTCTGCTTCTTGAAATCTAATCCCGGGTTCGATCACATCGAGATTGAGTTCTGTCAGATCACGACGTTTTGCGTGTTCCCAATCGTTAAAAATCAGGTCGTAATGTTGAAGCTGACCTACCACATCGTCGATCGGCTTCATCGCTAATGTATCCGCATCGTAGAAGATAAATTGATCAAATCCGCCATCAAACGCGGCAAATTTGCGATGCACAAATCCGCCATACCAGCCCGGACGACTTGACTTTGAGCCGGTTGCGCGGGGATGAAACTGCCAAACGCTATTAAAAAAGTTATCCCATCGCTCGATCGCCAACCAATTATCAAACAGCGTTACGTTCTTACGAGTATTGATTTCGCGTTGTGTTTTCTCAATATTGCGATTGTAGGGAATTACACAGATAGGAATATCTGAACCAACATTTTGCTCAATGCTATTGAGTAAAGCGACAAATTGATCAAATACAGTATCATTAGCCAGCGTATACAGCCCAAACGAAGGCATATCAAATCTCCTATCAGGTTGAAATCAAGTCACGACTCAAAAAACGACAAATTATTGGGAACCCTGGATATCGTCAGTATTCCCGTGAATAACGATTCGTCTCACGGAATTCTCAAGGAAATGTCCCCATGAATATTTTGATGTTGTCCTCTACCTTTCCTTACCCCCCGACTAAAGGCGGAACTCAAGTCCGAACCTTTCACCTGTTGAATTACTTACAACAGACCCACGATGTCACCGTTCTCACTCAACGAACTGACGATGTCACCGACGCCGATGTTGCCGCTCTGCGTGAGCATGTAACAGAACTAGTTGTTTTTCCGCGTCCTCAGCCCACTGCATCCTCAGGACTAGCCGGAAAAGCCGCTCGGTTTGCAACCTTCTTGCAGCAAGGAACGCCGCCTAGCGTCTTATCTAGTTATTCTGTTGAAATGCAGGCGTGGATTGACCGCGCGATGCAAGATCAGAAGTTTGATGTGATCACCTGCGAACATAGCGTCAATGAATCTTATATCCGCCCCGAATTTCGTCAGCATATTCAAACCGTCGTGAATGTGCATAGTTCTGTGTACGGCTCGTGCAAGAATCAACTGCATACTCAAACATCTGAGAATGCATGGCGCGATCGCTTAAATCTGCCGCTCCTCAAACGGTACGAACAACGCTACTGCAAAAAATTTCTCAATATCGTTGTTACAACTGATGACGATCGCAATCAACTCTCCCAATTCAACCCGACCGCCGCGATCGATGTGATTCCTAACGGAGTTGATTTTTCGACCTTTCCCTATCGAACGTCTGATCCGGGGGGACACCATCTCGTGTTCATCGGCGCAATGGATAACCTCGCCAACATCGACGCCGCCCGATTTCTAAGTTTAGAAATTTTGCCTGCTGTTCAAAACCGCTATCCCGATGCGACTTTAGCGATCGTAGGTTCCCGCCCGACCGCAGAGGTGCAAGAACTCAGTCAGCAACCCGGAATTACCGTCACCGGACGCGTGCCCTCAATGGCTGAGTATTTGCACCAAGCAACCGCCTGTGTGATTTCAATGCGAACCGGATACGGAATCAAAAATAAAACGCTAGAAGCAATGGCAGCTGGAACTCCAGTCATTGCCAGCGATCGCGGTTTAGAAGGTCTGGCGGTAGACGGCAAGAATCCACAGCGAGCGCTCAGAGCGAATTCTGTTTCGGAGTATGTTGATGCTATTTCACGAGTGTTTGAAGATGATGATCTGCGATCGCAGCTTTCTCAAAATGCGCGATCGCTCGTTCAGTCGGAGTACACTTGGGAACGTGCGGGTCATCGATACTTGAGCGTCCTAGAGCAAAAAAGTCTTAGAGAAAAAACGTTTTAATTCTTCTCGCCCCATATACCATTCAAGCAGGGGTGTACTGAACCGATGCTCCGCCCATACTGTTGATCCGATTCAGTCATGAGATTACGTTTTCCCAAGGTCTCTTCTATCCCTCACCTCGGCTCGTTAGGAGTGTTTCTTACGATTGCCAGTGCGGCGGGATTGGTAGCGACTAGCGCCTGGATGAGCTTTCAGTTCATCAAAGATCCGAAATCTGTGGCTTGGATGAATCACTACCTACCTGAAGGCGCGAGAATTCCTTTGTCTGCGTGGGATGACCCAAAAACGATGGCAGAGGTTCAGGCTGACCTGAGAAAGAAAGGGTTACGGGCAGGCGATCCGATTCGAGTAGAAAGCGGCGCAAAATCTGCAAAGCGTACAGTTGATCTGCTGTTACCTGTTTTTCGCCTTGAGACAAAATGTTCGGACAACTGTGCTGATCGCCTGAGCGAACTGCGCGTCTATCGCAAAATTCTCAACCCCACTCCTCAAAAAAAGGAAGCGCTTCAATTTATCAATATTTTAGAGATCAATGAAGTCGAAGAATCGTTTGTCTTAGAGCCGTTAGCCAATGCACGAGTCATAGAGGCAAGCAGCAGCGATCGTAAGCTTCCTTACACTACTGTTGAGCGCTACGACAACACTCAAGGCATTTGGCTCGACTTGATGGGGACTCTCCGCCAAGGGGATTCTACTGTTGCCTATGGATCGGTGGTTTACTACAGCCCTGTCTCCACTACAATCAACGGCTTGATCAGTTGGACAAGTCCCGCTGGTCAATCTCCATCTTGGCAGAAAGTCTCTAAAGGTCGAGCACCCGAACTGCTAGTCAACCGAACGGTTGCCCTAGAGCCAGACTTTCAGGTTTATCAGCTTCAAACTGGTTCTAAGTCCACCCCATTCCAACTCCGACCGATTTCATTAAATAAAGCTGCGATCGACAGTGGCGCATTTACCGATGCGTTGCTGTTAGCCCGCAACGGGTTGTGGTCACCTGCGTTAGCCGTCATGCAATCTGTGCGAAAGCAACGCATCGACGAATGGACAGACACGGCCCAAGCTCAACTCGATTTAGTCGCTCGCCATGCCAAGGTCACCAAAACGCAAGCGGATCAGCCTTGGGCGAGCGTCAGTCAGCAGGTTCTTGCCAATCTGATTGATGGGCGTTGGGCAAAGTCAACTCAGGTGATTCAACTGTCGGCAGCAGATCGGAACGAAGTGCTAGATCTGCTGAAATTCGATTCAGGGCGCATTCAAAAGCGGATTAACGCGGCGCTGCAAATTAATCCTGCCCGAACCGAGGTGCAGACATGGGCTGCCCTGAGAATCGCTGCCAAACAAGGAAAGACGCCCGCGATCGCGTGGCTCAAACAACAGCCTCAAGATGACTATACTACTCGTGTTCAAGGTCTCAAATTACTGAATCAACTCGATTCTGAGACAAGCCTAGACAAACCGCTTTAAAGAGTTCTAGCGCTCCTTTGAACGGCACTCTACTAAACTTTGAACGGATTGGCAGAGTCACTTGCACCCCTCGCCAAACGTTCTAACTGAGAATTTTGTTAATTAATCCCCCTACCCCCCATTCAAAAAGTAGGCTAATTGCCGTAGAGTTGAGCGAGGTTGAAACGTTGTAAACCTAGGCATTGCCTTGCTCGAAGCGCTCTCTCTGAGCGGTTATAGCAAAGCGGTTGTCCCTTATTTCTACTGCCCTATTTCTGTAATCAGTGGCTGACTGAACTCGCGAAGTTCTTGTATCCCAAGAACTTCTTGACAATGAGTTGCAATATCACCTAATTACAAACTTAAAAATCATTCTCGCCGCCAACCATTAAACTAAAAATGAGAATGATTATCGAAACCGTGTCCTAAAGATTCTGTCTGGGTAGTTTAACTATTAGCTGGACAAAATAGCTGGACAAAAGTAGAGCGATCGCTTCGTTGTTGTAACACGTCGTTTCAACAACCTTTCATTTCAACAACCTTTCATTTCAACAACATTAGGTGTGAGAGTCGGAAAATATCATGTCAAATTGTTTTCGTAACATTCGTTGGGTTCACCCAATTCTTCTTGCTGTCGCAAGTCTAACCGTTGCGTCAGGCGTCGGTGCGGCTGAAGTATCTTCCTCATCCAAATCAATTGAGACGGCTCAAACTGAGCCACTTGCACAATCAGTTTCAGATGAAACTCCATCGGTTGCAGATCTTAGTACCGACAAGTCCTCTCTCGATCAAGTCACATCAGTGTCTCAACTATCGGATGTGCGACCGACCGATTGGGCATTTCAGGCACTGCAATCGCTCGTTGAGCGCTATGGCTGCATTGCAGGCTATCCTGACAGAACCTATCGCGGCAATCGCGCCACAACTCGCTACGAATTTGCAGCGGGGTTAAATGCCTGTCTCGATCGCGTCAACGAACTGATTGCTGCCTCTACTGCCGATCTGGTTAAAAAAGAAGATTTAGCTATCCTGCAAAGGCTGCAAGAAGAGTTTTCAGCAGAACTCGCAACCTTACGGGGTCGCGTCGATGCTGTCGAAGCTCGCACGACAACTCTGGAGAAACAGCAGTTCTCAACCACTACTAAACTGACCGGAGAAGTGGTGATTGGAGTTGCAGGCGTTGCCACGGGTGGAGATTTCATTCGGAATGCCATTCTAGATGCCAATGGTGACGAAGTTATAGATAATGGTTTTCCGAATGGCGTGGCGACGGGCGAAGTGAACGAGCGGGTCTCGAAGAATACGATTCTTGGTGATCGCGTTCGTCTAAATTTCGACACTAGCTTTACGGGTCGGGATTTGTTGAGGACTCGGCTACAAGCTCAGAACCTGGCAACCCTCCCTGCGAGTCTCAATGGCGAGTTGCTGACTCGCGAAGGCAACTTCCGATTTGCGTCTGAAGATGAAAATAATCAGGTCGGGGTAGATGCCCTACTCTATCAGTTTCCGTTGGGCGAAAAGACCACAGTGACGATTGAAGCGAACGCAGGCGCGATCGACGATTTCACTGATACTCTGAATCCTTACTTAGATGGCGATGGCGGCACGGGTGCGCTGACTCACTTCGGGACGCGCAACTCGATCTACTATTTGCTGACCGGTAAGGGACTGGGCCTTCGTCACCAGTTTAGTGATGCTCTAGAACTGAGTTTAGGCTATCTGGCCAATGATGAGACGGCTTCAAATCCAGCGGCCAGCAATGGTTTGTTTAACGGGCCTTACGGCGCGATCGCACAGTTGACTTTCAAACCAAATGAGCGCATTGGCTTGGGCTTGACCTACATTCACGCCTATAACAATGACTTCTCAGCGAACGGCGGCGTCGGCAGCAATAACGCGAACTTCCGCAACTTCAACGAACCTACGTCTGCCAATGCGTATGGTGCAAACGTAACCTTCCAGGTGAGTCCAAAACTGGTGCTAAACGGTGCGGTAGGTTATACCAACGCTCAATCTCTCGGAAACGGCACGAAGGGCAACCTAGATATTTGGAACTGGTCAGTCGGCTTAGCGGTTCCAGACTTGGGCAAAAAAGGCAGCGTCGCAGGCATTATTGTCGGCATGGAGCCGAAAGTGACGGGTGGTAGCGGTAATTTCAGAACCTTCTTCGGTCGAGATGTGGTCGATCGCAGTACGTCGCTGCACGTTGAAGGCTTCTATCAGTACCAACTGAATGACAACATTTCTATCACGCCTGGGCTGGTGTGGCTGACGGCTCCAGGACATGACGATCGTAATGATGACATCGTGATTGGCACGATCCGCACGACATTTACGTTCTAATTCTGTCGCTGTGCTTAATGACGAATCGCACGTTTACCAGTGACGTTGGTAGTCCGCAATTCCTCGGAGCAATTGCGGATTTTTTAATCGAGAATTTCTAAATGCAGAACATAGCTGCCAAGCTGAAGCGTTTCTGACCAAAGCTCATAATCTAGCTGCAACAGCTTTGGAAAGGGAGACTGCTCTAGCCAGAGGCTGCGAGTAAAATTGCGGAGTTGCAGCGACTGGTTTGGTTTCGCGGAGTCGTCCTGCAACCAGTATCGACTAAAGCCGTAGACGCCGCGCTGCCACAAGTGACGGTAGCTTAATTTGCCGTCCCCTTGCATCGTCATAGCAATGCGATAAGGCGAAATGTCGATCCAGATCAGCCGGGGTGTCGTTGCTATTGAGCCAGTTTTCCCGCGTGGTGTGGCTCCTTTGATGCATGGCTCGGTCAAGACCAAGTGAAACTGTTCGGCGCTCTTTTGATAAATCGTTCCCGTTGTTTCCACTTCTGACCAGATCGGTAGATCTCTGGAGACAACGTAGAGGCGAACAGGTTTGCGGTGCTGAGTCAGCATGAGGGGTGGTAGGATTACTTACGTTTAGTCAGTCTATCTGATCCCCATGGCAAATTCGACCACGATCGCGCTCAACGTTCAAAGTTCTCAACATGAACTCACCATCGATCGTTCTACGGAAGGGTCGCCCTTGCGGGGCCGAATTGGGATTCCGGGCGACAAGTCGATTTCCCATCGAGCGCTGATGCTGGGTGCGTTGGCAGAAGGAGAAACCATCATTCATGGCTTGCTGCTAGGCGAAGACCCCCGGAGTACGGCGAGTTGTTTTCGAGCGATGGGCGCAACGATTTCTGACCTGAATATGGCAGAAGTTCGGGTGCGCGGCATTGGATTGGGTCAGTTAGTTGAGCCAATGGATGTGCTAAATGCGGGGAACTCTGGAACAACGTTGCGCTTGATGCTAGGAATTTTGGCATCTCATCCGGATCGCTTCTTTACGGTGACAGGGGATGATTCGCTGAGATCGCGCCCCATGTCCCGTGTGGTCAAACCGCTTCAACAAATGGGTGCAGAAATTTGGGGGCGTCAGCAAAACTCGTTGGCTCCCTTGGCTATCCAAGGACGTGCCCTAAAGTCGATTCACTACCAGTCCCCGATCGCTTCTGCTCAAGTCAAATCTTGCATTCTGTTAGCAGGGCTGATGGTAGACGGACAAACCACGGTGGCAGAACCCGCCCTTTCTCGCGATCATAGTGAGCGGATGCTGCGGGCGTTTGGCGCACAGGTCAGTGTCGATCCGGAGGCCAAGAGCGTTACGGTGACAGGACGGGCAACCCTACACGGTCAGACCGTCATCGTTCCTGGAGATATTAGTTCTGCGGCGTTTTGGCTGGTGGCAGGCGCGATCGTACCTGGCTCTGATTTAACCATCGAAAATGTCGGTGTGAATCCCACTCGTACCGGAGTTTTAGAAGCGCTTGAAGCGATGGGAGCCGACATCACATTAGAAAATCAGCGCGATGTCGCAGGTGAACCGGTCGCCGATCTGCGAGTGCGTCACAGCCAGCTTAAAGCCTGTCGAATTGCAGGCGATCTGATTCCTCGGCTAATTGACGAAATTCCAATATTGGCGGTGGCGGCGGCGTTTGCAGAAGGAACAACGGTGATTCAAGATGCAGAAGAACTGCGGGTCAAAGAAAGCGATCGCATCACGGTTATGGCCACTCAACTGGAGCGGATGGGCGCACAAATAACAGAACGTTCCGACGGACTGGAAATCACAGGCGGATTTCCTTTAACCGGAACCGATGTTGATAGTTTTACCGATCATCGGATTGCAATGAGTTTAGCGATCGCGGCACTGAATGCAACAGGCAAAACGACGATTCACCGTGCCGAAGCTGCTGCGATTTCTTATCCTAATTTCACAGCAACCTTACAGCAGTTAATGACTAGCGGCTGATTTCGTTAAGCAATACATCGCCTAACTTACTTACCCTAAGCCGAAGCCTCTCGGCAACGAAATGCTGGCTCATCTCGTTGCCGAGCCAAAGTCTCAGAATGACTTTGAAGCGCGGGTGAGACAATCTCACACCCGCGCTTGCTCAGATGCCAAATTAAACAATACCTCTAGCGTTTCCATCGCCCGACGACGCGCTTCGATATCTTGCTGTGCCCGCAGCTGCACCATCGGATCGTGAAGAATTTTATTCACAATCCCTTTGGTCAACGCTTCAATCACTTCGCGATGGCGATCGCCAAACTCATTGCCTAACCGAGAAAGGGCTTTTTCCAGTTCCTGAGCCCGAATCGTTTCAATCTTGTCCCGCAGGCTGCTAATCGTTGACACCGTTTCGAGCGATCGCAACCAGCCCTCAAAGGCGTCTACTTCTTCCTCTAGCAATGCTTCCGCTTCCATCGCCATCTGCCGACGGCTTTCCTGATTTTGCGCCACCACCGCTTTGAGATCATCCACGTTAAACGCCTTGACGTGAGCCATCTCGTTGACATCGGCATCGACGTTGCGAGGAACTGCAATGTCAAACAACATCAAGGGTTGGTGCGGCTCTAAATAGGTTTCTAGCTTGGCGCGATCGAGAATCGGCTCGGTCGCAGAGGTGCTAGTAAAGACGATATCGGAATCTGCGATCGCCGCCATCATCTCCGACAACGGACGCAGTTTGAGCCGCGCATCAGGAAACTGATTAGCGAGTTCTTGCGCCCGTTCCATCGAGCGATTCAGAACCGTAATGTTGGTCGCCCCTTTAGAAACGAGGTGCTGCACGAGCAGGCGAGACATTTTGCCTGCCCCTAAGATCGTGATGCGATGAGCGGCAAGATTGGCTTTCATCTGCGCCAGTTCCACCGCCGCAGAACTAATTGAGACTGCCCCAGTTCCAATACTCGTTTCGGTGCGAACCCGCTTTCCCGCAGAAATTCCTTGCTTAAAAAGTTGATTTAGAACGCGCCCAACGCCGCTATGCTGTTGCCCCATCTTGTGACAGTGCTTTACCTGCGCCAAAATCTGCCCTTCTCCCAGCACTAGGCTATCTAGCCCCGATGCGACTCGCATCAGATGCGTCACAGCATCTTGGTGCAGCAACGTAAACAAATACGGACGCAGCATCGACGTCGGCAACTTGCTGTGCTCTGACAAAAACTGAATCACTTCTCGAATTCCAGGCTCTGTCTCAGACGTCACTAAATAAATTTCTAATCGGTTACACGTACTGAGAACTGCCACTTCTTGAACATTGGGACAGTTACACAGGTGGGCGATCGCTTGATCATAAACAGGTTCTGGAATACTCAGCTTTTCTCGAACTTCGACCGGAGCGGTTTTGTGGCTTAAGCCAACGACAGCAATGTTCATATTAAAAGGGCGCTCTAAAGTAAGGATGAGGGAGGGGGTTGCCCCGCGATTAGCGCACGCAACTCCGTAGGAACCACAAGGAGGGATGAGTGAGGGATGAAAGGGGCGTTAACAAGATATTTCAGATCACTGTAATTTGAATTCTTGATTTGTCCCTCTTTGCATTAGTGTTACCGCAGGTTTACGTTAGCGTTGCCGCAGGCGTCCCTCCTCGCGAAGCGGGTCGAAGACCTCCCTCATCCCTTCTTTACTAACGAAGCTGAACAACCTTGGGCTGCCCGTGCATGTGAATGGTGTCTACAAATCGAGCCGTCTGAGACTGGCTGGAAATAACGAGAGTTTGAGTTCTCGCGCCACCTTTGAAGAAGCGGACGCCGTTCATGATGTTGCCGGGAGTGATGCCCGTTCCAGCAAACAAGACGTTTTCACCGGATGCCAGTTCTTCAGCGGTGTAGATTTTATCTGGGTCTGTGATGCCCATTTCATTTAGACGAGCGATGTTGGCTTCTTTGCTTTCGCCAATCAAGCCAGTCTGTACGATCGCTGGATCGTAGATCAGTTGCCCTTGGAAGTGTGCTCCCAAGCATCGCAACGCCGCTGCCGAAATGACGCCTTCAGGAGCCGCTCCAATGCCCATCAGTGCGTGGATGTTGGTTCCCGCAAAGCCGCAGTTGATCGCAGCCCCCACATCACCATCGCTGATCAGTTGAACCCGTGCGCCTGCCTCGCGGATCTCCTTGATCAGATCATTGTGGCGATCGCGCTTCATCACCACGACAACAAGTTCGTCGATTCCCCGATCCAAGCACTCAGCCAGAATCTTCAGATTCTCAGTGGCGGATTTGCTGATGTCTACTTTTCCTTTAGCAGCCGGAGGAGCCGCGAGTTTCTTCATGTAGAAATCGGGAGCCGCAAACAAGCCGCCCTTTTCTGAAATGGCTAACACTGCCATCGAGCCGGGTTGACCATAGGCGCAAAGGTTAGTGCCTTCGCAGGGGTCAACGGCAATGTCAATTTCCACCAGTTCATCCGGGTTACAGAATTCCTTGGCATTGGGCTGCGAGCAAATGCCAACTTCCTCACCGATGTAGAGCATGGGAGCGTCGTCCCGCTCTCCTTCTCCAATCACAATCCGACCGCGCATGTAAATTTTGTTCATGCGCTCACGCATGGCTTCCACTGCTACCCGGTCAGCCTCGTTCTTATCGCCTTTGCCCATCAGATGAGCTGACGCGATCGCTGCCTGCTCTACGACTTCGATAATTTCTAAACCAAGCGTGTTTTCCACGAACCAAGTCCTCCAACTGCTGATTTTGCGCTGTTTTGTCTCGCGCTCTCAGTTTACAAGTAAAGTGCAAGGGGTAATCCCATGTCAATTCTTGGGTGTACTCCTTAATAGTTCGCGATATAGGATAGATAGTTCGCAATATAGCCGTGCCACATCGCTATGCAGGTTCCCCGAGCGTTGAAACTGAATTCTTTCCATCTATCTTGAGCCTATCGCGTTTTTGAAAGAGTTGCTGGGCGTAATCACTGTCGAGTTTCTTCATTTGAATTCGGTTGGGTGACCAGAGAAAAAACGCCGGGTGACAGTTTAGAGGCGTTTGAGAAATACTCGCTTGATCAGGAAATGGCGGCATTGCTGATCTCTTCACCCAGTCGTACTACACTTGTATTGCGGAATAATGTTGTTAAACGGAGTAATGTTATTAACAAGAGTGCAGATTAGAAAATACGGGCGAGGTCTGCCTTGAGTTAGAAGATTGATCGATCCAACAGTTCTGAAGCACCGCGATCGCAGCTATCTGTACTAGACTGAAACTGTTACAGAACGTAAAGCAATCGCATCAAAGTAATAGCATCATGGCGAGTGAGGGTTCTGCGGGTCGTAAGTCTGCGGGTCGTAAGGTAGTCGTTGTTGGCGCAGGAATTGGTGGATTAACGGCAGGCGCACTGCTAGCGCACCGAGGGTACAACGTCATGATGCTCGATCAAGCGATCGTACCTGGAGGATGTGCCTCTACATTTAAGCGGAAGGGATTTACCTTTGATGTAGGAGCCACCCAAGTAGCAGGATTAGAACCGGGCGGCATTCACCATCGAATTTTTTCAGAACTAAATATCGCGCTGCCGGACGCCACGTTTTGTGATCCTGCCTGTGCCGTGTACCTGCCAGGAGAAACTCAACCCATCAACGTTTGGCGCGACCCTGAACGGTGGAAAGCAGAACGACAGCGACAATTTCCGGGCAGCGAACCCTTTTGGCAATTGCTGGCCGACCTGTTTCACCGCAGTTGGGCCTTTCAGATGCGCGATCCGGTGCTGCCGCCACGCAATATCTGGGATTTGTGGCAACTTACGAAAGCGCTACGCCCTGCTACGCTACTGACTGTGCCTCATACCTTTTCAACGGTTGGTGATGCGTTGCAGGGTTATGGCTTAAACCACGATCGCCGCCTCAAAACCTTTCTCGATTTGCAGCTTAAGCTCTATTCCCAAGTTGACGCCAACGAAACAGCACTCCTCTACGCCGCTACCGCATTAGGCGTCTCTCAGCACCCGCACGGATTGTTTCATTTGCAGGGCAGTATGCAGGTGTTGAGCGATCGCTTGGTCGAGTCGTTGGAGCGCGATGGTGGAACGCTGCTTATGCGTCATACAGTGGAGCGGATTCACACGCAAGACAATCGGCCAACGGGCGTTACCGTTCGGAATCAGAAAACTGGTGAAACCTGGCTGGAACCTGCGGATCAGGTCATAGCGAATGTCACGGTTCAGGATTTGGTCAGGTTGTTAGGTGAGAATGCACCGCAGGGCTATGGGCGACGAGTCGAGAAGCTGCCGCCCGCTTCTGGAGCCTTTGTAATTTATCTCGGTGTTGAGCGATCGGCAATTCCTGAGAATTGCCCACCGCACCTACAATTTCTGTATGACTATGACGGGCCGATTGGCGAGAATAATTCTTTATTTGTGTCCGTGAGCCATCCGGGTGATGGCCGCTCACCAGACGGACAAGCGACTATTATTGCGTCTTCATTCACCGATGTAAAAGCTTGGCAGCAAGGCGATTATGACGTGATGAAACAGCAATATGCTGAAGAAGCGATCGCACGATTAGGACAATTTTTTAAGCTCAATCAAGACACGGTGATCTATCAAGAAGCGGCGACGCCACAGACGTTTCAACGCTACACGGCTCGCGATCGAGGAATTGTTGGAGGGATTGGGCAACGAATTTCAACATTTGGCCCGTTTGGATTTGCGAACCGCACTCCTGTTGACCACCTCTGGCTTGTTGGCGACTCAACCCATCCGGGAGAGGGAACAGCGGGAGTCAGCTATTCGGCGTTAACGGTAGTACGTCAGATTGAGGCAGGCACGAAGTGAAGAAAATGCCTTAGCATTTATTTCATCGCTTCAGTCAACGTAATTTTTAGCAAACGGGTCTGTACGCAAAAGTACAAAAAAAAACAGCCTTTCACAAGGCTGCCGAAAACGCTCCGAAGCAAGTCTTCTAATATAAAAGCAAACTTCTAAAGGAATAGATATCACTCATTCCAGTGAGATTTACGCTCAAAAGGTACTAAGGATACAATCCATCTCAATACTAGCTACTTCGCGCAGCTTGCTAAAGTAAAGTGACTGGCAAAATTGGCAGGCTGCATCTCGGCAAATACATTAATTTGCAACTTTTCTGACTTTGCTGGAAGAGGACTTACTGACACTTACAAAGTGCTGTAAGTATTGACAGTCTTAACTTTAGGTGTATCATATTTTGCCGGAGAAGGACGTTGTAAGTGAGGATCGCATAGTTCACTTGAGTTACTTAAGTATGTTGCAATCATGAGAAGCAGTCGCAACAAGAGAAGTATAGTGTTCTGAAATTCCAAGCAATTTGCCCAAGCAATTTGATGAAGCTTTGACTGATTTGGCACGGCAGAGCTGGAAGTTTTGCTATAAAATTTTCTCTGCTTGAAGCTCTTTCCTTGCTTTTTCTTTGTAATGAGTGCGAGAAATTAGAATAATATTCTTTTGTAAGATATGGAGAACCAAGATGAGAAACTTGTTTTTTATTAAAAGGCAGAAGAATTTTAGTGTTTAATTTCTAAACGCTCGTTTCGCACTCATCACCTCTTTAACAACTGCCGCGAGTTCAGAACTAAGGCAAATATGACCCTTGCTAGATGCGATCGCTTCAACAATTTGCCAGCTTAGTTATGGGCTGAGTTAAGAGATTTCTTCAATACTTGCCGAATGATTCTCTTGAGACTTCGTTCTACAGCAGTTGCAGTTGAAATGTTGTAGTTAAAGACTGATGTCGAATATGAGCTTAGATAAAATATTTTTCTTAAATTGCTTAATTTTATTAGCTATTAAAATTTCGAGAAGCAGAGCAATCTATAAATTGGTAGATTTTCAGCCAATATGTTAGAGAACCTGTCATATTGGGTCTGGCTTTATCAGAACTATTTTGTTGCAACTTAAGTTAGGTGGTTTAAGTTTGTTGTTTAGCGTTGAGGAGTATTGCGAATGACCCATTCTCAGAATTTACGGCTTGCTTCGCAAAGCTCCCGAAAAACACAGCGTCTAGCTTGGCTAGAAGGAATTCGGATTTTTGCCGCTGTTGTGATATTGCTCTATCACGCTCAATTGCTCTTTACGAAATATAGTTACACGCCACAGCCTACTGGCTTAATCAGCAATCTTGAGAAGATGGTTGCGGCATCGAGTGAATTGGGTGAAACCTGGCTATCTCATTTGGGTAGCTTGCCAGTCTGGTTTGGGTTTCAGTTTGTTGATGTCTTTGTGTTAGTCAGTGGTTTCAGCTTAGTACTATCGCTCAAGGGTAAGCCGCTAGAAGTAGGAAGTTTTTTGAGGCGGCGAGTTCTCAGAATTTTAATGCCGTTCTGGACGATCGCTTGGCTCTCCTACCCCGTGCTATGGGTTGTTGGAAAGCTAACAAATAGCTATATTCCCGATGCCTGGCACGGGTTTGCAAGTCTGACGTTTCCATTGCTATTTGATTATGGAGGTGATTTACTACTACCGACAAGCGGCCCGTGGTGGTTTGTTCCACTTATTCTTAGCTTTGCCCTTATCTTTCCAGTCTTATGGCATCTATTTCAGCGTTGGGGCGCTCGTAATTTATTTATTGTCAGTACCGTTGTAACCTTTCTCTATCGAGCGTTGGCTGTTTTTGTCTTTCAAGGACATCCAACCTATGCGATCGTAGACACACCTTCAGGTTGGCAGCCGTTTGTGCCGTTTATCGCCAAGTTAAGTACGTTTGTAGTAGGAATGATTGCGGCTCAAGCTTATCTGCACGGTAAAGGCGCAATTTTTTGGAAGCCTGCCAAAGCACTAATTACAGGCGTCAGTATCTACGCGCTTGGCTTTGTCTGCCAGTTTTATCGCTTTGGTTGGATTTTTGTAGATTTCTTGTTAGCGGTTGGATTGACGCTCTGTTGTATGGTGGTCTTTCGGTTTCTGAGCGATCGCTTGCGGCTTGCCCCCTTGATGACCTGGTTGGGGCTCCATAGTTACAGCTATTTCTTAATTCATAACTTTGTCATCGATCGCACGATTAACCTAAGTGTACAAGATCAGTTTTCAGCCTATGCAGCAGCGTTACCTGTGATGATCGTTGAGACGCTAGTGTTTGCTGTGATAGCCGATGCTGTCACCCCCCGATTTCAGCAGTTTGCGATCGCGCTTTGGCAATGGGGAGACACGCAGCTCACCTCTAGTGCAAATTCTATGCGAGCTCGAAATCCTAGAGTAGGTGATAAGGTTTGTTACTTGGGTCAGCCAGGTTGGACGGTTATTAATATTGAACAAGTTGTGCATGATCAAGCGTTTTATTTGTGCCGCATTTCTAAGGGTGAAAAAACGCTGTGGGTCAATCAAAAAGCTCTGGAGTTTGACCCAAAATCTCAGCAATCTAGCGTGAGATAACGGAATGATCAACCCCTATTCGCGATGGCTATTTCCACGCTTGATTGACTTGGCCATGTCAGGCGATCCGTTTTCGCAGTATCGCCGAGAAGTATTGGCGAGTGTCAGCGGAGACGTTCTAGAAATTGGCTTTGGAACGGGCTTGAATTTGCCGTACTATCCTGAATCCGTTCGCGCGATTACAACGGTGGATGTCAATCCGGGTATGAGTACGATCGCACAACGGCGAATTCAAGCTTCTAGCATCACCGTGCATCAAAAAGTTCTCAATGGTGAGTCCTTGCCGATGCCCGATGATTCCTTTGATAGTGTTGTCAGTACTTGGACGCTCTGCAGCATTGCTAACGTCGATCAGGCCCTGCAAGAGATGGGTCGAGTGCTGAAACCAAGCGGAACTTTCTTTTTTATCGAACATGGCTTAAGTTCTGACCCCGCTATTCAAACGTGGCAACATCGCCTCACGCCTGTTCAGAAACTCATTGCCGATGGCTGTCACCTCGATCGCGACATTCAGCAATTGGTCGAAAGACATTTTGCAGAAGCGACAGTCACTCAAGTTTGGGCAAAAGATTTGCCTGCAATTGCTGGCTATTTCTATAAGGGAGCGGCTCGAAAAAAGGTTACTCACTAGGCTTCAACATAATGCTTCAACATAATAAAGAAACCTTTAAGATGTTTTCACCCTTCTCCGAAATCTGTCATGAGTTAGAGATCCCATGTTTGAAATGAAACTAGGATGTAGCCGAGGTAACTTCCTTGTCTCGCTAAACGTGGTGTTTACATAACGCTCAATAGTAATGTCTAACAATTATCGCATTCTGGTTGTTGATGACTTAGTAGACAACCTGTTTTTACTACAAACAATTTTGGAAGATGAAGGCTACAGCGTTGATACTGCTCTTGATGGCACGATGGCGCTACACAAGATCCAATATTCTCCCCCAGATCTCGTCTTGCTTGACATCATGATGCCCGGATTAACTGGCTATGACGTGACTCGTCAAGTTCGTCAGAAAGCGATCGCGGAGCTGCCCATTGTCCTGCTGACGGCTCACGATGAGTATTCTCATTTGCCTTACTGGGAAGTGGGCGCAAATAGTTTGCTTCGGAAACCCATCGACTTTGATCAACTCCTCAACACGGTAAAAACTCACTTGCCGTCTCTTGTTGCTTCTTAGCCTTGAAGCAGCCGAATTTGGTTGACCTGATGCGCGATCGCAGTTGCCCCATCAAGTTGTGCTGGAGTCACCCCTCCCCACGTGACGCCAATACTCCCAAGCGCTCCGCTGTTGGTGGCAAGCTGGATGTCTCCGATTGCGTCTCCAATCACGAGGGTATGTCGGAGATCAACGTTTAACGAAGTGCAAACCAGTTGCAGCAGTTGGGGAGCAGGCTTACTAATTCCAACTCGCGCTCCTACCAGTTGCTGAAAGTATGGCCTCAGTTCGTGTCGATCGACAAAATCTTCTACATTGGTTTGACTATCGCTCGATAGAATAGCAAGCTTCACAGGCTGATTATGGAGCGATCGCAAGAGATCCACAATTCCATCAAATGGCGGCGTCAGGTCTGCTTTACGCGCTAAACCCTGGTCTACTTGCTCAAAGGCGGAGCGCGCAAGCGTCAGAGATGCGATCCAATCGCGCCCTGTTTGAGCGATTACCGTTGCGACGCCAATTTCATTTTCTAATCGGGTTCCAACCGCTAGTAGGCCAGCAGGGTTAAGAGACTCCGCCGTAAATCCGAATGAGCGCAAGATTGCTTCTGCTAATCCGGGAACTTCTGCTTCGACCGCTTGGGCGCGTTTTTGCCCCAAATCCCGTAAAAAGCCAAGCGAGTCCGCAAGCGTTCCATCTTTATCCCACACGATTGCTTGCACGTTCTGAAACCGGACTCCGTTACACTCAAGCGTGATCATAATTAGTGTCGCCACATATTTATTGCCACATATTTATTAATGTCGCCAATAATTGTACGCGGCGCATGCCATTGTCACTACGCCAGTGACGATCGCAGACTCGTTGACCTCAAACAGAGGATGGTGAAGCGGGTAATTTCGCTTCTCCTTAAAGCCTACGCCTAAACGGAACATACTGCCTGGGGCATGTTTGAGATAGCACGAAAAATCTTCTGCGCCGAGAGAAGGTTCTTGAATAATCTGAACGCTCTCGGCTCCTAACATCTCTTTAGCCGACGATTCTACTAGGCCTGTCAGCCTCAGGTCGTTCTGAACCGAAGGCGTCCCGCGACGGTAGTTTAATTGATAGGTTGCGCCGTAAGTTTGGCAAACGCTCGACACAATATTTTCGATCCAACTCGGCAACGCTTCGCTGGTTTCAGGATGGAGCGATCGCACCGTTCCCTGCATCGTCACTTGGTCGGCAATCACATTCGGCGCACGTCCGCCATTAATTTTGCCAATCGTCAGCACCACCGGACGTAGAGGATTTTGAGTGCGGCTGATCGCTTGCTGGAGGGCCGTAATCGTTTGGGAGGCAATCCAAATCGCATCGATCGCTTCATGAGGACGCGCTCCGTGTCCAGACTCTCCTACGATCGTCAGTTCTAGATCATCGGCGGCGGCGGTCATCGCTCCGTAGCGAATGCCAATTTTGCCTGCCGGAATTGAGGGGAAAACATGCAAACTTAAAATCGCGTTTACATCGTTCATGACGCCATCTTCCACCATCCATTCTGCCCCTTGAGCAATTTCTTCGGCGGGCTGAAAGAGAAAGCGAATGGTTCCAGGTAGAGCTTCTCCTAATTGAGACATTACCATCGCCGTACCCAGTCCAACGGTTGTATGAACATCATGACCACAGGCGTGCATCACTCCCGGTTGCCGCGAGACAAACTCTATTGGAGTTCGTTCCTGAATTGGCAACGCATCCATATCCGTGCGAATGGCGAGCAGTCGGGGATCTCGACCTTGCCCGTCTAATTCGCCAACGACGCCCAGTTTGCCGATCGCTTCTTTGACTCGCAATCCACAAGAAGACAGTACGCCTGTTACATACGCCGCCGTTTGATGTTCCTGTCCGCTTAGCTCAGGATGGCTGTGGAGATGACGGCGGATTTCAATCAGACGGGGAGCAAGCGCGCGGGCGAGATCTTTGATGCGGTCTTTCATGGGTAGCACAATAGAGGGCCTTTCTCAATGATAAGACTTGCAAACTTGATGACGCTTTCTGAATTAAGGAAGCGCTATCCTCGCAGTTGCTTGAGACTTTGCCCAATTAGTGGAACCGCAGAACCGAGAATCAATGCCGCGATCGCAAGGCTAATGACGCTATCTGCCCACACCCAATGAAACGCGGCAACCGCGATCGCCGCGAAAATGACGCCAACTGCACCCAATGCATCGGCAACGACATGCAGAAAAGCGGCTCGCAAATTTAAATCAATATCGCTGCCTTGGTGCAAAACAGCAATATTGATTCCATTGATGATCAGACCGACGATCGCGGTGATTAGCATCGGTTGACTAGCAATATCGGGAGCAGGCATCGCAAATCGCGCGATCGCTTCCCAAGCAATCCAGACCGTGACCACCACTAAACCACAGCTATTGAGCAACGCGGCCCATGTTTCGAGCGAACGGTTGGGTTTCACCGCAATGGTATTGACGCCAATCCAGCCCCATTGCAGCGACGACTGAGACATTCGAGTAGCCAGAAACGCCAACAGCAGCGCAAAAGAGTCAGACACCATATGTCCGGACTCTGCTAATAGCGCTAGGCTGTGGCTCGATAACCCAACGCACAGTTCCACTCCAGCGAAACTGCTCACGAATGCTAATGCGATTAAGAGTTGCCGTTGCTTGGTTTTGGGGTCATGGATCAAACAAGAACAGTCGGTGGAATGGGGAGCGTGCATTGGTACTCGTCAATCGTGGTACAGCCAATTTATCCTACTCTAGCCTTTACGAGAACGAGAGTCGTTCTAGATAAAATCTAAGAGACGGTAGTAGTGACTGAAGCACTGATACGCAAGTTTCCGATCGCCTCACCATTTTTTATAGGGCAAGAATTTTCCATTCATAATCACTTTGACGCGATCGCCCTTTGGATCGGCTTCTTTCTCAATATCGAGCGTAAAGTCGATCGCGCTCATAATTCCATCGCCAAACTTCTCCTGAATCACTTCTTTGATCGGCATTCCATAAGTTTGCATGATCTCGTAGAACCGATACACTAACGGATCGGTCGGCACAACAGGGCCCAATCCTTTGACTGGAAAACTGGTAAGTTCTGGCGCAAGATCGGAGCTTAATCCTAAAGCGGCTAAAAGTTTTGTCGCTTCTTCTTCAGAAGCGCTGGCTTGACGGTAAAACAGAGCCGCAAGCCAAACTTCATCTCGTCCTAAGAGGTCTTCAAGCGCAGCGAACGTTAAGCCTTTTTCCTTTTTGGCGGCTAAAAGCTTCTCGGTAATTTCTGGAGTCATGAGCGGGTAAACAGTAGGATCGCTCTTAAATTTGTAATCGAGGAATTCTCGATTTGAATGTATTGAGCGACACTAAATGTTGATGCTGTTGGGAATCAGCGCCGGGTGCAAGTAGGGATAATCTATTCCTGCGTCTAGTTTTCGATGGGCGTTGCGATGATTGATCGTTGCTCCAATCTGCTCCAATTCGATCTGAAACTTTTGTAGAACTTGGCGATCGCATCCTTTATTAAACTGGACCATCTGAGAACTTCCCAACTGGCTCCAACGAATGCCACTCAGGGCAAACGCAAGTTCCATCTGTCCTAAATCTTTTTCTGCATTTGGCAAGATCTCTTCCAACACGGCGGGAACATCGGGACGAGTATAGGCCGCAAGGGGCGAATTTGGCACAAAGCCAAAGTAATCAAATTGGCTAAAATTGACCGCCGCATGTTGAGCGCTACAGGTAAAGATAATTTGCGTGGCAACCTCAATCACTTGCTGCACGGTTGTAAACTGTCCTGGATGTTTGGCAGTTGGAAAGTCAGGCACACGTGAGTAAGACGGTAAATCGATCGCGAGTCCAGCTTCTTGTGCGATCGCGCTCGGAACCCAGTCGGGCGCTTGAGCAAATTCTTGCGGCGATCGCAGATTCAACGGTAAACCCAATTCTGCCGCCCACGCTTGTAGAAACGCATCGTGTTGAACTTCTACATCGGTTTGATAATACTGCTCTATGTAGTTAGCAACATATCGATGAATGGCGTCCCACACAAGTTGAGCATCATCCCGATAGGGGTAATCTGCTAAAAATTCGGGTTCAACGCCTCGCTTGTGAATGTCAGTCGGCAAGGCATGGCTAGAAAACGATGTGGCCCGATATGAACGGTTAATAATGGACAGTGAAACTGCTCTGGTGGGAGCCATTAAGGTATCGATCGCGGCTCCTTCTCCAAGCAAGATAGCGTTGCCACGGGTATTGATAGCCAGTAAGAATTTGAAGTGAGGACGCAGTAATTGATGCAGTGGATGCTGAGACGGCAAGCGGCGCGGGGTGGCGATCGCAAAGGCTTCCATTGCCAAATGGGTAAACCCTAAATGCGTCACTAATTCATGCTGCGTTACATCCGCAACTTGTACATAGAGCTTCGCCCGCATCCAATCATCTGCATCCTTTGGCGTGTAAACCTTGCCGCCTGGTTCAATTTGAATCAATAGCGGCTCTAATTCTTGATTGTTTTTATAGAAGAATGCTTTGGGACTGCCGACATAGCGCCCGATTTGCAACTTATCTGAAGCGAGGTTTAGAAGCGGATACTCGATCGCAAACAAACGATTTTGCTCGGTGGCATCCGAGAGCAAAATCGTTTCACCATTCATTAAGGGATAGGCTTGATTCAGTCCTTCAAGCTGCGATCGCTCTTGCACACGCTGGATTTGAATGGGGTTTGGCCCCGCGAGACGCTGCCGAGCAAACTCGCGATCGCTGAGTCCTTCATCCCGTTTATGGATCGCTTTCATTGCTGGACGTTTGCGACCGTGCTGCTCTAGCGCCCCATAAAACTGGTCGCGTTGAGCTTCAAGTGTATCCGTTGTTTTCGCTGCTTTTTTAGCAGCTAACAGAGCTTCACCCATTGCCTTTCGCATCCGAACAAATTCGGAACTAAATTGTTCGTCAGGTGGCAAATTAAAGTTGAATAAATCAGACTGAAATACTTCTAGATCAACCAATAAAGTGGTTAGCTTCAGCCACGTTTCTTCTGCCGTTTTACCAAATTTTTCAAACCCTTCTAGCACCTCTAGAACAGGAGACGGAAGCTGAGCTTTAGCAACCCAATTCTCTCCAAGTTCGTCAATCAGATAGCGCAACATACCCTCTGTTCCTCGATGCGGAAAGATGCGAGAGGGGCCAGCGTCCGGATTTAAAGCGGTTGGATCGTAGCGATAAAAATCTTGTTGTAACTTGAGCGATTGATCAGACATGGCTTACCTCCACCTCTTGCGGCGGTGACGAATAGGACTAGGCAATCCTTCGGAGCTTTGACGAATCGAAATCAGGACACTCAGTAGCTTCACTGCCTGACTAACCGATTCCGAGGCAAGGTTTTCTGATCAGGAAAACTTTATAAAATGAAAAAATTATTCTGCGCAACAAAATGGGGACAGCATATCGCCGTCCCCATTTCTGATTCAAACCTTAAGCGATGCTATGACCCGGAAGCAGCCTCATCCTTGGGCGCTTCAGAATTCGCGGCATCAGCTTTTGCTTGAGCGCGTTCTTCGCGTTTCTTGCGATCAACGATCAGCACATCAGCCATCATCGCCTGCACCTGCACCATCTTTTCGAGGTTGCTGCGATAGAGGTCTAGGTCTTTCTGGATTTTGTCTTCTGGCAAGTTCAGTGCTTGAGAGATTTGATTTAATGCCTGTGTCCGCTGCACTTCGTCTTTTACAAGATCCGCATCTGCGGTCTCTAGCAGGGTGAATAAGCCGATCGCAAACAAGCGACTGTATTTGAACTTGGCATCACCCGCAATGCTCTGTAGCGATTCGCGCAACGACGCGAGATCTGAAATCCCTTCGGACTTCTCTGGCATGAGAACGGTGTCCCAAGAAAAACGAGACGCTAGGGACAAAAGGTGTTGAGCATCTTGGCGGTATCTATCAGGATCGTCCTCAGTCGATCGACATAGAGCGTTGAAGATCGATTCTTTGTCCTGCTCAGGACGATAGCCCTGCATAAAGCGATCGAAAGACGTGACAACGCCCAAGGCATAGATTGGGTTGTAGCGAAAGTCCACATTGACGGCGAGTAAATGCATCTCCACCATCAATTCTTCGACAACCCGACGGTAGATCGAGTTAACCGGGCGGGTGTGGAGGTTGTAAAACGCTCGCTTGGTATCTGAAACGGTGCGGACTGTGTTCACGATGTACTTGGGTGAGCTACGTTACTTTATTGTGTCACAAACAGGGATGAGGGATGAGGGGTGAGGGATGAACTTTTAAAGGGATGAAAACTGAAGGATGAGGGATGAGTTTCTCAGAAGTCCGCCTAATCTGACGTTCAAGCATTCACAAATGGCAACCTCATTCCCATGCTTCCTCATCTTTATTCTTTCTCCCTCATCCCTATTTTCCCTTCCTCGCTCAACATCAAATCCAGCTTTCCTTCGCGATCGAGAGCATACAATTCATCACAGCCGCCAATGTGCTGATCGTTGATAAAAATTTGGGGAACGGTGCGGCGTCCGTTAGCACGGTTTGCCATTCTCACTCTGGCGGCTCCGTCGCCATCAATTTTGTAGTCAGTGAATTTCACGCCTTTCCAGCGCAACAGCAGTTTGGCGCGGATACAGTAAGGGCAGGTTTGCCACGTGTAAATTTCAACGTTTGAGTTGAGCTGATCGGAAGTCCGTCCCAGTAGAAAGTCGAAGAACTGCATATTTAATCGTCCCTTTACAGAAAGTTAAAGATAAAAAGCAAGTTGATGAGCAAAATTCTTTACGAGAGTTTGGCGGTACATTCAAAAATCAATTTTTGATTCTCGATCGCGTACGGCTGAATTTCAAGCGCTCGACGAAAGGCTTGAATTGCTTCTCGATATTCGCCAATTGAGGCGAGAGATAGTCCTAACCCGTGCAGCGCCCCAAAATGGACGGGGACAAGCGCGATCGCTTGGCGACAGTCTGAGATCGCTTTTCGATAGTCTCCTTGCACAAAATACAGTACGGCTCGCCGATTCCAGGCTTCGGCAAAATCGGGCATTTGCTCAATGACTTCTGAGAGCAGCGCTTCCGCTTGAGCCGCTTCTCCTGCTTCTAGCAAGATTTGCGATCGCTGTAAGGTTTGCAGACCTGCTGCTCCTTTCTGACCAAACCACATTTGCCAAAGCGCTTGGGTTGCATCCGCCCGCACTGCTTCATCAGGGTTTTTGAGAGATTCAAGTAATGGAGAAAGCTCCGCGTCCATAATTCGTAGGTTGGTGTTCGTGAACGATGAACTGCTTCGAGACTAAAGTTCTTTTAATACCCTACCTGGTTAGCGCGATCCTGCGGAGTTCTGCGAAGCAGATCGGGGGTCGAAGGCATCTCGCAATCCGTCGCCTAATAGATTGAATGCCAACACAATCAAGGTGATAACAAGTCCAGGAAACAGAGTCGTCCAAGGCGAAGAAAGCGAATAGCCGCCTCGAAATGCATCGGCTAACAGAGTTCCGAGTTCGGGTGTAGGAGGCTGTGCGCCGAGTCCTAAAAACCCGAGTCCTGCTGCTTCTAAGGTAGCGGTTCCGAGGGAGAGCGTGGCTTGCACTACGAGCGGCGTCAAGCTAGCGGGCAGAATGTGTCGCCACAAGATGTGTAAAGGTGTTGCGCCAAGCGCTCTGGCGGCTTCGACAAATTCCTGTTCGCGCAGAGACAGAACCACGCTACGGGTGAGCCGGACGTAGATCGGAACTTGCACAACGGCAACGGCGATCATCACGCTTTGCAGGCTGGGACTGGTGACGGTCACAATTGCGATCGCAAGCAAAATCGACGGAAACGCCAGCACAATGTCCGTCATCCAACCAATGATTGCCTCTGACCAGCCCCGAAAATAACCCGCTATTAAACCCAACACAAGCCCAATTGAGGCTCCGAATCCAACAGCAACCAAACTAATGAGTAGTGAAGTCTGAATGCCGTACCAAACGAGGGTGAATAAATCTCGTCCTAAGCCATCGGTTCCAAACAGGTGATTGGCACTGGGCGGAACCAGCCTTGCGAGGTAATCTCGATCGGTGGTCGGATCATAAGGGTGAAGCAGGGGAGCAGCGATCGCCAAAATCAACAGTGCGATCGTCAAGACCAGTCCGATTCTGCCAGAAATCGACTGCCAAAATCGCCGTAGCGCTCGTCGTTCCGTTAACTTAATCGCAACCATACTTCTCGAATAGCGACACACCTAAACACACAATAAGCCGAATGCAGTGGCTAAACGATGAATTTGCTCAGGTTCATGAGTTGCCATGACGGTGAAGCGAATTCGGCTGGTCGGTACAGTCGGCGGACGAATTGCAGGAGCAAAAATTCCTTGTTCTTTTAGTGCTTGGCTCGTCTCTAAAGCGCTCTTGACGTTGGGAAACTGCACGCACAAAATAGGCGATTCGGACGGTAGTACCTTCAATCCAGTCTGTTGGAGGACAGTTTTAAGCGAGGTGACCAAATTCCAGAGGTGCTGTCTACGGTGTGGTTCTTGTTGCACAATGCGAATGGCTTCTAAGGCAGCGGCGGTATCTGCCGGAGAAAGTCCAGTCGTGTAAATCCAACTCGGGGCACGATTGCGAAGGAAATCGATTAGCGTTGCTGAGCCTGCAATGTAGCCACCTAAACTGCCTAGTGCTTTGCTGAGCGTTCCCATTTGAACAATCCTACGTCCAGTGCAGCCAAAGTGTTCGACACATCCGGCTCCCGTTTCACCCATTACGCCGGTTGCATGAGCTTCATCGATCAATACCATGCACTCAAACTGATCGGCTAGGTTTAGGATCTCCGGCAATGGGCACAAATCGCCATCCATGCTAAACACGCTGTCCGTGAGAATAAGACAACGCTGAAACCCGTCTCGCTGTTGAGCTAGGTTGTTGCTTAAATCCTCAATGTTGCAATGAGCATAATCCAGGATCGTTGCGCCGCTGATGCTCGCACCAGTCCTCAAACTGGAATGATTGTATTGATCTGCAAGAACTAAATCCCGCTTGCCAACCAGCGATGCGATCGCGCCTACATTTGCCAAATACCCAGAACTAAAGACAAGCGCATCTTCAGTTTGTTTAAGCGTTGCGATCGTGCGTTCTAAAGCTCGATGGAGTTCTCGGTGTCCAGTAATCAGGCGTGATCCGGTTGAACCTGTGCCATGTTCTTGAGTAGCGGCGATCGCAGCGGCAATTAAGCGATCGTCTCCTGCTAAGCCCAGATAATCATTGCTTGCAAAATTGAGATAAGGTCGTCCGTCAATCTTGATGGTTGCACCCGGACGACCGGAGATGGTGTTTGTTGATCGATACCAACCCGCTCGATGGATTGTGTCTAGCGATTGCTCAATCCAACTGTAGGGATTCGTGGTCATGCCTTCTCATCCGGTTCAACATTGCGAATTTCAGCACTCTTACCGCGAACGGGAGGTAGTTTATCGACTAAACCCATTTCAAACGCCACATCCGGCAGTTCTCCTGAAATGTAGTGTCCGGGTTGGTAGACTCTGCCCGGTGTAAAGCATAATTGCCGCAGTTGCACGACTTCTTCCGCTAAAAACATGGCGCGAGACATGCGACGCTCGATTCCCATTTTGCCAACCTCTTGAATACTATTTAAATGCTAATTCCATTTTGCTGCATGTAGCTTAGCAGCCAATTTGCCATCGTTGCCCGTCTAGTTTTGCGAGGAATCAGTTCACCGACTTTATAGCCCGCAAAGCCGAGTTTTTCTTTAAGAAGCTGTTTGTTTTCGGGAGGCAGCGATCTCGTCAGCTTCACGGCTGCCGGACGACTTTCAATAAAATTAGGCGGTTCAGGATAGACGTCTCGCCACTCAGGAGTTACATTTGTTGTCTTCCACGTTTCGTCGTAGCGGTAGCCCAAACAATGCCAGACGAGACGATTGGTCGTGTCATCATCAAGGGTGTCGTTGAGAATTGCCCAGATGGTATCGGTTGTCAGGGGTGGCAAATCAGACATGGCAAGACCTGCGATCGTTCACTTAGCATCGTATATTGATCTACCGAAAAAGGTTGTGAGCGCCTTCTGCTCTTGTTCTTGACACTAAAAAACTTGACATCAAAAAATCGGAGACAGGATTGCCCCCGATTTAACAATTCAAAACAGCAGTTTAACGAGCTACATCTTTCGCAAGGTCTGCAGCGTCCTTGCCTTTACCCTCAGCTTTTTCTAGCCCTCTCTTGAGCTTGCTCTCAATCGTATCGCTTCCAGAATTGCTGGGACGCTTCTGGTCTTCGATTCCAGCGGTACCCTGAATTTCGTTCAGTCCACCTGCTTGTCTTTCCTGAATTCTCTCTAAAGACTTGGGGCCACCATCGTTGATCGCGTCTACCGCAGTCTTTTCATAGGTCTTCGCAGGCTCAGTCGCCTCACCCTTCATGGGAGTTGCGATCGCAGATGGAATAACAGTTAAGAACACCAATAATGCACATACGCAAACGGTTAGTAAGGCACGTACTTTTGTTAACATAGACTTCATACAATATCCTCCAAAAAGGCAATAGATTTCTCTCTAGGCTCTTAACCTTCAAGAACCCATAAGAGCTGAATTTAATTCATGTCCATCTACTCAAACTTCAAGGTTCTGTCACATCTGCAACGAGGATGAACTTGCCGGGTTTGCTTGCCCTTCTTATGGAGGATGAGAAGGAAAATTAATTATGCTTTCGACAAAAAATCGATGCTTGGCAGTAATGGATCTTTAACCATGCCAACGCCTTTGTAACCCCAGCGCTTTAGAACACTCGCAAGTTGCGAGCTGGGTAGGGTTTCGGTTGTGAAGCGATCGCGCACATCTGCCCCAAATTTGTTGAGATACATTAGCACATCAGAATGTTCTGAAAATACCAAAACATATCCGTCTGAAGGCGATCGCGACTTTTCATCCTCTGCTTGATTGGGATAAGCCGCTAAATAACTCCCGTCTATGCGAGAGCGAATCAGGTAATACGACTGAGAGAACATAAGCGATTCAAACTTTAAAGTTCTGCATTGCCATCAATTCATATCTGCCAATTTGATTCGAGGATCAACTGCTTTTAATAGCAAATCAGCAATCAGGTTGCCCACAATTAGCATGACCGCTCCCATCATCAGACTTGCCATAATCAGGTACAAATCTTGGGCTTGCACCGCTTGCAAAATCAGCCGTCCAAGACCAGGCCAATTGAAGAAAAACTCTGTAATAAACGCACCGCTCAACAAACTTGCAAACTCAAATCCCAGCAGTGTGATGAGTGGATTAATGGCATTTCTTAACGCATGAACATAGATAACTCGATTTTCAGGTAAACCCTTTGCTCGTGCCGTCTGAATGTAATCTTGCCGCAACACATCGAGCAGTTGGCCCCGCATAATGCGCTGCAATCCAGCAAAACTTGTCACACTCAGCGCGATCGTGGGCAAAATTACGTGCCAACTCACATCCAGAAACTTGCCAAACCAGTTTAAATCTGCAAAATCAACACTCGTCATATCTCCAACCGGAAACAAAGGCGACGTGTTCTGCGCCAAAATCAGCAGCAGCAGCGCCGTGATAAAGCTTGGAAATCCCTGTCCGGTGTAGCTAATGAGTTGAAGAACCCGATCGATCCAGCGCTGTTGGTGGATCGCGGCAAGGATGCCCATTGGAATGGCGATCGCCCATGTCAACACCAGCGACGTAATCGCGATCAGCAGCGTCGCTGGAACTCGTTCCCACAGCAGCGACACGACAGAGCGGTTGTAGACAAAGCTCGTGCCAAAATCTCCTCTGGAGATGATGTTCCACACCCAACGAAAATATTGCTCAATCCAGGATTTGTCTAATAAAAACTGACGTCTCAGTTGATCGATGCGTTCGGGGGAAATTTTAGGATTTTCTCGCAACGTATCGAGATAATCTCCGGGCGCAAGCTGAATGATGAAGAAGCTCAGTGCCGAGGCAAGAAATAAAGTTAACAGCGCTTGTAATAATCGCTTGATGACGTAAACCGTTGTTTCACTTGCGATCGCGTCTACAAACCGATTAATGCCAGACTTTAGGGTTCCACGGGGAGAAGTTGTCATTGCCAAGCTGCATGGGGAATGAATAGTGATTATAGCGATGATCTCTCTCTAGTTCTGATCAAATACTTCTGATCAAATCGCTTAATGGCTCATTAGTAGAGAGACAGTTACTACTCCAGAACATCAGGATTGATGCCTGCGGCTCGAAGTCTCTCCGCTAGAAGGATCGCTCTTGCTTCGGCATCTTCTACTCTTGCTTCGGCGTCTTCTGCACGTTGACGCTCTTGTTCTGCACGTTGGCGTTCCTGTTCTGCGCGTTGGCGTTCCTGTTCTGCGCGGGTAGCAACTTCTTCATAGGTTTCAAACGGCTGGTCGTCGGGTCGATAGAGGATGAGGTTTCCGGCCTCGTTTAACTCAAATCGAATCCGCAAGCGAGGACTAATCCATTGAGCCATATCGTCAATTTCTTCTAGCGAATCTTCAACTCGCAAATAGCCTGCTAAATTGAGGCGATCGGGATCGTATGAGTAATATTCCTCGACGCCATAACGCTCATAGAATCCATGTTTGCGGTTCATCTCAGGAACTGTATTTCCAGGTGAGATAATCTCAAACACAACTTGAGGCGGAATGCCACTTTCTCTCCACTGCTGATAGCTGCCTCGATCGCCCTTCGGTCTGCCAAACACGACCATTGCATCTGGGGCTTGCCGGAGCTTGTTGTTTCCCTCAACTGGATACCACAGCAGATCGCCCGCCACAAACACGTCTGAATGGTCAGCAAAAATCCAGTCGAGCCCTTTTTTGATGTAGACAATGTACTCAAACTGCTTCGTGTTGTCTGCTATCGGTTGCCCGTCGCTGTCTGGATAAATGATGTCGGATTGAGTCGATCGCAGGTCTAACACCATAGCCACTGCTCCCAAAAACAAGACTTGTCTATACCCTTCATCCTACGCGGTAAACTAGTGAGATTGACCGATCTGCAAATCATTTTGCCTTTAGAAGCTGAAGAATCATGCCGTCATTTTTACTCGAAGTTGGGACAGAAGAATTACCTGCAAGTTTTGTGGACGAAGCGCTAAATCAGTGGCGATCGCGCCTTCCAAAACTTCTAGCGGAACTCAGTCTCACTCCGGAGAAAATCGAGTATTACGGAACGCCGCGCCGCCTAGCCGTGGTGATCAAAGGTTTACCGAGTCAACAGCCTGACCAAGACGAAGAGGTGAAGGGACCTCCGGCAAAAGCGGCGTTCAAAGATGGGCAACCCACCAAAGCGGCAGAAGGATTTGCTCAGAAGCAAGGCGTTGCGATCAATGCATTAGAAATTCGTCCGACGGACAAGGGCGAGTTTGTGTTTGTGCAAAAACGGATTAAAGGACGGGCGATCGCAGACCTGCTCACCGAACAAATTCCCCAGTGGATCACAGGATTGGATGGCAAACGCTTCATGCGGTGGTCCGATGGAGACCTAAAGTTCTCTCGCCCCATTCGATGGTTGGTCGCGTTATTAGATCAGGATGTTTTGCCGATTGATCTCGTTAGCCATTCTATTTCCTATCGCGCTAATCGCATTTCGTGGGGACATCGTGTACTTCATCCTGATCCGGTTTCTATTCCGAATGCAGATGCTTACATCAATACGTTGAGTGCTGCCTATGTTGATGTTGATCCCGAACACCGAAAAGCGACGATTGAGCAGCAAGTGCGCGATGCTGCAAATCAGGTGGGCGGCGTTGCGATCATTAATCGCGACTTACTCCAAGAAGTCACTAATTTGGTCGAATATCCATCGGCAGTAATCGGTAAGTTTGACGCCAAGTTTTTAGAAATTCCGCCAGAAGTGGTGACAACTGAAATGGAGAGCCATCAACGGTATTTTCCAGTGTGTCAGAAAGACTCAGATCAGTTGTTACCTTACTTTATTACTGCCTCTAATGGTGATCCCAAAAAAGCAGATATCATTGCGGCTGGAAATGAACGCGTGATTCGAGCCAGGTTATCAGATGGCAAGTTTTTCTTCGATATCGATCGCAAAGCCCCGCTCGAAAGCTACTTACCTAAGCTTGAAACCGTCACCTTTCAAGCGGATCTCGGATCGATGCGATCGAAAGCGGATCGCATTGTCGCGATCGCAGCTCAAATCGCGACTCAACTCAACATCACAGGCGACGCGCTGACGCATATCCAACGCGCCGCCCTCCTCTGTAAAGCCGATCTCGTCACTCAAATGGTGGGAGAATTCCCCGAATTGCAGGGCGTCATGGGTGAAAAGTATGCCCGATCGAGTGGTGAACCCGAAGCGGTTGCCGTTGCGATCGCAGAACATTATCTGCCCAAAGGCGCGGGTGACGTATTGCCTCAATCGCTGGTCGGACAAGTCGTTGGACTTGCCGATCGCTTAGATACCCTAATTGGCATCTTTGGACTGGGGCTGATTCCATCCGGATCGTCCGATCCGTTTGCTCTGCGGCGTGCGGCAACGGCAATTGTCAATATTACTTGGGCCGCTAATCTCAACATCAATCTCAATGCACTGCTGGACGAGATCGTGACCCGTTCTACCCAACTCAAACTCACGCCTGAAGATTTGCTGAAACAGCTAAAAGAGTTCTTCTTGCAACGAGTTGAAACATTGCTGCGTGAAGACCGCAACATCGACTATGACTTGGTGAATGCGGTGTTGGGTGAGAACGATCGAACGTATGCAGAGCGTGCATTGAGTGACCTGTTGGATGTGCGCGATCGCGCTTCATTTCTGCAAACCATTCGCAACGATGGTCGCCTGTCTGCAATATATGAGACTGTCAATCGCGCCTCTCGTCTCGCGGCTCAGGGAAGTTTAGATACTCAACAGCTTGACCCAACTGTTGTCATTCGTCCTGATCTATTCCAGAAAAATTCTGAAAAAGCGTTCTACGATGCCTTGCAATCGTTAAACCAAACCATGCAGGGACAAGCAGACTACTCCAAACTGATCACGGCTCTAAGCCAGATTGCGCCAACGGTCAGCACCTTCTTTGACGGAGAAGATAGCGTGCTGGTGATGGACAATGATCCCGACATTAAACAAAATCGCTTGAATTTACTGGGAATTCTCCGAAATCACGGGCGAGTTTTGGCCGATTTTGGAGCGATCGCAAAGCAAGCCTAGAAAAACCTAAACAGTTAGATGATGAGGTAGTAAATAGGAAGACACGACTAGACAGAAGAGCCTCATTCCAACCCTTTCCCAGGGAAAAGGGTTGGAATGAGAGCAGCGCAATGCATCTTAGGTTTAATTGAGTTGTTTAATTAAGTTCATCTACTTAGAAGCTTTATTCGGCGTTGCATAATGGAGAGATGAATAAGGTGATTCTCTGCAGTGCCCGGAATGCCAGTCTACTCACATTCGGAAGAATGGAAAACGCAAAGACAAGCAAAATCATATCTGCGTGGACTGTGGGC